>JBDLUU010000024.1:0-8981 GCA_039805185.1 Bacteroidota bacterium
GACAGAAACCAGGCGATGGAAGTTTTTATGCCATAATCTTAACCACCAATTCCTTCATGAGACCCGCGTCATTGGCGGATCCATTGTGTACACCCAGGCTGCGTAAATTGTATTCGTGTAATAGTAAAAGCACTTTTTCCACTGCGGCAAAATCATACTTGCGCGCGGCGGCGTAATAATCTTTTACAAAAAAAGGAGAAACACCCAGCGCCGCCGCTGCTGCGGTTTCATTCTTGTCCGGTAAAGACAAGAGTACATATAGCTTACTAAAGAAATTATAGATAGAAGGCAATATCAATTGGATGGGACCTGCTTTAGGGTTTGATTCAAAATATTGAATGATGCGAATGGATTTGGCCAGGTCTTTCTGTGCCACAGCAGCCTGCAATTCAAAAGCATTGAATTCCTTACTTACACCAATAAAATTCTCCACGTCTTCTTCGGCGATGGATTTGCGCGTGCCCATATTAAGCATGAGCTTCTCAATTTCATTTTCAATTCTGCTCAAATCGTTACCAATATGGTCAACCAGCATGACCAATGCCTTGGGCGAAATAGTGAGTCCATGGTTTTTAATCATCTGGCCCGCCCAATCCGGAAGCTGGTTATCGTATAGTTTTTTGGTGGTAAGTACTTCAGCTTTAGTCTTTTTTAAAGCAGCAGCAAGTTTTCCCCTCCCATCCACTTTTTTTTCTTTATGGCTCACCACAAAAATGGTAGAGGCCAGCGGTTGCTCTATATAGCCAATAAGTTTTTCCAGGTCTTTCATCTGCTGCGCCTCTTTCAGAATAACGACCTGCTTATCTCCAAACATGGGATAGCGCTTGCAGGCATTCACTACCTCAGCCCAATCAGCATCTTTCCCGTAAAAAATACTTAGATTAAATTCTGCTTCAGCCGGAGAGAGCAATTTTTTCTCGGCATAATCCACCAGTACATCAATAAAATAGGCTTCTTCTCCCTCCAGCCAATACACTGGCTTAAAGATGTTCTTCTTCCAATCCGATAAAATTTTCTCCGCAGACATGGCGCAAAGATGCTGAACCCCAGAGGATTTTCCATACCCCCGATCTCTTTTTTGTACACAATTTTCAATGCTTTTTCAATTTTGGCACGGTTTTGGAAAATAGTGGTCAAGAAGCAATCAAAAATTTAAAAATCGAGACTATGAGTACAGTAAACAATGGTGGAGCACCAGATAACCGCAAGACCATTTATGGGATCTTAATTGCCGCATTGGTATTAACCTGGGGCTATATTTTCTATGATAAAAGCCAGACCAAGGAAACCATTCAGGGATTGGAAACCAAGATCAGCAATGTAGATAGCGCAAGATTGGCCATCCAGCAGGAGTTCATGAATGTTTCTGCTAAAGCGGATTCTTTAACCAAGGACAACCTTGAATTACAGGGAGATTTGGCCGAGAGAAATGCAGATATCCAGAAATTAAAAGGCAATATCAGTTCCATTTTAAAGAATCGTAATGCAACTGAAAAGGAATTAGCAGAAGCCAAGCAATTAATTGGAGAATTAAACGGGAAGATTGACGGCCTGTTTGCTGAAATTGAAAAATTAAAAGGTGAAAATCTGCAATTGACCAATGCCAACGAACAATTGAATACAGAGAAAACACAATTGACTGCCGATAAGCAAAACCTGGAGTCTACTTTGAACACAACCAAGAACGAAAAGAAGCAATTGGAAGATAAAGTTGATGTAGCATCTACCCTACATGCTTCCAGAATAGGCATCAATGCCATCAACATCAAAGGTTCAGGCAAGGAAAAAGAAACCACCACAGCAAAGCGTGCCGATTTAATCAGAATCTCTTTTGTGATTGATGAAAACAGAATTACGCCTTCCGGTACCAAAGAATTCTATGTAGTGGTAACTGCTCCTGATGGAAAAGTAATAACAGAAGGCGCCAACTTCAATACAAGAGAAGAAGGCAGCCGTCCTTATACCAGCAAAGTATCAGTAAACTATGAGCAGAACAAAGCCATCCCGGTAAGTTTTGACTGGAAGCAAAAAGATGCTTACAAAGAAGGCGATTACAAAATTGAAATTTATAATAACGGATTTAAGATAGGTCAGGGCGTTAAAACCCTTAAGAAAGGTGGATTATTTAGTTAATCATGCAGTTAGTTAGTTTAGCAAGCAATCGTGAAAGAGCCGCCTCATAATTGAGGCGGTTTCTTTTTTGATCAAGCTCCCAACCAAAAGCTTATTTTAGTAGCATGTTTAAAAGGGGCTTCAACTTTACCAATATGCTCTTTATGATGGCGATTGCCATTGTTAGCGGCACCATTGTATATTCCCAATACATTGCCCAGCAAATAGCGGGTAAAGAAAGACTGGCGGTGGAAGCCTGGGTAGAAGCCGAAAGAACCATCCTCAATGCAACCGATACGGTTTCACTTAATCTGGCAGCAAAAATCATTACGGAAAACACTACCATTCCCATCATTGAAACCGACGACAAAGACCAGCCCACCGGTAACTATATAAACCTTGATTCTACTGCAGTTAAAGAAGACCCACAATATTTACAGAAACAATTAGCTGTTGTTAAACGCTACAGCAAAACACCCATAGAAGTAAAACTAAAAGCAGCAGATAGTACCAGCATCCGTTACTATTACGGACAGAGTAAACTATTCAGAGAAGCCCAATGGTATCCAATTGTACAATTGATGCTGGTCATCATGTTTGTATGGATTGTAATTTACTCTTTAAGAACCCGTCATAAAAGCGGACAGAATCAATTATGGGCATCTATAGCCAAGGAAACGGCACATCAATTGGGTACGCCTGTTAGTAGCCTGGAAGGATGGCTGGAAATATTAAAAGAAAAAGAAGACAGCCAATCCATCGCGGCAGAAATAGCCAAAGATGTAAATCGCTTACAACTCATTACAGATCGTTTTGGCAAAATAGGCAGCACTCCTAAAACAGAATTGTGCAACCCTTATGAAAGGGTGCAATTGGTAATAGACTATATGAAAAAAAGAAGTAGCGATCAGGTACAGTTTCAACTGAATGGGGGAAATGCGATAAACACAGAATGTCTGCTCTCCGCTACTTTATTTGATTGGGTCCTAGAAAATTTATTAAAGAATGCACTGGATGCCATGGATGGAAAAGGCAGCATTAAAATTGACATGACACAGGACAACAAACAATTAGAGATTTGTGTAAAAGACAGTGGCAAAGGCATTCCGCATAACCAATGGAAAAAAGTTTTTCAACCGGGATTCTCCACTAAGAAAAGAGGCTGGGGCATTGGCTTGTCTTTGAGCAAACGCATCATTGAACAATACCACAAGGGAGACTTATTTGTTCAACATAGTGAAATTGGAAAGGGAACTACATTCTGCATACAGCTCCCTTTATAAAGACATTACAGTCTCTTCACCGATCCCCCACTTCCTACTTTTATATCTCTGATATTGCCTTCGCCTTTGTAACGAATGGATCCGCCACTGCTGGCACGGGCAATAATTTCTTTGGACACTTGCACCTGTACAGAGCCACCACTGGAGCTTTCAGCATCACAGGTTTTAGCAGACAAATCATAGCCTTTGAACATGGCGCCGCTGCTGGCATCAACACTGATATCATCCGCTTTGCCTGCTAGTTCCGCAAGCGCACCGCTGCTCATGCGAACAATTAATTTATCGAAGTCAAGGTTTGTACCAGAAACGAGTGCGCCACTACTGGCATTGATTTTATCCAGATCTTTGAATGAAAGATAAACCGTCACTTTCCAGTTCTTCCATTGTTTCCAGAACTGCCAATCCTGGTTACGGGTAATTTTCAATACCCCATCTTTCACGGTAGTTTCAATATATTCAAGATAAGCAGGATCACCTGCCGCAACAGCCAGCTCTTCTTTATCGCCCTGCGTTAAAATCAATTTGATACCAGAAGAAACATCAACCGCGTGAAAAGACTTTATGCTTCTTTTTTCAACATGGGGTTCATTTACTGTTTTTTGTGCCATTACCGCCAAACCTGCAAAGGTGAGTGACAATAAGAATAGTATTTTTTTCATAAACGATTTTTCTATGAAACGAACGCCCGGAAAAAAAGTTACTACCGTTCATCATTCCTTATCGCAGTACAACAGCTCCTAATGCCGGTAAATGCACTTTCAGCTGATAACACTTGGAAGGCTTGTCTACCAGTTTACTTTGTATGGAGGGATTAAACACGTCGCCTGTTCCCCAGAATTCCTTGCTATCGCTATTGAATATTTCGGTCCACTTTCCTTTACCATGAACATAAATTTCCCAGTCGTGTCGAACTACAGGAGTCACATTTAATATCACCAGCACATCGTCTTTCTCTTTCTTACCTTTTCGCTTATATACCATCACCGAATCACTGCGGTGGTTCAGATCCACCCATTCAAAACCACCCGGTTCAAATTGCTTTTCATACAAGGCGGGTTCTGATTTGTACAATTGATTCAATTGCTGCACACAATATTTCATGCCGCCATGACTTACATGCTGCAACAATTCCCACTGCAATTCCGATTTATAATTCCATTCATTGGTAGCACCAAATTCATTCCCCATAAACAATAGCTTGGCTCCGGGGTGTGTAAACATATAGGTATAGAGTATACGAAGATTGGCAAACTTCTGCCATTCATCACCTGGCATTTTATAAATCATCGGACTCTTGCCATGTACTACTTCATCATGGCTGAGGGGCAGCATGAAATTCTCATCATAGAAATACATCATGCTGAAAGAAAATTTATCCTGATGGAACTGCCGGAAAATAGGATCCATTTTAAAGTAGTCAAGGGTATCATGCATCCATCCCATCATCCACTTCATACCAAATCCAAGCCCACCTTCAAAAGTAGGCTTACTGATTTTTGGCCAGTCGGTTGCTTCTTCCGCAATAGTCTGAATATCCGGAAAATCTCTGTAAAGGGTTTCATTTAAATCTTTGATAAAAGCAATGGCTTCAAGGTTACCATTACCTCCGTATTCATTCGGTTCCCACTGGCCTTCACTACGGCTATAATCCAGGCGCAGCATGGAACTCACCGCATCAACCCTTAATCCATCCGTATGAAAACAATCGCACCAGAATCGTGCACTACTAATTAAAAATGATTTTACTTCACCGCGCTTATAATTAAATATATAAGAGTTCCAATCCGGATGATAGCCTTTGCGCATATCTGCATACTCATAGGTATGCGTTCCATCGAACATGAACAAGCCATGTGCATCGTATGGAAAGTGCGAAGGCACCCAATCTAAAATTACACCAATACCCGCCTGATGAAAAGCATCTACCAGATAAGCATACCCCTGCGGGGATCCAAATCGCGAAGTAGGTGCAAAATAGCCTGTGCCCTGATAACCCCAGCTTCCATCGAAAGGATGCTCCATCACAGGCATAAACTCAACATGCGTAAATCCCATTTCCTTTACATAAGGAACCAATCGCTCTGCAATCTGCTCATAAGTATTGTAAGATTCTTCGTCACTTTTGTCCGGACGCATCCAACTGGCTAGGTGCACTTCATATACACTGTAAGGATTCTTGAGCGAATTGTGTTTTTTACGATGCTTCATCCATTCCTGATCCTTCCATTCATAATCCGTTTGCCAGGTGATGGAAGCGGTAAAAGGTCTTTTCTCCCAGAAATGCGCAAAAGGATCCCCCTTGTCTAATTTTATTCCGTTGAACCCATGTATATGATATTTATATGCTTCGCCTGCCTGTATCCCAGGAATAAAACCTTCCCAGATACCGGAATTATCCAGTCTTACTTTTAAAGGATGACTGGTTTTATCCCAGTTATTAAAGTAGCCGGTTACAGAAATAAAAGTGGCATTGGGGGCCCATACAGCAAAATAAGTCCCCTTCTCACCCAGCACTTCTATTTGCTTGTTTCCAAAATACTTATAGAGCTGGTAATGAGTTCCGTTTTGAAAATTCCGGATATCTGCCTCTGCAAATAAGGAATAGTTCCAGACAGCTTGCTGTGTATCAACAAAATGCGTCTCTTCAAATTTCTTTGAGGCTTCTTTTACAACTTTCTTACCAGGCGTTGTTCTTTTAGTTGATTTTGTTGAACCAGACATATGATAAAATTAATTAACAGAAATATGTGATGAATGGGAAATTTCTATCATGAGTTTTATGGAATTTACAACAAAATTCATCTAAAGACGAATTAACTGCATTTATGACCAAACTAACATTGGTAGCATTATTATTATTTGCTACCATCTCCAATGGGTTTTCTCAGGAAACCGGATCGCTAAAAGGTACGGTTACAGATACCCTGAATAAACAAAACTTATCCAATGCAGTGGTTGCTGTATTAAGAGCAAAAGACTCTGTTCTGGTAAAGTATACACGTACAACCAAAGAGGGACAATTTAATTTATCCAATCTTGCTGCGGGTAAATACATTGTAATGGTCTCCTATCCTACTTACGCAGATTATGTAGACCAGATTTCTGTTACGGGGGGATTGGCAACCGACTTAGGCAAAGTACCTGTAATCACCAAGGCCACGCTGTTGCAGGAAGTAATCGTAAGACAAACTGTTAGTGCAATCCGGGTAAAAGGAGACACTACTGAATACAGGGCCGATAGTTTTAGGGTTAGCCCCAATGCAGATGTACAGGAACTGCTTCGTAAATTACCGGGCATACAGGTAAACAGCAAGGGAGAAATTACTGCTCAGGGAGAAAGAGTACAAAAGGTTTTGGTAGATGGGGAAGAGTTTTTCAGTGATGACCCTGCCGTAGTTACCAAGAACCTGAGAGCCGATGCGGTAGACAAAGTACAATCCTTTGATAAAAAAAGCGACCAGGCCGTGTTTACAGGCATTGATGATGGTCAGAAAATTAAAACCCTGAACCTTACTTTAAAAGAAGACAAGAAGAAAGGATACTTTGGCAAACTGGAAGGAGGTGGAGACTTTAATAAATATGCAACTGGTAAAGCCCTGGCCAATGCCTTTAAAGGAAAAAGAAAAATTTCGGGTTACCTCACTACAGACAATACCAAATACGAGGCTTTAAATTGGGATGAGAACCGAAATTATGGTGGCGACGCTAATACCACATCGGAATTTACAGAAGATGGAGGTATGATGATATTTTCTTCCGGCGATGAATTCAGCTGGGGACGGGGCTTTCCTACTTCTACAACAGGAGGTTTGCATTTCAGCAACAAATGGAACCAGGACAAACACAATTCCAACAATACCTACCAGTTCAATCAACTGGATGTAAGGGGCATCAATACCAATAAAACACAGAATATCTTACCAGGAGCTGATTTAATTAGCACCAGTATTCAGGATCAGGTGAGCAGTAAAAGAAGAAACAAACTAACCAGTATTTATGAATGGCAGATTGATTCTAGCAGTTCTCTAAAAATAACAGCCAAAGGTTCTGTGGTAAATGGCAACAGCGTTTCCGATTATTTTGGAAGGACCATTAACAGTGATAGTATCTTACTAAACCAAAGTAATAGAAGAACTTCAGTTGAAGATGAAAACAAAACCCTGAATGCGACCATTCTTTATCGCAAGCGTTTTAAGAAAACAGGAAGAAGCTTATCCTTGAGTAACGATATCAACTACAACGACCGGGCAGACAATGGTTTCTTAACAGCAGACAACCAGTTCTTTGACCCTTTGGGTAATATCGTCAGAAGGGATTTATTAGACCAGCAGAAAATAAACAAACAATTGATGACTACCATCAATTCAACGTTCAACTATACAGAACCCATGTGGAAGAATACCTTCCTGATTTTCAATTACCGTTTGAATTTGAGCAGAAACGATGCGGAAAGAAATACATTCGCCAAAAACACTGCCAACAACAAATACGAGAATTTAGTGGATACACTCAGTAACCATTTCATTTTTAATACCACTGGTCATACAGGAAATCTTAGTTTCCGGTATGCAGTAAAGAAACTGAACTTTTCTTTCGGATCCGGAATCGGACAAGTAAACTACCGCTTGAAAGACCTGTTTAAGAATTCTGATCGCAACGTCATTTTCAACAACTTTATTCCTGCCGTTAGTTTGAATTACAATCCCAAACAACAAAGAAGATTCTACTTTAATTACAATGGTTCAACCCAGAATCCAACGCTTGCGCAGATTCAACCGATCAT
The DNA here is from genome assembly GCA_039805185.1 of Bacteroidota bacterium. Classification (GTDB taxonomy): domain Bacteria; phylum Bacteroidota; class Bacteroidia; order Chitinophagales; family Chitinophagaceae; genus Sediminibacterium. The sequence goes on from JBDLUU010000024.1 coordinate 8,179, forward strand.
TGACAATATTGACCCATTGAACCTGACCATCGGAAATCCGAATCTGAGACAGTCCTTCAATCATAGATTTAGCATGGGCGCTTCTGATTACAAAGTGCTCAAAAGCAGAAGCATCAGCTTTAATATCAACTATAACAGAACCGACAATGCCATTTCCAATGCCAGTTTTGTAGACAGTGCCGGTAGAAGGATTAATCAGGCTATTAATGTGGATGGCAACTATAATTTAAGTGCAAGAGTTGGATATGGATTTGAAATCATCCCATCCTTAAACATCAATTTCGATATCAGCCCCAGAATCAGTCAGAATGCGAATCGGGTGAATGGAGTAGACAATATTACCAAGAACAAAGCCATGCAGTACAGCATCAATGCAGGATATTGGGGAGACAAAGCCATCAACTTCTGGTTCAATGGTAGCGCCAACTACAACAATTCTGTTACTTCTATCCGACCCGATGTAGCTACCAAATTCTGGACTTATAATGCCTATGGCAACCTACAACTGAAATTCAAGAAAATCAAAACCTATATTGATCTGGGTATTGAAGCCAATATCTATCAAAAGACACAGGTATTTGCTGACCAGCGAAATGTATATCTGGTGAATACAACCATCCGTAAAGTAATTTCGAAAAACGATCAGTGGGAAGCCAAGATCTATGTGAATGATATTTTCAACCAGAATTTAGGCATCAACAGAAATGCTTCCAGCAACTTTATTACAGAGAGCACCAATCAGACGATTCAGCGTTATGCGCTATTCACTTTGGTATGGAATTTTAGTAAAAACGGTAAACCTA
>JBDLUU010000025.1:0-134890 GCA_039805185.1 Bacteroidota bacterium
GTATTAACCAACAAAACCTTCTTACCTCTTAATTCGCTGAACTGCAGCGTATCTCCGTTGTTTTTTATGGCAGACAATTCATAGAAATTTTCACGGGGTTTAATGGCTTTTTCATTAACCAGCATTGTCTTGCTTGACTTTCCGGTCAGCTTACCCAAAAACATAATAACAGGGTAAACCCTTTTCATGATTGATTGTCTCCAGGTCATATCGGGTTCTTTTATCAGTAAAGCTGCAGCACCAAATACTACAGCCAACAAAATTAGTTTTCTCATATACGCTTTTGGTAGGTAAAAAGTTCAGGGGTTATCCAATTAACCACTTCAATAATTTGAGCTTACCGGTAAATGGAGGATACTTCAGTGTAGGATCAAACCAGGTAGGAGTTTTCATTACCGATTTTTTATGACTGAATGTATCAAAACTTTGTTTTCCATGATAAGCACCTGTACCGCTGAATCCTCTTCCGCCAAAAGGCAGATTGGGATTGGTTAAATGCAGACTGGCCGTATTTACACAGGCACCTCCGGATGGAATGGCTTCTAACCAGACTTTTTCTTTCTCTGAACTACCTGTGAAAACATAGAAGGCAAGCGGATTGGGATTCCTGTTGATAATCGCTTTGGCTTCTTCCAGCGTAGAGAAAGTAAGAATAGGTAATACGGGTCCGAATATTTCATCTCGCATAATATTGGAATCTATAGAAACCCCGTCCAGCAGCGTCGGTTCTATATATAAATTAGCTTCATCGTATTTACCTCCATACACAACTGTTCCATCAGATAAATAGGAAATAATTCGTTTGAATTGTTTCTGATTAATGATCCTGCCATACGCATCAGAATCAGCCGCATTGGCTCCATAAAACTGAGGTATGTATTTTTTAAGTGCTTCAATCAACTGAACACGCTTAGACTCATGCACCAAAACATAATCAGGGGCTACGCACATTTGACCAGCATTGGAAAACTTTGGCATGGCAATGCGCTTTGCAGCAACAGAAATATTGGCATCTGCCTCCACTACACAAGGACTTTTACCACCTAATTCCAGCGTAACAGGCACCAGATTTTCTGCCGCCATCTTGTAAATTATTTTTCCTACCGAAGTGCTGCCTGTATAAAAAACATGATCAAATACAAACTGATTCATCATGGCAGGAATCACAGTTGCTCCATCACCTTTTACATAAAGAACCTGCTCCGGAGGAAAAACAGCCTGTACAATTTTTTCCATCACCGCTTCTGTTGCGGGAGCAAACTCGCTGGGTTTCAAAACCACTGTATTGCCTGCAGCAATGGCTCCCATCAATGGCGTAAACAACAACTGGAAGGGATAATTCCAGGGACCAATCACCAGCACAACACCAAGCGGCTCTCGAAGAATAGAAGAACTGGAAGGAAGATTCAGCAAATTGGTGGTAACGGGTTCCGCTTCCATCCATGAAGACAAGTGTTTCAATGTTTCTTTTAACTCAGTCAGAAAAAAACCATTCTCTGTAACCCAGGTTTCTTCTTTGCTTTTATGCAGGTCTTTATATAAGGCATCATAAATTTCTTCTTCGTGTTCTTCCACTGCTTTTTTCAAATACAGCAACTGCTGTTTCCGATAAGCATAAGGCCTGGTGGCACCTGATTCAAAAAACCTTCTTTGTTGTTGCAGTTGTTCAATAAGGGCTTGCATTCGTAGAAAATTTAGAAGAACAAGTTACGCAAATTAAAGGGTTAGCACAGGTGGCATCCAAACATCAATTTTCATACACTTGTTTTATAAATTTCAGTATATTCATAGCTTACAATTGCTCCATATGAAAAAGAAAGAAAACACAGAAAAACAATCAGCTCAAACCAATTCCAGACGTTCCTTTTTAAGGAATGCCAGCCTTGCAGCAGCAGGGTTTTATATTGTACCACGTCATGTGTTAGGACGAGGTTTTATTGCCCCCAGTGATAAACTCCAGATTGCAGGTATTGGTGTTGGGGGAAAGGGAGAAGGCGACATATGGAGCTTCTACAATAGTGGCAAAGCCGATATTGCTTTTTTATGCGACGTTGATGACAGACAGTCTAAGAAAAGCAGAGAGCGTTTTCCGAAAGCCAAGTACTACAAGGATTATAGAGAAATGCTCGACAAAGAGCACAAATATATTGATGCAGTTTCTGTATCAACACCCGACCATATGCATGCCATTCAGGGCCTTGCAGCCATGCAATTGAAAAAGCATGTATACATTCAAAAACCTTTATCTCATAATATTTCTGAAGCGAGAGAACTAACTGAAGCAGCTCACAAATATCAGGTGGTAACACAAATGGGCAACCAGGGTGCCAGTGGTGATGGGGTAAGAAAACTAATTGATTGGTACAATGCAGGATTAATTGGCGATGTGCACACTATTTACTGCTATACAGATCGTCCGGTTTGGCCACAAGGAATTGGCTGGCCAACTACTAAAGGAACTGTGCCTGAAGGTTTGGACTGGAACTTATGGCAAGGGGTTGCACCTGCTAAGGATTATGTAGATGGCTTATTGCCATTTAACTGGAGAGGCTGGTGGGATTATGGTACCGGTGCTTTAGGTGATATGGCTTGCCATATCATGGCGCCTGCATTTGCCGTACTGGGATTGGGATATCCTGTATCTGCAGAGTGTAGTGTGGCAACTCGTTACCTGCAACCATGGACCCGTGCATATTATCCTGAGAGTTGTCCAACTGCTTCTCATATCATTTTAACCTTTAAAGGAAAAGACGGTAAGCCAGATGTAAAACTACATTGGATGGATGGCGGTATTCAACCTGCTCGTCCGGAAGAATTAGGACCGAATGAAATGATGGGTGATGGTGGCAACGGAGCCATTTTTGAAGGAACCAAGGGTAAAATGATTTGTGGTACTTATGGCGCATTACCTAACTTATTACCAACTTCCAAGAGCAAGGAATACGATAACGTACCTCAAACCATCAAGCGTGTACCCAAAGGCGACAACGGACACTATGCAGCATGGGTGGAAGCAGCAATTGCAGGATATGGTTCCGCTCAGGCAAAAGAACTCAGCTCTAACTTTGATATTGCTGGTCCTTTAACAGAGAGTGTTTTAATGGGTAACCTGGCAATCAGAAGCTTCGACATTCAGAAGAAAGTCGGCGGCAGGGTATCTTATCCTGGTAGAAATATCAAGTTACTTTGGGATGGTCCAAATATGAAGATTACCAACTTTGACGAAGCCAACCAATTTGTAAGAAAGGAATACAGAACTTTCTAATCAAAAAGAATTTAAGTCATCGGATAAAACAAAACCCAGTGCAAAATCGGCACTGGGTTTTTTATTGTAAAATTCCTAAAGAAAATTAAATTGAAAAATCTTTCATATAAGCTGCATTCTTCTCTGCACTTTCCAAAGGATTGGAACCAGTAAACGCTTCCTGTTCAACAATATGGTGCTTCATTCCGTATTGTCGCATCTGGCCAAGGATTTTTTTGAAGTCAATATTTCCCTTTCCAATCTGGCAAGACTCAATACCCTTTGCAGTTTTAATCTGGTCTTTTACATGACATAGTCTAAAACGATTCGGATATTTTTTAGCCCAGGCAACCGGATCTTCATTGGCTGCGACTACCCAGTAAATATCCATTTCAAAATCAACCAGACCTTCATCAGTTCCTTCCATCATAACCGTTTGGGGAACGAATCCGTCTAATACTTTGAAAGAATAATCATGGTTATGGTAAGCAAAACGAATTCCGTTTTTCTTACAAATCTCACCACACTTATTAAACTCGTCGTTAAAACGTTTAAAATTGTCAATGGATTTCTGTGGCCCTTTGTAAGCACAAATCAAATACTTCATACCCACTTCGGCCGCTTCAGCAGCTTTGCGTTCAAAGTCAACGGTATTGTTGCAGTGCGAAGAAATCAGGTTCATTCCAAGGTCGTCCATATACTTCTTAAACTCTGTATTTTTCAAACCCCAGAAAAATCCTTTTGGACCTTCAAAACTTTCAATCTGCTTATATCCATAAGAAGATAGTTTTGCCAGCGTGCCTTTGGCATCCTTCATCATATCTTCTTTCACCGTCCATAACTGCAAACCAAATGCAGATAATTTTTTGGCTTCACCGAAGCTGGAAAGAAAATTGGCTTTACTGGCAAAAGGTATACTCATGGCTGCTGCCGCAAAACCCGCCGTTTTTAAGAAATCTCTTCTATTGTTACTCATACTTTTTAATTGAAGGCGTTTGCAAAATAAATTCAAAAGTGGTGGTTTGGTTAACCCATTAGGTAGCCCAGGCTTTCTCTCCTTTTTTGTATTCAGTGCATCCTTCAAATCTACCAGGCACTGCTACATAGCGCAATACTTTTGTAGCACCTACTTCAGAAGTAAAGAAGCCCCACAGGGTAAGTTCTTTCATCATTCTGAAATAATGCGGAAGCTCTTCCGGCTTTTTCTTTTCCTGGAATGCTTTTGCCTCAGCATCCAATTCGGTTAGCAATTTGGTGCGTTCTTCAGGACTCGCTTCCATAAAGGATTTACCGATTTTTGCTTTGGCATCTTTAAACTGCAATGCTGCCATACCTTCCATGAAAACCTTTGCTTCTTCCGGCTTATAGCAATCTTTTACAATTACTGTCATAAACTCACCCACGTTCGCTTCTTTCGCTCCGGGAGTATCAGTTTTAGGAAGTATGGTTTCAGCAACTTCATTTAAAAAGGCAATGTCTTCAGGGGTAAAAGCAACTGCATCTCCTGCTGTTGATTTACAACCAGACAAAAATGCCTGAGAGCCTAAAATGGTTCCGCCCAATAACAGCGCAACACTGGATAATGCTTCTCTTCTATTCATCATGGTATAATGCGTTTAATGAGTTTATAAATTTCCTTTTTTCAATTCGCTAACTGCAAAATCAGCTGCTCTTGCAGTGAATGCCATATAAGTTAAAGAAGGGTTTACACAAGCAGAAGATGTCATGAATGAACCATCGGTAACGAACACGTTTGGAGCATCCCAGATTTGATTGTGCTTGTTAACTACAGATGTCTTAGGATCTGCGCCCATTCTGGCAGAACCCATTTCATGGATACCTCTACCCAATACACCATTGGCATCGTAACCACGTACATCTTTTACGCCTGCATTGGTTAACATTTCAATGGCATCTGCCTGCATATCCTTACGCATTTTGAGTTCGTTCTCTTTTAACTCTGCGTCAATTTTCAAGACACTCAAGCCCCACTTGTCTTTTACTGTTTTATCAAGGGTAACAAAGTTTTTATGGTCTGGCAATACTTCACCAAAGCCCATAATACCCATTGACCAGCCACCTGGTTCTGAAATTGCTTCCTTAAATGCAGCACCAATGGTAGCTTCAGCTACATTGCTGCCCCATCCTCCACGGTTTCCACCGCCCTGATAACCAAAACCTCTCAGGTAGTCACGCTTATCATTTCCTATGTTCTGGTAACGTGGAATATAAATTCCGTTTGCTCTTCTTCCAAAAGTGTATTTGTCTTCGTAACCTTCTACGCGTCCACCCGCACCTACACCAAGATGGTGGTCCATGATATTGTGACCCAACTCCCCGCTGCTGCTTCCCAATCCACCTTCCCAAACATCGGTTGCAGAATTCATCAGAATCCAGGCAGAGTTTAAAGTAGAAGCATTCAAGAAAATAATTTTGGCTTTGTACTCGTAGGTCTTATTGGTTTCGGCATCCAATACTTCAACACCGGTTGCACGTTTGGAATCCTTATCATATAAAATCTTGGTTACGATGCTCCAGGGTCTTAATGTAAGGTTACCGGTTTTCATCGCCGCAGGCAAAGTGGAACTCTGTGTGCTAAAGTAAGCACCAAATGGACAACCTAACCAGCACTTATTACGGAACTGACAAGAAGATCTTCCTTCGTGCTCCTTAGTCAGGTTGGCTGTACGGCCAATAATCATGGCACGCTGGCCTTTGTAATATTCTTGTAAGCGCTTAGCCACATCCTTTTCTACACAGGTCATTTCCATCGGTGGCAAAAACTGCCCGTCTGGTAACACAGACAAACCATCTCTGTTTCCGCTGATACCCGCGAAACGCTCAACATAATCGTACCAGGGCTCAATTTCTTTATATCTAACAGGCCAGTCTATAGCAATACCATCTTTAGCATTGGCTTCAAAATCCAGATCGCTCCAGCGGTAGCTTTGACGTCCCCATAACAATGAGCGTCCGCCCACATGATAGCCTCTGAACCAATCGTAACGCTTTACTTCCACATAAGGGCTTTCCTTATCATTCACCCACATACCATAAGTCTGTTCATTCAATGGATAGTCGCGGTCGAGTACAGGATTCTGCGCAATCATTTCCTGTGTTTTTCTTCCGTGGTGCGGGTAATCCCAGGCTTCCTTATTGGCATTCACGTAATCTTTTACGTGCTCAATATTGCGACCTCTTTCGAGCATCAATACTTTCAAGCCTTTCTCAGTAAGCTCTTTTGCAGCCCAGCCGCCGCTGATGCCAGAGCCAATCACAATCGCGTCGAAATTTTGTTCAGCCATGTTAGATGTTTAAGCTTTGATGGTTTAAAAAATAGATATTAAATATTACAGATTTCAATTGCCTTTTTCAATGAACCCAGTTTGTCTTTTGCAACTGGAATGAATTCCTGGGCAACATATCCTTTAAAGCCCGTTTCCAAAATGGCTTTCATGATGGCAGGATAATACAATTCCTGAGATTCATCTATTTCATTACGGCCAGGCACTCCCGCAGTATGGTAATGACCAATATAGGCAGCATTGTTACGGATGGTTCTGATTACATCACCTTCGTCTATCTGCATATGATAGATATCGTAGAGTAATTTGAAATTCTCTGAACCAATCATTTTGCAAAGCTCCACACCCCAGGCGGTTTTATCGCACATATAATCTTTGTGGTCAACTTTACTGTTCAGCAATTCCATGATAATGGTAACCCTTCTTTTCTCTGCAAGTGGCATAATTTTTTTTAAACCTTCCGCCGCATTCTTTAATCCGGTTGCATCATCCATTCCGTTACGGTTACCGCTAAAGCAAATCAGGTTTTTATACCCTGCATCTGCTACCAGGTTAATATGTTCTGTATAATTTTTAATTAATGTTGCATGATACTGCGGATCGTTCCATCCCTTTACCAGACTAATTTCTGCGCCATTACACATGGTAGAAACCATACCGTGCTTTTTTAAAGTTGACCAGTCTTTCGGCCCCACTAAATCAATACCTGTAATGCCAATTTTTTTTGCTTCAACACATAATTCATCCACAGACAACCCATCAAAACACCAGCGACAAACCGAATGATTTATATTTCCTTTCATTGTATTTGAACCTGTTGCGCAAGACGCCAAAGTTGGCATAAGCGGGGCCGATGCAACTGCAACCGATCCGGTGATGATGTTTTTGATGGCAGATCGCCTATTGGAAGATTTTTTCATACAGCATTCAGAACCCTAATATAATTATTTGTTTGCAGTAAACTTCCATGAAATGTATAAAATGTTCAAGAAGGTCTTTGATTCGGTTAACAAATAACAAGAATGATTCCTGTTTATTAAATGAATATAATCGGCGATTATGATTAAATTAGGGGCGCTTATCCAAACAAAAATCAAAAAATATAATTATGGCCAGAAAATTAAGAATGGGAATGATTGGCGGAGGTAAAGATGCTTTTATTGGAGCAATCCACCGTTTAGCAGCCAATATGGATGGACAAATAGAACTGGTATGCGGTGCATTAAGCATTAACCCAACTATTGCGCAGGAATCCGGGGAAATGTTGTTCCTGCCGCATGATCGCATTTATATGACTTATGACGAAATGATTACCAAGGAAGCGGCTTTGCCAGCAGACAAACGAATGGATTTTGTAACCATCGTTACACCCAACTTCGCCCACTTTGCACCGGCCATGATGGCATTGGAGCATGGTTTTCATGTAGTAATAGAAAAGCCCATCACGTTTACGCTGGATGAAGCCAAGCAATTAAAAGCCAAAGTAGAAGAAACAGGACTTACCCTATGTTTAACACATACCTATTCCGGTTATCCAATGGTAAAACAGGCAAGGGCAATGGTAGCCGATGGCGCATTGGGTAAAATCAGAAAAGTATGGGTGGAGTATCCGCAGGGATGGTTGAGTAAACTAAGCGAGAGAGAAGGTAATGCACAGGCAGCCTGGAGAACCGATCCCAAAAAATCGGGAAAAAGCGGAAGCATGGGAGATATTGGTACCCACGCAGCGCACCTTGCTGAATACGTAACCGGTGCACAGATCAGTAAAATTTGTGCAGATCTGAACACTAAAGTAGAGGGAAGAATGCTGGATGATGACGGCGCTGTTTTGTTGCACTTCAATAATGGCGCCTCTGGTGTATTGATGGCATCACAGGTAGCAGCAGGCGAAGAAAACGCACTTAAAATAAGAGTATACGGCGAAAAGGGCGGAATGGAATGGGCACAGATGGAACCCAATACCCTGATTGTTAAATGGCTGGAAGCGCCCATGCAGATATTGCGTGCCGGAGCCAATTACACGGATCGCTTGTCCAGTTTTGCTACCAGCAATTGCAGAACCCCCGGCGGACACCCGGAAGGCTACCTGGAAGCATTTGCCAATATCTACAAAAACTTTGCGGCAACCGTGCAGGCTAAAATTGAAGGACGTACCCCAAACAAAGAACAACTGGATTTTCCGGGAGTAGAAGATGGCATAAGAGGCATGGCATTTATTAACAATGTAGTAGCCTCTGCCAACTCAGATGTAAAATGGACCGAACATAAAATATAATTCATGACCAATATTAAAGGACCAGGCATTTTCCTGGCGCAATTCATGGGCGATAATGCCCCGTTTAATTCATTGGCGTCTATTTGCCAATGGGCAGCATCATTGGGTTTCAAAGGAGTGCAGATTCCTTCCTGGGATGCCCGTTGTATTGATTTACAAAAAGCAGCAGAAAGCAAAACCTATGCAGATGAAATCAGGGGGATTGTAACTGCCGCCGGATTAGAGATCACTGAATTGTCTACGCACTTGCAGGGACAGCTGGTAGCAGTAAACCCCGCATATGATGCCTTATTTGATGGCTTTGCTCCCGAAGCATTAAGAGGGAATCCAAAGGCAAGAACAGAATGGGCGGTACAACAATTAAAGTATGCGGCGAAAGCTTCCCAAAACCTGGGACTCAATGCCCACGCCACTTTCAGTGGGGCTTTGTTGTGGCAAACCGTTTACCCGTGGCCACAAAGACCTGCTGGATTGGTAGAGACTGGCTTTACTGAACTGGCTAAGAGATGGATGCCCATCTTAAATGAGTTTGATGCCAATGGAGTTGACCTATGCTATGAAATTCATCCGGGAGAAGATTTGCACGATGGCATTACTTATGAAATGTTTTTGGAAAAAGTAAACAACCATCCACGTGCATGTTTATTGTACGATCCCTCTCACTTTGTATTGCAATGCCTGGACTACAAAGCCTATATAGACCATTACCATGAGCGCATTAAAATGTTCCATGTAAAAGATGCCGAGTTTAATCCAACAGGAAAACAAGGTGTTTATGGCGGCTACCAGGGTTGGGTAGAAAGAGCAGGAAGATTCAGATCGCTGGGAGACGGACAGGTAGATTTCAAAACCATTTTCAGCAAACTGGCACAGTACAATTATACGGGTTGGGCGGTGATGGAATGGGAGTGCGCATTGAAGCATCCTGAGACCGGTGCCGCAGAAGGCGCTCCGTTTATTCAACAACATATTATACGGGTAACCAATAAAACCTTTGATGATTTTGCCGGAACCGGATCCGATGAAAATTTTAATAAAAGAATATTGGGTATCAACTAACTTTAACCACGCTATTTAGAAGTAGCGTTTCATCATTAAAACGAACGATTATGAAAAAGTACTTAGTGCTATTTGCCATTACTGGATTAGTAGCTGCGGCTTGCGGCGGCAGTGAAGAAAAGAAAGAAGAAAAAACAGAAGAACCTGCAGCAGCAGCTCCTGTAGCGGACCTTAGCAGCAATCCTGACTATACGAAGGGATTGGAGCTGGTTGGTAAATCAGATTGCTTAACCTGTCATAAAGTGAACGATAAATTAATCGGGCCATCTTATAAGGAAGTAGCCAACAAGTATGAAGCCACAGAGGAAAACATCAGCATGTTGGCTGGCAAAATCATTAAGGGTGGTAAAGGTGTTTGGGGAGAAGTTCCAATGACTCCGCATCCGCAAATCAGTGAAGATGATGCAAAAGCCATGGTAAAATATGTTCTACTACTTAAGTAATCCGCATGAATAACTTAATTTGGGTTACTGCCATTGGAGCTGCCTTAGTAACAGCAACTTTTAACAAAAAGAATCTATTGCCTTCCGCTGCTTCCAAACATAATGCAACAGCTTCGCTGTCAGCCAGTCCCAATCCCGCGAAAGCGAAATGGATTAAATTGTTTGATGGCAAAACGACCAACGGATGGAAAACCTATGCAAAAGACAGCATCGGAAGTGCATGGAAAGTAGAAGACGGCGTATTGTTCTTAGACTCGAAGGCCAAGAAGGAACAGAAACTGGGAGGAGGAGACATTATTCACGAAAGATCATTTGAAAATTTTCATCTTCGGCTGGAATGGAAAGTTTCTAAGAATGGAAACAGCGGCATTATTTTCTGGGCACAGAATGATCCGGCAAAATACAAAGCTGTCTGGCATACTGGGCCTGAAATGCAGGTGCTGGACAATGGCGGACATCCGGATGCAAAAATCAGAAAACACCGTGCCGGTGATTTATACGATTTAATTGAAGGTCCCGATACTGCCGTAAAAACTGTAGGTGAATGGAACAAGGCAGAAATCATTGCGAAAAACGGAACCCTGGAATTAAAACTCAATGGTGTTACTACCGTAAAAACCACTTACGGAGATGAAGCCTGGTTTAATTTAATTGCGAACAGCAAGTTCAAAACCATGCCCGGATTCGGAAGAAATTTTAACGGACATATTGCTTTGCAGGACCATGGAGACAATGTATGGTTTCGGAATATTGAAATTAAGGAATTATAATGCAAACCCTGAACCACGAGTACTTCATGCAACAGGCATTGAAAGAAGCCCAGCTTGCTTTTGATGCGGATGAAGTACCCGTGGGTGCAGTGGTGGTAATGAATAATCAAATCATTGCAAGAGCCCATAACCAGGTAGAGCTGCTGAACGATTCAACAGCCCACGCAGAAATACTGGCCCTCACTTCTGCCTATAGTTCATTAGGCGCCAAATACTTACCCGAAGCAACTTTATACGTAACAGTAGAACCCTGTCTGATGTGCTGCGGAGCTATCTACTGGGGTAAAATAGGACGCATTGTTTATGGCGCTTCTGACGAAAAGAACGGTTACAAACACCTCACCAAAGAACAGTGGCCCTTTCATCCCAAGACGGAATTGATCTCCGGCGTTTTAGAAGCCGACTGCGCATTTCTGATGCGTTCTTTTTTCAGGGCTAAGCGATGATTCGCTAAAAATTTCTCAAATAAACACCTAACTCGCGGCCGAGGATTGAATTCACGTAACGTGATATTTAATTCTGCATGCAATCCTCGAATGCTCGCTCAGTATTTATTTGAGAAATATAAGAACATGCGACATGATTCTTAGCGCTTTGAACTAAAAGCACTAAGTGAGCATTCGGCAATAAAAAAATCTTGATGGGGGCTCTTAAAATTATAAAGCGAACATTCGATAATTGCTGAATGTAGAAGTGTGTGACCTTGAGCAATGCAATTATCGGCAGTGAGCGATTAATTTTAAGAGCCCCCACCTATTTTTATGTCGAATTGCGAAAGAATTTATTGATTTGACAGCCATTTAAACCAATGCCGCGTAAATTTGTAATTCATATATACACATTTTAAACAGAAATATTATGTCATTTACATTAGCACCTTTACCCTACGCGCACGATGCGCTTGAGCCACATATTGACACCACTACCATGCAAATTCACCATGGTAAGCACCACCAGGCTTATGTTGACAATTTAAACAAAGCCATCGCTGGTACGCCTAATGAAGGAAAGTCTTTGGAAGAGTTAGTGAAAACCGCAGGTAGCATCAGCCCGGCTGTTCGTAACAATGGTGGTGGTCATTGGAACCATACTTTCTTCTGGGAAAGTCTTGCACCCAATGCAGGTGGTACTCCTTCAGGTGAATTAGCAGATGCTATCAATGCAGCATTTGGTTCATTTGATGCATTCAAGGAAAAATTTGCCAACGCGGGTATGACTCGTTTTGGTAGTGGCTGGGCATGGTTAATTGTAAAAGATGGCAAACTTGAAGTAAGCTCTACCCCAAACCAGGATAACCCCTTAATGGATGTTGCTGAAGTAAAAGGAACGCCAATCTTAGGCGCGGATGTATGGGAACATGCTTACTACCTAAAATATCAAAACCGCAGAGCAGATTATTTAGCTGCTTTCTGGAATGTAGTAAACTGGAGCAAAGTAGCTGAGCGTTTTGCTGCAGCCAAGTAAATAAATTCTTGTATTTTCACATCACGCTGTAGGTTTCTGCAGCGTGATTTTTTTTAAATATAGTAGTATGAAAAACCTATTTGCCTTTTTTGTTGTAAGCAGTTTACTAATCGCCTGTGCCGGAAATGATAAAACCATTATCATCATGAGTAAGGGAGAAGCCTCAGTCGATTTAAATGCCGGAACCATTCAGGCAAAAGACGGGGCAGGCCATGAAGAAAAACTGGTTGCCGTAAATAAAGCCAATATCAGTTTTAAACTCAATACCCCTGCAGGTGAAGCTACCGTTGAGTTAAAGGAAAACGGTTTGTATGTAATCAATGTAAAGAATGACACCATCATCGGTAGTTATCAGCCCTATACCAGTGCGTCTCAGGCACAAAAAGTAATCACGCAGGAAAGCCTGGTACAAAAAATTGATTCTCTTCAATTGTTAAGCGAAGGAAAAAATGTAACTGCAGCCAACAGGAATTATTTCATATTACCCAATCAGGCAACATTTATAACCAGCAATCCTCAGGCACAGGTAGTGGGTCCTTATCACCAGATGCGTTCTGCAGAAAAAGTAGACGGAAAAGATCCTGAGATTTATCGTTTCTACAGCATCAAGGAAATCAGAGAAATGATTACTAAACTCAAGGCGCTGACAGTTGCACCTGAGTAGTTTAGTCGGATATTTTTACAATTTCATTTTACAGGGTAAAATCCTAAGGAACCGGATCCCAGCCAGAACCCCCACCAGGTCTGCATTTGCTGAGGCGTTTAACAAGTAACCATCCTCCTTTTAATAGCCCGTATTTTTTCAATGCCTGCTCTCCGTATTGAGAGCATGTGGGTATAAATCTGCATTTGGGTCCCATCACAGGAGAAATAATGTATTGGTATACTTTTATAAAAGGAATCAATACATAGCCAAGCAAACGGGTTACAGAAAATTGGCTTTGCCGGTTTTTCTCGGAAGTTATTGAGGGATTACAACTGCTACACATGGCTTTCGGTTTCACTGATTTTTCGAACCAATTTATCCAGTACTTTTTCCATGGTCTCTTTTAGTTCAGCAAAGACAGGAAGTTCCTTACCAATGTAGAGAAAGAAAACATCCAACGACTTTGTTTTTTGTTCCATGGCAGCATAAAGCGGATGCTTCTGGGTTCTGTATACTTCGCGCAATAATCTTTTTACTTTGTTGCGGTCGTTGGCCTTTTTAAAAATCCTTGAACTCACGCCAACCCCGGCATGTACTTCATTCTGTGGTGTATCCGAAACCGTGTAAAATACTTTAATCGGGAAAATGCTAAACGACTTACCCCCGGCAAATAGCCCTTCCAAAGCCTTTCTGCTTTTTAATTTTTCTTGTTTGGAATAAGTGTTTTTGATAGCCATACTCTACAAAACTAAAAAAGCTCCGTCACAAAGACGGAGCTCAATATGATTTGCCCAACAGGATTCAATTGAATCCTGCTTCCTCAGAGAGGATAGAGGGGATTACTTTAATCCTTTTTCGCTGGAAACAGTAAGTTTCTTACGACCTTTCGCTCTGCGGCTTGCCAATACTTTACGGCCATTAGCAGTCTCCATACGCTTACGGAAACCGTGAACGGTTTTACGACGACGCTTGTGTGGTTGGAATGTACGTTTCATTGATGTCTTTTTTTACTAACCCTAAAATATGGTTTCATTTCAGTGCTGCAGTCACCATACCGCCGCTTGTGAAAGGACGGCAAAATTAAGTAAAAAAGATTAATGACCCAATAGTATATGCTCCGATTTCAATGATTTTCCGAAGAAAATGGCCCCTTTTTCATCAAAATCAGTGGCAGAATCGGTTGTGCAGAACCTGATTTGACCATTTTTAGAGCATTTTTCTGCCATAGCGGGATGCCTTTCCAGGTAATGAACCAGGCTTTGGGCTACAATTTCCCCCTGTGCAATTAACTGTATATGATCAGGAAGCATTGCAGAAATTTTGGGAATCAGCAGCGGATAATGGGTACAAGCCAGTAAGATGGTATCTATGGCAGGAGATTGCTTCAATAACTGATCAAGGCTGTCCTTTACAAAGTAATCTGCCCCTGCACCTTCATGCTCTCCGTTTTCAATCAAAGGCACCCACATGGGGCAGGCCTGCTGATAAACCGACATTTCCGGAAAAAAGTGAGCAATCTCCAGAATATAACTCTCACTAATTACCGTTCCCTTGGTGGCCAGTACCCCCAGTTGTCCCGATTCTGAGAAGCGACCAATAACTTCTGCGGTGGGTCTGATCACCCCCAGTACTCTTTTGGAAGGACCATAATCAGCTAAATTCTTTTGTTGTATGGTTCGAAGTGCTTTAGCAGATGCCGTATTACAAGCTAAGATTACCAGTTCACAACCCTGCTCAAAAAACCATTCAACTGCCTCTAAAGTATATTGGTAAACCGTTTCAAAGGATCGAGTGCCGTAAGGTGCTCTGGCATTATCCCCCAAGTACAAATAATCGTATTGGGGCAGTGCATTCACCAGTTCTTTTAAAATGGTTAATCCTCCGTATCCACTATCAAAAACGCCAATGGGTGCTGATGGTTGCATGGGCCTAAAGATAAAAACAAAAAGCCTCTCTGAAATCAATCAGAGAGGCTATATAATTCAGTTTGCCGTTTGTATCCAAGAACTATCCTTTACCAGCAGGCTTGGCAGCTGGCTTAGCAGGTGTATTACTGCTACCTAAAGCAGCTTTCCAGGCATCTTCAATTTCCTTTGGTAAAGGAAGCTTTAATTTTTGTGCAGCGCGAATAGTGATATTATCCAATAAGTTTGGTCTTACATAAGGAGAAATGGTTTCAGCCTTTAAAACCAAAGTATACTTCTGTTCAGCAACAACTTCCTGAACAGCTGCGTACAACTTTTGCCTATATGGGTCTACTAATTCTTCGTATTTAGCTTGTTCCATTTGCTGAGAATATTCAGTCCAGTTTACCAATTTGTAACGGGCTTGTAACAATTCTCTGGTAGCCAATTCTCTGGCTTTTGCTGGCATGGTAGCGGAATCTTTCTTAAAGATGCTGTCTCTGCGCTGAAAATCAGCCAAAGTATACTTGTATTCTTCTTGCAAAGAATCCAATCTGTAGCTATTTAAAAGGGTATCAATTTTAGCAATACCAGGGAATAAAGAAAGGGCGGCTTGCTCATCAAAATAACCAATCTTTACCTGAGCGCTGGCGCTGTTAGAGAAAAGTGTAACCGCAGCGATTGCCACACACACAAAGAGAAATTTTTTCATTGTAATGAAATTTATTGTTTGTTTTTGATTAACTAGTTTTTAATGCCCAACTCTCGTAAAACCTCATCGGATTTATCCAGTTTGGGGTCGGCAAATATAACGGTAATTCCTTCACTTTTATCCAAGATAAAATCATAAACCCTTGCTACCGCTATTTTTTGGATGGCATTGTATACTTTATCCTGAATAGGTTTAACTAATTTTTGGCGCTCTTTGAACAAATCCCCTTCGTATCCAAAGCGCTTTTTTTGCAGATCTCTGATCTCTTTTTCTTTTACGAAAAGCTCGTCTTCCCGTTTTTTCTTTAACTCCTCCGTTAACATTACCTGCTCCGCCTCGTAGTTTTTATACATTTTGTCGAGGATGGCCTGCTTATCATCTATTTCTTTCTGCCATTGTTCCCCTACCAGCTGCAGCTTTTTATCTGCGTCTCTGTATTCCGGTAATTTACTCAGAATATACTTGGTGTCAATAATGGCATAGCGTTGCTGGGCGCTAACTGCAGTGGTCAGTAATAAAAGCGTTGTAAAAGCGACTAGAATTTTTTTCATACCGGTAATTTTATAGTTATTCAGGTTCGAATCCAAGCATAAAGGTAAAGCGTGCCGCATCCCTTAACTGATTGGTTCCGTTAAACCTATCCAATCCTATGCCATAATCAAATCCAAGTAATCCAAACATAGGTAAAAAGAAACGCATACCCAGACCCACAGATCTTCTAAGCTGGAATGGATTGTAATCTTTAAAGGAATACCAACCGTTGGCTGCTTCAAAGAAAGCCAAACCAAAAATGGTGCTGCTTGGGTTCAGGCTTAGCGGGTACCTCAATTCCATCGTATACTTATTAAAGATAGTGAAGTACTGACTGGCTCTTTGCTGATCAGGGTTTACACGTGGATTGGAGTTATCGTAAACGGGATAGCCTCTGTGCGCCACAATATCGAACCCGAGTAAGGCAAACTGATTCGTCAAACCCGCATCCCCAACCTGGAAACGCTCGAAAGGAGAAATCTGTAACTTTTCATTGAATCTGCCTACAAATCCAAACTTAGCAGCAAAACGCATTACGAATTGTTTGTTTCGGTCTTCTCCGTGAGGTTTACCCAATGGAACAAACCATTCTCCGTTAAAGCGCCATTTGTGGTACTCAATCCATTTATATGGATTGTCTGCAGGATTAAAATTGCTGTTGATTAATGAATACGGTGGCGTTATTTGTAAACTAGCCAGGAAGTTAGACCCCGTTTTAGGGAACATTGGCTGGTCTATGGAAGAACGCTGTAAAGCAATTCTGAAGTTCAGGTTATTTACAATACCGTTGTCGAAACCAGGTAAGTTGGTAGGATCAATGGCATAGTTACTCAATTTATATCGAGTATAGTTTAAACCCATTGATAAAGAGAAATAGTCATCTGGCCACTTCAATTGACGGGCAATACTTGCCGTTGCACCTGTGGTAGAAATATATCGCTCGCTGGCAATTCTTGGATCAAAACGACCGGTAAGCGGATCAAATGTCTGACCAAACTTAGTATTGAAAACACTGACAGTTAACGCATTTCTTTTTTTGCCTCCTAACCAGGGTTCTGTGAAAGAGAAGTTATAAGAACGGAAAGCACGTCCATTACTCTGAACACGCAAACTCAATTTCTGTCCATCTCCCATTGGCAATGGATCCCAGGCTGTTTTCTTGAATAAATTTTTCGCAGAAAAGTTATTGAATGATACTCCCAGGGTTCCGGTTAATCCAATCAAACCTCCCCATCCCGCACTCAATTCAAGCTGGTCACTTGATTTTTCTTCAACGCTATAATTAATATCTACCGTTCCGTCTTCCTGATTAGGTACCGGATTCGGTGTGATTTTCTCCTGATTGAAATAATTTAACTGAGCCAGTTCACGCACCGAACGAATCAATAACTGACGACTGAATTTTTCACCCGGTATGGTTCTGATTTCTCTTCTGATAACATACTCTTTTGTACGATCATTACCAGCTATACGAACATTCTTAATGGTTGCCTGCGGACCTTCTATAATACGGATTTCGTAATCGATGGTATCGTTGTAAACGGCTGTTTCAATGGGTTGTGTTCTGAAGAACAAGTATCCATCATCCTGGTAAAGACCACTGATATCCATACCATCCGGAGAAGAAGACTTACCCAATTTCTTATTCAGCACTTCAAGGTTATATATATCACCTTTTTTAATGCCCAGAATGGTAGTAAGGATTGAATCAGAATATTTGGTGTTTCCTCTCCAGGTAATATTTCCGAAATAATACTTTCTTCCCTCATTCATCTTCAGGTCAATATTCAGATTACCGTTACCTACACTGTATACTGTGTCTTTATCTATAACCGCATCTCTGTAACCCATAGAGTTATAGAACTCAAGAAGAGATTCCTTGTCTTCTAAATATTTCTTTTCATCAAACTTGGCAGAGCTGAATTTAATCCTCACATAAGGATCCAATATCCGCTTTGTTTTGCTGAAAGTTAAATAGCCTTTTTCCTTTAGATATTCCTCAAAAGTATAGTTCTTGGGAACCACAATTCTGCCGCTATCCATAACTGGAAATAAAGTAAGTCTTGATCTTTCCTTTGACCCCTTTAGTTGCTTTTTCAGCTTAACCTCATCAATAGAAATATCTCCGAAATTAATATTGTTAATTTTTACTTTGGGGCCCTTATCAATAAAGAAATCCAACGCAAGTGTGTTGGCAAATGTGGTGTCTTTTCTTTCTGCAATTTTTACTTTGGTATCCCTGTAACCTTTTTCAGCATAAAACTTTTTGATTACTTCGGAGGCAGTAATTTTCATGTTCTCTGTTACCACACGATTGGGAACCAAACCAGTTTTTCCTCTCAATTCATCAGCCTGTCCTTTAGGGATACCTTTAAAAAAGAAGTTTGACAATCTGGGTCGTTCGGTAACTGCAATCTCTATATCAATTTCCTTTTCTTCCAGCTTGGTTATGTAAATTTCAACATCACTGAAATAGTTCTGGCTCCAAAGTTTGGTAATGGCTTTGGAGAAATTATCGCCCCCCGGAATGGTAACTTCATCACCAATATTCAAGTTGGCTATAGAGATCAGCAGATTCTCATCAAAAAAACTATTTCCCACCACTTTAACTGCAGCGATTCTGTACTTTTTGGGTGTTTTTTGATTAAAAAGATTGATCAAATCAGCGTCAATAGAGCGGATGGTTGTATCAGAAGTTTGTTGTGCAAAGGCAGGTTTAGTAAATAATAAAACAACTAAAGCGAACAACGATAATTTAAACACTTTATGCATCCCGTTTCTGTTTGTTCTGTTGGCGGTTGGTAATTTCCGCACACGCAGCAATTAATTTGGTTCTTTAAGCTGGGCAAATTACCCCGAATAATGAAAACTGTTTGTTAAATAAACTAGGCAATACTGGTCTCGGCTTGCACCTGATGGCCGGTTTTGCCAAATCTCCTTTCCCTGGATTGAAAATCAATGATGGCTTCGTATAGATTCTCTTTTCTGAAATCAGGCCAGCGTGTATTGGTAAAATACAGTTCGGCATAAGCCAGCTGGTACAACAAAAAGTTACTGATTCTATATTCACCACTGGTTCTGATCATCAGTTCAGGGTCTGGAAAGTTACTGGTTGCCAGGTAATGCTGCAAAGTTTCGGCAGTTATTTCTTTTGGATCAATAATACCCTTAGCAACATCCAGCCCGATATTTTTTACGGCATTTACCAGTTCCCAGCGGCTGCTATAACTCAATGCCATAATAAGATTCAGGCCAGTATTGTTTTCTGTCATCTGCAATGCTTCCTGCAGGGCAGTCTTGGCAAAATCAGGTAATAAGTCTGTATTGCCAATTACATGCAAACGAATATTGTTTTTGTTCAACACCGGGACTTCTTTGCGAATGGTATCAACTAGCAATGCCATTAATCCGTCAACTTCCGGTTGGGGTCGGTCCCAGTTTTCTGTGCTGAATGCATATAGGGTAAGATAGCCCACACCTAACTCTGCTGCACCTTCTACAATATCTCTAACGCTCTCTACCCCATGAAAATGACCATACAAACGGTCCTGTCCTTTTTCTTCCGCCCAACGACCATTTCCATCCATAATGATGGCAATATGCTTAGGCAACCGGTCTTTGTTAATTTGCGGCAAAAGGTCTTCCTTTTTAACCATGGGATTAATTTAGTGTGCAAAATTAACAAAATCAATGGTTTTTAAGGATTTAAATACCTTAAAACTGGCTTATTTGCTAATAAGTTGGGCAGCGATAGTTATGTAAATTGAAGGAAATCCCCACTTTAATGGTTGCAAAAGCGTCGGCTTTCAGGCTGTTTCCCCTTTGTCTGCCCTTCATGCCAATGGAGGCGCCGGTTTCATAGCTACGGTCCTGTAACAGAAATGCAGGGCTGGGAGAACCATCCGGAAGGGGCGAAAAAGCGTCCGGAGCATAGGTTTGGCCACTTACATCATCTAAAAAGTCGGTATTCGTAAAACGATAAATCAATTCGGCAAACACATTGGTTCGGGCATTTAAAGCATATTTAGCACCCAAAGTAAAAGGTATGCTGATGGCGACCGGATTATAATACTGTCGGTCTAAATAAAGGGAAGATCCCTGACCCTCCGTGCCCAATAATCGTAAAAAATATTTTTGCCCGCCTAAATAAGCATAGGGGTCATAGGAAAATGCTCCGATTCCCAATCCAATATATGGGGTAAAGCTAAATTCTTCGAAACCAGGCTGAAAGCGGAAAAAATTGAAATCCCCGGATATGCCTACTTCCCAGACATTGGAATTGAAGCTCAAGTTTCTGGCTCTTTGAACATCATTATTACTATATCTATCAGAATATCCCAATAGGGCATATTCGCCTGATAAGCGGACGCTGATATAATTATTGATTTGCTTTCGGTAGAAAAGACCAAAAGAAGTTTTGGGTCGATTGAATCTGATTTCAGGATTCAAATCGCCAAAATAATGACCCATACCAACGCCAATACCAATTTCACCCGAATGCAAAAAGCTTTCCATTAACTGGGCTTTCGCTGAAATTCCGGCCGAAAAAAAAGAGAAAACGATTAAAAGCTTTTTCAACATATGATATACGGGCTTCTGTTGCTTTTGTAAAATAGCAACAAATTTCATTATCTAATTTGTTAATTTCTTTTATCAAGACCCCAGGTAAGCTTCGTTCGCAGCGTGGAGAGAAAAGTATTTTCGTTTAAACGTATCAAACTAATGTTAAATGATTCTTTTCTTACGGCCAGTTGAATAGTTTTAGGCACCAGCTCCCTTCTTGCATCCATGGCCACAATAAACTCATCTGCCCTTCCTTCCACTTCAAAAGAAATAATATTATTATCCGGAATTACGATGGAGCGTACATTCAAATTATGCGGGCAAATGGGTGTAATGACCAAACTGGAAGAGTCCGGAAATAAAATGGGTCCGTTGCAGCTCAGATTATAACCGGTAGATCCTGTTGGGGTAGAAACAATCAATCCGTCTGCCCAATAGGTATTCAGAAATTCTCCATTCATGTAGGTATGAATCTTAATCATAGGAGAAATATCTTTCTTATGAATGGTAAATTCATTCAATGCAAAAGGTGCATCCTGAAACAATGGCACATTGGAATCAAGATGTACAAGGGTTCGCTTATCAATAAGATAGGTGTGATTCACCAATGCATCTACTGCCGTAGATAATTCTTCCCGGCTGATACTTGCAAGAAAACCCAGTCTGCCAAAATTAATGCCCAGTACCGGAATATTCTTTTCTCTGATTAGCGTAATGGTATCCAGCATGGTTCCATCTCCACCTAAACTAATGACACAGTCAGTGGTTTCATCCATGTCTTCGTATCCGGAGAACTGATGGATTTTACTACAGATTTGCTGTGGAATATTAAACTGTTCAAATAAGGTATTAAAAAGCAGTATTTCTATATCGTGCCGGCTGAGTTCTTCCAATAAAATCAACAATGGATTTTCTTGTTCTATATCTAAGCCACGACTATAAATGGCAACTTTCATGTAACGGATTTTAATAACTACATATTCAGATACGACAGTAGGTGCTGGTAATTTTCTTTCAGCTCATTGGCATATTCTTCCTCACCATAAAAATGTCTGACTGCATAATCGTATCGCTGGAATGTAGCTACGATATCAGACACTTCCAGCTTATTGATTTTAATGGTTATAACAACCAGACCTGTCCCTGCTTCCGTATACGTATTTAATTGAGTAATATATGCATCATTGGTTTCAACCAGACGGCTTAACTCACCAAAAGAAAAATTTCTTTTTTCTGTTTCCAGAACAATAACCGCTCCCCTGTCATCATTACCTAGGAAAGTTGACATGGCTTTCAGAAAATCTTTGGCAAGTATAACTCCAAGCAATTCCATTTGTGCATTCACAACAGGTAAAATGGAAAGCTCGTGGTTGGCAATCAGGTTTAAAGCACCCAGTAAATTTTCTTCTGGCCCAATCGAAAGCTTTTTTAGTAATTCAGGGTCAGACAAATGCGCATCGGAATCCATTGCATCCAACATATCTTCCTTTGCAACCAGACCTACAAATTTATCCTCGCTTAAAACGGGCAAATTAAGTACATCATAGTCATCCATTAGCTGTAAAGCAAAAGATGGCTTGTCCGAAATATTCAGCGAGGGGAAACTGGTATTTACTATTTGTGATACAACCATTGAAGTACAAATGTACAAAATGATTCAGGCAACACCTTTAATTATCCTTTGTGTTTACCTAAAAAGCCTTCCAGGATTACATTGAATTCAGCAGGCACTTCCATCATTGGTGCGTGTCCGCATTTATCAATAAAGTGTAATTCACTGTTGGGAATCAACTTGTTAAATTCTTTTCCTACAAAAGGAGGCGTAATGGTGTCGTTATTGCCCCAGATTAAACAAGTGGGCTGTTTAATCTGATTCAATTCTTCACCCAGGTTGTTACGAATGGCGCTTTTAGCCAATGCTATAATTTTAATTACCTTAACCCTGCTATTCGTGATTTCAAATACTTCGTCTACCAGTTCCTTGGTAGCCATGGCAGGATCATAAAAAGTTAATTCGGTTTTCTTTCTGATGTATTCATAGTCACCTCTCTTAGGATAACTATCACCCATTCCGTTTTCAAACAAACCGCTGCTTCCTGTTAGTGTGAGGGTTTTAATTTTTTCAGGATGTTTTAATACATGTACCAAAGCAACGTGTCCACCCAGGGAATTACCTAATAAATGAATATTGTTATATCCTCTGGTTTCAATGAATTTGTGAACGAATTTTTCCAATCCGCCTACACTGGTATGAAAAATATCTAAATCGAATAATGGTAAAATAGGCACCACCACGCGGTGGCTCTTTCTGAAATGTTCAATTAAATCCGCAAAATTGCTCATGGCACCAAATAGTCCGTGCAAGAGCAGCAAAGTCTCTCCTTCCCCTTCTTCTATAAACTTATACTTATCAATTTCTTTTAACTCGTAATTCATTGGCTTGTTTTTCTTAAGGCCTGGCAATTGTTGCTAAAGTAATCAAAATAAAAGAGATTTTCACCCCTTATTCTTATTTATTGCTTCAAAAAAATCAGTCAAATCGGTGAATAAATCTTTGAAAATCGGGATGGCCATACCCAACCCCTCAACAGCAAAAGGCCCCCACAAATGAATATACGGGTAGGCTTGAGACGACATAATGGTTGACTGGCTCAATAATTCCATCTTTTCGGTATAAAAGATCAGAACACTGAATACAGTCAGATAGAGCAGGGTATACATTAGAATGCCCCCCAATTTATTGGCCCAGCCCAGCATAGACAATTCAAGCATCTGCTCAATGATTGCGCTCAGCATCTTGACTCCGAAAAACACCCCTGCCATAATCAGGATAAAAGCCAGAAGCGGCAGCCAGGATGCCCCTACATTAACCGTATTGCCTAACCAGCCGGCAACCAGGGTACTGCATTTTAAAGCAGCTGCCAGACCAATAAAAATGGCTATAAATGAAAGTGCTGCCAAAACCAATCCTTGTTTAAATCCTTTTACGATTGCAAGAACCAGCAATGCCAGCACTACGATATCTAAAAACATAATGGTTATTTACTCAATAACGCTTTTACGGTGGCAGCAATTGTTTTACCCTCTGCTTTACCCGCCAATTGTTTGGATGCTACACCCATCACTTTACCTAAATCAGCCAAAGCTGTTGCTCCTGTTTCAGCAATAATTGCGGATATAGCAGCTTCCAGTTCTTCCTGACTCAATTGTTTCGGAAGAAACTTCTCTATCACAGCAATTTCCTCTAACTCTTTCTGAGCAAGGTCTGCACGGTTTTGCTGCTGGTAAATTTCCAGAGAATCCCTTCTTTGTTTTACCAGTTTTTGTAATAGCTTTTGTTCTTGCTCTTCATTAATCTGGCCATTGGCTCCTGGTTCTGTTTTAGCTTTAATGATTTCTGCCTTGATGGCTCTTAGCCCTCGCAGCAAAGCTTCATCTTTAGCTTTCATGGCGTCTTTCATCACGCCCATTACTTGTATTTCCAGACTCATAATTATTTATTTTGATTGATTTGTGAATCACGAAACTTCTTGTAAAATGTTTTCGCATGTGCTTTCATGTCGTCTACCAGTTCCTGTTGCTGAGTTGCTCTCATAAAAGTGTCGGCCATACCCATAAAAGTCTGGTAGTAAAAATCAGCCATTTCATCCACCATCATGTCTTTAGTCCATAAATCAATCCGCAGGGCAGATTTATCGGCTCCATCCCAGAAAGCCAGCATCATTGCTTTAGCGTCCTGCTTAAGGTCTGCGGTACTGTCAGATGCAGACCAATCGATATGCTGAGGAACTTTATTCTCATCCAGACTCACATTAACGGTAATCGTTGATTGTTTCATATTGGTCAATTATTTTAAAGCCGCAAAACTAAGACGAAACTGCTTTGGTAGCTAGTATTTCCTTCCAAAACAAGCTGGCAGCCTTCTCCCAGCTATACTGCTGCGCTCTCTCTAATCCTTTATGCACCATTTTATCGCGTATATGTTCGCTTTTGTACAAGGTTTGCATATGGGCAGCAATGCTATCAGGTTGATCGGCATCTGCATACAAGGTAGCCTCCCCGCCAACTTCAGGCATGCTGGAATTATTGGCCGTGATAACCGGCACCCCTGATTGCATAGCTTCGAGAATCGGCAGTCCAAATCCCTCAAAATGAGAAACATAAATGGCTGCATAAGACGATGCAGTCAATTTGGCGAGAATATCATCTGTTACATATCCGGTCAAAACCACATCATTTCTGTATTTGTAGGTCTTAAGTTTTACCATAAAGTCCTGGTATTGCCAGGCCAGCCTGCCTGCGAAAACCAGCTTCATATTGCTTTTATGCCATTTTTTAAATAAGGAGAATGCTTTAAGAATATTGAGCATATTTTTTCGGGGACTGATGCCACCAACGCAAATAAAATATTCGTATCCGTCTGTATATGCTTCTTTAACCTGTTCTTTTTCTTCCCAGCTTAAAGGCCTGAAACCTGCTCTGGCAGCTCCACTTACTACTGTAAGCGAACTCGCTTTATTCGGATAATATTGTAGAATATCCTGCTTGGAAAATTCAGAAACCGTAATCGTTCTGTTAGCTTTTTTCAGAAACAGAGGGGTAAAAGTCTGATAAAACAAACGCTGATGCCATGAAATGGTCTGCGGTACATGCTTGTAGGCCAAATCATGAATCACTAATACTTGTGGCACACCGGAAAGCAAACTGCAAAATCCATAAGGTTGAATCCAAATGTCTGCTTTTTGCTTTTTTACTTCCCATGCTGCTTTAATATTATACCAGTATAAAAATGCCGGAACATGTCTGGCTGCTGGGCCAATGGTAACTGAGCGGACATTAGGTCCGGTAATCCATTCTTTTTGATGAGGACGGTCATAAATAAATACAAACTGATGTTCGGGATGACTGCGCACTAAAATGCTGAAAATGGAAATGGCATATTGACCATACCCTTCTAAATAATCGTCCTGAAAGAAAATAGCATTCACTGCAATGGTCATAGCTAGTCATTTACATCTGTCACTCCACCGGAAACAGTAAATTTCATGGCATCGGCAGCACCTATATTAGGAAGGGATTTAATCTTGTGTCTGGGAACGAAATAAGTAATACCCGAAATAGCATAGGAATGAGGCACATAAACCGTTACATGATCCTGTAAACCAAAATCATTGCTGCTGTCCTGGGTAATAAACCCTATTCTCCAAATGTCTTCTCCGTCTACATTCACCAGGACAGGCTGATTGAATTTTTTCTTATTTCCCGCAAAAGCTTCCAGAAAATCTTTAACGGAAGAATAAATAAACTTGATACCAGGTGTTTTTTCCAGAACCGTATCTAATAGAGCGACAATTCTGTTGACAGCAAATAAGGAGGAAAGCCAACCAACTAGGAAAACCAGGCCAATAACAACCACAAATCCCAAACCTGGCATTCGGATTATATTGCCATTGACATCCCTTTTTACCAGATCCGGAGCCAGATTTTGCAGAATACTGGGCAGTAAGTTATCTACCACATTAAATAAGCTGATGACTACCCAAATAGTAATACCTATCGGGGCCAATACAATCAGTCCCTGAAAAAAGTATTGTAATAAACGTTTTAAAATGGCTTTGATAGTCATATATCCTGCAAGATAGGCTAAGAAAAGGAGTTCAGTGAATCAATAAGGGTTGCCGGGTGTTACCGCTCATCCTCTTCCAGCCGGTGTTTAACAATAATTTAATAAAAATAATAATGGAAACTTTGGTCACGAAAATAGTTTCCATAGTTTTGCGTCCGAATTTTTAACTATGGAGCAAAGAATTGTTGAAAAAGCCCAGGAACTCTTTTTCCGCTATGGATTAAAGAGTATCACCATGGACGATATCGCTTCCAACTTGGGCGCCAGTAAAAAGACGCTTTATCAGTATTTCAAAGACAAGGATAGCCTGGTAGACGCTGTTGTTCAAAGGGAAATAGAGCAGGATATGCAGGAATGTGGCCACATTGCTGTAAGCTGCGACAATGCGGTTCATGAGGTTTTTAAGGCCTTTGATATGCTACAGGAAATGTTGACAACCATGAATCCTGCCATCATTTTTGAAATGCAGAAATATCATCCTGAAGCTTACAAAAAAATGAATGCACACAAAAACAAGTTTTTTGTAAACATTACTAAGGAAAATCTGATCAGGGGTATTGCAGAGGGAAACTACAGAGAAGACCTGAACATTGACATTTTATCCAGATACAGAATTGAAAGTGTATTCCTGGGCTTTAACCCGGAAATCTTCATGCAGGGAAAATTCACGCTGGTTGAAGTAGAGATGGAATTGACGGAGCATTATTTATATGGCATTTGCACGCCAAAAGGGCAAAAATTAATTCATAAGTATAAAAAGCAAAGAGAAAAATAATATGTACAAGCAAATCAAAATGTTCAGCGTGCTGAGTTTATTGATGTTGGTTGGTGCAACCCATGCACAAAAAGCCAATCGATACGAATTCAGCGTGCAACAAGCAGTGGCATTTGCACAGAAGAACAATGTGCAGGTAAAAAATGCCTTATTAGCCATTCAGGCTCAGATGCAAACAAACAAAGAAATAACTGCGTCTGCTTTACCAACCATATCCGGTTCAATTGTTGCGAATCATTTTCCCAACGTAGCCGTACAGACGCTTCCCAACTTTATTTCACCGGCCACCTACCAAGTATTGGTAAATGAAGGCGTAAAAGATGGAAATGGTAACCCAATTCAAATGCCGGGTGACTTTGGATTTATTGCTGCCCAGTTCGGAACAAAGTGGAATTCAACTGTGGGGGTTTCTCTGCAACAGTTACTTTTTGACGGACAGGTATTCATTGGTTTACAGGCACGCAAAGCTTCAATAGATTTTCAGGAAGCTGCTGCCAAAGTAACCGAAGAGAATATCAAGACCAATATTTACAAAGTATATTATCAATTGGTAGTAAGCAAAACGCAGATTGAATTACTAGACGCAAATATCAAGCGATTACAGAAGCTGGATTACGACGTAAGGGCTTTATATAAAAATGGCTTTGCAGAAAGAATCGATATTGATAAAATAGAAGTACAGTTAAACAACTTAAGCACAGAAAAAATCAAGGCGATGAACAGCATTGCCATGGGTTATATTGGACTTAAGACATTAATAGGCATGCCAGCTGCAGATACATTGGTTTTAACGGACACATTGGATTATAATCAAATCAAGGAAGATGTAACCAGCCAGGAATATAATTATGAAGACCGTAAAGATTTTCAGTATCTCACTTCTGCCAAGCAGTTGAACAACTACAATGTAAAAAGATATGAGCTGAGTAAATTGCCTACCGTTGCGCTGGGCGCTTCTTATAGCAAACTGGCCCAAAGAAATCAATTTAATTTCTTTGGAAAAGGTGATTGGTTTACTGCTTCTTCAATCGGATTAAATATTTCCGTTCCAATTTTCAGCGGATTTGCCAAAGACGCAAGAATTAAAAAGGCCAAGATTGAATTGCAGCAAACCAGCAATCAATTGGAAAACCTGAAGCTAAATATTGATCAGTCTGTTGAACAAGCAAGATTAAAATATAAAATAGCCATTGCCACATTGGATTTTCAAAAGAACAATATGGCGCTCGCAGAAAAAGTATATCAGCAAACAAAGAAAAAATACGAGGCAGGAACAGGTTCAAATACAGAAATCAATGCTGCTGATGTAGACTTAAAAGCTGCACAAACAAATTTTATCTCTGCCCTGTATGATGCCATCATTGCAAGAGTAGATTATTTAACCGCAACCGGAAAGCTATAAACATATTAAAACCATAACAATGAGAAAATCAATATTTATATTACCTGTAACTGCAGCCATCATGGTTATCAGCAGCTGTGGCACTAAAAATACAGAAGGGAATGATCTGGCTTCTAAAAAAGCTGCACTTGAAAAATTAAAATCAGAGCAGAACAAACTGGCAGATCAAATTACCAATCTGCAAAACGAAATCAATCAGTTGGATACTGCATCTGCAGGAGCAACTGCCAAGTTAATTGATATCACCCCTGTTGGTAAATCAACTTTTGTACATTATATAGATTTACAGGGAAATATCACTTCAGATAATATTTCTTATGTATCTCCCAGAATGGGCGGAGGTCAGGTGAAAGCCATTTTTGTAAAAAGAGGAGACATCGTAACAAAAGGACAACAATTGATTAAGCTGGATGACGCTGTTTTAAGACAATCGGTAGTTGCTGCGCAAAAATCAATTGAAACTCTGAAGAGTCAGCTCAATTTTGCCAAAGATCTATACAACAGACAAAGCAATCTTTGGAAAGAGGGTATTGGAACAGAAGTACAGTTGATTTCTGCTAAGAACAATGTACAATCTTTAGAGAGACAACTGGCGGCTGCCGAAGAACAGGTTAAAGTTACAGAAGAGCAGTTACGTGCCACCAATATTGTAGCAGATGTGAGCGGTATAGTTGATGAATTAAATGTAAGAGTAGGTGAAATTTTTGTTGGCTTGGCAGGTGTTACTCCTCAGATTAAAATTGTGAACACACAAAATATGAAAGTGGTGACCCGTGTACCGGAAAACTACAGCAACCGTATTAAAGCAGGATCAGTAACGATTGTCAGCTTGCCAGATTTAAATAAAGAAATCAAGGCAAATGTTTCAACAGCAAGCAGAAGCATTGATGCCAATACCAGAAGCTTTGATGTTGAAATTAAAATTCCTTACGATGCCAATATCAGACCGAATCAGCTGGCTCAGGTAAAGTTTCAGGATTATGAAGCAACAAACGCCATTGCTATCAATGTAAATACCGTTCAAACTGAAGAAAAAGGAAAGTATGTGTATGTAGCGGTTCAGGAAGGAAAGAAGCTGGTAGCAAGAAAGAAAATGATTACTGTAGGTGAGTTCTATGGCAGTTTGATTGAAGTGAAATCTGGTTTGAACGAAAACGACTTGTTGATTACGGAAGGATACCAGAATATTTATGACGGACAGGCTGTAAAGGTTTTAAGAAAATAAAAAATACTAGATATGAATTTCATAGAAGGCGTTGCCAAAAAATTCAAAGAATTTAAGCCTACCAGCTGGGCGATAGACAACCGGACAGCTGTATATGTAATCACGATATTGATTTCTTTGTATGGATTAAATAAGTTTACAACTCTTCCCAAAGAGCAGTTCCCTGATATTGTAGTACCCACTATTTCTATTACAACTGTTTATTTTGGTAATTCTCCCAAAGACATCGAAAACCTGGTTACCAGACCTATTGAAAAACAATTAAAGGGGATCAGTGGTGCCAAAGTGAATAAAATTCAATCCACTTCTCAGCAGGATTATAGTTTGATTGTGGTTGAGTTTGACACAGATATTAAACCGGAAATTGCCAAAATAAAAGTAAAGGATGCGGTAGACAAGGCACAAACCGATTTGCCAAACGATCTTACTTCTTTGCCTAACGTACAGGAGTTTTCTATCAGCGATCAGCCGATTATGTTCGTGAACCTGAGTGGAGATTTTGACGGTGTAAAATTGAAAGAATATGCTGATAAGCTACAAGACCGATTTGAAGAACTAAAAGAGGTAAACCGTGCAGAAATTGTAGGTGCACCTGAAAGAGAAATTCAAATTAATATTGATCCGGCAAAACTGGCTGCTGCAAAATTAACTTTCAGAGATATTGAATCTGCAGTTAACCTGGAGAACAAAGATATTAGTGGTGGATTGGTAGAAGTGGGAACCATGAAGCGCAATATCAAGATCAAAGGACAGTTCAGAACTGCCTATGATATGCAGCATATTCAGGTAAAGAATGTGAACGGAGCTCCTATTTATTTACAGGACGTTGCTCAAATCATTGATACGGTAAAAGAAACCGAGAGTTATGCCCGATTAGATGGAAATAACGTTATCACCCTCAACATTGTAAAAAGAGCAGGTGAAAACCTAATCAACACAGCTGATGGCATTAATAAGATTGTTGCAGACATGCAGAAAAGTGATGAACTGCCAAAGAACCTGAAAGTAGTTATTACCGGCGATCAGAGCAAGGGCACTAAAACATCTTTCAATGAATTGGTGAATACCATTATCATTGGATTTATCCTGGTGTTGATAATTCTTATGTTCTTTATGGGTGTTACCAACGCATTCTTTGTTGCGTTAAGTGTTCCGCTATCCGTTTTCGTTTCATTCATGTTTTTACCATTGGGTGAATTCATTTCAGGCGGAGCCATTACCTTAAACTTTATTGTACTTTTTGCCTTACTGTTTGGTCTGGGTATCATAGTGGATGATGCGATTGTGGTTATTGAAAATACCCATAGAATTTATCAGAATGGGAAAGTAAAAATTGTACGTTCTGCCAAAGAAGCGGCAGGAGAAGTGTTCATTCCTGTGTTGGCTGGTACAGCCACTACACTGGCCCCTTTCTTCCCACTGCTTTTATGGAAGGGTATCATTGGTAAGTTCATGATTTACTTGCCAATTATGTTGATTCTGACATTGGCTGCATCATTAGTGGTAGCTTTCTTTATCAACCCGGTATTTGCAGTAAGTTTCATGAAGCCGGAAGGAAGAGAATACGAATCTCCCAAAAATGCTATTTTCAAGCAATGGTGGTTCTGGGGCTCTATCATTTTAGGTGTATTATTTAACCTTGCGGGATGGCATGGATTCGGAAACTTCCTGATTTTCATGGCGCTACTGGTTATTTTGGAAAGATATGTCCTAAGAGATATTATTCATTTCTTCCAGGAAAGAGCATTACCCGGATTAATGAATCGTTATGAAAAACTGTTACAATTCATTTTAGTTGGAAAAAGACCTGTTCAACTTTTAATTGGTTTATTTATTTTATTCCCTATTTCTTTATTACTATTAATCCTGAGAAACAACCCCAAACCATTCTTCCCAAGTGGTGATCCAAAATTTGTTTATGTGTATTTAAAAATGCCAATAGGCACGAAAGCACAAACAACAGATTCAGTGTTAAGAGTTTTAGAAGGAAGAGTATATAAAATCCTGGGTAACGATCAGCCAGGTAAAGAAGGAAGCATTGTTGAAAGTGTAATTTCAAACGTTGCTGTTGGGGCAAATAATCCAAGAGATAATAACAGAAGCACCCAATCACATTTGGGTAGAATTCAGGTGTCATTTGTAGAATTTGAACAGAGACATGGCAAGAGTTCGGCACCAATTCAGGATGAAATCAGAAAGCAGATGGTAGGTATACCAGGTGCAAGTATTGAAGTAAGACAGGAAGACGCAGGCCCTCCAACAGAGCCTCCGGTAAACATTGAAGTGAGCGGAGATAACTTTGACGCATTAGCAAAAACGGCTATTCAGTTATTGAATCACTTAGATACCAACCGTGTAGAAGGTATGCAGAGTTTGGGCATGGATATCGATTTAAATAACCCTGAAATTACCGTTAATATTGATAGACAAAGAGCATTAGCAGAGGGCGTAAGTACTGCACAGATTGGTTCAGAACTGAGAACAGCTGTTTTTGGTAAGGAAGTGAGTAAGTTAAAAGATGATGAAGATGAATATAAAATTCAGCTTCGCTTCGATGCTAAGTCACGCAATGACATCAATGAGTTAATGAATATGCGTATCGTGTTCAGGGATTTCACTTCCGGAGCCATTAAGCAAATTCCATTGAGCAGTGT
This sequence comes from Bacteroidota bacterium, assembly GCA_039805185.1. Lineage (GTDB taxonomy): Bacteria > Bacteroidota > Bacteroidia > Chitinophagales > Chitinophagaceae > Sediminibacterium. Next base: position 32,599 of record JBDLUU010000025.1, read on the forward strand.
GGCTACTGTTGAATATACCAATACAGCTGGTGGTGTTAAGAGAAAGAACCTGAAAAGAACCATTCAGATTCAATCAGCCGTAACCGACCCAAGCCTTACTCCTGAAATCAACAAGGCATTGGCCAAGAAGATTGAAGAGTTTAAAGCAAAGACACAGGTTCCAGCCGACATCACCATCAAACAAACCGGTGAAGGTGAACAACAGGCAGAAACCAGTGCATTCTTAGGAACTGCATTGCTAAGTGCCTTACTGATTATCTTCCTGATTCTTGTTTTACAGTTCAATAGTTTAAGTAAGCCATTTATTGTATTAACAGAAATATTCTTCTCCATCATAGGTGTATTCCTTGGTTATGCTTTAACCGGCATGAGTATGGCTACCATCATGGTGGGTGTTGGTATCATTGGATTAGCCGGTATCGTAATTAAAAACGGTATCCTCTTAATTGAATTCACGGATGAATTAAGAGGAAGAGGATATAAAACCAGAGAAGCGGCCATTGAAGCAGGTAAAATCAGAATTATTCCTGTATTGTTAACAGCATTGGCAACCATGATGGGTATGTTCCCGCTGGCCATTGGTTTTAATATTGACTTCGCATCCATGTTCACGCATTTGGATCCTAAGATTTTCATTGGAGGAGACTCTGTGGTATTCTGGGGACCTTTGGCCTGGACCATTATTTTCGGTTTGATTTTCTCTTTCTTCCTAACCTTAATCATGGTACCAAGTATGTACCTGATTTCTGAAAGACTAAGAAGACCAATGGAAAGATTCTATGGAACCAAGTATGTAGCTTTATTCGGATTCACCGGACCTCTATTCTTCATATTTGTTGGAATCATGTTTGGTGTGAAAAAATTACAAGGAAAAAAAGTTTGGATGGGAGAGCAAAAAATTAATTTAGCCAAAAATTAAACTATGCAAAATCACGAAATAGACTACCGCATTTTTGGTGAAGAAATGCAGTTTGTTGAAGTAGAACTAGATTATAATGAAACGGCAATTGCAGAACCAGGCGCTTTCATGATGATGGACGACGGAGTCATCATGGAAACCATGTTTGGTGATGGTTCGCATCAAAACAACAGTATTTTCGGAAAGCTATTAAATGCTGGTAAAAGGATGTTAACCGGAGAGAGTTTATTCATGACGGCATTTACCAATGTGAATCATGGTAAGCGCAGGGTAAGTTTTGCTTCACCTTATCCCGGAAAAATTATTCCTTTGGATTTATCCCAGTATAACAATCGGATCATTTGTCAAAAGGATAGTTTCTTATGTGCAGCGAAAGGAGTAAGCGTGGGCATTGAATTTCAGCGTAAACTGGGGACAGGCTTGTTTGGAGGAGAAGGATTCATCATGCAGAAGCTGGAAGGCGATGGCATGAGCTTTCTCCACGCCGGAGGGCATGTATTCAAAAGAGACTTGCATCCCGGAGAAACCTTGAAAATTGATACCGGATGTATTGTTGGTTTCACTTCCAGCGTTAATTATGATATTCAGTTTGTAGGAGGGATTAAGAACACCATATTCGGCGGCGAAGGTTTATTCTTCGCTACCCTGTCCGGACCAGGAACTGTTTGGATTCAAACCTTACCAATTAGCCGATTGGCAGGAAGAATTCTACAATACGGTGTAGGACCCAGAAAAGAAGAAGGAAGTATTTTAGGAGGATTAGGCAATCTTCTGGATGGAGATGGCAGATGGTAGTCAGCATTTCTCCACTGGAATCATTCCATTTTTAATAGCATACAGGATTAAGCCGGCCGAATTTTTCGAGCCGGTTTTTTCTTGCATCGATTTTCGATATGATTCTACGGTTCTAGTACTCATATCCAACTGTACAGCAATTTCCTTACTGGTTAATCCTGCGGACAATAACTGAAGAATCATTTTTTCCTTATCTGAAAAAACAGGTATTAAAGTCTTCATGTGAGGATGAAAACGATTGTTTTGTATCAACTGCTGCAAATATGCCGCTGTGAAACTGCAATAGAACTGTTGAAGATTGAGCAGCTGAAAAATGGCTGTCTCCAATTCTGTTTTCGAAATATATTTAGTGGCAATCCCATTTACACCGGCAGAAAGAATACTGAGAAGTATTTCTTCACTGTAATGACTATACAGAACAAAAATCAAAATGGCATCATCCAGATTCCGGATGGATTGTACCAAAGAAGGCAAATGCATGTGTGGAAGATTCGCATCCAGCATAACCAGATTGGGCTTGCATTGCGCAATATTTTGTACTAGATCCTGATCGGATCTGCAGTATCCAGCTATTTCTATATTTGGTAAAGACCCTGCAAAATGTTTTAAACCATCTAGAAAAATGTCCTGATGGTCGGCTACAAAAACTTTGATTGTAGAAGAGTCTGGATGCATGCTAACTATTCTGATTGTGATGTTCCAGTAATAAATTGTACTTCTCCAACAAAGCTGTATACTTACTTCTTAGAGATTGAATAATCAGATTAGCTTCTCGCAAGTCTTTGGGTTCCTCTTCTAATGAATAATAAGAAATAGCATCTGTCATTAGTTGACCACTCTTTGGAGTAATCATTTCCAGAATATTTACGTGTAAAACCTGGCCGTATTTCAGTAATATGTCGACTGATAAATCCGGATCTTCAATATGATTATAGAAGCTAGATCTGCTGATACCAACTTTTTTAACCAGTTTGGAAATAGATATCCCATTATCGGCAACCAGACGCTTCAGCAACTGCCCACGATGTATATTTTTTTTACTGCTATTCAATACAGTAAAGAAATAAACAATAGTGTTTAATTAATTGAACAATTAAAAGCCAAAATTGGACAAATATGTTTAATCAGAGCCTCTTTAACCCCTCTACTGCTTTTTTCAACGTAGCTTCTGATTTGGCAAAACAAAAACGCAGCACTTTATTATCCTGGCCATTCTGATAAAAAGCAGAAACAGGAATGGTAGCTACCCCAAATTCTTTGGTGAGTTTAATGGCTAGTTCTTTATCGGATAACTGACTAAAGCTGGCATAACTGTAACATTCAAAATAGCTTCCGTGTGATGGAATGCAGGTAAATGGGGTATCCCGCATCAATACCCTGAAATAATCTCTCTTGGCCTGCATGGCTGATCCCAATGACAGATACGCTTCTTCGTTTTCTATATAGGTGGCCAGTGCCACCTGTGGTGGTGTTGGGCAGGTAAAGCAATTGAACTGATGCACTTTTCTGAATTCTTTCATCAGGTGTTCAGGAGCCATACAGTAACCCAGTTTCCATCCTGTACAATGATAGGTCTTCCCAAAGGAGAAGCAAACAAAGCTCCGCTCGAATAAACTAGGATACTTTAAAATACTCTGGTGTTCAATCCCATCAAAAATTAAATGTTCATATACTTCATCGCTGAGTATAATAATATTGGTTCCTTCTACTATACTGGATAAAATTTGCATGTCTTCCGCTGAAAGTACTGCCCCTGTTGGGTTGTGGGGTGAATTAATCATAATCATGCGGGTGCGTGCAGTAATTTTATTTTTCACTTCTTCCCAGGGAATGGCATAATTGGGATACTGCAATTGTATGGGAACGGCAATGGCTTTATTCAACTGAATCGTAGGAATATAACAATCGTAAGCGGGTTCAAAAACAATGACTTCATCCCCTGGCTGCAGTACGGTGGTTAATGCAGTATAAATAGCATAGGTACCACCGGGTGTAACCGTGATGGAAGCAATTGCATCCAATGATGCATTGTATAGTTTATTGGCTTTTGCTGCCAGCACTTTTACCAACGGCGGATAACCATTCATATGGGTGTACTGATTAAAGCCGTTCTGCATGGCTTTATTAACCAAACTGGCTAATTCGGCACTCATGGGAAAATCCGGAAAACCCTGACCCAGGTTTACGGCACCAACCTCGTTGGCCAGCTGACTCATGACGGTAAAAATAGTAGTACCTACCTGAGGTAGTTTCGATTGTATAGCAACAGACACTTTGTTGAAATTATGGCTCAATAATATTCGCCAGTCGCTTCAATTCTACTTCGGCAACCTTGGCTGTGAATGCCAAGTTAACCAATCTGTAGGATTCATTCTCAAAACTTTGCTGAGCCAGTTTTACATCGATGATGGTAGCCTGTCCCAGTTGAAAACGTTGCATTACCAGGTCTAACAGTTGTTTGCTTAACAACTGGTTCTCCTTTGCCGTTTTTAATTGCGCCAATGCATTGGTATATGCCTGATAAGTACGAACTGTTCCTGTTTCAATGTTTAATAAGAACTGATCTCTTTGCACTTTGGCATTTCGGGTATTGATTTCTGCAACCTGTTGTTGCTTCTTGCTGATTAAACCATTGTAAATAGGAATCGCCAGGTTTACACCAACAAATGGACCATAGCTTCTATTTTCCAAAATGAAACCCGCGCCACTTTTAGTATTGCTAAAATTGAAACCGGTAGTAGCACGTAGTGAGGGTACACGAAGTGCAGCAGTTTCTCTTTCAAGCAATTCATTGATTTTTATTTGTTGCTCTGCTGCTGCAATCTGCGGATTTTTTAATGCCAATGGCTTTATCTGACTTAGGGAAATTTTTTCATCTACTATAATAGAGTCGCTGATCAGCACAGCACTATCCGGACTCACAAACAATAAACTCAACAAGTTTGTTTTTCCCTGATCAATAATTAGCTGTTGTGCCTGTTTGGATTGTACCAGTGCATTCAGATCAATATGAGCCTGATACAAATCGGCATTATTAGCCAATCCAACTTCTTTTCTGCTTTTGATTACATCAATTCTCTGTTGAGATACTTCAATAGACTTTTCAATGGTGTTTAGTAAATTCTGCTGACGCACCACATCATAATAGCTGGTCATTACAGCAGCCATGGTGCCCTGAATCTGTGCATTCAGCATATCTTCGTTCATCTTCTGCAACTCTGCCAACCTTTGTTGTGCTGCTTTTACCCTGAATCCGTTGAACAACAAGATACCTGCGGTAAGATTGGCATTCATATTATTCGACGACACCCCGCTTCTGGTAACGTTTCTGGCAGGATCCGGAAACTTCTGATTAATGCTGGTAATGTTTTCTACATCATTCACTGCTGCTGTAACCGTAGGAAGTCCTCCGGCAACCCCAATATGATTGTTGATGGATGCAATCTCCACATTGTTTTTAGCGAGCTGAATATTATAGCTATTCTTTAATGCAATGGACACTGCATCAGATAAACTCAATCTATTCTGGCTAAACCCGAACTGGGCAGCCATCGGTATTAACAGGAATGATAGGATTAATTTACGCATCAGGTCTAAATTACCAACGGTTCATTGATTATTAGGGAATATTACACGAACGGGCAATCAGCTTACCAGCGTACCTACATTGGCACCTTCAACCACTTGCAACAAGTTACCCTGGGTATTCATATCAAATACAATAATAGGCAGTTTGTTTTCCATGCAAAGTGTGAAAGCCGTCATATCCATCACTTTCAGGTTTTTAGAAATGCATTCCTGGAAGCTTAGTTTTTCAAATTTAGTAGCCGTTGGGTCTTTTTCGGGATCGGCGCTGTAAATACCATCTACCCGCGTTCCTTTTAAAATAACATCTGCCTTCATTTCAATGGCTCTCAATGAACCAGCTGTGTCTGTAGTAAAATAGGGGTTACCAGTACCAGCACCAAAAATCACCACACGTCCTTTTTCTAAATGTCTTAATGCTTTTCTGCGGATATAAGGCTCTGCCACCTGTTCCATATTGATGGCGCTTTGTAAACGGGTGTATACCCCAATTTTTTCCAGCATCGCCTGCATAGCCATCGCATTAATAACGGTTGCCAGCATACCCATATAATCACCATGGGCTCTTTCAATACCACTGTCGGCTTCGTTCATTCCTCTGTAAATATTACCACCACCAATTACAATAGCCACCTGAACACCCAGATCAGTAACCCTTTTGATATCATGTGCATATTGCTCAATGATTTTGGGGTTAAAGGGATCGCCGTTTCTTTGATCGCCCAATAAAGCTTCTCCGGATAATTTCAAGAGGATACGTTTGAATTTTGGTAGCATAGCTAGAGGTTATTTAAATGAGTAGGTTACAAAAGTACAAAAGCCCCTCCGATTATTGGGAGAGGCTTTTGAAAATATTTGGTTTCTTAGAATTAACCTAGTGCAACACGCTTGAATTCAGTAACACTTACGTTACCAGCGCTCTTTAAGTAAGCTTCAACGGTCAAAGAACCGTCTTTAACAAAAGCCTGAGCCAATAATGTATTCTCCTTAAAGAATGCATTCAACTTGCCTTCAGCAATTTTAGCTACCATTTCTTCAGGTTTGCCAGCCATCTTAGGATCAGCTTTCATGGTTTCTAACACGATCGCTCTTTCTCTTTCGATGGTATCAGCAGGAATGCTGTTGGCATCTACCGCAAGAGGATTCATAGCAGCAATCTGCATAGCTACGTCCTTACCAGCTTCAGGAGCTTCAGCGCTTAATCCTACCAATACACCCATGCGGTTTGCACCGTGAATATAAGAGGCAACATAAGGAGCTTCAATTCTTTCAAACTTGGCAACACCAATTTTTTCGCCAATAGCAGCCAACTTATCGTTGATCATATCTGCTACTTTAGCACCATTGATGGTTACTTCGTTAAGTTCTTCAACACTTTTAACGTTGTTGGCAACCGCTGCATCAGCAATAGAGGTAGCGAAAGCAACGAAATCAGCGTTCTTAGAAACGAAATCGGTTTCACAGCTAATGCAAACTACAAATCCAACTTTGTTGTCAGCAGAAGTACGAGCAATAATTACTCCTTCTTTTGCTTCTCTGTCGCTACGCTTTGCAGCCACTTTCTGACCTTGCTTACGTAACCAATCAATTGCAGCTTCAAAATCACCGTTGGTTTCAGTTAAAGCTTTTCTACAATCCATCATACCGGCACCAGTGGCCTGACGTAATTTATTTATATCGGCAGCTGTAATAGTTGCAGTTGACATAATTATTTCAATTTAAAAGATTCAATAATAAAGCTTATCTGGCTCCACCACCTGCAGGTCTGCGGTTACCACCACCTGCCGGAGTACGACGCTTAGGAGCACCACCAGGACCACCGGCAGCAGCACCACGGCCTCTACCACCACGTCCAGCTTCAGATTGTGCTTCTGCTTCCAAACGACGAGCTCTTGCTTCGTTCTCATTGTTGTTATCATCAGACTCTTCTTCATCTTTAGAAGCCTGGCGCTCAGCCAAACCTTCTGCAATAGCAGCAACGATGTAGTTAGTGATAATAGCAATAGACTTAGTAGCGTCATCGTTCGCAGGAATTGCAAAGTCAACTTTATTAGGATCACAGTTGGTATCAACCATACCAAAAGTAGTAATACCCAAACGCTTAGCTTCAGCTAAAGCAATATGCTCGTGACCAATGTCAACTAAGAATAAAGCTGCAGGAAGACGGCCCAACTGAGCAATACCACCCAATACTTTTTCCATCTTATCCTTATCGCGGGAAAGGGTTAATCTTTCTTTCTTAGTTAAGCTGTCAGCGCTTCCGTCGGCCAACATTTTTTCAATGCTCTGCATTTTCTTCACGCTCTTACGAACAGTGTTGAAGTTGGTAAGCATACCACCTAACCAACGTTCTGTAGCATAAGGCATGTTTACACGCTTAGCGCATTCAGTAACAATTTCTTTTGCTTGTTTCTTGGTAGCAACAAACATGATTTTCTTACCGCTCTTAGCAATTTGCTTGATAGCAGCCGCAGACTCCTGTAGGTAGTCAACAGTTTTGTTAAGGTCGATAATGTGAATACCTTTTTTCTCAGCAAAGATGTAAGGCAACATCTTTGGATTCCACTTCTTTTTCAGGTGACCAAAGTGTACGCCGGCCTCCAGTAGTTGCTGTTGTAGTGAAGTGTTATTTTCCATTGTGGTGAATTATATAATTTTTTAAAATTTATTTCAGGTAGATATTCAATACAACGATTAACGCTTACTGAACTGGTAGCTTCTACGTGCTTTCTTATGACCAAATTTCTTACGTTCAACACTACGTGGATCACGCTTCAATTGACCAGCTGCTTTAAGTGCAGGACGCAATTCAGGATTCACCTCAATCAACGCACGAGCAATACCTAATTTAGCTGCTTCAGCCTGACCTTTTAAACCACCGCCGGTAGCGTTGATAATGATATCAAACTTACCTTCTAATTCAGTAGTTTTTAAAGGAGCTTCTACTTGGTTCTGTAAGTAAACCAGTGGGAAATAAGCTTTGTAGTCTTTGTCGTTTACAGTTATTTTTCCTTCGCCTTTGCTGATGAAGACACGTGTAACGGCTTCTTTACGGCGACCAACTGCATTTTTTTGTTTTTCCATTTTGTTTATGCTTGGCGTCTGGCATTGCTACCAGACAATGTTTTAGAATTTAAGTTCCTTAGGTTGCTGAGCGGTATGAGGATGTGCAGTTCCGGCATACACGAATAATTTTTTGATCATTTTACGACCTAATTTATTCTTTGGTAACATGCCTTTTACAGCTCTTTCCATAATTACTTCTGGACGACGCTTTAATAGACTGCCAGCAACTTCTTCTTTTTTACCACCTGGGTAACCAGAGAAGTTTAGGTATACTTTATCTTCTAACTTATTACCAGTGAAAGCAACTTTCTCTGCATTAATTACAATTACGTAATCGCCACAATCTACGTGTGGAGTGTAATAAGCTTTGTTTTTGCCGCGTAAAACAGCAGCAATCTTGGAGGCAATACGTCCTACGGTTTGATTAGTACCATCAACTACATACCAGTTGTGTTGAACGGTAGCCGCATTCGCATGCTTGGTGGTGAAATGAAGTTTACTCATGATCTTGTTGTTTTAAGTGAAATCGGCGCTATCCCACCGATTAAAATATCCCTTTTTTGGGAGGGCAAAGGTCTGTATTGGCAATTGAACAACCAAGAAATATCGGAATTATTTTGGGGGTACTATTCATAACTAACTGATTTTCAATAAAAATTTGTGCAAGTATTTTTCATCTACCTTTGCAGATATGGCATTTTTACAATTTTCAGGGCAAGATTTATTCGATGGAAAACGGTTTGTAGGGCCCAATCAGGTTTTAATAACAGACGAAACGGGGCGGGTAGAAGCCATTGTGCCCCGCTCGGAAGCCGGGGAAGAGATCCGGGAAGTCCGAGGCATTTTGAGCCCGGGATTTATAAATGCACACTGTCACCTGGAATTGAGCCATATGAAGGGAAGAATTCCGGAACATACCGGACTACCTGAGTTCATTTTAAAAATTGTTAGCGAAAGACACCATCCGGAAGAAGAAATACTGGAAGCCATTGCAAAAGCAGAAGCACATATGTTAGAAGCCGGTATAGTTGCCGTAGGCGATATCAGTAACAACCAGTTAACAGCAGCACAAAAAGCCAAACGCAACCTGGCTTATTACACTTTTGTAGAAATCAGTGGCTGGAAACCAGAAATAGCAGCGCCTCGTTTCAGTAACGCACAAAAAGTAATGGAAGATTTTAGGGTGATTACAACTGCCGCATCGTTCAGTCCACACGCGCCTTATTCTGTTTCACAGGAACTCTGGGAAATGATGATGCCCTACTTTGAAGGCAATACGGTAACCATACACAACCAGGAAACCCCTGCAGAAAATGAGTTGTTCCGGAAAGGAAGCGGAGACTTTGTACAGATGTACCAGGCCATGAATATAGATCAGTCGCATTTTACGCCAACAGGCAAGAATAGTCTGCCATCTTACTTCCCCCGATTACAAAAAGCGAAAAATATATTGCTAGTACACAATACCAACACTACAGAAGCGGACATGGATTTTGCAGCAGCAACAGCTTCAGCCCATGAGCAATCTCTTTATTATGCACTATGCGTAAATGCCAATCTATATATAGAGAACACTTTGCCACCTGTAGAATTACTAAGAAGTAAAAAAGCCAATATTGTTTTAGGCACCGATAGTTTATCTAGCAATCATCAGTTGAGTATTTTATTTGAAATGCAAACCATTGCCAAAAAATTTCCACTGATTCCATTAGAAGAAATTTTGCGATGGGCTACCAGCAATGGCGCAAAAGCATTGCAATTAGAACAACAATTTGGGACCTTTGAAAAAGGTAAAAAACCAGGAGTTATATTAATTGATCAAATAACCAATTATGAGATTGGGGAAAAATCAACTGTAAGTAGAATTTTATGACAAATCAATAACTCTAGATTTTTTCCTCAGCTGAAGATACATTTTACTCATTACTTCTTGGTGTGGCAATGTCAAAATGGATATGCCAATAAACAAACTCATCAAAAAAAGATCCAAATTCTTATTCATATTAAAAAAATAAATCAAAGCAAAAATTCCCATTAAAGATAAAATTGTCAATGGAATACATTTTACTAAAAGCCTTATCCATGTCAAGTCTTTATCATAAGATAGATGCAATCGAATATTTTCTAAAGAAATAATCGAATGCCATATTCCAAAATAAATCGCAAAACATAGGGGCAAAGAAAGTGTAAATGAACTAATTGTTACAATCAATAATAACAAAAAGGCTTTTTTAAAGATAGTGGTCATAGTTGGTTGGATAATCCAGTTTCCAACAACAGTAATTAAGAAAAAAAGAGCTGCACTTCCTAAAGCATAATCAATAGCATTTGTAGACTTTAAAAAGCTGATTAGAGAAGGACTAAAGATATTAATTTGATCTAGAATAGGAAGCACTTCAGCTAAATTCAAAAACAACATCAAGAACAACACCAGTAACCCATAGCTGATTTGCAAAAAAAACACCATAAAACCAGCTTGGTTAGTAGGGATAGATAAATCTGTTTCTCCAAAGTGAAATGCAGATAGCAACAAAAATATATAAAGAGAAATAGTTGGGTATATAAACCAAAAAATACCATAGACTATCATCGGGGTCAAGTATCGAATATAGAAATTCAATGCAGAAAAATTAAGTTGATTAATCTTGCTGCTTTGTTTAGCAACTTCATGATCTAAAGCTCCATGAGGAATTCCTGTGAGTACTATCAGTATGCCAAAAAAGATCCATTGAGAAGTAAATGGTATGACTATTATAAAATGATGAACAAGTATAAACAAAGCAATTAGAACTACTTTTGTAATTAATAGATTTCGTCTGAAATAAGTTTCTTGTAAATTGATGCCTTCCATTAGAATATTTGTTTAATGAAATCTTTCTTAGGCAAATTAGCAAACAACATAGCTTCCTGAAATAAAGTTGTGTCTTCGTCTAAAAAGCGAAGAATATGTCGATAAGATACTTTTCGGAAAAGCTGAGTTAAAATATACAGTGCTTTATTTGGTTGGTATTTTAGTAATTGTAACAAAAGACGATCATAAAATTTAAACCGGGTATTTCTAAACTCAGCAGGTATTTCCTTGTTAAAAAAATGATTGGCTAATAAAATACTATCTCTGTAAATTCGATTAAAAGCGTATCCTGTAGTAGGCTTCACCATGCCAGCAGCTGTACCTATGGCAATTGCACCTTCTCTGGTGAATCTTTTGAAGGAAAAGTTGGTCATGGGTATCTGTGCCTGTTCTGTTTTAATAACCTTGAAAGAACAGTTCCATTTTTTCTGTATATAGTGCTTTAGTACTTCTTCAAAAAATGCTCTATTATAATCATCCGCACAAAATCCAGTTATTTCAATGAGTGCACAATGCGCACTATAAGGCAATACATAAGCAAAATTTACTCCATAGGTTTGTGGAATATCAAAGTCCATTAAGGTAGCTGACTGTGCATTAAATACAGGCTCATCCGTTTGAATTTCCCAGCCAAAGAATTGTTGTTTTAAATAAAGTGTAGTTTCCTTAGCTACCTTCTCTTGGTTCCAGTAACTAGAGTATAAGGCCGTTGTAGAATAAACACCTTCGTTTGTATTGATTATAAATTGAGAATCATTTTTTTCAATAGATAAAACACAATCATTGGTATACTCAATATTCGAATTTTGTTTTATTTCATTAAAATGAAATTCAAAAAATGATTCACTTTTTATAAAACAATATTGATATGGATAGATCAACTTTTGTTTGGTTTCATTTTGAAATCCGATGCTTAAGTGATTCCAAGTAGTATTAAAAATAGATTCATATGGATGAGCTTCCAATTTATGCCAAAAGCACCAAGACTTAGACTGCAAATAGGCTTTATCAGCATCTACTATTAAAATAGATTCTCCCGTATACCGAGTATGATGAATAAGCTGATGCATCAATTGCATACCAGCGCATCCGCCTCCTAAAATGATAATATCGTAATTGGTGACTTTCATAAAAAAGGGTTGCAATAATCAAACTATTGCAACCCTATTATTACTCAAGTTTGAAATAACCTATGCCTTTTCTTCACTACGACTTAAAGCGTAAATGACTAAACCAAATCCAATCTTATTAATGGCATCTGCAATGTTATAAACAATATCCATTGCTTTTAATGCCGCAGCTGTATCAGCTACTGGCTGCCATCCAAATAAACCGCCCGGAGTTCCTAGAATATAACCCAAAGGATAAATAGCCCAACCAACTAATACGAACCAAGAGAGAACTTTAGTCGCTTTTGCAACTTGCGGGCCTGCATCTTGGGCAAGTTTAGCAACTTCACCAAACCAAATTAGATAAACAATATAGAAGTAGGCAATTCCGGATATGACACCCCAAAGTACACTTCCATTGCGATCAAGTACTTCTCCTACATAACCAGTTAACAACATTACTAAGGATGCAAAAATTAGTTTCCATAGAAGAGACGCTTTAGCGCCTGCTTTTTTGGTAATTAAATAAAACTCTACACACATTAAAGGAACAGTCAAAATCCAGTCCACATAACGGAAGAAAGTGGGTGATTCACCTGTTTCTAAATTGTAGCTTCTCATGTAATAATAGTGAACTGCAGCAATGAATGTAATTAATCCTGATACTAATAATGAAGTACGCCATTTCTTGTCGGTATTATTTAATTCGAAAAAGAAAAATACCGATGCTGCCATCATGGCCATCGTACCAATAAAGAAGGTAAACGCAACATAATTGTCACTAGCAATTGGTGTTGCATTCAAGAGGACTTGTAGCATGTTCAAAGATTTGAGGTTAAAAAATAATTTATTGAAGAGCCGTTACCTACAATTTAAACTAAATAGTTGAAAAATGGTTGAAACCCACTAACAATAGGGATTACATAATATTAAATAAAAAACAACTATAAGTAAACTATACAACGTTTTTTGGGCATAAAATATGAAACATTCAGATGAAAACCGACTTCGAAAAATATTTTTAAGAAATGAAAAAATCTTCAAAAATATTAAGCCAATACCTCTTGCAAAATGGCAAAGCTTTTCATTTGTCCAAAGCCTGCAATATGCAAGGCAAGGTATTGTTGATAGGCTTCCAACAATTGTCTGCGGATATTTTTATTCAGTGAAATAGTTTCGAGCTCATTATAAAAATTCAAGCCTGCAATGGTTGAAGTAATTTCTGCCAATTGACCTGATAAAAAATAGGGATGCAAGGGTGTATGCGAAACAAAAACCCCTTCCTGCAAATCCAGTACAGGCGTTTCTGAAGAGTAGTTTCCTTGTAACTGAAATCCCAGTTCTGCTGCCAGATGCAAAGTAAAATATAGAGGCAGATTGCCCGTAAGCGTTGGGGTTCCGCGATCAAGTTGCTTTAATGTGTCTTCAATTAAATAATACAATTCCGGATTCGCTTCGGGTTGTTTTAAGCTATGTTGTAATAATTCCATTACATAAATAGCTACCGTATTCTTCACCACATTAAATAAGACTGACTCATAGAGATAAGCCCAACGAAATTCTTTAATGAATTGTAATTGCTTGAGTTCATTGTGATACACTTGCAATTCCAGAATGGCAGCCGGATTAAAATAACTGGCTTTGCCCGCAGATGTTTTGCTGCTTTGGCGCACACCCTTTACCAGGTATTGTTGTATCCCAAACAATTCTGTATAAATAGAAGTGATGATACTGGAATCGCCGTATTTAATCGTTCGCAATACTACACCCCGGGTTGAATGCACCGTGCTCATGCTGTAATTTAAACAACGCCGGTAAATTGTTTCAGGAAGCGAACATCGTTTTGAGAATACAAACGCAAATCATTCACCTGGTACTTTAACTGCGTAATTCTTTCTACACCCATACCAAAGGCAAATCCGGTGTATTTGTTAGAATCAATGCCAAAGTTTTCCAACACTTTCGGATGTACCATACCACTTCCTAAAATTTCAACCCAGCCGGTATGCTTACAGATATTACAGCCCTTGCCTTCACAGATTAAACAGCTGATATCCATTTCTGCACTGGGCTCTGTGAATGGGAAATAACTGGGTCTGAAACGAACTTTCACATCCTTGCCAAACATTTCCTGCACAAAGAAATAGAGTGTTTGCTTTAAATCGGCAAAGCTTACGTTCTCGTCAATATATAATCCCTCTACCTGATGAAAAAAGCAATGGGCACGTGCACTAACGGTTTCATTGCGGTATACTCTACCTGGGCAAATTACGCGAATAGGCGGCTTCTGGTTTTCCATTACCCTTGCCTGAACGCTGCTGGTATGGGTTCTCAACAACCAGGTAGGACCATTCCCGTCTTCTGGTTTTTTAATATAAAAAGTATCCTGCATATCACGGGCAGGATGGTCTTCCGGTAAATTCATGGCACCGAAATTGTGCCAGTCGTCTTCAATCTCAGGGCCTTCTGCAACAGAAAAACCCAGTCTCTTAAAGATGGACACCATTTCATTTCTAACCAGTGTTAAAGGATGTCGGCTACCTACAGCAACCGGATCTCCTGGTAAAGAAAAGTCCTGTGAATGGGAAACAGCAGCGGTGGCAGCTCCTGCAAACTGATCCTGCAACTCCTGAAAACGCGCTTCAGCAAAGAGTTTGAACTCGTTCAATATCTGACCAAATTCCTTTTTTTGTTCATTGGGAACATTGCGCATTTCGCCCATGATGGCTTTTACCAAGCCTTTGGTGCCCAGCCATTTGATTCGAAACTGTTCAACTTCATCAGCATTATTCGCGGTAAATGCAGCTATGGCTGCTTTGTGTTCTTTTATTTGTTGCAAGAGAGATTCCATGGTGCGAAGATAAAAACTTATATTTGTTGCTGCATCAAGCAATTTTACATGGAATATAATACCTCCAGGAAACTCCTGGGAATGAAGGAGTACGGCAGACACGTACAGAAGATGGTGGATTACCTCCTCACAATAGAAGACAGAGAAAAGAGGCAAAAACAAGCACAAGCTGTTATTGAGCTCATGGGATTTTTAAACCCACACCTGAAGAATGTAGAAGACTTCAGACATAAATTATGGGACCATTTATTCTTCATCAGCAATTTCACGCTGGATGTAGACAGTCCTTATCCCATCCCTCAAAAAGAAACCTACAAACTAAAACCAGAACCGCTTCCTTATCCAAAGCGCAATCCCCGATACGCACATTTGGGTAAGAACCTGGAAGTGGTAATAGAAAAGGCTTTGAAAGAAGAAGATCCGGAGAAGAAAGCAGGATTCGCCAACGCCATTGCCTATTACATGAAGTTGTCTTATAGTAACTGGCACAAAGAATTGGTACACGATGATGCGATCCGTTCCGAGTTGGATCAAATTACTGGTGGACAATTAGAGTTTAGCAACACACCATATATCAAGCACCGCAATCAGCCTTTTGAGCGCGACGATTATCCTGCCAGAAGCGGTGGCAGATGGAAACAAAACTTTGGTGGAAGAAACAGAAACCAGGGCGGCGGTAATCGCAACCAGGGTGGTGGACAGCGAAATGATTCAAGAAACCAGGGTGGCGGCAATCGCAACCAGGGCGGTGGATTCAAGAAACGCTATTAATATTTCATGAGTAGTTTTGAAGTAATAGGTGGCAAGCAATTAAAAGGCAGCATTATTCCGCAAGGCGCCAAAAACGAAGCATTGCAAATTCTGTCTGCGGTTGTATTAACCAAAGAGCCGGTAACCATTTCGAATATTCCGGACATTCTGGATGTGAATTTACTCATAGAGTTGTTACAGGAAATGGGCGTTGCAGTCAACCGCATTAACCAGGATACGTATCAGTTTCAGGCCAATGATATACAGGTAGACTACCTGGCATCAGAAGATTTCAGAAAAAAAAGTGGCAGGCTCAGAGGCAGTGTCATGTTAGCAGGTCCCTTGCTGGCAAGATTTAAGAAAGCCTATCTACCCAAACCCGGCGGCGATAAAATCGGAAGAAGAAGATTAGATACCCATATCATCGGTTTTCAAAAACTAGGCGCTCATTATGCCTATGATGAAAATATTGGTTGTTTCACTTTAAGCACACCAGCACTCAAAGGTTGTTATATGTTACTGGATGAGCCATCGGTAACAGGCACGGCCAATATAGTAATGGCCGCTGTTTTAGCCAAAGGCAAAACCACCATTTACAATGCAGCCTGCGAACCTTACTTACAGCAGCTCTGCAGCATGCTGAACAGAATGGGCGCCAAAATCAGCGGTATTGGTAGTAATTTATTGGTTATTGAGGGAGTAGAAACGCTGGGCGGAACAGAACACCGATTATTGCCAGACATGATTGAAATCGGTAGCTTTATTGGATTGGCTGCGATGACCAAAAGTGAAATCACTATTAAAAATGCAGGGGTTCAGCACTTGGGCATTATTCCGGAAAAATTTCAGCAACTAGGCATTCAGTTTAGCATACAGGATGATGATATTTATATTCCTTCACAGGAATCTTATACCATACAAACCTTCATGGACGGAGGTATTCTGACCATTTCCGATCATCCATGGCCCGGTTTTACACCAGATTTATTGAGTATTGTTTTGGTAGTAGCCACCCAGGCAATCGGATCGGTTTTGATCCACCAGAAAATGTTTGAGAGCCGTTTATTCTTTACCGACAAATTGATTGATATGGGCGCACAGATTATTTTGTGTGATCCGCACAGAGCCACCGTAATTGGACTCGGCAGAAGAAATACCTTAAGAGGTATTACCATGAGCAGCCCCGATATCAGAGCGGGACAGGCGCTGTTGATTGCAGCACTCAGCGCAGAAGGCAAAAGCACCATTCAGAATATAGAACAGATTGACCGTGGTTATCAGTTTATTGATAAACGCTTACAAAGTTTGGGTGCGGATATTGTAAGGAAATCATAAGAAAATTTACTACCGAAATCTCACGGATTAAATTAAGTACCTTTAAGAGGTGGACAAAGGGAAGAAAGCAATATATAGTCTGGGGGATCAGGCACTCACTATTGAGTGGTCGGCTGCTATTGAGGAAGCAGCCAATGATAAGGTCATGCAGGCTTTTCAATATTGGCAAAAAAATCCCATTGCAGGGGTTACCGATCTCATTCCTGCATACAGCAGTTTAACCTTGGTATACGATGCAGCCATCATTCAACAACAGTCGCGCGGACTGTCTCCATTTACCTGGCTCAGCCAAAAAATCAATTCAACACCTATTGCCGAAACAGCCCAAAAGGAATTGATAGCGCCCCTGATTGTTCCCGTCTGTTATGATCCCTCCCTTGCCCCTGATCTGGAATTTGCCGCACAATTTGCAAAACTTACCAAAGAGGAATTTGTGCAGTTGCATAGTAGCAAAGTTTATAAAGTTTATATGCTGGGATTCTTACCTGGCTTTGCTTATATGGCTTCTGTGGATGAAAAAATTCGTTTGCCCCGAAAAGATAGCCCTAGAAAATCAGTGGCTGCCGGAAGCGTTGGAATTGCAGGTGAACAAACAGGTATCTATCCGTTAGATGCACCGGGCGGATGGCAATTGATTGGCAAGACTCCATTGCGGATGTTTGATATCAGCAAAGAAGACCCCTGCTTTTTTAAACCAGGCGATCAGGTAAAATTTGAACCCATATCACTGGATGCTTTTCATGATGTAAACAAAGAAAATTCATGAGCATCGAAATAATCAAAGCAGGTTTGTTCTGCACCATTCAGGATGGGGGCAGGCAAGGATTTCAGCATCTTGGCATTAATCCAAGCGGCGCCATGGACAAAGTGGCCATGCAAATAGCCAATCTGTTGATTCAAAATAAACCCGATGAAGCCCTGCTTGAATTTTTTTATCCTGCGCCTTCGTTTCAATTTAAACAGGCTGCTTTTATTGCACTGAGTGGAGGAGATTTTGGTGCCAACATTAACGACAACCCTGTTCCGATCAATCAACCCATTTTTGTACCTGCCAATGCTACTCTTCGGTTTACACAAAAAATAAAGGGACAAATAGGTTATCTGGCTATTCAGGGGGGATTGGCACTGAACGAATGGCTGAACAGCTTTAGCACCAATACCCATGTTGCTGCTGGCGGTCTGGACGGCAGAAATCTCATGAAAGGAGATCTGATTGACTTTAAGAATACATGCAACTTTTTGAAAGAAACAGAGGGCTTGGAAATCTTGCCCTGGAAAGCAGATACAAAAGGTTTGTACCAACAGGAAAGATTCCGGTATTTACCCGGCAGAGAATTTCCTTTACTAAATCAGGCTTCGCAACAATTCATGACAAATGCCCAGTTTACCATTCATCCCGATAGTGATCGCATGGGTTATCGGTTGAGAGGACCTTTACTGCGTTTAAAAAAACCGATGGAACTCATTTCTTCGGGCGTTACCAATGGCACCCTGCAACTCTTACCCAACGGACAATGCATTGTTTTATTAGCCGATCACCAGACCACAGGCGGCTATCCCAGAATCGGTCATATTATACAGGCGGATATTCCCAGTCTGGTGCAACAGCCACCAGGCACAACTATTCAACTGGTTCCAGTAAATATGGAAACAGCAGAAAAAATCAATAAACAGCAAATACAATATTTGCAGCAATTAAAGAATGCCTGTACCTTACAACTGCATGCTTACCATCGATATTAATTGTGATTTAGGCGAGGGGTTTCCCAACGATACCTTGCTGATGCCCTTTATCAGCAGCGCCAATATTGCCTGCGGATTTCATGCAGGTGATACGGATACCATTAAGCGCACTATAGAACATTGCCTAAAAAATAAGGTAGCCATTGGAGCACATCCGGGCTTTAACGACAAAGCCAATTTTGGAAGAACAGAAATGGCACTTTCTGATTGCGAATTGTATGATGTAGTAGCAGAACAAATTCAACTGGTGCAAAATATATGTACAGAAATGGGCGCAACGCTACATCATGTAAAACCTCACGGAGCTTTATACAATATGGCCGCCCGTGATGCTACTATGAGCTATATCATTGCCGGTGTAATAAAAGAAATTGATTCTTCTTTGAAACTGTATGGGCTCAGCAATAGCTTTTTAATTTCAGAGGCAGAAGCCCTTGGATTAAAAACTGCATCGGAAGTTTTTGCGGACCGTACCTATACACCTGAGGGAATGCTGACACCCAGAACGCAAACCAATGCCATGCTGCATTCAACGGAAGAATCTTTATCACAGGTATTACAAATGATTACACAGCATCAGGTTACCGCTACTGATGGAAGTCGGGTTTCTATTAAAGTAGATACCATTTGTATCCATGGCGACGGAGCCCAAGCGCTTTCATTTGCTGAAGCGATTTTTAAAGCCATGAAAGAAAATAATATTTTGATTAAGCCCTGCTAATGAAGCCAACAAAACAATCTGCAATATTGGGCGCCGCTTTTTTAATGGCTACTTCTGCCATTGGTCCGGGTTTTCTTACACAAACTACTGTGTTTACCCAATCACTTGCTGCCAGTTTTGGTTTTGTGATATTGATTTCAGTTTTGTTAGACATAGGCGCCCAGATGAATATCTGGAGGGTGATTGCTGTTACGGAAAAAAGAGCCCAAAACATTGCCAACGAACTCTTGCCGGGTATGGGGTATTTGTTAAGTGCCTTAATAGTGGTGGGGGGATTGGCTTTTAATATTGGCAATATTGGCGGGAGTGGATTGGGACTGCAGGTAATGACAGGCCTTGATACGGCTTACGGAAGTGTAATCAGTTGCGTTGTAGCTCTAGTTATTTTTTGGTACAAAGAAGCAGGCAAAGCCATTGATGGATTTACCAAAGTACTCGGGTTGCTGATGATTGGCCTGACTTGTTATATTGTATGGAAAGCGACTCCACCCATTGGTTCAGCTATACACAGAACCTTCATTCCGGAAAAATTATCCGCTACTGCTATTGTAACCTTAGTGGGTGGAACTGTTGGCGGCTACATCAGTTTTGCAGGTGGACATCGTTTATTGGATG
Organism: Bacteroidota bacterium; assembly: GCA_039805185.1. GTDB lineage: Bacteria > Bacteroidota > Bacteroidia > Chitinophagales > Chitinophagaceae > Sediminibacterium. Next base: position 52,939 of record JBDLUU010000025.1, read on the forward strand.
CAGGCATTAAAGGAGAAGCACAATTGCCTTCGGTTAATCGAAGTGCTGTTTCAGGAATACTTATTACTTCAGTGATGCGGTTTCTACTGTTTCTCTGTGTATTGGGTGTAATGACCATGGGGCTTCCGATTGATACGCAAAACCCGGCAGCAGCTGTGTTTCAGCAGGCTGCAGGCAATATCGGTTATCGGTTTTTCGGAGTAGTGATGTGGTCTGCAGCCATTACTTCTGTAGTGGGTGCTGCATATACTTCTGTTTCTTTTATCAAAACCTTTCACCCCTGGCTGGAAAAGAATGAAAAAGCCATCATCACTACTTTCATCATTTTCAGTACCACGATTTATCTATTCATGGGTAATCCTGTAAAAATTTTAGTGTCCGTTGGCGCACTGAATGGATTGATCCTGCCGATTGCTCTGGCCATTATTTTATTGGCTGCGTACAAAAAAAGATTGGTCAAAAACTACCAGCATCCAATCTGGCTTACCATCACGGGATGGATGGTGGTTGCCGCCATGACTATCATGAGTGGCATTACCATTATGAAATGGTTTAGCTAACTAAGTCCCCTTAAACTTTATTTTGATTACTAATCGACTTGTAATAAGCGAATCGCATTGCCCACCGGATCTACTTTCGGGCATTCAATGGTATGTATCAATTCAGCTGGGTTTTCTCTCCGCAATGAGCCTGCGTAATAGCCCTTGTCGTAATACTTCAGCAGAATGGAAAAGCAACCTGGAATATCATCTTCAATTAAGCAGTTGATGGCTGTTTTGGTTTCCAATCCTCCCAACCTTTTTTTAATTCTGATGACAGCATTTACCAGAAACTCCTTATTGAATTTTCCATAGCCTTCAATAATGTATTGCAATCGCTCTTCAAATGGAATTTGCAGGAAGTATACTTTTTTATTTCGCATTTGTTTAAATAAAACCGTGGGAATATTTACATCTCCAATTCTTTGACTCTCGTCTTCCATCCAGATGCAGGGATGCGTATCTGTTAGCTTAGCAGACTGCTCTTGTAAGGCTTCTGCTAATTGGTTTTCAAACATTTCCTGACTGGGTTGTGGCGGTTGTCCCAGGTTTCCGAAGGCAGAACCCCGATGATGTGCCAATCCCTCCAGATCTATAACAGCAGCACCTCTTCGTTGTAACTCCTGCAACACTTCTGTTTTACCAGAACCTGTATACCCACCTACAATTTGCATGGGATATTCTTTTGCAAATTGTCGCAACACCCAGTTCCGGTAAACCTTGTAGCCTCCTACCAAAGTATACACTTTAAAACCATAAAGGTCTAAGAGCCAGGCTACACCTGCACTTCGCATACCCCCTCTCCAGCAATGTACCAATACCGTTTTGTTCTCGGCGGACGCAGTAATTTTTTCTACCGCTTCCACCATTTTAACCATTTTGCTGCCAAAATATTTGAGACCGATTTTGATGGCTTTTTGTTTGCTCTCTTGCTTGTAAGCCGTACCTACAATTTTTCTTTCCTCATCATTAAACAAAGGCAGGCTATAGGCACCGGGAATATGAGCATGTTCAAATTCTCCCTCGCTTCTTACATCAAACACAGGGAACTCTTTGCAGAGCGGTATAAATTCTTCTATGGATAATTTGGTGATGGCCACATGCAAATGTACAATTGAAATGGAGTAACTTTTCGGTATGAAAGAATTATTACTGGTAAGGCATGCCAAGAGCAGCTGGGCCAATTCTGGTCAGGACGATTTTGACAGACCGCTGAATGAAAGAGGACAGAAAGATGCGCCGATGATGGCCCAGAGAATCATCAAGAGAGGCGTTAACATCAATGGAATCATTACCAGTACAGCTTTGCGGGCTATTACGACTGCCCGGTTTTTTGCATTTGAAAATAAGATTGCTGAAAAAGAGATCATCCAGCACGATTTCTTATACCATGCACCACCAGAAAGATTTGTAAAAGCCATTCTGCAAATACCCGATACCATTACAACGGCTGCCATTTTTGCCCATAACCCGGGAATAACCGATTTTGTAAATCAGCTGACGGATGCCCGCATAGATGATATGCCCACCTGTTGTGTATTTGCCATTAAAATTGATGCGGATTCCTGGAAAGATTTTTCAAAAGCCAAAAAAGAATTCTGGTTTGCAGACTGGCCTAAGCAGATGTAACAGTAGGCTTCTTGTTAACCAGATACACACCAGTAAAAATTAGAACCGCAGCAACCAGTTTATAAATTGTAAAATATTCACCGGCAAAAATCATCGCAAATACTGCTGCAAAAACAGGTTGTGTGTAAATGAATGCACCTGTGGCAGAAGAACCAATCAGGGCGATGCTTTTCACCGTTAACAGGTAGGCTACAAAAGTGGCGAAAACAGCTACGTATGCCAGGACCAGCCAATGACTGATTTCAAAATTAGACCAGGAAGCTTCCAGCATATATGGAAAACCAATAGGTAAAATGCCGAACGCACCAATGGTAAATATCCAGCGCAAAACTTGTATCCCAGAATACTTAGCCATTAGTGGTCTTACCAACACCAGGTAAAAAGCATAGGAAATAGCATTGATTAAAACCAGGATATCGCCCAGGACCATATTGCTGGCAACGGCGCCTGAACTGTCTTTCATCAGCACCAATACCGTAGCGCCTCCAATCCCGCAGGCCAAACCCAGGCCCTTCAGGAAAGTGAATTTTTCCTTTAATAAAAAGGCGGCGATGATGGTGATAAAAATAGGCGAACCCAAAGACAATAGCGAACTATGAATCACTGTAGTGAGTGAAACACCCTTGATAAAAAAGAGTTGATTGATTACAATACCCGTGAGTGCACAAATAGCAAAACGGGGAAGATCTTTTCTTTCAAATTTTACCTTACCTGGTTTTAGTATAAATAAAATCCAGAACAAGGTTAAGGTAACTGCTACCCTTACAAAGTTCAGCGCAAAGGGATGTATATACTGCGGTGTAATGTATTTAACTGCCGTGTAACTACTTCCAAAAATCAGATTGGCTCCCAGCGCTGCTCCAAATGCTTTATAAGACCTACTCATTTAGGCAAAAGTAACAATAATGTACGCAGCTGTTCCAGATCAAAAGGATCAATATTCATTTTACTGAAAGTAAAAGATTGGGCCTGTGTATATGCATCCTGCAAACTGAACTTCGACTGATCAATGCGCAACAGTCTTTTGTTTTGCATTAATAGTTTGCTAAGGTATTCCTGTTCTGTTTGTCCAGGTGTTGGTACAACTATTAATTTTTTATCAATCGAAATGAGTTCCATCAATGAAGTATACCCTCCTCTGGTAATAATATAATCTGCCTGTTGTAATTCATTCGCCAGTTCAATCGTATCCAGGTGATTAAAGACAGTTACATTCGAAGGCACTTGAATTCCGGCTGTTTCCGCTGGCAGTCCTCTCACTAGTAATACAGGCTTGGTATAGGTTTCCAGGTCCTTTAAAATTTTCTTTTCCAGCATTGTGCGCTGTGGTTCCGGACCAGAAAGCACTACTGCAAAACTATATTTCGTAGCACAGGTTACCCGATGAAAACGGGTGAGCAACTTCATATAGTGAACAGGAATGGAAGGTAGTTTAGCAGGATGAGAAAGTTCGCCAGCCAATCCGGGTGCTGCAGCCATATCGGGCACCCAGCAAACGGTAAACTTTTTGATGAAGAAATAATTCACCCATTGTATAATGCTTTGCACCCAGCGATATGGTGCTTTAATAATTAACTGATGCGTAATAAAAACAGAGGGGATGTTTGGATGATGCACCCCGTATCGGTTATCTGAAATAATCAAATCAATATTATGTTCTTCCGCAATCGATTGTACCCAGGCTTCTTCTTTTTTAATGGTTTTATAAATTCGGGGCATCTGCAATAGCAGCTTAAACAAAAGTAGTATACGGGATTTGGCATAGTGTACCCGATAGCCCGTTAAAGGAAGTATGGTTAAATCGGAAAACTCTTTCAACAAAAGTGCCGCCTGGTGTCCTTCGGCTGCTACCAGTACTTTGCAGTTCAATTGCCGGAAAGCTTTTATGATTGGTATGCAACGGGTTGCATGTCCTAAACCCCAGTCTAGTGGTGCAATCAGTACGGTAGATATGTTAAATTGATTACGGGAATCAGTCATGATGAATAATGTAAAATGATTTTATTATTTTAGTTGAACATATGAAAAGCAGAACAAACCAAATTATATTTTTACTGTTAGTTATGTTGTTGGCGACTACATCTTGTGGGATTTTTCAAAAATCGAACAAGTCTACATTTTGTGCTTGCCCGAAACACTAATTTGTAAATCATGAGTAGAGATTTGTTGGTGCTTACTAACCAGGCTTACTTATCTAAAGAACAGACTGCAACCATTGTAGCAGAATTAAACAAAGTACTGGGCCCGGTTGAAAACTGGGGAGCATTTTGCATAGCCAACGAAATCATCGACATCAACAGACATAAAATCATCACCAAAACGCATTTAGTGAAGCAAATATTACAGGACAAGCCAAATAAACCTTTCCTGTTCATTTGCAATAAAAACTAAGGTCTCAGATTCTGAAGTCAACCCAGCTTAATTAGGAAAGCTTTTCCAGCGCAGCACCCAATTGAGAAAGTACGGTTGGAATATCCTGCTTTCTGCAGGTACCCACACTCAAACGATACCAGCTGCTATTGGCTCCGGCTCCGAAAGCAGAGAAGGGAACAATGGCAATTTTAGCTTCGCTTAGAATATACTGGGTAACATCAGACTGGGTAGCCAGTACGGTACCCTCAGCCGTTTTACTTCCCACCAAATCAATCTGTATGGTTAAATAAATAGCAGCCTGTGGTGCAATGGCATCTACTTTGAAACCCTTTTGTTTTAAGGCAATGATTCCATCGTAAATACTTTGTAAACGGAAAGCAATTTCAGATTTAAAGTGCGTTAAGTAAGTGCTTATCGCTTCTTTCATTGGAAGGTATTTGGCCACTGCATGTTGCTCTGCCATGGGCGCCCAGGCACCCAGATGGCTTAAGATGGCTTTCATCTTGGCAATTACGTTTTCCGGACCCAATGCCCAACCCACTCTAACACCCGTTGCCGAGAACACTTTGGATATACCATCTATAAAAATGGTATAAGGTTTCATAGCTGGATTTAAGGTTAGGGGATTGTAATGAACAGTATCTCCGTAAGTAAGTGTCCAGTACATCTGATCAAACATTAGATAGAGCTTCTTCTCTTCTGGTCTACGACTTGCATTTTCTTCCAGGATTAATTCGCAGATTTCAGCCAGTGCATTTTTACCTAAGGTTGTGCCTGTAGGATTTTGCGGGGTACACAAACAAATTAAGCTGGCGCCTTTAATATGGGGCTTCAGGTCTTCTACGGTTGGCATGAAATCATTCTCCGGCAAACAGTTTACTTCGCAGTGCTTTCCTTCGGTTAAATGCACATAGTGATTGTTGTTCCAGGATGGTACACCGTAAACCACTTTATCTCCCTTGTCTACAATTACTTTAAACAAGGCATAAATCAACGGACGACCGCCAGATGCTACCTGGATTTCAGCAGGCGTAAAGTGCAACCCTTCCCAATCCTGAATGAACTGACTGATGGATTTTCTCAAATCTAAAATTCCCTCTGCTGCCGGATAACTGGTCTTTTTTTGCTGATAAGCTTCAATGATGAGTTGCTCTAATTCAACGGGAATAGGGAACTCGCTGGGATTAAAATCGCCAATGGTGAAATTATAAATGGTCTCTCCATTGCGGATTCTTTCATTGATGGCATTGCCCAACTTAACAATTTCACTTCCAATCAGGGTTTCTGCCAGATGACTGAGCTTGCTCATACAAAAATTTTGTGCAAGGTACAGAATTGCAGGTAACTTTATTGGTATGTATAAGCATTCGCGAATTTTACTATCTATACTGTGTTTAGTGCTATTAAACAAGGTTGAAGCACAGGAAAACACATTAAAAATAAATTTATCCAAACAGAGTTATGTACAGGGTGATTCGCTGGAAATAAATATTGTGAGTCCAAACTATTTAGACAAAAAACTGAAATCGGCTACTGCACATGTTTGGATTGACCATCTGGTAACCAAACAACGCTGGAAATTTCGGTTTCCTATGATCGAAGGAGAAGTAAACGCTGCCTTAAAGATTAACGAGACCATTCCAAGTGGTAATTATGCCATCAGTTGTTTAATTCAGTCTGGTTTTTACAGAATTCAGGGACAGGTGATTGAGCGGGACAAAAAAGATACAGTCATCAATTACATGATGCGGACCAGTACTAAACAAATGATGGTAGATAGGGTGAAAGTTGATGCCAAAGGCTTTTTTACCATGAAGTCTATGTTGTTTCAGGATACTGCTTCCTTTTATTTTTCCCCCATGCAAAAACCCAAAAAGAATTATTTAGCTATTCTTTTGAAAACGCCCGTAGATTCTGTGTTTGAACCCATTGAAACACAAACAGCATTTTTTACGGTTGGCAAACCCGGAGAATACGTAGAGAAAAAAATTGATTACACCCTTCTTTTAGACGATCCGGAAATTAGTACAGAGGGACTGCCCAATGTTACTGTTTATTCCAAAACAAAAACCAAACTGCAGCAATACGAAGAAAGCTATACCAGTGGTTTATTTAAAAATGATAACGCTTTTGTATTTGATGGATTGGAAAGCGATGAGTTGGTTCGCTCGCAATCACTGGCCTGGTTTCTGCAACAAAAAGTACCAGGACTAACCGTTGCCATTGACTCTGCCAACAATGAAGTCTTTAAATGGAGGGAGGAAATCTGTACCATATTCATTGACGAATTTGAAGTAATGCCGGGAGAACAGTCCATGGTATTTCCGCGTGATATTGCCATGATAAAAGTATTCAGACCTCCGTTTCAATACAGCTCTACAACTGGATTTGGCGGCGCCATTGCCATCTACACCAAGAAAGGAAAGTTTGTAGACAACAATGGCGCTAAATTTTCTTTTATCTTAAAAGGATATACCGGATTTGATAGTGAATGGAAATAAAAATCCCCGCTACTTTTCAATAGCGGGGACGTATAAAAGTGATTGTTCTTATCTATTTACTCCAAAGGCTTATAATCCTTAAATAACTTCAGCGGAGCAGCTTCGGCCAATGCACGATACTGCTTCCAACTGCCTTCAAATAGGGCATTGGCTTTTTGTATCACACTGTTCACCGCTTCTTCTGCATAACCCATTAAGCGATTTTCCTGCTCACCAGGAATGGTGGTTTTGCCCATGATTAATTGTCTGGCTTCGCCCATTAAACCATTAATGGTTTCCTGAGGAATATTGCCATAACCTTGTTTTAACTGAGGCTTACCATTCAGCATTTCCCGAATTTCTTTTAAGCCCTCTGCAACAGGCTTGGCAGCTTTACGGATGGTATCAGCAGCTTTGCGATCCATGCTTGCATAACCCGCTTCTACTTTTTTCATAATCTCATCCACTTCGGCTAAGCGGTCATTCAATGCGGTCAGCTTCATGATTGATTTTTCCATTCTGGCATTCGCAACACGGATGGCGTTTCTTACAGACAATGGTATAGGAGCATTCGGATCATCATTCACCACAACAAATGTGCTGTCTTTCAAATCTCTGCCAAGGGTTAATACTACTTTGTATTTACCCGGGTTAACTGGCAATCCGCCTGGCTCGGCAGAACCACCGCCACCACCAAAACGGCCACCGCCGCCACCTCTTCCGCCACCACCTGCCTGGCGAATACCTTTGCCTTCCATGCCCCAGTAATATTTATTGAAGCCGGAATCAGCACGAGTTCTTAGGTTTCTTACATTCACCCCATACTCATCGTAAATGGTAATCTGCAACGTATCTGAAATTTTGTTCTTACCAGTGTCGGCAGCTGTTTTATTTACGAAGAAACTAATAGGAGCTCCTGTTCTTTTGTTCTCTCCTTCATAAGTACCATAAGTACTATACTCAATACCAGAAGCCATTTTCATTTTAGCCTGATATGCTTGTGGCGCATCAAATGCCACTAATTTTTTCGTAAACACCTGACCTTTGTTGGCAGCTACTTTGCGTAAAGGACGAATATCATCCAGAATCCATAAGGCGCGACCAAAAGTAGCAATTACCAAGTCTGCTTCTCTTTCCTGAATTGCCATATCATAAGTAGATACAGATGGATAGCCATTTTTAAATTGCTGAAAATTGGTACCATTATCTAAACTTACCCATAGCCCTTGCTCTGTTCCTACAAAAATCAAATTGGGTTCAACCGGATCCTGAATTACACACAATGCATAGCCGATTACTTTTTTCTCGTCTACCATACGGGTCCAGGTTTTACCATAATCTGTTGTTCTGTAAACGAAGGGACGCATTTCCCCTCTTCTGTAATCGTTCACTACAACAAAGGCTTCACCTCCGTTGTGCTTGGAAGCTTTAATCTGTGGGACCCATGCCCCTAAAGGCATTCCGGGTAATTTACCTCTGAAGTTGGTCCAGGTTTTACCACCATCTCTGGTTAATTGAATATTACCATCATCAGTACCAACCCAAATAACTCCCTGCTCTTTCGGAGAAGGCTCAATGGTTAAAATAGTACAATGGTTTTCTGCACCGGTAATATCAACAGAGATTCCACCATTGTTACTCTGATCAATTTTGGCTGAATCATTTGTGGTTAAATCAGGAGAAATCAATTCCCATGATGCACCCTTATTGGTACTCTTGTTTACAAACTGACTTCCATAATAAATAGTGGCTTTATCAAACGGATCCTGCGCAATAGCAGCATTCCAGTTAAAGCGCTGTCTAACATTTTTGCTGGGTCTGGGTGGTCTGATGCTCCATTGTTCGCCGGTTGCAATATTATAACGGGATACATTTCCGCCCTGACTCATGGTGTATACCCAATTCGGATCTTCTGCATCCGGCATCACATCAAATCCGTCTCCACCGCTAACACCTTGCCAGAAAGCGTTTCTGATCCCACTTCTTCTCCATACATAGGCAGGTCCGTGCCAGCTACCATTGTCCTGCAATCCACCCATTACATTGTAAGGAATCTGATTGTCAACATTCACATGATAGTACTGACCCAATGGAAGTTTCTCATCAAACTGCCAGGTCTTACCTCTATCTCTTGAAATACCAATACCGCCATCGTTACCATCAATAATGAAATTGGCATCATTCGGATGAATCCACCATGCATGGTGATCCGGATGGATACCACTGTATGGAATCACCGGCTTCCAGGTTTTACCTGCATCATCACTCACATTAATTACCTGATTGATATTGTAAATTCTGTTTTCGTTTTTGGTATCTACAGCAATGTCCTGGAAATAAAATGCACGATTGGTTACTACTGCAGGGTCACTGTTTACCAGCTCCCACTTAAATCCACCATCGTCCGATTTGTATAAACCATTCTTAGTGGCTTCCACTAATGCATATACGCGGTTGGGATCGGTACGGGCAATGCTGATACCGATACGGCCGTAATCCCCTTCGGGTAAACCGTTTTCCTTACCTAATTTGGTAAAGGTTTTACCGCCATCCATGGTTACATAAAAACCACTTCCGCTTCCACCACCTTTCAAACTCCAGGGTGTGCGTTTGTGTTCGTACATATTTACGAATAACTTATTCGGATTCGCAGGATCCATTACCATATCACCTACTCCGCTGTTTTGATTGGTATATAAAATTTGCTTCCAAGTTTCTCCGCCATCGGTTGTTTTATATACGCCTCTTTCAGGATGATCTGCAAAGGGATTACCCATGGCGCCTACATATACCACATCCGGATTGGTTGGATCAATAATGATGCGGTGAATATTGCGGGTTTTTTCCAAACCCATGCGCTTCCATGTTTTACCACCATCTAAACTTTTATAAATCCCTTCTCCTAAACTGATGGAGTTACGGGGATTTCCTTCTCCTGTTCCCGCCCAAACCACACTTGGATTGGATTGTACCAGAGCTATCGCACCAATGTTCTGAATGGGTTGATCATCAAAAATGGGTGTCCAGGAAGCACCCCCGTTCTCCGTTTTCCATACACCACCACTGGCAGTGCCCAGGAAAATAATATTGGGATTGGTCCACACCGCATCAATGGCAGTAACACGACCACTCATGCCGGCCGGCCCGATATTACGGGGCTTCATGTTTTTAAATTGCTTGGATAAATCTACCTGTTGGGCATACACAGCAAAACTGGCTGCAACACCCACAAAGGCCAGGAATAAATTTCTCATAAAAGAATTTGGTTTTAGGAAGCGGTAATTTCCTAAATAAAGACCCAATTGCCAAATAGTAAGGATGAGTGGCTTATATTTATCGGTAGAAAGAATGCCATTGAAAAACAATTCCATCCTTGCGAACAGCAGCTTTAAAACAGGCCTTTACGCAGCCGTCGTTGCTTTTTTAAGTTATACCATGATTTTTGGGTTTCGCAAATCTTTTACGGTGTGCACTTTTGACGGCATGGCCTACTGGGGACTTGGATACAAAACCTTACTCGTCTTAAGCCAGATGCTGGGGTATTTGATGGCCAAGTTTTATGGGATCAAATTTATTGCAGAGCTCAAGCGAATGGGGCGCAATAAGATTGTGCTGACCCTTGTGGGAATTTCCTGGCTGGCTTGGTTGTTATTTGCAATCGTGCCTGCCCCTTTCAATATTGTTTTCTTATTTATGAATGGATTTCCGCTGGGCATGTTATGGGGCGTTATTTTTTCTTATATCGAGGGGAGAAAGACCACTGATTTTATTGGCGCGGCACTGGCGGTAAGCTTTATTTTTTCTTCGGGCTTTGTAAAGTCTGTTGGAGGCTGGCTGATGGTAGAATGGAATGTATCTGAGTTCTGGGTTCCCTTTGTTACAGGACTTGTGTTTGCTTTGCCTTTGTTATTATTCATTTATTTAATGGAGCAAATACCTCCGCCAACAGAAGAAGACATTGCTTTGCGCATGAACCGTACGCCGATGAGTGCAGCAGACAGAAAAAAATTCATTCAGCACTTTTTCCCGGGCATTGTAGCAGCTGTTTTAATTTATGCTTTTGCTACCATTTTCAGAGACATCAGAGACAACTTCAGTGCAGACATGTGGAAGGAAATGGGCTATTTAAATCAACCCGCCATATTTTCTAAAACAGAAACACCCATCACATTGGTGATATTGTTTTTGATTGGCAGTATGGTGTTGATTAAAAATAGTTTTAAGGCATTTATGTTGTCGCATGTATTTATCATGCTGGGTTTTATGGTTGCAGGCTTGAGCACCTGGTTATTCAGTAATGGAGGACTAGCTCCCATCTGGTGGATGACCCTGGTAGGGCTGGGCTTGTACATGGTATATATTCCTTTTAATGCCGTGTATTTTGAGCGCATGATTGCGGCATTTCAATTTACCGGCAATGCGGGTTTTCTGATTTATGTGGCCGACTCTTTCGGATACCTGGGCAGTGTAAGTGTATTACTAAGTAAGGAAATTTTTAAAGTGCAATTGAACTGGGTGCATTTCTTTTCGAATAGTGTAATGGGCTTGTCTGTAGTGGGTGTAATCATTACACTTTATTCCATGTATTATTTTTACAAGAAAAAATTGGTTCCTGATCAGCTATATCACAAAATAAAAAAGGCCGGATAAATCCGGCCACTCCATTCTCAGTCTTACTATCGAATTCTCACTATATTTCACTCCCCTTTTTTCTCGTTATATTTTTTTTCTGCCTCCGCAGCTTTTTCAAAATCAAGAACAACACCATTGATGCAATAACGCAATCCGGTTGGTGGTGGTCCGTCTTCAAAAACATGGCCTAAGTGTGATTTACAACGACCACATTGTACCTCGGTTCGCTGCATTCCATGTGAATTATCCGGTAAATAGATGATAGAACCCTTTGAAATAGGCTCGTAGAAACTGGGCCAGCCACATCCACTATCAAATTTGGTGTCACTTTTAAATAAGCCATTCCCGCAAACTGCACAATAATAGGTTCCTACTTCCTTGAAATTTTCAAATTTGCTGGTCCAGGGACGTTCTGTTCCCTTTTCACGGGCAATATAATAGACTTCAGGTGACAGAATTTTCTTCCACTCACTGTCTTTTACAGCCAATTTTCCTTTTTCACCTTTGGCATAGTATGGGTTGTCTTTCTTTACCATAGTATCCTTAACAAGTTTATCAGTTGAATTGTTTTGTGCATTACAGGCGGTTAGGCTAAACAATCCAAATGAAATGAATGCAGACCACTTCATATCGTATTCTTTTAAAAGATATATACGCTATAAAGACAGTTCAGGATTGGATTGGTTGCATGAAATGAAGGATTTTTAACACGCCTTTTGTATATTTGTTGCTCAAGCAAGCATCGAATTTACATGTTCAACATTATTTTGTTTGGTCCTCCCGGAAGCGGAAAGGGTACACAGAGTGAAAAATTAATTCAGAAATATGGTCTGAAGCACCTTTCTACCGGAGACCTTCTGCGCAGTGAAATTGCCAGACAAACCCCATTGGGATTAGAAGCCAAAAACTTAATGGACAAAGGCCAGTTGGTTCCTGACGAAGTTGTTATTGGCATGATATCCTCTGCACTGGAAGCCAATCCAGAGGCAAAAGGCTTCTTATTTGACGGTTTTCCGAGAACAACTGCTCAAAGTGAGGCCCTGGATAAGCTTTTAAAGTTGAAACAAACGGAAATTGGGGTATTATTGGCTTTGGATGTTTCAGAAGAAGAACTGGTAAAACGCTTATTGAACCGCGGATTAACCAGCGGAAGAAGCGATGATACCAACGAAACCATTATCAGAGCAAGAATTGTGGAGTACAAAGACAAAACAACCGTAGTTGCCAATTACTACGAACAGTTCGATAAAGTGGTTAAAATACCAGGTGAAGGTACCGTAGAAGAAATTTTTTCAAATCTTTGCAGCGAAATCGACAAAAGAATGTCTTAACAATAAGAACTGTTAAAGTTTTTGACCAATAACCAACTGCTATGCCCGTCCCGATACCATCAGGACGGGTTTTTTTATGCCCTTTTTGTAAACTATCAATCGTTAGCTTTGCTGAGAAATTAAAATGATATGTATACAGTTGAGAACTACGTTTTAGGGAATTGGATCAAGGGAGATGGTGATGGACAATTATTGTTCAATGCCGTAACAGGGGAACCCATCGCCAAGGCAACCAGTAAGGGTTTGGATTTTGCAGCAGCCCTGCACTATGCCAGAAGCAAGGGCAATCCGGCATTACGGAAAATGAGTTTTCACGAAAGAGGCCTGATGCTGCGTGCCCTGGCTATTTACTTAAGAGAACATTTAGACGAATTATATACAATCAGCTACCAAACTGGTGCAACAAAGGCCGACAGCTGGGTCGATATTGAGGGAGGAATCGGCAACCTGTTTTCTTATGCTTCCCTGAGAAGAAAATTGCCCGATACCCCTTATTGCCTGGATGGAGAACATCATCCCCTGGGCAAGGCCAATACTTTCATGGGGCACCACTTATTAATTCCGAAAGAAGGAGTTGCCGTTCATATAAATGCATTTAACTTCCCTGTTTGGGGAATGTTGGAAAAAATTGCTGTGAACCTGCTTGCAGGCGTTCCTGCCATTGTAAAACCAGCAACCGTTACTTCTTATTTAACAGAAGCGGTCGTTAAAAAAATAATTGCATCAGGCATTTTACCAGATGGAGCACTGCAGCTGATTTGCGGTAGTGCAGGAGATTTACTGAATCATGTGCAGTCTCAGGATGTAGTAACTTTTACAGGCTCTGCACACACAGGCTTGCTGCTAAAATCGCATCCGAAAATTTTGGCAGAAAATGTTCCCTTTACTATGGAAGCCGATTCACTCAACTGCATTGTGTTGGGAGAAGATGTTGAACCCGGGATGCCTGAATGGGATATTTTTATCAAGGAAGTCAGAAGAGAAATCACTACAAAGTCCGGACAAAGATGTACCGCAGTCAGAAGAATATTTGTACCAGAAAATAAAATAGAAGCCGTTCAGCAATCATTAACTGCGGCATTGGCGCAAAATGTAATTGGTAATCCGCTGAATCCATCCGTAAGAATGGGTTCATTGGCAGGGGAAGCACAGAGAAAAGAAGTAAAGGCACAGGTAGAAAAACTTTTAACCAGCTCCAGTATCCTATACGGTTCTTTGGATACAGTAGAAGTAGTTGATGCCGATCCGGTGAAAGGAGCATTTATCAGTCCGCTTTTATTGTTCAACGACAATCCATTTGGGAACACAGTTGTTCACGAAGTAGAAGCATTTGGACCTGTAGCTACTTTGATGCCTTATAAAAAAACAGCTGACGCCATTACTCTATCCAAATTAGGTAAAGGGTCGCTAGTCAGCAGTATCATAACTGCTGACATCCAAATAGCTGCCGACTATGTAGTGGGAGCAGGAACCTATCATGGCAGAATCCTGGTATTGAATCAGCAATGTGCTAAAGAAAGTACCGGACATGGATCACCCTTACCATTATTGGTACATGGAGGACCAGGAAGAGCCGGAGGCGGAGAAGAAATGGGGGGATTAAGAGGCATTAAACATTATATGCAAAGGGTTGCAGTCCAGGGTTCTCCCGACATGATTACAGCCATCAGTAAAGTGTATCAGCCAGGAGCAACAGGGAATACCAATACGATTCATCCGTTTAAAAAATACTACGAAGAACTTGAAATCGGCGATCAGCTAATTACAGAAAAGAGATTGATTACAGCTGAAGACATCAATGCATTCGCTGATTTAAGCGGAGATCATTTTTATGCGCATTTAGAAGGAACTGATTTTACTGGCACTATGTTTGAGAGACAAGTAGCGCATGGCTATCTGTTGATGAGTTTGGCTGCCGGCTTATTTGTGGATAGTTATGAAAAAAATCCGGTCTTGCTTAATTATGGTATTGACGAATTAAGATTCACCAAGCCCGTATATCCTGGCAGTGAAATGCATATTCGCTTCACCTGCAAGGAAAAAATTAGACAGGAGAAAAAAGAGCCAACCGATATTGATAAAGGAATTGTAAAATGGTTGGTAGAAATGATTGATGAAACCAATGAATTAACAGGAATTGCAACTATATTGACAATGGTTGCCAAGAAACCAGTAAAATAAAATTGTATGATTGAACATATCAAGGAAGGTTACGTAAAAGTAGAACGCGAGCATGGTATTGCTACCATTGAATTCTTTCATCCACAAAGCAATTCACTGCCTGGAAAAATTTTAGACGCTCTTGCAAAAGAAATTTATAGTGAGGGATTGAATAAGGAAACCAAAGTAATCGTGCTTCGTTCAGCAGGAGAAAAAGTATTCTGCTCCGGGGCATCTTTTGATGAACTGTCTGCAATCAAAACAGAGGAGGAAGGCCTTGCTTTTTTTAGCGGCTTTGCCAAGGTTATCAATGCCATGCGCACCTGCGGTAAAATAATCATTGCCCGTATTCAGGGAAAATGTATTGGGGGGGGAGTTGGACTGGCTGCAGCAGCAGACTACGCTATTGCCTGCGAAGGGGCCGATGTAAAACTGAGCGAACTGGCTGTAGGTATTGGTCCTTTCGTAGTAGGCCCGGCAGTTGAGAGAAAAATTGGCTTGTCAGCCTTTTCGCAACTAACCATTGATGCAGTTACTTTCAGACCTGCCGATTGGGCAAGAAGAAAAAGCCTATATGCAGAATTACATCCCGATGTGGCTGGCATGGACGAATCCATCATTCGTTTATCTACCACACTATCTCAATCTAATCCCGATGCTTTAAAAGAATTGAAAACTATTTTCTGGAAAGGAACTGAACACTGGGACGATTTGCTAAGAGAAAGAGCAGGCATTAGTGGACGCCTTATTTTAAGCGAACACAGCAAGGCATTTATTCAGCGGTTTAAGCAGAAGTTATCTTGATGGTAAAATAACCCACTTATTTTGAGGGACTAACGAAGAAGGCCGGCAGCCCAATTGATGCCATAACTTGCTTTCAGATACTTGGCCCTTAGCTGAATTAATTTTTCAGCCGTTTCTATGACTTTGTTCTCGCGGGTGTTTAAAAGGAACAAAGAACTTTCTCCGTTCTGGAAACGAAGGTTCTCTGCCTTTAACAATGCCACATATCCGTTATATGCCTGTTGTGCAGCAATAATTTGGTCTTTCAACAGAGTGGCTTCAGCAAAATAAGAGCGGATTTTGTTGGCAGTATTCCACTGCTTTAAATTCAGCTCATAATTGGTTTCTGCTATTTTTAATTTAGCCTGCTTATAAGAACCCTGTCCCTCTCTTAAGAAAATGGGAATCTTGAATTGGACTCCCCAGACATAATTATTCTGAAGAAAAGCACCACCAAAATCTTTCAGGACATTATATCCCTTGTTCAGCATATTTGCCTTAAGATTTAGGGAGGGCAACAAAGACTGAAATTTTAATTTTCTCTCTACTTCCAAAGCCTCCAATTCAAAAGCCAGACTCCGGATGGATGGGTTTTCCTGGTTTACGCGGTTAATCAATTTATCGGGATCTTCAGCAGCCAGATACATTTGAAACTGAATGGTGTCAGGAACCAGACTGGCATTCAATAAGTACGCCGCATCGTTTTCATTCCATAAAAAATTTCCCAACTCCAACTGTGCTGTTGCCAGCTTTGCGTTTGCATCTGCCTGCATCATCTGAAACTGCTGCACTTGTGTAAGTGCTTCAATGGTATCAATCACAGCCCTGTCCCCATTTTGGTAAGCCAGTTTTACCAATCTGAATCGCTCTTTGCTGATTTGTAAAAACTGATTGTAAATACTATACAATTGATAGGCGCCAGTCCACTGCCAGTAAGTATTGTAGGCATCATACAACAAGTCGTTCTGCATTTTCAGCCGATCCTGCTCGCTCTGCTGTAAAGAAATTTGTGCTTGTTGCAAATTGGCTCTTCGCTGATCTATTAGCAAACCCTTAATCAAAGGCATTTCTAATCCCAGATAACTACTTTGTCCTCTTGTTATCTGATTATTCAGAAACAGTCCTCCATTGTCTTCCAGGCCTGCTTTAATATCCATGCCACCAATTCGTGTGGGTACTTTAAATTCAGGATTCGTGTAATAATAATAGTTTTTGCCATCAAATGTTTTCCTGCTTGCTTCCATTTCTACGGTGGGATCAAAGCCGCCTTTGGCACTCAATAGTGCAGCACTGGCTTTCTCCACTTTAATGCCTGCCTGCTTGGCCAAAGGGTGAAAACTTTTTACCTGATTTATAAATGCCTCAGGGCTCAATACCTGGGCATTCAATTGCATCACAGTAAAAAAACCTAATAAAAACAAGCAATACTTCATATTATTTCTCCTTACTTGCTTTTAGTTCTTCATTTTTCACCGGCTTATAATATTCAGGAGGGAACCCATTTATATTTCGCCACAATTCATAGCCAATGGGAACATCTTTCAGCAAAGCGATACCGCTGGCACCACCGCCCATTCTCAATTGCCTGGGCCATGGTTTCTCATTGGGGTCTTCTACTACCAGCAATCTGAACTTTCCGTTACTACTCACCGAAGTTTCAACAGCTGCAATTACGCCACCGAAAGTACCATAAGATGCTGCAGGCCATCCAGAGAAAACGATAGCTGGAAATCCATCAAATATGAAACGTATTTTTTGACCAGTAGACAATAAAGGAAGGTCCATCGGTTCAGCAAACAATTCTACTGCATACCTTATTTTATCCGGTACAATTTCAACAATCATATCTCCTTCCTTTACCATCTCACCAATCCCAGCTTTCCTTGCCTTGGTTATCTGTCCATCCTGAGGGGCAGTGATAAAATAAAGCTGATTCCGAATATCATAATTGCTATAGGCATTTTGCAGTTTGGCTACATCGGCCTCACCGGTTGCCATATTAGACAAGGAACTAAATTGCTCTCCCTGCGCCTTAGCAATCTTATCGGTATATTCCTGAATGGTTCCGTTCTTCTCAATACGGATTGCAGATAATTCCTGTTTTGACTGTAAAAATTTGTTTTCTGCACTTATTTTTTTGGCAACAGCATTTTGATAAGAAACTTTTCTTCTTTCAAAATCAACCAAAGAAATCACGCCACTATCCAACATGTTTTTAGCGGCATCAATTTGTCTTTTAGTAACTGCCAGTTCATTTAATACAGCCCCCAAATCAATACTATCGCTGATTACTTTTAAATTTTGCTGGCGGAGTTTAATGTCCAGTTGCTCCAGCTTCAGGTCTCTTGCTTCTTCCAATGCCTTCATCTGAGATACAGCCGTTGCAGCTTTATTACCGTAACCTTCAACTGCAATCTGTTTAGCATCAATTTGCTTTTTAGTCCTATTCAGCAATTCAGGATCAAAATAGTCGGTTTTTACTTCCCCTATCTGTAAAATGGTATCGCCTTTTTTTACAAAATCTCCTTCTTTCACATACCACTTAATTACTCTTCCTGCCAATACCGTGTTCAACTCCTGAGGACGATCTTCCTGACGCAAAGCTGTCACTGCTCCTTTGGCACGAATATTCTGGGTCCATGGTAAAAAAAGCACAACAACCAATGTGACTAAAGAACCCCACATCCACTTTTTTACCCGGTTTTTCTTCTTGATATTATAAATGGAATGGAAGGATGAAAGTCCTGTGCTTTCCACTTCATCCTCAATAACAGCACTAATGAATTTATTATTGACCATAATTTTCATTTAAAAATGGAGCAATAGCAGACCAGTTTCCGGAAGCTTTCACTACACCATCCTGCAGATAAATAATTTTATTGCAACGAGCTGCTGTTTCTGCATCATTAGTTGCAATCAGAACAGTCGCATTTTCTTCAGAAAATATATAATCCTGTATGTTCTTTTTATACTTACGCTCTAAAAAATTCAGGGGCTCTTCTAAAAGCAACAATCGTTTTTTTCCTAATAAAGCCCTTAACAATAAAATATCCTGTCTGATTTTGCTGTTCAGTCTTTTACCGGTTGGATCCAGCACTGTATCGTATCCTTTGGGAAGGCTTTGAACAAAACTGGTTAATCCACAACGATTCACCAGATCAGTCACTTCTTCATAACTGATTTCCTCGCTGCCCATGGTTATATTTTCCCAGATAGTGCCATTAAATATATCCTGTTGACTCAATAAAATACCAGTTTGAGATCGGACTGAATTAAGGTTATAGTTTCCAATTGGCATACCATCCAGTAAAATGGAACCTGTAAAATTATTGAAAGCCCCGGTCAGCAATCGTAAAACGGTAGACTTACCTGAGCCGGATTCACCCATGATACAAACTTTATCGCCGGGTACAATATTTAGATTTAAAGAATTGAGTGCCATTACATTGTTACCATAAGTAAAGCCTACATTTTCAAATAATACAGATACCCCTTTAGCAGTGTCAGAAAGCATTACGGTACCTTGTACTTCTACTTCGCTCTCTGTAACCTTACTTAATTTCTCAACAGAAGTCAGGATATCATAAACCTTATCCATATTCAGAATCAGCTTTTCAACAGAGCCGATAATACTTATAATAACAAAGTCTGCAGCAATAAACTGTCCAATATTGATTTGCTGGTCAACCAGAAGGACCGCTCCTACAATCAGCATAGCAGCCGTAATCACTACTTTAAAAATGATTAAACTCCAGTACTGGGTTAATAACACTTTAAAATAGCTGGTTCTTGCTACCAGATAATCGGTCACAATTCCATCCGTTTTTCTGATATTTAATTTCGTGCCTCTTGAATATTTGAAAGACTTGATTACTCTGGCCATCTCTTCGAGCCAGGCAGCAGTAGCAAATTTCATATTACTGGCTTCAATACTTTTTTGAAATCCTGCAGGCAATGTGTATCGCATAATCAAATACACAATTAAAGTTAATACAGCACCAAAGCCAATAAAAACAGGGTGGTAAAGAGAAAGTAAAATAAGACCAAAGAATATTTGAATAATGGCTGCAGGCACATCCAGCAATAGTTTTTCAACTGCCTTCTGAAGAGAAACGGTATCAAAAAAACGATTAACTAATTCCGGAAGGTAATACGCATCTAATTTTTCAATGTTCATCTTGGGCAGTCGGTCTGCAAACTCAAGCGCGTATCGTACAAATAACTTTTGCTGAATTTTTTCTGTAAGCTGAAGCTGTCTTACCTGCAAAAGACCATACAAAAGAACAGCTGCTACTACTAAGAATATTAAAATAACAATGGAAGTAGAAATAGAACCTGCCAAAACGAATCCAATAATGGTTTGTATACCCAGCGGCATTGCCAAACTTAAAATACCTGCTAATATGGCAAATGCATAGATGGAGGAGACGTCTTTTTTATCCAGTTTTAAGAGCTCCAAGATCTTTCTTGCCGCCCCCGTCGGTGATACTGCTTTGTGATTTTTTTCCATTGCGCGCAAATATTACAAGTATTATACCAATATTATCTTTAATAGTAATAAGCTTTTGTGAAACCGTCTATTTGAGATATTCCTAAAATGAATAAACGGGATCAGGTCCCGTTTATAAATCATCAAATTCATACAGATTATCTATATGTGTCCCTGCCTGCATTTCCTGAATGGGTTTTATCAATCCATCCTGTAAATCATACACCCACCCATGCAAATGAGGCGTATTTCTCTCCTTCCACGCTTTCTGAATAATAGATGTCTTTGCCAGATTCAGCACCTGTTCCTGTACATTCAGTTCTACCATTCGATTTAACTGAGCCTTTTCATCTTTAATGACATCCACTTCCTCCCGGTGAACAAAGATTTCACCCGGCTGTGTGCAGGTAATTTCATTGGCCGGCACTCTACTATCACTACAACCAATCCAGAGAAATTCAGGATTCTGAACATGTACAAGCCTGTTAAAATATTCGGGATCTGCTGCCAGTTTTTCTTTGGCCCAGATCTTATTTTCAGCCAGTAAACGTTCGTATGATTGCATATATCAAATTAAATATTTAAGCCACCACAGGCACTGATAACCTGACCAGTAATGTAAGAGCTCATATCACTTGCCAAAAACAAAGTGGTATCAGCTATTTCTTCAGCTTTTCCGAATCTGCCCAACGGAATTTTTTGGAGAAATTGCGCTGCGCCATCTCCATCTTTCAAATAATGGGTCATATCGGTCTCAACAAAACCTGGTGCGATTGCATTACAACGGATATTTCTGGAACCCAGTTCAGCAGCGATAGATTTAGTGAAACCAATAATCCCCGCCTTACTGGCTGCATAGCTACTTTGTCCCGCATTTCCACGAATACCAATGATAGAACTCATATTGATAATACTTCCTTGTTTGGCTTTCATCATCGGACGAATCACCTGCTTGGTCATATTATAAATGCTCTTTAAATTAACATCGATTACTTCATCCCATTGCTCCTCTGTCATTCTTAATAAAAGATTATCCTTAGAGATGCCGGCGTTATTTACACAAACATCAATGGCGCCAAATTCTTTGATTGTATCATTCACCAGAGATTCACAATCTGCAAAAACAGCAGCATTACTCTTTACTGCTTTGGCTTTTACACCCATCACTTCTATCTGCTGAACCAGGCCAGCTGCTTTTTCTGCACTCCCGTCGCTAACATAGGTTAATACGATATGGCTTCCATGTTCTGCTAATTTCAAGGCAATAGCAGCTCCGATCCCTCTGGCTGCACCGGTAACTATGGATACTTTTCCTGCTAATAACTTCATCTGATTTAATTATATAGTTCTATAAAAAATTACGTTTTATTTCTTCCACAAAGATTCGCTCATTGCTTAAGCGAGGTACTTTATGTTGTCCACCCAATTTGCCCTTTTGTTTTAACCACTCATTGAAAACCCCTTGAGGCAATGAATGCACAACAGGCATGGTTAATGCCATATCCCGGTGACGCTTGGCTTCATAATCACTGTTCAACTGTTTCAGTGCGCTATCCAGTGAATTTCGGAATGCTTCTAGCGAATCCGGTATTTGCTCAAATTCAATCATCCATTCATGTGCACCAGGAGAATTTTCTCCAAAATAAATAGGTGCAGCTGTATAGTCTTTTACGACTGATCGGGTTTGCTCACAGGCAATAGCAATTGCCTTGTCTGCATTATCTGCAATCAACTCCTCTCCAAACGCATTTATATACTGTTTTAGTCTGCCAGTTACTTTTAATTTAAAAGGGAACTTGCTGATAAATTGAATGGTATCGCCTACCAGATAGCGCCATAAACCTCCGTTGGTACTGATGATGATGGCATAATGCTGACCTATTTCAACATCTTTCAGTCCAATTGTTTTTGGATTGGGCTTACCATATTCTGAAACAGGCATGAATTCATAGAAAATGCCATTCTCTGTAAATAATAGCATGCCTTCATCTTCCGGTGAAACCTGAGCAGCAAAGAACCCTTCACTGGCGTTATACATTTCCAGGTATTGGCAACCCTCTCCAATCAACTTTTGAAACTGGGTTCTGTATGGCGTAAAAGAAACACCGCCATGAATATATAATTCCAGGTTAGGCCAAACTTCTTTCAGGGTTTGCTTTCCGGTAATTTCTAAAATTCGTTTTATTAGAATAAGTGTCCAGGTAGGCACCCCTGAAATGGAAGTGACATCTTCCTGAATGGTATGCTGCGCCATTTTTTCAATTTTGGCTTCCCACTCATCCATCAAGGCAATGGACAATTCCGGAGTTCTGATCCAATTAGCCCAAATAGGCGTATTCTGTAATAATACTGCACTCAGATCTCCATATTGCATGTCATCATTGATTGGGCTGATTTGATGACTCCCCCCAATCACCAGGCCTTTGCCCATTAATAAATCACTTTCCGAACGATTATTGTAATACATCGTCAGTACATCTTTGGCACTTTGAAAGTGACAATCTTCCAGGCTTTCCTTGGTAATTGGAATGAATTTACTTTTTTCACTGGTGGTTCCACTGCTTTTGGCAAACCAGTTTACAGGGGTATTCCAAAGCACGTTCTCCTCCCCCTGCATAATCCTTTCGATATAGGGCTTTAAATCTTCGTATTCATGAATAGGAATCGTCTCTTTAAATTTCCGGATATTAAAAAGTTGATTAAAGCCGTATTTTCTACCGAACTCAGTGTATTGTCCATGGGTTATCAGGTCTTGCAAAACTTCTCTTTGAGCAGCAATAGGATCATTAGCCCATTGTTCAATACGCCAGTGCCTGATTCGGGCCAAACGGGATATAGCAGGGCTTAATAATTTCATGATTTGCGTACGGCAAAATACGGCATCCGCAGCAGAAAATCAATATCAATCAACGTTTTGCGACTGATTTTCCTTGGCCATATCAATAATCCATTCCTTTCTTTTTAATTCGAAATTGGTGCCCAGGTATAATCTTCTTACCTGCTCATCCTCTGCCAGTTCTTCGGCGGTACCATGCTTGAAAATTTTACCCTCAATCAACAGGTAAGCTCTGTCGCAGATAGAAAGGGTTTCATTTACATTGTGATCAGTAATCAGGATTCCAATATTCTTATATTTGAGTTTGGCAACAACAGACTGAATATCCTCAACTGCAATGGGATCCACACCGGCAAAGGGTTCGTCCAGTAAAATAAACTTGGGATTCACGGCAAGGGCACGGGCAATTTCAGTTCTTCTTCTTTCACCTCCACTTAAACTGTCCCCGTTGTTTTTTCTTACATGATGCAGGTTGAATTCGTCCAGAAGCGATTCCATTTTATGCTGTCTTTCCGCCTTGGTAAGCTTAGTCATTTCAAGCACGGCCATGATATTGTCTTCTACTGTGAGTTTTCTGAAAACACTGGCTTCCTGAGGTAAATACCCAATACCCATCTGAGCCCTTTTATACATGGGAAGTTTAGTGATATCCTGATCATTCAGAAATACGGTGCCTTCATCGGGCTTTATCAGACCCACAACCATATAAAAACTGGTGGTTTTACCTGCTCCGTTCGGACCCAGTAAACCAACAATTTCACCTTGCTGCACACGAACAGAGACATTGTTTACAACAGTCCGGCCCTTGTAGCTCTTTTGTAAGTTGTTGGTTTGAATAGTCAGGTTCACAGGTTAACGCTTTACACAAATGTAATATGTGGTTTGTATATTGCAACATGAAAGTTACTGAACATATACAGCAGGCTAAGAATACATTGGTTTCTTTTGAGGTACTACCCCCGCTAAAAGGAAAGACCATTCAGCATGTTTTTGATCATCTGAATCCTTTAATGGAATTCAAGCCCAGCTGGATCAATGTTACCTATCACAGAAGTGAAACGGCTTTCAAGAAAAAAACAGACGGAACTTTTGAAAAAGTGGAAGTGCGCAAAAGACCAGGCACAGTAGGCATTTGCGCCGCAATTATGAACCACTATTCCATTGATACAGTACCCCATTTTATTTGTGGAGGCTTTAACAAAAGAGAAAGTGAAGATGCACTGATTGATCTGAACTTCCTCGGTATCGATAACGTACTTGTATTAAGAGGGGACGCCGCTAAAAACGAAGCCAGCTTTGAACCGGAACCCGACGGACACAAATATGCCATCGACTTACAAAAGCAGGTCGTAAACCTGAACAATGGTATTTATTTGGATGACGATATCCAGAATGGAGGAAAAACCAATTTCTGTATTGGAACAGCAGGATATCCTGAAAAACATTTTGAAGCACCCAATCTGGAAATTGATTTACAAAGACTAAAAGAAAAAGTGGATGCAGGTGCAGATTATATCATGACTCAAATGTTTTTCGACAACCAGAAATATTTTGACTACGTAAAAGCCTGCAGAGACATGGGCATTAATGTTCCGATTATCCCCGGACTAAAGCCCATCACCAATAAAAAACAGCTTTCAGTTTTACCCAGAATATTCCATGTAGACATTCCAACCGATTTATCCAATGCGATTTCCAAATGCAAAACGGACGCAGACTGTGAGCAGGTTGGAACCGAATGGCTGATCCAGCAAAGCAAGGAATTGAAAGCATTTGGAGTGCCTGTTTTACATTACTACACATTGGGTAAACCTAAGGTAATCTGGAACGTAGTGAAGGCTGTTCTGTAAAAAACCTTAATCCGAATAATTGATATATCATTGACTAATATTTAATATTTTATCCGCTTAAATATTGATAATTTTGATTATTATTCAATATTTTTAATGCTCCACCTCTTAAACAGTATTTCCAAAGCCAATAGTGTTTTATTATCAGAAGGATGTATAGATAAAGCGATCAATGATGTTATTGCAGTATTGGGGAGTGCTACACAGGTAGATCGTGTTTATGTATTTACAAATAAAAAAGTCTTAAATGACTTGCGATTATATTATACACATGAGTGGTGTAGGGAGGGCATAGAACCGCAATTTGGAAATCCGGAGTTAAGTGATATCTCATATGAATTCTTTCCTTACATGTATGAAACCTTATCGAAAGACAAATACATGTATGGTCTGGTAGAGGAATCTCCCAATCAGATATTCCGGGAAATCATGGAATCGCAGGGCATTCTTACTTATTTATTTACCCCCATTTTTTGTGATGGCGATTACTGGGGATGGATTGGCTACGACAACTGTACAACGAAAGATCAGTGGGAACCCGAAGTAGTTCAGGCATTATACACAGTTGCAAGAAATATTGGCATCAGACTCACCAGAGAAAAAGCAGAAACGGCACAAAATAAATTACTAGAAAGATTTGAACTCACCATAAAAGCTTCCCAGCAGGGTATGTGGGAATGGGATATTGCTAATAATAAGCTCAATTATTCGGCAGCTTTTATGAGTATGATAGGTTATAAACCTTTTGAATTTGAGCATACTTATGATAATTGGAAAGCAAGAGTACATGCAGATGATATTGATGCAGTTGAAAAAAGTCTTCAGGAATACTTTACCAATAACACACAAACCTATCAGAATGAATTTAGACTAAGACATAAAAAAGGACACTTCGTGTGGATTAACGGATTTGGTATAGCTAAAAGAGATGAAAATGGCAAGCCAACTTACATGGTAGGTACCCATGTTGACGTAACAGCGCTGAAAAAACAACAAGAGATACTGGAAGAACAGAAAAATGAGTTCGACAAATTAATCAATAATCTGGGAGAAGCAGTTTTCAGGTTAAACAGTCATAATCAGATCACCTTCATGAATCAGTACTGGCTTGAAATATCTAAATATGCCATCGACTATTGTATGATGCAGCCAATTACAAGTTTTTTTGAAGAAACAGAAGCTCCTTTGATTCTGAAACAAATAGAAGAATTAAAAAGAACTGAATCTGGCAAGTCTACCATTGAAGCCAGGCTAAAACAAAAAAATAATGGATGGAGATGGGTTGAATTATCTCTGAGAGAAAACAGGGCGGCTTCAGTAAAAGATTACTTTATTGCAGGTAGTATTAAAGATATTCATGACAAGAAGATAGCATTAGAAAAAGAAAAAGAACTGGCGGAACTAAAGGCGGGTTTTGTTAGTTTAACATCGCATCAGTTCAGAACTCCGTTAACAGTCATCTTCTCCAATATTGAGGTGATTGAAATGACTGCTAAAAAACTGAATATAGAATTATCTGATAGAATTAAGGATTCTGCTGGAATAATCAAAGATCAGATTGAAAGAATGACCCAACTGATGGACAATATTTTATTGGTAGGGAGATATGATGAACAGCAACTAGCTTTTAATTTACACCCAATTAATGTATCACAATTTGTACGATTTATAATAAAAACCTACTTTCAGAATGAAACAGATGGAAGAACCATAATATTGAAAGAGGAAGCCTCAGATCAAAAAGTGGCAGCAGATGAATTGCTGTTTATGCATGTAATTACGAATATTATCTCCAATGCTTTCAAATATTCCAAAGGTTGCCCCAATCCGGAACTTTTAATCAGCTATGAATCCAATAAAGCCATTATACAAATTAGAGACTACGGAATAGGAATTCCGGAAGATGAAATTGAAAAAGTGTTTCACTCATTTTACAGAGCTTCCAACACAGTCACTTATCAAGGTTCTGGACTGGGATTATCTGTAGCCAAACAATTCATGGAATTGCATAATGGCAAGATATTTCTATCCAGCAAACTTGGAGAAGGCACCAAAGTCCGACTAATATTGCCACTGATTCAATAATTTATTTGGTCAAAATAGATGAGGAATATGCTTTAGGCGGCTTTCCGTATTTCTTCTTGAAACAATGACAGAAGTAAGCAACAGAGTTAAATCCTGATTGAAAAGAAACCTGCTTAACACTTGTATTTCCCTGGCGCAACAATACCTCTGCCTTCATCAGTTTGATTTCGGTAATATATTGCTTGGGAGTCATATTGTATTTAGCCTTTATCATTCTTTCCAATGTTGACACACTTACCGACATTCTTTTGGCAATAGATGGAATGGTATTTAAGTCGTCTTCATTCAGTTTTTCAACAATGGCCTCGAATGAGTCTTCAAAGAAATCCTTAGAATCAGTTGTAGATAGATTTTTAGAAGCCAGCAATCTTTTCTGCTTAACCTTTTCTTCGTTCACCTGCAGAATACCTGTCAAGTTCCTGATTTTAAGCAGCAATTCCTTTGATTTTATAGGTTTCACTAAATAGTCATTGGCGCCCAATTCTAACCCCTGGATAATCTTGTCATCTCCAGACATACCTGAAATAATAATCACAGGAATCATATGGGTTGAAGGATTGCTTTTTAACAAGCGTAGCAGCGAGAAACCATCAAGGGGGTAGGGCAACATGAGATCCAAAAGAATAATATCGGGTGTAAACTCCCTTAATATTTCAAGGGCCTCGTTTCCGTCTGCTGCTCCTGACACTTCATATGTCTCTTGTAAAATAACCTCCAATGACATGCGAAGCATTTTGGTGTCCTCTACTATTAAAACTTTTTTTCTTTCGTTCATACTGTCGTTATTATAAATTCAATAAAATTTCTGTTTTAATGCCGCAAGGCTGAATGTCCTCAAAAAGAAGCTGACCATTTTGACTGTTGATGATTAATAAAGCCAATGCCAATCCAATGCACAAACCCTGCTGTTCCAGTTTTTTTCGCCTTACCTGACCAATGATACCCGACAAGGATCTTAATTCAGTGGCTTTACAAGTGTTTCCTTCATCAATAATATCTACGCTGATGCCATTAATTCTGAAAGTGGCATTCACTTTTACTTTTTTCCCTTTCTCAGAAAACTTAAAAGCATTATCCACCAGTTCATATAAAGCCATTGAAAATAATTCTGTGCTCAACACAACTTCCCTGTCATCAATTTCTGCGACAAACAAATCAGATTCCCTGTTGTATTCATTAGCAACCTGAAGAGAAATATTTTGAACAAGCTTACCCAGAGCAACGTTTCTACGATCACTTTCAGGTGCAATACCAGACAACTCAAGGTCATAGTAGGTCTTGATCTTACTAAAGGTTTGCTGCAGTCTGTTACTGGAGTTTTCCAGATAAATGCAGAAATCCTCTATTTCATTATTGGCTAGTTCACTCGCTCTCTGTTTTATCAGATTGGTAAAAGAAAGTATACCATGCATCGGTGTCTTGAATTCATGACCAACCATCAAAATGATTGTCTGTTCAAGACTGTTAATTAGTTTTTTTAAATCTTGCTCCAATTGATCTTTCCGCTCTAATCTTCTTTCTATAGATTGAAGCAATTCTGCACTTTTAAATGGCTTGAAAATATAATCATCCGCCCCTAAATTCATTCCAGTCCGCAAGTCATTATGCTGAGCTTTGGCTGTTAAAAAAATCAGTGGTGTCTCAACACCCTTTTTACGAAGCAGCTCCAACAAACCAAAACCGTCCAGCACCGGCATCATTACGTCACATAAAATTAAATCCGGTTTCTTTTCTTCCGCCTTTTCCAGACCAATCTGACCATTCTCCGCTGCGTCTACAATAAAATCGTTAAGCTCCAGAATCGTTTTTAAAGAATCACGGATATCCCTTTCGTCCTCTACAATCAATATTCGCTTACTCATCATTTTTCAAAATTATATTGCTATCAAAAGGGAAACGTATACTAAACATAGTTCCATTGTTCAGTTTACTTCTTACTCGTAAAAAACCACCATGGTGGTCTACAAAGAATTTCATAGTCATGATGCCCAATCCTGTCCCTTCAATTTCGCCAACATTCCCTCCTCGAACGAATGGTTCTCCTAAACGTACCAGATCATCCACTTCAATACCAATACCGGCATCAACTACTGTTATAAACCAATATTGCTTGGTAAAACTTATCCGGATAAGCGGATCAATCTTGGAGTTAGAAGAGTATTTAAAGGCATTACTTAAAAGATTGGAAAATATATGCCTAAGCATTGTCTTATCAAATTTTACCAATCTCGCCTCTCCTTTTGTTATCACCTGCAGGCTACGTCCATCAGACCAGGGGTTATATGATTCCTCTTTTATTTCATTCAGCATTTGCTGAATATCAAGCATCTCAAGCTGTGGCTTTATTTTACCAGATTCAATTTTGCTGATAAACAGAAAATCATTCATCAGCTGTGTCATCTTGTCTACCTGTCCAACAATTCTGTTGATATATACAGCACCCTTTTCTACCAATTCAGGAGTTAGCTTGCTATATACCATCTCTAAAATTTCAGCGCTGGAAAGTATCACAGATAAGGGCGTTCTTAATTCATGAGAAACCATTGACATGAAATTGGTTTTCATTTCACTGAGATTTCTCTCTCTCATTGCAGTTTCCAATAAATCTTTTTGGGCTTTTAACTGATCGGTAATATCAGTAAAGAATACAGCTACAATTTGACCCCGGTCTTTTACATGATTAAACCGGGTCATATAGTAACGCATGGTTCTTAACTGGCCATTCTTATCCGTTATAACAATCTGTTTTTCTTTTCCGGGAGGTAACTGGTAGCCGCTAAATACTGTAAAAAGTGTTTTTCGGAAGTTCTCCAAACCCGATTCAATTAACTGGAATAAGCTGCTCTCACCCAACATGTACTGATCTAATCCGGTAACGTTGAGCCACTGAGAGTTCACAAAGTTCACAGCACCATTCATGTCCAACGTAATCACCAACTGATCAATATTGTTAAACATTGATCTCAACTCATTAAAATGTTCCTGAAGCCTTCTCTCTCCTTCTTTTATGGTTGATACATTTATACCATATCCAATAACATATTCCACTTTTCCCTGTAAGCCAATAACTGGGGAGAATCTACGTAGATTATAAATAACTTTTCCAGAGCCATCAATATTATGTTCTTCAAATTCAACAGTAGAACTGGTTTCTACGCATTTATTAAATAGTAATCTTCTGTTATCGGCTCCTGCTGTATCTCTATTTGATCTTTTACAATAATCATAATCATCTTTACCAATAATCCATTTTCTCAATTCTGGATTAGTAATGGCAAGCTTATTTACAAAAAGGTATCGGTGAGAAGGGTCAAAAATGGCAATATCAGCAGGAATATTATTCATGAGGTCTTCATAAAAATGTTTCTGAGAGTTGGCCACACTCAATATATTCGTATCCTGAGTTGTCTTTTTATACAACCATAAATGACCAATAATTTTGCCATCCATTTTATACGGAATATAATCCCTGAGTAAGGTGTCACCGCTTTTAAACTGAATTGCTTCGTTCAGCACCTGCTCACCAATTGCGTAAATAGATTCAATTCTGGAAAGGAACAGGGAAGGTTCCATAAAATAGCCGGCCGAATCAACTGCACTGTCCTTACAATTAGCACCGATTAACATTTCACTGGGCGCATCAATACCAAAAAGTGTACAGAATGGCTGATTTACATATTGTATAATATGATCTGAAGACTCAAATAGCACTGCATTAGGCAGACTATTGAAGATAAAAGAAAGTTCTTCTATTTTCAGATTCATGATTGTCAATTAAGTTGTGTTATTCCCAGATTGATGGCATCTATCGACACTTCTTTGCCTTCCATATTGGGCATATTCAGGTCTAATAACATAATGACTTTATTATCCGGATGCTCATACAAATATTTCATGGGATCAGCCCCATCAGATACACTTACAAATTCCATATCAAGCGATTTTAGTATGTGTTTTAAAATCACCCGATTGATATTATCATGATCCGCAATCAATAAAGTATATAAAGAGCCTGTTTTCATTATTATGTGTGGGGGGGGGCAGCGTTAATTCTTTCCAGACAACCTGTTGATGAATGCCATTTTGGAATTAACCTTTACTTTTTTATAAATATTCTTAATATGTTCGTTTACGGTTGTGTAGGATACATTTAAAATGGTAGATATTTCCTTATAGCTGGACCCGGCAACTAGTAATTCAGCTACCTGGATTTCTCGTTGTGTTAAACCAAATTCGTGAAAGCGATCTGCACTACCAGTTGCATTGAATCTGGCTCTTGCTGTCTGAATTAATCCGGTCATGGTTTCCGGATCAAGAACAGTACCACCAGACTTCAGTACTTCAATTTGCTTTTGCATTTCTGCTAATCGAAATGGCTTCAATAAAAATCCATTCGCCCCATTCATCATAGCCTGCCATGCAACCAGAGGATCTTCCATTCCGCTGATCACCAGAATTTTTACTCCAGGGTAATAGCTACTGATAATTGAAATAGCATCTAATCCAGAAATACCCGGCAATCCAATATCCAATAAAACACAATCTGGAACAATACCAGCATCCTGACGTATGCTGATCCATTTTTCAATTCGGTTACAAGAAAACACCAGAGACATATCTTGCTGCAGCGAGATATAGTTCTCCATGGTTTTTCTTAGTTGAACATCGTCTTCTATAATACCGATTAAATACATGCTTGTTTTTTACAAATCTTATAATTATTGGGAATTTGTACTAAAAACTTATACAAAAGTAACCAAATAAGGATGCCGGACTTTACCTTAAACTAGGGATACACACCCCATATAGATTTACAAAGAAGCTAAATGGGAAACTATGAGACAGGTAATAAAAAAAGCGGAGACCATTTTTCAATAGCTCCGCGTATAATCGGGGGATAAATAGACTTAGGAAGTCAAGATTCAACTATTATAGCAGTCAATAATCTATACTTTGATGACATCAGTTCCGGATTTCTTCATAAGTAAGCTTAACGGTGTGAATTGACTAAATTTTTTACAATGCTTATATAAAATAGCAATCATCCTATGAAAGGAAATCAGCGTTTTTTGGCATCCATCAATGCATCAAACTGTTCCAGGGTTAATTGCTTGGCCAGAATACGTTTGTTTTGGTCTAACAAATAAAAAGTAGGTGTCTTGAAAATATCGTACAACTGTCTGTATCCGGGTATTCCAGCCTTTTCTTCTGCCTGTCTGTCTTCCTTTGTCTGATAAACATGTGTCCATTCGGCAGAGAGATTTTTCTCTGAAATAAACTTTTTCCAGGAAAGGTTTTCATTTTCATAAATATTGACTGAATATACAGCCACTCCGTTGGCTTGCCACTTGGCTTTATAGAGTGAATCGAATCTGGGGATTTCTTCCTTGCAATGTCCACAGTTGGGATCCCAGAAAGCCACCAGCGTAAAAGGAGCATTTATATCATACAAAGGTTTTCTTTTTCCGGTAGTATCTGTCAAGTTCAGCACAGGCGCCTGTTGCCCTAATTGATTGGCCATCAGGCTATAAGCTCTTTCCGTTATTGTTTTTCGGGAAGCCGGATTCAATAAGGCCGTATCACCTTTCGCATAAAAATTCTCGAACAAATACACAAACACTTTGTCCTGTCCCATGAATTCAGGATTGATATATTTATTGGTAAACTTGGTTAAGAGGTAGGGGTAAATCTCTTTTCCTGTTTTGGCCATAAAGAGGATTTCCTTTACTTCCTGGATAATGGAGTCAGGCTCAGGAGATACATAGTATTTAAAATAATCATCCAATTTGGATTCAAAAAAAGGCGTTCTTAATAAAAGGTCTTCGTTAAACAACACATTATCCCAAAAATGTTGCTTAACATATTGGTAAGGATAGGCCGAATCCGGCTTTCCATTTAGAACCGGAACTGCAGGGAGTTCAGGTCTTTTCATTATATGGAATAGGTTAGCTAATAATGATTTAGGGTATTTCTGATGAATATTCTGCTGATACTCTTTCATTTCCTTTTCTACTGCTGACAAAGAAGCCCTGATTTTTGGACCATCCTCCTGGCTTGCCGATAGAAGTGCTGTTCTCAACTGCTGAGCTTGTTTGCCCTTTTCGTTGGAAAACATGGCATACTGCTTAAAAAGGTCATTGTCGGGAGATCCGATAATTTGCGCAGACTCCTTAGCGGCTGTATCTCCCTTAATATCAAATTGCTGTTTACCATCCATTAAAAACTCAAACTGAATGGTATAGTTAGGAGAAACCACAAAATAAATACCCTTGGTTAGTTTTTTGTCACCCTTAAAAACTCCCTTGCTGTTCATATCCAAAAGAGCAGAATCAACCAGGGTCATTCCCTTTCCAAAATAACTACCCAGATACACTTTGGTGTTTTTTAGGGGAGTTAGGGTGATGGAAATCTCTCTACCTGAACTTGCAGACGCAGATTTCCCAGCTTGCTTTGCCATACTGGTACCGGATTGTTTTGCCGGAATTTTCTGCGCAAAAGACACCAAGCTCAACCCAGTCCACAAACTACTCAATAACACATTCTTAATGAAACGGCTCATACACACGATTTAAAACCAAAAATATGCAATTTAGGGGGCTAAATAGAAAACGCAACCTACCTTTACAAAGTGAGAAAACAACGAAAAACAGTCGTACTGGAAAAAGTACTCGTAGAAGATTATGCAGCAGAGGGAAAATCGCTTGCCAGAGTAGACGGAAAAGTCATTTTTATTGAGGGGGCGGTACCTGGAGATCTGGTAGATATTCAGTTAACCAAAAGCAAGGCAGACTGGGCCGAAGGATTTACGGTTCATTTTCATAGTTATTCAGCAGACAGGGTTCAACCTTTTTGCCAACATTTTGGCGTATGCGGAGGATGCCAGTGGCAAATGCTCCCCTACGAAAAGCAATTATTTTACAAACAAAAGCAGGTTACCGATAACCTCACAAGGATAGCCAAGATTCCATTACCTGCTATTTCACCCATTATTGGGGCTGATATTACCAGGGAATACAGGAACAAAATGGAATACACTTTTGCAACCCGCAAGTATATACCAACAGAAGCGTTCCGCCAGATGAAAGCAGCTGGTGTCGATTTTAATCTGGAGCCCGGTGCAGCCGGATTTCATGTTCGCGGTTTCTTTGATAAAGTAGTAGAAATTGATACCTGCCATTTACAAAAAGAGCCAACCAATCATATCAGAAAGGCAGTAGCAGCTTATGTATTAGAAAACAAACTGCCATTTTATAATATAAAAACTCACCACGGTTGGATCAGAAACCTACTAATCAGAAACACGACTACAGATGAGTTGATGGTCAATATGGTGATTGCCTATGAAGACAAGGAACATCGTATTGCCTTACTGGATCATCTGCTTGCTCAGTTTCCTGAAATCACTACATTGCTCTATACCATTAATGGAAAAAGAAACGACAGCTTGCACGATCAGGAACCCATTGTGTATCATGGTAAGGGGTATATCATGGAAAAGCTGGAAGATTTACAATTTAAAATCAGCCCTAAATCCTTCTTCCAGACCAATACCAAACAGGCAGAAAAATTATATTTAGTAACCCGTGAATTTGCTGAACTGGATGGCAGTCAGCTTGTTTATGATTTATATTGTGGAACAGGAAGTATCGGATTGTTTGTAAGCAAACAGGCAAAAAAACTGGTAGGGGTAGAAATGGTGGCCGATGCTATAGAAGATGCCAAAGAAAATGCCGCAATCAATGGGGTGAGCCATGCAAGCTTTTTTGCTGGGGATGTTATTGATATTTGTGATGATGCATTTTTTGCCGAGCATGGCAGAGCCGATGTGGTCATAACGGATCCTCCAAGGGCAGGCATGCATGAAAAGCTGGTAAAAAAACTACTTGAAATTTCAGCCCCAACTGTGGTGTACGTCAGTTGTAATCCCGCAACACAGGCAAGAGATCTTGCTTTGTTAAGCGAGAAATACGAAGTAACCAGAATACAACCTGTAGACATGTTTCCGCATACCCTTCACATAGAAAATGTTGTACAGCTCAAACTGAAGTAATTATTATGACAGAGTTCAGACCCAGTAGATTTGAAATATTACCGACGATTGTAAAAAACTTACTCATTATCAATGGGCTTTTTTTTCTTGCCCAGAATGTGATTTCCGGACCGGCGGGCTTTCTGAACATGGAAGATATTTTTGCCCTGCATGGTTGGCAAAGCAATTTGTTTAGACCCTGGCAGCTGGTAACCCATATGTTTTTACATGGAGACTTCGGACATATCTTAGGAAATATGTTTGCGCTCTGGATGTTCGGGTCTGTTTTAGAAAACCTGTGGGGATCAAAGCGGTTTCTTACTTTTTACCTGATTTGCGGACTGGGAGCCGCTTTTATTCATCTGCTTTTCTTAAGCTATGAATTTGTGCCACTGATGAAGGACTATGAAGTACTTTTCAATCTTCATGATCAGGGGGGAGCCTCTTTCAACAACGCCATGATTCGCTTCATTGAACAATATAATGTGCGATTCGAAAATCACAGTCAAATCATCAATGGATTAAGATATAACCCAGATAATGCAATGGCCAGTGCTCAGATGTTTGAAGCATTGACCAACTTCTATGAAAAAAATATCAATACAGCCACTTTAGGAGCCAGCGGGGCAGTATTCGGCATCCTGGCTGCCTTCATCTATCTTTTTCCTAATACCTATATCTATATTTATTTTCTGTTTCCTATCAAGGCAAAATGGATAGGTCTTTTATATTTTTCCTACGAATTCTTCTTTGCCCTGAAAAACTCAGCCGGCGACAATGTGGCGAGATGGGCACATATAGGTGGTGCGATTGTAGGACTACTAATTGTAATAACCTGGAACAAAACCCGTAAAAAAACGTTCTATTAATATGTCACTCTTATCTCAGAAAAGTACCAGAAACATATTGTTAGGGCAAGACAATAACGCGCTTGTATTTCTGTTCGCGATCAATTCCCTTGTTTTTTTATTGATTAATTTCATTAGAATCATCTACTTTTTATCGGATATACCTCTGGAGTTTTTCAATAAGCAGATACTGGACTGGTTTACACTATCACCGGTACCGGATGTTTTTTTTTCTCGACCATGGACTCTTTTGACTACCATGTTTACGCATTTGAGTATCTGGCAACTCATTAGCACTTTGTTATGGCTCTGGGCTTTTGGATATATTCTACAGGACCTGGCAGGCAATAGTAAGTTGTTACCCATTTACTTATACGGTGGATTTGTTGGTGCGGTTGTTTTTCTCTTAACCAATAATTTATTTCCTGTATTGGAGAGAAATATTTTGAGTACACCCGCCATGATGGGCGGAGGTGCAGCAGTCATGGCTGTAGCACTGGCAACCACTACACTGGCGCCCGATTACCGCTTGTTCCCCATGATTAATGGCGGCATACCCCTTTGGGTGCTGACGCTGGTTTTTGTAGCGATTGATTTTGCTGCTTTATCTGGAGGCAATGCGGGTATTGGAGCTGCTCATTTATCAGGCGGCGCCATGGGATTTTTCTTTGTGAAGCAGTTGCAAAAAGGAAGAGACTGGAGTGCATGGATGACTGATCTGGTAGACTGGTTAGACAATCTCTTTAATCCGGAAAAGAAAAACAACCAACGCAAACAACAGGAAAAACACTTTTACAGAGTGAACAGAAAGCCTTATGAAAAAATAGCCAATGTAACCCAACAAAAACTGGACGCTATTTTAGATAAAATAAACCAGCACGGTTATGCGTTCTTAACGGAAGAGGAAAAAGAATTCCTCAACAGGGCCAGCGATCAAGATTTATAATGCATTCAATTCCCAATGTAAACAAAACAAGCAAAATGATTTTCAATGTTAGTGGTGGCTTTATTTTACCACTCTTTATTGTTAGTTGTTTCAGTGGATTTCCTTTTTTGCTTGTTGCTGCTTCCATGGTTAATGAGATGTTAAGTAAAATCCAGATCCCATATATATTCTGTACCGACCTGAATGCAGTACCATCCAGTTGTGTTTATCAACAACTAAGGAAAGAAACCAAAGATACATTTTTAGAAGCAGGTGCAGGATTGAAGGGCACTTAGAGAAGTGCAAAATCATTATTAAGAATTGATGTAATCCTTAGTTCAAAAAATCTAACAACAAAACAGTTTTACAGTCCTTCACTCAACCTGTTCGATCATTATCCACTCGTGGCAGATATTAGCCTTTCCAATTAAATGTTTTTGTAATTTTAACTCATGGCCAAGGGTTGGATAAGAAGAACAACAAAGAAAATTTTTATTATCAGCAACGCAATTGTTGTTCTGTTTTTTTTAATTGCATCCCTTTCGCCCTATATCAATCCCAACGATTTCTGGTTGCATGGCGTATTGGCTCTTTCTACCCCTTATTTAATTCTACTCTTAATTTTATCTGCACTTTTCTGGTTAATCACAAGGCCTGTATGGTCTTTATTGCCCCTTATTGCGCTTTTAATAGGCTGGCAACAAATAGCAGTTATATTTGCATGGACAGGGAACGCCATATTTACCAAAAGAAAAGCAGAAAATCATTTCAGGATTGTAAACTGGAATATTCAGAGTTTCAACGGGCTTTCTAAAAATATCCTGGCAAAAAAAATGGTGCGTGAAGAAGTGGCTGCCAGCATTTTAAAAACCTATCCTGATATTATCTGTTTGCAGGAATTCAACAATGCCACAGCTGAAAATAATATTGAACTGTTCACAAGAACACACCCTTACTATTATTTTTCAAAAGACTATCAACGAAACGATGGTGAATATCAATCGGGTTGCATTATTTTCTCCAAATATCCCATGATAGATGCCGGGAGAATCGCCTTTCCATCAGAAGAGAGTCTTATATACGCCGATTTATTAAAGGGTAGTGATACCATAAGAATATTCAATACCCATTTACAATCTTTTAAGTTTAAAAAGAACGATTACGCAGATATTGAAAAAATTAAGGAACCAGATGAGTCTTCTTTCAGCGCCACTTTACGCTTGATGCAAAAAATGAAAGCCGCCTATAAAAAGCGGGGAGAACAAACGACCATGGTTAGTATAGCCATGGATCGCAGCCCTTATCCAAGTATTATCACCGGAGATTTTAACGATGTACCTAACTCATATACCTATTTTTCTATCAGAGGGAATAAAAAAGATGCATTCCTGGAAAGAAGTTTTGGGCTGGGAAGAAGCTTTATATCCATTGCGCCTACTTTAAGAATCGACTATATTTTACCTGACCAGCAATTTGAGGTGAAGCAATTTGACATGGTAGACGAGGCCTTAAGCGATCATATCATGTTGGTGGCTGATATTCGTTTAAGAAAATAAAATAACTTTGCGGCATCATGTCGCTAAAATTATACAACTCACTTACCCGTAAAAAAGAAAATTTTGAGCCTATTAACCCACCCTATGTAGGGATGTATGTTTGTGGACCAACCGTGAGTGGAGAAAGCCATTTAGGTCATGCAAGACCCTTTATTACATTTGACGTACTCTACAGATACTTACTTTTTCTGGGCTATAAAGTCAGATATGTAAGAAATATAACAGATGCAGGCCATTTTGAGGAAGAAGGAAGAGCCGCAGAAGACAAAATCAGCAGCAAAGCTGTTCTGGAAAAGTTGGAGCCTATGGAACTGGTACAGAAATATACCAATATGTACCATTGGGCTATGAATCAGTTTAATAACCTACCTCCCAGCATTGAACCAACAGCAACCGGTCATATTGTGGAGCAAATAGAAATGATTAAAAAAATCATTGAAGATGGCTATGCCTATGTGGCAAACGGATCTGTTTATTTTGATGTAGAAAAATACAATACCGACTTTTCTGCTAAGGGTCAGCCTTATGGCATTTTAAGTGGGAGGGTATTGGATGAACAAATTGAAAGTACAAGAGAACTGGATAACCAGGATGAAAAAAGAAATAAATCTGATTTCGCTCTATGGAAAAACGCACCTCCCGAGCACATCATGCGCTGGCAAAGTCCGTGGGGAGAAGGATTCCCGGGCTGGCATATTGAATGTTCAGCTATGAGCACCAAGTATCTCGGAAAGGAATTTGATATACATGGAGGTGGTATGGACCTTCAGTTTCCACATCATGAATGTGAAATTGCACAGAGTACAGTATGTAACCATCAGATGCCAGCAAGGTATTGGTTGCACAATAATATGATTACCATCAATGGTAAAAAGATGGGTAAGAGCTACAATAATGTAATTAAGCTCAGCGAACTATTTAGCGGAACACATCCGATACTGGAACAGGCTTACGCCCCATCAACTGTAAGATTCTTTATTCTGCAGTCTCAATACAGAAGCACATTAGATTTTAGCAATGAAGCTTTACAAGCCAGCGAAAAAGCGCTAAGAAGACTGATGGATGCTTACGAATGGCTTATGAACTTTAACGGCTATTCAGTTGAACAAGCTTCAGACAAGGCACTGGATGAGAAAGTAATTAAGTTGGTGAATGAGTTCAACGAATTCATGAACGATGATATCAATACTGCCAAAGTGATTGCAAATATGTTTGAACTGGTTCCTGTCATCAATTCCATTAAAGACAAGCATATTGCTGAAAATGCTTTAAGCAGGAGCACTTTTGATTTATTAAAGAAACAAATGCAGGCATTTATCATTGATATTTTTGGATTGCAAACCAGCAAAGCCGATAACAATGACAAACTGGATGGAGTTCTGCAATTACTGATTAATATCCGCAAAGAAGCAAAACAGAGAAAGGACTTTGTTAC
This sequence comes from Bacteroidota bacterium, assembly GCA_039805185.1. GTDB lineage: Bacteria > Bacteroidota > Bacteroidia > Chitinophagales > Chitinophagaceae > Sediminibacterium. The sequence continues at coordinate 92,919 of JBDLUU010000025.1, forward strand.
TTCAGACAAAATCAGAAATGAACTGGCACAGTTAGGTGTTCAGTTAAAAGATGAAAAAGACGGAGGCATGAGTTATACCATCCAGTAGGTTATTCCCCTGGATGGTATTCCTTTTCCATATTGTTCATTACATCAGTCTTATAGAAGAAGACATCTTTGAACTTCCCGTAAACAAATCCTTCTGCCTGATCTTTAAAATGAGGAGATAAAGGATTGTTGCTGTGCCCACCTGTTACAATTGTTTTCGCTTTTACTTTCTCTCCAAACTCAACAGCTGCTATAAAACTATTACCTGAAAACCCATAACGGCCTTTGGAACTATACATGGACTTGCTTTCAAAAGCAGGCAATGATCCCCAACGGGAAGAACTAATTGGAACAGCCAGACTGGGTTTGTTATCATCATATACTTCAGCAAACTTGCCTGTAAGTCGCTGGTAACGGTTAATGGCGCCCCATCGGACCTCCCATCGGCCATATTTACCTGTTAATTCATTCAGTACATCTCTCAGTTTTTCAAGCATTGTTCTCCCACTGATTCCATTGCTAATTGCATTCAACCTGCCAATCATTTCTGTGCCTTCTTCTCTGGTTTTGGCACCTGGCCACAGGGCATTGACTTTAGTTGCCCAATCAATCGCAATGGTTGTAGCAACTGAAGTGGTATCAGATTCCTTGTTCCATTTTTTTAAAATTTCAATAGCCGGTTTAATGGTTATTTTTAGAGAATCGGTATTGGGTGTAGTATCAAATGCTTTAAACAATGGGGGCAGCAAAATATCAAAAGCAGCCAGATATCGGTTGTATCCAATTTCAATTAAGCCATCCAAAGTGATGCTGTCTTTTTTGTTCAACAATCTCATGGCGTTAAGACCTCTTGCATTTTGACCATCTGGTGCCATATAATAAGGATAGTTGTTTTTGTTGGGGCTGCTTTCACCAGCAAGCGTAAATGGTGTTGCATTGCAATTCTGCATCCAGCCACTTGAAGGGTTAATCAGGTGTACCGTTTCTTCGAGCGGATGTACTCCCTGCCACTCTGTGGCGCTGGTAGAACCATCTACAGGTAAAGTATAATCGTAGCCAGGATTTCTTTTGGGTACAAAATTTCCATGCCAGTAAGCTATATTGCCTTTGTTATCTGCATAAACGGTATTGTTGGTAGTATTAGACAAACCGCGCATAGCTTCTGTATATTCTTCCAGGTTTTCAGCCTTGGTTGTTTTCCAGCTTTGAATCAAGGCTTTCAAAGAACGATTGTATTCTTTTAATGACAGCCACTTGTCATTTCGCTTTGCCACAATTGGTCCATGGTGAGTGTAATAAGTTGTAAAGGTTTTAGCTAATTTCTCACCATTCACTGTATAATAAATGGTGATGGACTTTGATTTTACAGGTAATAACTTTTTATCATACTCATACATCCATCCTTTGGGGGTCTTACTAATTTTTTCTTCATACAAATCAGCTACATCCGTATAGCCAGAAGTATGCATCCAGCCTAGATTTTCATTGAAGCCCTGATAAATAAAAAACTGTCCCCAGGTAGCTGCCCCATAAGCGTTCAAACCTTCTTCACTAACCATTTGCGCTTCTGATCTGAAATAAAAAGGAACATGCGGATTAATATACAACATGGCATTACCCGTTGCAGAACGTTTTGGCGAAATGGCAAAACCATTGGATCCTCTTTCTTCTATTTCTTTAATATTATTTAAAGCAATGGCACTTGTTTCCGGACCGTTCTCATAAAATTGTTTTATTTCTTCAATGGAAGCACCTCCTGTGCTGGTTGCAGAAACACTTCCATCAGTATACATTAAATGAAACCAGGGTTCAAATTTTTGCAATACAACAGGCCTTACTTCAGGGTGCTTGTATAAAAAATAATTGATTGCATCGGCATGTGCATTCAGTAACTTTTTTAACCAAACCGGACTTTGCAGATAATCTTTTTTTGCGTCATTGCTATCTGCAATTAAACGCATTAGTAAGTCATTATAAATTAACTTCTCCCCTTCCATTTCTGCTCTTCTTCCAAGCATTTCAAGGTAGTTTCGTTCAATGCGTTCAAAATTTTCCTCGCATTGTGTGTACATTAACCCAAAGACTGCATCTGCATCTGTTTTTCCATAAATATGGGGCACCCCATATTTATCCCGAACAATGGTTACCTGTTTCGCCTGAGACTCCCATCTTTTAATGTCGGAAGGTGCAGGCCATTGCGCACTGACAACAATGCCAATTAACAAACTCAGAAACAATGCTATCTTTTTCATACAATTAAATTCATTTATCATTAACTATACAGAAGGGAAATATTTATTTATAGCCCCACTGTTTCATTACTTTTAAATCTTCCCTGATACAATCAATTGGAGCAATGCCCTGGTAGGCTTCCTGCTCAACAATAAAATGAATGGTTCCGCCATTCTTTAATCCTTCGTCAATAATTTCTTTTACTTTCTGTACCCCTTTGCCCAGAATAGTACTTTCATATCCATTGCCATTCGCTCTCTTTATTTCATCTTTAACATGCATGGATACAAATCTGCCTGGATATTTTTTTACTATAGCCAGTGCATCTGCGCCTGTTCCGTATAAGTTACCCATATCAAACTGCTGTGTTACCATAGAAGGGTCGGTATTATTCAACATCACTTCGTACATTGTTTCTTCACCCATCATTTGGGTAAATTCAAAATCATGATTATGGTAGCCAAAGCGCATTCCGGATTTTTTGCACAACTCACCACATTTATTAAATACTTCCATAAAGCGTAATAAATCGTCCTTTGACTTTCTCAATCCCGATTCCAGCGAAGGACTTATCACCAGCTCCTGGCCGGCAATAGCTGCATCTTCAATGGTATATTTCCAGCTATCAGTAAAGTCCTTTTTTGCAGCATCCCAGTGACTCGCGCCCATAACAGTATGGCCCGAAGGCATTTTCATTCCTAAATCTTCCAGTACTTTTTTAAACTCAGCTGCGGAATATCCGTAGAATTTTCTATTCACATAATTGGCGTGTTCTACATTTTTATATCCCATTTCCGCAACAGCCTTTAGGGTGCCAAGAGGGTCTTTACGCATATCTTCTCTTACAGAATACAGCTGCACACCAGTAATAAACTTCTTTTTGGCAGCTGCTGAGGCCCAAGAAGGTAAATTAATGGTAGCCAAAGCGGCTAAAGTTCCCTGTTGTAAAAATTTACGGCGGTTCACTGGCATAATCATCGTTTTTTTGTGATAACCAATGTACGCAAATTTTGTATGAAAGCAGCAACTATACACGAAATCAAACAGGCCTTAATCGGGAACTCAGCTAAAGAATTAGCAGAACTCTGTTTACGTCTTGCAAAATTTAAAAAGGAAAATAAAGAGTTGCTGACTTACTTACTATTCGAAGCCAGCGACGAGGAACTATACATTAAGGAAGTAAACCAGGAAATCAGTACGGAGATGGATCAGATTGATCCTGGACAGAACTTATATTTTGCCAAGAAGTCTATCAGAAAAATTCTGAGAATTGCCAATAAACATATTCGATACATGGGTTCAAAACAGGCTGAAATAGCCATTCTGCTTCAATTCTGTCAATGTTTAAAGCAATCGGGTATTCCTTTTATGAAGAGCACTGCTTTGAACAACCTGTATCACCAGCAACTTAAAAAAATAGAAAAAGCAATCAGCACACTTCATGAAGATCTTCAATACGATTACAGAAGAATGATGGAGGAAGCGCTCTGATAAGCTGTAGAAGCTGAGTTTTATTGCTCCTGATCAAAGTATAATTTGTAATAATGCTTTCCTGTTCTTTCATCGTAGCCTTTTTCTATCAGGTCTCTTCTGCCATGAACGTAAACATGAAAATTCTTGTCGAGCTTTAAAATGCTTTTGAAATGACGTTGCTGTTTCTGAATAGCAGCCGGATTAATGGCAAACCCATCTTCAATATTCACTTGCTTGGCCACTTCATATTGTTGCTTGTATTGCGTAAAACTTTCAATCACTTCGGGATGGTATAAAACTTCTTTGCTGAACTCTTCCAACTGAAACTGATCATGGGTTTTAAAATAATCCATGCTTCTCTGGAGCATATCTATCTGATCGGTTTTACTGGTTTCAAAATTTTCGGTGAGTTCATTGCTGATAAACAGCTTACACATACCCAGCGCCTCGTTGGTATTATGGTAACTATTTATAATAGGAGATGCCTGTAAAAAAATGGATTTCCAAAAAGCACCATCAGCTTGTTTGGCACTGGATTGTTCATGAATCAACACAATATATCCCTGATCGGCTTCTTTTTGTAGAATCAGGGCACCTTTTTCTGCTTTTTTTAAATCAATCCCTTCTTCAATAGACAATTGAACGGAACCAGGCTTTGTTTTTACCTTAAGAAATTGGTCTTTAATGGTTGTATGGAAAATGCCGATGGCAGGATATTCCGAGCCATCAAAATAAATATTTTGGAAGTCTGCCATATAAAACTCGCCCGATTTGGCATGCACAAACTGAGATTTCATATGGAAGTGCTCTGCAAGGGTTTTGCTTCCGGTTTCCAATGAAACCTCTTTACTAAAGAGCTGATTTATAATAGTATATACCAGATTCTCCTGGGTTTGCAGTCTGTATTGTTCGGCTTCATTAAAGGGCTTGAGAAAAAAATGGGTCAGGGTTTGCTGCCAGAACTCATCTGAGATGCTATGAGCCGTTTCCGAAAGAATCAGTTGTCCACCCTGGGCACTATTACCTGCCTGATGAACCATTAATTGCTGTATGGTTACACTGGAAATATCATTCATATACCTGCGAATATAGAAGATATGACGACTTTTTAAAACCAAATTCGGAAATGGCGAATAAATTTCGGAGCTTTGTTTTATTCTTAACTTATAACACAGCTACATGTACGCCCAAATCTGGATCAAGTACCTACCCATTATTCGTATTCTATTAAAAAGAACCAAACAAGATAATCAGGTTTTAGACTTGAATAGAATTGATTTTGAAAGACTGGGAACTGGCAGAAAAGCGGGCTACAAATTCACCATTGAATTTAAGAATGGTAAAGTGGCCAATTTAATCAGCAGCTCTGCACTGGCATCCGATTTAGCTACCGTAATGCTGGAAGATGCCAATACAAAACAATTCTTAGAGGGAGGTTTCTATACAGTATCCCTTAATACCAAGTTTCAATTATTAATAAAAGCTGTGGCTGCAGCGGAAGCTACAACCACAGAAGCCTAATTTACTGGAAAGTCCTTCTCAATGGATTTACAAATTAAAGACCAGCTATTTATCATTGGGGGTGCAAGTTCCGGTTTTGGTAAAGCGATAACCCAAGCACTTGTAAATGAAAATGCTAGCGTAATTGCCATTGCCAGAGGCGAAGAAAAACTTGCCGAATTGCAATCTTCCAATCCAAATTTAATAGAAATAATAGTAGGCGATTTAGCTGAAGAAGATACGCTTAATAAACTGCTGACAATTATTAATGGCAGACAAATTCATGGGATGGTAGTAAATGCGGGAGGCCCTCCTGCAAAAATGGTTTTAGAAACTAAACTATCAGATTGGGATGATGCCTACAAACTATTATTAAGGTGGAAAGTGGCTTTAACACAAGCGATAGTACCTAAAATGATGGATGCAGGATATGGCAGAATATTATTCATAGAAAGTATTTCTGTAAAGCAGCCAGTGGAAAACCTGGTATTAAGCACTTCACTAAGATTAGCAGTGGTTGGTATGGTTAAAACCTTATCACAGGAAATTTCGAGATCTGGAGTAACGCTTAACATATTAGGACCCGGATCACATGATACTGCTGCAATTAATCGCTTGTATATTAAAAAAGCAGAACAGACCGGATTAAGTTTTGAGGAAGCAAGAGAAATGGGCATCAATCAGATTCCAGTAGGCAGATTGGGAGATGCCAATGATTTTGCCAGTTTAGCAATCTGGTTGTTGAGCCCATTAAGCAAATTCATAACAGGTCAAACAATAACAGTAGATGGAGGTGCAGTGAAAGGTATTATGGGTTAGTTATTTATCAAAGGAGCGGCTAAATGACTAAATGAATATTTTTCTTCTTTACAAAGCGGCTGAAATTCATAATCTTATACACCAGTCCTAGGATTTCTTACTCGCATATTCGCATATAAAGTTATGCTTTGCGAACGTATTTTGTAAGTATAACAATCATTTGACCTTCAATCTTTCCTTCAATTTGTTCCGTATTATCGGGAACCAGACGAATATTTTTTACAACGGTACCCATTTTTGCATTGAGACTGGTACCTTTTACATCCAGTGATTTGGTAAGTACCACACTATCGCCGGCAAGCAATTGTTGACCATTGCAATCAACATGTAAATCTACTGAACTATCGTTATCGTGATCGCCGGTGGCTTTTGCCCAGGCCATGGTTTCATCGTCCAGGTACATCATATCCAGTAATTCAGCAGCCCAGGCTTCCTCTCTTAATCTATTCAACATTCTCCAGGAAACCACCTGAATACCTGGCACTTCACTCCACATAGCAGTGCTAAGACAATTCCAATGAGCATGATCCAGGGGTTCTTTTTTATCAATCTGCTGCAAACATTTCTGACAAATCATGATACAGTTGTTCTCTGTGGTTCTATCCACCGGAGGAACTTCGTATAAAGACAAGGCGGCTTCCGCCGCACATAGTTCACATTTGTTCTGGCTTCTTTCGAGAATGCTTTGCGCTACTTTCATAAAAAAGGGTATTGTTTAAAGCGCCGAAGGTAGGTTTTTTGATACGCAAGTTTCATGATATTCATCATGTACTAACGGATAAGCAATTTGTGAAATTTCTCAATCTCGGTTTTCTCCAAAGGAGACATCGGTTCATTCCGATGGTATTTTTCAAAGAGAAATACCACTCTTTTATGCGAGGGATATTTATCAAGAATGGCCTGCATTTTAGCACCCAATGCCTCATCTTTCTCAAATAGCGGTTTACCGGCTGTTGCAGGATCCTTTGACCGCGTATGCATTTTATGGATGGTGGCTTCCAGTGTGGCCAGCCAGTTGGCCGGCATATCAGGCACTTTGCTGGCTTTAGCCAGAAGTCCCTCCAGTTGCTTTTTGCTAAGACTTCCTCTTTCTTCGTACTGGTGCATCAAACTCATCACAAACAAGGCATCCGGATTATACTTATAACAAGCTTCCAGCACTTTATCAATGATATCTAATTTTCTCTTTGACACCATTCGAAGATACAAATGAGTTATCTTTCTACATAAAATTCAGCGATATGCATAAACTGCTTTTAGGGCTGCTCCTGATATCCGGTGCAGACCATGCGCTTGCCCAGAACAGCAAGGAAGCTTCTACCGAAAACATCAACCCCTATTTTAAACCTGTAAAATGGAGAAGCATCGGGCCATTCAGAGGAGGCCGATCCAATACTGGTACAGGTGTTAAGGGTGATATCCATACCTATTATATGGGTACTACCGGAGGGGGTGTCTGGAAAACAACAGACAGAGGAATAACCTGGAACAATATTTCGGACGGACAATTTAAAACAGGTTCGGTAGGCGCTATTGCAGTATCGGAAAGCAACCCCAATATTGTGTATGTAGGTATGGGAGAACATGCCATCAGAGGCGTAATGTCTCATCACGGAGACGGTATGTACAAAAGCATGGATGCAGGAAAGACCTGGAAAAAAATTGGATTAGACTTAACCCAACATATTGCCCGCGTAATTATTGATCCGAGCAATCCCGACATCGTTTATGTAGCGGCACAAGGAGCATTGTATAGCAGCTCTTCAGAAAGAGGCATTTACAAAACAACAGATGGAGGCATTAGCTGGAAAAAAGTATTATACATCAATGAAAAAACCGGTGCTGCCGAATTATCCATGGATGCCAAAAATCCCAATATATTATACGCAGCTATGTGGGAGCATGGAAGATTACCCTGGAAAGTGATCAGTGGAGGACCCGGAAGCGGCTTGTATAAATCAACAGATGGCGGAAACAGCTGGGACAAATTAACGGTCGGACTTCCCAAGGAAATGGGCAAGATGGCCATAGCAGTGAGCCCGGCCAATTCAGAAAAAGTGTACGCATTAATAGAAAGCGATTTTGAAAAAAATGCTGGCGGTTTGTATGTTTCCAACAATGCAGGAAAAAGTTTTACGCAGGTATCTGCAGAACATAAAATCATTCAGCGAGCCTGGTATTATATTGAGGTATTTCCGGATCCTAACAATGAAAACACAGTGTATGTATTGAGTGCACCAGCACTTAAATCGATTGATGGTGGCAAGACCTGGGAAAATATTCAGGGCATGCACGGAGACTATCACAATTTGTGGATCAACCCGGCAGATTCAAAAAATTTAGTAATGGCAGATGATGGTGGTGTAACCATCAGTTTTAATGGTGGACAAACCTGGAGCAGCCAGAGCAATATGCCTACTGCACAGATTTACCGAATCAATGTAGACAATTTATTTCCCTACAATATTTATGGTGGACAGCAAGACAATACTTCTGTAAAAATTGCCAGCAGAACTTTTTCCGGTGGGATTACAAACACCGACTGGTCTGCATCTGCCGGAGGTGAAAGTGCATTTCTAGCTTTTGATCCGAACAACCCAAGATATGTGCTGGGCGGCTCTTATCAGGGAACCATTGAAGTACTCGACACAAAGAATAATGCCAGTACCAATATTATGGCAGCGCCTATTCAGTATCTGGCAATGGATGCCAAAGATATGAAATACAGATACAACTGGAATGCTCCCATTATTCATAGTAAACATGAACCAGGTACCTATTATCATGCAGCCCATGTTTTATTGAGAACAAGGGATATGGGAAAAACATGGGAGGAAGTATCACCGGATTTAACCAGAAATGAAAAAGAAAAACAAGTAAAGCCCGGTGTTCCATTTACCAATGAATCGGTGGGTGCAGAAAACTATGGAACCCTCAGCTATGTAATAGAGTCTCCTTTAGAAAAAGGGGTGATGTATACAGGCAGTGATGATGGTTATGTTCATGTAACCAGAGATGGTGGCGTCAGCTGGAAGAATATAACACCTGCTGGTTTAGCGGAGTGTTTGATCAACTCGATAGAAGTATCTCCATTTGATAAAGCAACCGTTTATATTGCCACAACCCGATACAAATTCAATGACCATACACCCGGACTTTATAAAAGTACAGACTACGGAAAAACCTGGACCAATATCAGCAATGGCATACCCGTAAGTTCGTTCACACGTGTGGTTAGAGAAGACGACAAAAGAAAAGATCTCCTGTATGCTGGCACAGAGAATGGTATTTATATTTCTTACAATGGCGGAAAAAGCTGGTCTTCCTTCCAGTTAAATTTACCCAATGCCCCTATTACCGATTTAAGGGTACATCAGGATAATTTAATAGCAGCTACTTCAGGAAGATCTTTCTGGATACTCGACGACTTAACATTGATCAGGCAGTACAAAGCACCATCCAACAGTTTATCTGTGTATCAACCTGCTCCTGCTATTTTAGCAACAGGCAGTTCTGAACTGGATGGCAACAATCCTGATTTTGACGGAACGCATCCTACCAGAGGCGTAAATCCTGCAACAGGAATTGTTGTGTATTATGAACTACCGGAATTAAAGGAAAATGAAGTGGTAACCATGAGCATAAAAGATGCCACAGGTAAAATCATCAGAACCTTTAGTTCAAAAGCTGATCCGAATTATAAAAGATACGATGGGGCGCCGCCAAGAGACCCGCAACTAAGCATACAAAAAGGACTGAATCGTTTTGTATGGAATCTGAGACATGCCACTTTACCTGGCATACCCAACACTTATATCGAATCCAGCTTCCGCGGACACAAAGCCATACCAGGCAACTACACCATAACCCTGGAAGCAGAAGGAAAATCAGTTACTACAACTGCAAGCATTTTACCCAATCCGAATTATCCAACAACAGCTGAAGGCTATCAGGAGTTTGATGCCTTCATGAGCGATATGGAAGCCAATGTAAAAGAGATGCACAATCTGGTAAATGATTTATTTGCTAAAAAACAACAGCTGGATCAAATTACAAAAACACTGCCCAAGGGCGATTTAAAAGCAAAGGCAGAAGTACTTTCTAAAAAAATGAAAACATGGGACGAAGAAATGATTCAGCGTAAGTCAACTGCCTACGACGACGCAGAAAACTTCCTGAATAAATTTACTGCTTACTATATGTTTTTAATGAATCATGCAGAAAGCGATATGCCCAGTATTAACCAGCCATCCAAAGATTTATTAAAACAATATACTTCTCAGTGGAATGCATTAAAAACCAGGGGAGAGGAAATCAACAATGTAGATATACCTGCACTAAACCAGCTTCTTTTTAAAGAGGGCATAGGAGCCATTCGCAGAAATTAATATTGCATCCCATACCTGACCAATATATTTGTAGGACAAAATCATTCACATGAAAAAGTTCCTACAGTATATTGGTTATTTTTTTGGTGCTGTTCTTGGATTACTGTTGTTGTTGTTTGTTATTTATTTTCAGCCCGAACAAACCATTGAAAAATTAAAACCACTGTATGTAAATAATGAATCTGAGTTCATGCCATTGATGGGCATGAATGTTCACTACAGAGATCAGGGCAATCCGAATGATTCAATTCCATTGGTGCTTATTCATGGAACCAGTTCTTCGCTTCACACTTTTGAAGCCATGCGCAAATACCTGAATCCCAACAGAAGGGTCATCACTGTAGACATGCCAGCCTTTGGTTTAACCGGCCCTAATCCCTCCAATGAATACAGCTTTAAATATTACAGCCAGTTTCTGGATTCTTTTTTAACCAAACTAAATGTTCCCGTATGCGATATGGGAGGTAACTCTTTGGGAGGAGGCATTGCCTGGCAGTTTGCAACTTATCATCCTGAAAAAGTAAGAAAACTAATTTTAATAGATGCAACCGGTTACCCCGTGCTGAACGTAAAAGGATCCTTGGGTTTTAAAATTGCGTCCACACCTGTGATCAACAATGTGATGTTGTTCATTACCCCGAAAGCATTAGTGGAAGCAAGCCTAAAAGGAATTTATCATGACCCCAATATGATCAATGAAGAACAAGTTACCCGTTTTCATGATATGGCTATCGCTCAGGGAAACCGAAAAGCTTTGCTGGCCATCTTTAAAAAAGGCTTGGAGCAGGAGCCCAACAAAATTAAAACCATACAAAAACCTACTTTGATTATCTGGGGAGATAAGGATGGATTAATACCTGTTCAGAATGCAAAGTTGTTCAACAAGGATATAAAGGATAGTAAACTGGCCGTCCTGCCAAATATAGGTCACGTACCCATGGAAGAGGCCCCGGAAACCACAGCTAAACTGATTAATGAATTTTAAAAATGGAACGGGAAGTGGCTGGGAGGAAAACTAAATCGGGGAAACAAACACACCCCCCGATATGATTGTACCCCGACTTGGAAACTAAATTATTATGCAATATGCTTAAAAATTTTTAATCCGGGATAGCTATTTTTAGGTATTTATGATGAAGGGGGTGATTAATTGAAAATCTTCCAGTAATTCTTCAAAAGTGCTGATATTATTTACCACTTCTTTAATAACCAGATCCAACTTTTCCGGAGACATCCGTATAGCTAACTCCACTCACAATCACATATTTAAGATTGCCTTTGGCAGTTTTAATCTGTACCTTAATAGGCGTGGATTCCCCTTCAATAGAACTTGCTTTAACAATCCATTTTGCGTACTCTTCACCATAAGATGGCTGAGCCATAAAAGTAAAAATATCGGAATGCGCTACTACTTCATTGGGTGTAAGATCGAGTATCCGAAACATTTCATCGCTCCATACGGCAAAACCACCCGGAATAGTTACTTCAAAACTACCTACATGTGCAATACCCTCAGCTTTGGAGAGAAGTTCCTGAATAGTAAGGGCTTTTTCAACTGATCATAATATAAAATAAACATAATTCATTGTGATTTATTCATTATTCAAAAGATGAAAAAGAAGATACTATCCAGTTTGTTTACACTTGGCATTTTTACAATGCAAGCACAAAGCTTACAACCTATTGAACAAAAATTGATAGGGAGAATAGAAGCGAGTTATCCGGAAATGATGGATTTATTAAAAAATTCCGTTAACATCAATAGTGGAACCTTTAATATGGATGGCGTAAAAGCTGTTGGGGATTTATACGCAAAAGAGTTAGCGAAGCTTGGCTTTACCATTGAGTGGATTCAACTCCCCGATTCTTTAAAAAGAGCCGGACACCTAGTAGCAACCAGAAAAGGAAAGAAAGGAAAAAAAATTATGTTATTGGGTCATCTGGATACCGTATTCGAACCGGATATGCCAGCCAATCCATTTACTGTTTTGAATGACAGCACCATCACCGGACAAGGTATCAACGATATGAAGGGTGGCGATGTCATCATCATTGCAGCCATGAAAGCCATGCATGAATTGAATCTGCTGGATGATGTAAACGTTACGATATATATGACAGGTGATGAAGAAAATGCCGGAGAGCCCAGAAGCATCAGCAGGGGTGATTTTATTGAAAGAGCCAAACAGAACGATATAGTGCTGGCCTTTGAAGGTGCTGCCGGATTAAACACCATTGCTACAGCAAGAAGAGGATCCAGTGGGTGGGATTTAACAGTAGAAGGAAAACAAGGACACTCTTCCGGTATATTTAGTACAGCCGGATACGGGGCAATTTATGAAGCAGCCAGAATTGTCAACAGTTTCAGAGAAACACTAAGCAAGGAAAAATACCTGACGTTTAATCCGGGTATTTTTATAGGGGGATCAGAAGTGTCTGCCAACTTTGAGGAGCAGAAAGGCGAAGCCTCCGGTAAAACCAATATTATATCGCCCAAAACTTTTGTAAATGGCGACCTGCGCTTCTTAACTGAAGAGCAAAAACTCAATGCAAGAAAAACTATGCAATCCATTGTTGCCAATTCTTTACCTGGCACAAAAGCCACGATCCGTTTTCAGGATGGTATTCCATCTATGGCTCCAACCAAAGGGAATGAAGCGTTGGCAAATATTTTAAGCAAGGCCAGTGAAGATATGGGGTTGGGCAAAGTAGTACCTGGAGATCCGAGCAGCAGAGGCGCCGGTGATATTTCTTATGTAGCTGCGTATGCTGATTGTCTGGATGGATTGGGTGCGGCAGGCAAAGGATCACATGCACCGGGAGAAACATTAAACACAAAACTATATCCGATATTGATGAAGCGTGCAACCGTATTTATTTACAGACTAAAAAGTCTCTAACAAATTCACATAAATACCACTGCTTCCATCTCTGCCAATACCAAAATCGAGTCCGATATTGGTATTGGTTTTTTTACTCATTTTTATTCTTAATCCAAGTCCATAACCGGCTGCAAATTCATCTGCCAGCTTTTGCTGTTTGGCTTCATTGGTTGCGGTAGTAAGATTTAAAAAAGCCACCCCACCTAGAAAACCATTTTTAGTTATGGGAAAACGATACTCGGCTTCTCCATACCACATATTTTCTCCTCTGATTCTTCCCTGCACATAGCCTCTTCCTGTCCTGTTATACATGTCCCAGGAAATACCAGGCATTTCCAGATAGGGTTGTTTACCACTGGTAACAAACTGACCCATAGTCCAGAACCCAATGATATGAGGTCTTTCAAGATGTTTGGCAGGATTCCAGTAAGTTCTGAATTCGTAATATAGGGTATTATGCGAACGGGTACTGCCAAAAAGTTCATTGTTTACCCTGAAACTAACCAATGCATATTGTCCTTTACGAGGATTCACCGCATTGTCTCTTTTATCCAGCAGAAAGTTAAAGCTAAGACCTACAGATGCGTACTGATCCTGTCGGATATTATTGAGTTTGGAATATTCATAATGTGCCGTAAGAAAAGGAGTAGCTGAAACAGTATCCAGCAACTGATCTACGATATTATAATGTCGGTCAATATTAACCCCAATACCAGCATAAAGAGGAGCATAGATTTTTTTATAGAGTGTCTGATAAAAACGGATAAAATTAAACTTCATGGGTTGCTCCTGTGCGCGGGGGCGAAAGCGGTTATTGAAATTAATTCCCAGACCATAGGTTGGCTGAGAAAAAATGAGCCAGCGCCAATCCCCCTGTAAAACCCACTGATCATCTTTTAAATAAATCAGATTACGGGCATTAAAGTTGAATTGATTTCTGGTGGTAATGGTAGCGTTGGCTAATATATTCGACCGATGGGTGCTGCTGGCATGGCCAGAAAGAAAACTGGTGCTGATACCTCCCCCAATCACAAAACCCAATGCAGGATTGTAGCCTGGAATCGGCAATACACTGGTATATAATTTTCTTGGGACAAAACTGTCAGTCTGATTTTTAACGGACTTTCTATTGGAACCAAACAAATAATCGTTCAGATCTTTTTCGGGATATCGCATTTGTTTTTGTGCCGAAAGCGGAAAAGCAATTCCAAAGCAAGTAAGTAAAGAGAAAGTACCACAGAGAAGTCTGTGCTTTACCGTGAATGAATCAATAGGTGGAAATAAAGAGATAGGCAATACAAAATATATTCAACAAAAGTACAATAAACTATTTTAGTATATTCAATACTTAAAGTGTAAACCATGAATGGAGTTTTAAGTAAATCTTTACTATTTAGCATTCTTTTATTAATAAGTTCTCTGCAAACCCAAGCGCAGCAAGTACTTCCACTTAGAGAACAGGCTAAAGTGATTGATGAAATTTTAGATGACCGGTTAAACCAGCTTCTACCTCGGTTAATGGAGAAAACAGGAATTGACATGTGGGTCATGATTACACGTGAGTACAACGAAGACCCAATTGTAAGAACCTTCTTGCCTGCCACCTGGATCAGTGCCCGAAGAACCACCATGCTGGTATTTTACTATAACCCTGTAACGAAGGAATACACCAAATCGGCTGTAGCCAGATACAATGTAGGCAGCTCCATTAAAGCTGCATGGGATATGGCAAAATATCCAGACCAGTACGATGCATTAATGTCCATTGTTCAGCAACACAATCCTAAAAAAATCGGCATCAATACATCTGCAAACTATGGTCATGCAGACGGTTTAGATCATACCGCGTATGAACAGTTCATGCAAAAATTGCCTACTCAATTCAAGTCAGCAGTGGTATCAGCAGAACCCTTAGCCGTTGCGTGGCTGGAAACCAGAACCGAAAGAGAAATGCAGATTTACCCGCAGGTGGTAGACATCAGCAAAGCCATCATAGCAGAAGGTTTCAGCAGTAAGGTAATTACACCGGGCATAACCACATCAGAAGATTTAGTATGGTGGTACAGACAAAAAATTAACCAACTGGGATTAAGCACCTGGTTTCATCCTTCTGTAGAAATTCAACGTAACGATGCAACAGCATTTGATCATTTAAAAGCATTCAGCAACAAAGGACACGACGCTAAAAATATTATTCAGCAAGGCGATTTACTCCATGTGGATTTTGGCATTACTTATTTAAGACTGAACTCAGATATACAGGAACACGCGTATGTATTGAAGCCAGGCGAGAAAGATGCACCCGACTATTTAAAAAATGCATTGGATACCGGAAACCGTTTGCAGGATATACTAACCAATCAGTTTGCTTTGAATAAATCGGGGAATGCCATTTTAAAAGATGCATTGGCACAGGCAAAGCAGGAAGGGATCAATGCCACTATTTATACGCACCCCATTGGTTCCCACGGACATGCAGCAGGACCAACCATTGGCATGTGGGACATGCAGAACGGCGTACCTGGAAGCGGAGATTATCCTATGTATTACAACACAGCATACAGCATTGAATTAAATGCAGCAGTTGAAATAAAGGAATGGAAGAAAACCATTCGCATCATGCTGGAACAGGATGGATACTTTGATCAGAACGGATTCAGGTATATCAGTGGCAGACAAACAAAATTGCACCTGGTGGGCAATGCTAGCTGGGAGTAAAAAGCGGAACTGGTGATACTGCTATTGTTTGGTAGTTATTTCAGACAGTTTCTTGAGTTAAACCCATGATAAAAACATGAATCTAGCGCATTTTTGACTTAAATGGAACGTTTGAAACGAGGAACTTTTCTGTGTTTGGTAGCCTGCTCAAACGCATAAGCCAATCCAATAATTTTTCCCTCTTCATATCTTGACGCAATAAAAGAAAGTCCAACAGGCAGTCCATGAATATCTCCCATCGGAACGGTGATATGCGGATAACCGGCCATTGCCGCAGGCGGACAAAAATAAAATCCAGGATTGTCGTCTCCGTTCACCCAGTCAATACAATGTGCAGGTCCGTAACTGGTCCCCACAATAGCGTCAAGCTGATTGGCCTGCAATATTTTGTCAATCATATCACTGGCAGAAGTAGATTTAGCCAATGCCTGCAGATATTCACCGCTTTTTAAATCGCCTTTGGCATTACTCATTTCAACCAGTTCTTGTTTAAAATAAGGCATGGCTTTGTCTGCATTCTTTTTGTTGAACTCAATAAGTTCTGTCATAGATTTCACCCCTTTTTTAACGCCAGATAGATATTTATTCAAGCCATCTTTAAACTCATATAATAGAACCTGAAACTCTGCTTCACCCAAGGGATCTGTTTCTTTTACCAACTCAACTGGAACGATGGTAGCTCCCAATTCTTTTAACCGATCAATGGTTTTCTGGTACAAGGCCACTACATCTTCCTGACGACCTCTTAAAAAAGATTGTTCAACACCAATGCGTTTTCCCGTCAGGGCATTTTTATCTAAGAAGCTGGTATAGTCTTTGGCAATTTTTTCTTTAGCATTTGCGGTAATTGCATCAGCAGGATCCACTCCCACCATGGCATTCAGAAGTATGGCCGCATCCGCAACAGTTCTTGTCATTGGGCCTGCTGTATCCTGTGTAGCAGAAATGGGTATGATACCAGAACGACTCACCAGTCCTACAGTAGGTTTAATTCCAACAACACCACAAAAAGAAGCCGGGGCAATAACAGACCCATCGGTTTCGGTACCCACTGCTGCAGCACACAAATTGGCAGACACAGCTACCGCAGATCCGGAACTGGATCCACAGGGAGAACGATTGATGATATAAGGATTCCTGGTTTGTCCGCCTCTGCTACTCCATCCACTACTGGAACGGGTAGAACGGAAATTGGCCCATTCGCTTAAATTGGTTTTACCCATAATCAATGCGCCGGCTTTGCGCAATTGTTTAACCACAAAAGCATCTTTACCGGCAATATGGTCTGCCAATGCAATAGAACCCGCTGTTGTATGCATTTTATCTGCCGTATCAATATTATCCTTTATCAGGATGGGAATTCCATGTAAAGGGCCACGAAGCTTACCCTGTTTGCGCTCCTTATCCATCTGCTCCGCTAACATCAGGGCTTCCGGATTTACTTCCATTACTGATTTTAAATCGTGCCGGCCCTGATCAATTTCACTGATTCTGGTCAGGTACAATTCAGTGAGCTTAACAGATGTGTATTTGCCCGACTGCAAAGCCTGCTGCATTTCCGCAATGGTCATTTCAGAAAGTTCAAAATCGTCTCTGCCCAATTCAGCAGCAGCAATTTCGGCGCTGTCTTTCTTTTTTTCTTCGGAGTTGTTGGAACCGCTGCTGCAACCCGTCATCACGGATGCAGCTGTACCCGCAACGGTTACCGCAGCAGCTGCTGCTAAAGAGCCATTGCGTAAAAATTTTCTTCTATTCATAATGCCATCTTTTAGCCACAATGAAAATAATAAAAAAAAGGGCAATCGAGTTTGTACATTTGCCGCATGTCAAAGCCAATCATTTGCGTGGGAGCTATTTTAGTAGATGAGCTCATTCATGCAGCCGTTCCCATTTTACCAGCCACTACCGTAAATGCCAACATAACAAAAACAGCCGGAGGTGTGGCGCATAATATTGCCAAGCAACTCAGTATACTGGGCGTGGACATTCAGCTGATTAGTGTGTTCGGAAACGACAGTGATGGTGATTGGTTAAAACAATCCTGCGCAGGAGCTGGTGTAAAGATTGATGCCAGCATAACCAAGAACGGTATATCCGGAAGATACTCAGGTGTATTGAATTCAGATGGCTCTTTATATGCAGCTTTCTTATCCAACGCTGCTGTGGAAATGGTTACACCAGAACACTTGCAAAAGCATGAAGCATTATTACTAACAGCTCAATATATTATGGCTGATGCCAATACCAGTGTGGAGAGCATGGAGTGGTTACTGGCATTCAGCAACAGAACGGGTATTCCTTTCATTATAGAACCCGTATCGGTACCACCGGCCATGAAGCTGCAAAATATGGACCTGAATGGTTTGTATATGGTAACACCCAACGAAGATGAACTACCTGTTATCTGCAGTGCAAAATCTTTCTTAACCCAATTACAAGTTGAAGAATTATTGAAGCGTGGGGTAAAAAATATCTGGTTGCACAACGGAAAACAGGGATCTGCATTTTATACCAAGGACAAAACCGTAACCCTGCATGCACCCGACATTGAAGTGGTGGATTGTACCGGTGCCGGCGATGGATCTCTTTCCGGATTTTTACTCGGCAAAACATTGGGCAAAACCGATGAGGAATGTATTAAACTGGCCCATACTTTATCAGCAGAAATCCTGCAGGTAAACGGTGCCATTGTAACCCATTTAACACAGGAACAGTTGCTTCAAAATGTAAGCAAGTATTATCCAGCTTAAGCAATACCCTCACTACTGAATGGCAAATTGATCGTATGAAACCCAACCTCCATATTCACCCGGAAGTAGCAGCTGCCCTAAGAGACGGAGAACCCGTTGTAGCATTGGAAAGCACCATCATTTCACATGGCATGCCTTATCCGCAGAATGTTGCGACTGCCAGAGAAGTGGAGAATATTGTAAGAGACCATGGCGCAGTGCCGGCAACCATTGCCATTATCAAGGGAACCTGCACCGTTGGATTAAGCAGTGAAGAACTGGAATATTTTGGTCAGGCCAAAGATGTACACAAAGTAAGTTTAAGAGATATGCCCTATGTAATCAGTCAGAGATTATACGGAGCAACAACAGTAGCGGCCACCATGCGCATCGCCGCCATGGCCGGCATATCGACCTTTGTAACAGGAGGAATTGGAGGCGTACACCGTGGTGCAGAAAAAAACATGGATATATCTGCAGACCTGACAGAAATGCAACAGACCAATGTGGCGGTAATTTCAGCCGGAGTAAAATCCATATTAGATATTGGTCTTACGCTAGAATACCTGGAAACATTGGGCATTCCTGTAGTAACGGTTGGGCAGGAAGCATTCCCCAGTTTTTATTCTCAGGACAGCGGACACAAGAGTCCATTGCAATTGAATACACCGCAAGAAATTGCAGCCATGCTAAAAGTGAAGTGGGATATGGGTTTGAACGGATCAGTACTAATTGCCAATCCGGTACCCGCCGATCAGGAAATTCCGGCTGCTGCGATGGAAGAGCATATTGTATTGGCGCTGAACGCAGCATCACGTGCTGGTGTCAGGGGAAAAGACATCACTCCTTACTTGCTAAGCTATATTGCCAAACACACGAATGGGGAAAGTTTAGACGCCAATATTGCACTGATTAAAAACAATGCAGCTATTGGCGCCCAGATTGCAGTATCCTTATCTGCAATTACAGATTAGGCAACTGTCTTATAATTACTTCTTTGCCGGTGTAATAATGATATTGCGGTATTCCACCGGACCATGATCTCCCTGTAACATAATAGGACCTGGTTCTCCTTCCTTGCTATCCAATGCACCTCCTGTAATACCTGGAATAATCTGATCTACAATGATGGCTTTGCCATTGGCAATCACTGTAACCCTGCGACCAATTAAAGTAATATCATAGGTCTGCCACTCACCTGGCGCTTTAGCTGCCATTTCATTCGGAGTTAAGAAACCATAGATGCCTCCGAATAAAGTAGAGCTGGGTTCTTTACCTGCATTGTCTTCTACCTGCACTTCGTAACGACCTCTTAAATACACACCACTATTGCTTCCTGCAGGATACCGGAATTCAATATGCAATTTGAAATCTTCAAATTTCTGATCGGTAATAATATTAGCGCCACTCTTAGGGCTGGTTAACACTCCATTGGTATTGACCCACTGATTGTTGTTTCTGTCTGCATGCCATCCTTCAATACCTTTGCCACTCAATAGATTGATGGGTGTGCCCCAAACCGGTGCTTTGTCTCTCTTCAGTAAAGGAGCTCTTTCACCTGTAAAGGAATGAACCTTACCATAAGACTGTGTAATGGTACCAGTTAGTTTATCGTTTTCTAATACAGCATCAAACTCCATGTATTTATCAAAACGATCCCACTGCGAAGGAATACTGAAATGAATTTTACCCTCTTTCACTTGTACATGACTGATAGGTCTTGCACTACCACCATCTGCAACAAAATATCCTACTAAGGTCTTAACCCCAGATAGTTTTACTTCTAACCAGGAGGGAGCCATGCGACCATCCATATTAACGGTTAAATCCCAGCGACCAATGATGTCGTTATCTGCGAAGGGAGCAACGGCTGCGGTTTTTGCTGAAACTGCAGAGGCAGCAAACAGGCCGCAGGCCAAACCAAGAGACAAAAAGATTTTTTTCATATTAGTAAGTATTAAAGATGTCCGTTTTTAATTTCATCCACTACACCAGGATCCAGTAAAGTAGTAGTATCACCTAAATTTTCGGTTTCCCCCTCCGCAATCTTGCGCAGGATTCTTCGCATGATTTTACCGCTTCGGGTTTTGGGCAATCCGTTCACGAACTGAATCTTATCCGGCTTGGCAATGGGCCCAATCATTCGGGTCACGGTTTGCAAAATATCTTTTCTAGTTAGCTCTTCGTCGCCGTGTGTATTACTGTAAATAACAAAAGCATAAATGCCCTGCCCCTTTACATCGTGCGGATAACCAACCACGGCACTTTCAATAACACCAGCGTGCATATTAATTGCGTTCTCAACTTCAGCTGTTCCAATACGGTGACCGCTAACATTCAATACATCATCTACCCGACCCGTGATTCGGAAGAATCCATTTTCGTCTTTCAAAGCACCGTCACCGGTAAAGTATAGGTTTTCGTAAGTAGCAAAGTAATTGGTTCTGCAACGTTCGTGATCGCCATAGGTAGTGCGCAACAAAGAAGGCCACGGGAACTTGATGCAAAGATTACCTTTGTAAATGCCGTCTTCTGCTTCTGTAATTTCAACTCCTTTCTCGTCAACCAAAATGGGTTGCACACCCGGCATTGGCAAGGTAGCCCAACCCGGCTTGGATGGTGTTATACCAGCAAGGTTGCTGATTAAGCAACCACCGGTTTCTGTTTGCCACCAGGTATCAATGATGGGACATTTTTTCTTACCCACATTTTCATTGTACCAATGCCATGCTTCTTCGTTGATGGGTTCACCCACGGTACCCAACACTTTCAAGGAGCTCAAGTCCTTTCCCTGCAAGGGTCCCAGGCCATAGCTCATTAAGGAACGGATAGCCGTTGGTGCCGTATATAAAATATTGACTTTGTATTTGTCTACAATTTCCCACAAGCGACCCGCATCCGGCCAGGTAGGAACGCCTTCAAACATGAGCGAAGTAGCGCCTGCGCTTAATGGACCATAGACAATATAAGAGTGCCCTGTAATCCACCCGATATCTGCTGTACAAAAATGAATTTGACCGGGCTGATAATTAAAGATGTTTACAAAAGTGTAGTTGGTATAGACCATGTATCCAGCACATGCATGCACCACGCCCTTAGGTTTACCGGTACTGCCCGATGTATATAAAATAAACAATGGGTCTTCTGCATCCATTTCAACTGCCTCAATTTCTCTGATTCCCATTTCTTCTACATGACGCATTTCGTCTTCCCACCAAACATCTCTGCCCTTGATCATGGAAATCGGCGTGCGGGTACGGGTATAAACAATTACTTTCTTTACGCTTCTGTTGCCAATTAGTGCATCGTCAATCACAGACTTCAAAGGAATGTCTTTACCGCCTCTAAAAGCCCCATCACAGGTAACAATGAATTCGCTCTGCGCATCATATAGGCGGTCTGCAATGCTCTGCGCGCTGAATCCCCCAAAAATTACTGAGTGAATGGCACCAATGCGGGCACAGGCTAAAATCGCAATTGCCAGTTCAGGAATCATACCCATGTACACACAAACCCGATCGCCTTTTTTTACACCGTTATTCAATAATACTTGTGCAAACTGGCAAACCCTTTTGTGCAATACACTATAGGTAAGTACTCTTTTTTTTTCGTGAGGATCATTCGACTCCCAGATGATGGCTGGCATATTACCGCGTTCTTCCAGATGGCGATCCAGACAGTTTTCTGTGATATTAAGTTTGCCCCCTTTGAACCATTCATTCTTGGGTTCGGTAAAATTCCAGTCGAGCACTTTATCCCATTTTTTCCGCCAGACAAAGTTGTCTGCAATGGATGCCCAGAAGGCTTCAGGGTTCTCTACACTCTCTTTGTACACACGCTGGTACTCTTCAAAGGAATTGATTTGATAAGGATAACTCATGGCCGAAATTTACCCTTGTAATTTAAAACATCTTGCACAGAGTTGTTGAAGTTTTCTTGTGAAAGGAATATATTTAAGGATGAATAAAACCAAGGGAACATCCATTACTACCGTCATCAGTGCATCCTCGGTAGGAACGATGATTGAGTGGTACGATTTTTATATTTTCGGAAGTTTGGCTACAATAATCTCTACGAAATTTTTTCCGCAGGACAATCCAACTGCAGCCTTCCTGAGTACACTGGCCACTTTTGCCGCAGGCTTTGTGGTAAGACCATTCGGTGCCTTGTTTTTTGGAAGACTGGGCGATCTCATCGGACGCAAGTACACGTTCATGGTAACGCTATTGTTAATGGGTGGTGCTACTTTTTTAATTGGTTGTATTCCTTCCTATGAAAGCATTGGCTTCATGGCTCCCGTGTTAATACTAATCCTAAGACTCTTACAGGGACTGGCTTTGGGCGGAGAGTACGGAGGTGCAGCAACCTATGTAGCCGAGCATTCACCCAACAACAAGAGAGGACTCATGACATCCTGGATACAGACCACAGCCACCGTTGGCTTGTTTGTATCTCTATTGGTAATCATGGGAACCCGCGCTGCATTGAGCACAGAAGATTTTAATGAATGGGGCTGGAGGGTTCCCTTCTGGGTATCTGTTTTAATGGTATTGGTTTCTTATTTAATAAGAAAAAATATGGAGGAATCACCCGTGTTTGCCAAGGCAAAAGCATCGGGTAAAACATCGGTCAATCCACTCAAAGAAAGTTTCGGTAATAAACTCAATTTCAAATTTGTATTGCTTACTTTATTTGGTGCTGTAATGGGACAGGGCGTAATCTGGTACACAGGACAGTTTTATGCCATGAGTTTTTTAGAGAAAACCATGAATGTGCAGAAGGAACAAGTGGACAGTCTCATGTTCATTGCCTTGATATTGGGCACACCCTTCTTTTTATTGTTCGGTTGGTTCAGTGATAAAGTTGGCAGAAAATGGATCATGATGCTGGGTATGCTGGTAGCCATTATTTCTTACAGACCCATCTACGAAAAAATGTACCAGACCACCAATCTGGAAAAGAAAAAAGAAGTGAGTCGTTCCATCCATATGGTGAACAATGTAAATACTATCACCACTTTGTATGCAGACAGCACAATCAAAACAGAGATACAGAAAACCAATCCGGCCAACGGAGCTACTATCAGCAATATATATATACAGGTAAATGAATCGGATGAACGCAAACTCATACTGCTGGTATTTCTGCAAGTGATTTTTGTGACCATGGTGTACGGACCCATTGCCGCGTTTCTCGTAGAAATGTTTCCCACAAAAATCAGATACACATCTATGAGTTTGCCCTATCATATTGGAAACGGGGTATTTGGGGGATTGTTACCGGCTGTAGCCACTTACCTTACTACGCAGGCCAAGAGCGCCGGAAAGGCCGACTGGTATCTGGAAGGCCTTTGGTACCCGATAGGAGTAGCGGCTGTCTGTCTGATTATAGGTGTTATCTATATTAATGGAAAGGATAAAGAGATCAATGATTAAACCATTTTAAAAAAATCTTGTTATGAATTTTGTAAGAAAGTTGCTGGGAATCGTTTGGTTGGCTTTGGGACTAGCAGTTGGTTATTTTGGACTCACAATCCTGGGCATCCCCAAATTGACCAGTGGCAAACAGGACGACCTGGTTTTCGGCATTATCATTTGTTTTATTTTGTTGCCCATAGTGGTTGGAGGACTGCTGGTATTTGGGAAATACGCATTGCAGGGAGAATATGAACTGATAGATGACAATCTGGAACACGCCCATTTTATTGAGTAATATACCCCCCGAGTATAGTTTGTAGAAGATCCCTTCATTTTTAATGAGGGGATTTTTTTATATTCAATAAAAATAGCACCATGAAATCTTTCACAACCCGTTTATTATGCCTCAGTTTATTTGTCGGATCAATTTTATTGAACACAGCCGCTGCACAAAATTCAAAGTATGCCAAAGACGTAAACAGTGTAGACAATATTATTGCAGCCCTATACAATGTAATTTGTGGTGCGCCGGGAGAGCCTCGCGATTGGGAAAGATTCAAATACCTGTTTGGGAAAGATGCGAAGTTGATTCCAACAGGAAAAATAGAAGGCGGCAATTTGATTTACAGAACCATGACGCCGGATGAATACATCACTATGTTCAGTACTCGTATTAAAACGGGTTTCTTTGAAAAAGAATTGAAACGAGAAACCGTTTCTTTCGGCACGGTGTATCACGCCTTCAGCACATACGAAACCAGAGAAACAGAAAACGGCCCTAGTACCAACAGAGGTATCAATAGTATACAACTGTTTAAGGACCAGGACCGTTTTTATATCGTGAATATCTTCTGGTGTGCAGAGAGCATGGGCTTTACCCTGCCTGCTTCTGCACTTAAATAATTACTTTTTAATAATGGGTAATTTAATTACAGAAGGATACTGCTTGGAATGATGAATTTTATTCTGAACAGTAACACCCACTGACTCATCGTAATTGTTTCCACCTGTATTTAAGTTACGATCGAAACGGGGGAAATTACTACTAGAAACTTCAATGCGGATTTTATGACCCGGTGCAAAATAGTTGCTGGTCACCATGGGTGTTAAATCTACTTTGTACACTTTACCTTTTTCCATGAAGACTTCCTTGTCATAACCTTCTCTGTAACGCAAACGCTGAATGGTTTCATCGAGGTTATAAGCTTTGCCATCGGGATGCACATCAATTAATTTGATGGTAACATCGGTATCCAAACCGGTAGAAGAAACATAGAGCGTAGATTCAATGAAGCCCGTTACTTCCACACCTTCTTTTAATTCTTCGGAAGTGTATACCAGGATATCATCGCGCAATTCCATCTGGGATTGATCAAAACTGCCGCCCTGCACTGCATTGCCTGTACAGCACACATTACCACCGTAAGAGTTCACCGGATTCATGGGATCGTAAGTAAATACATCGGGAATATCTTTGGCAGGGGGCATGGTGGTTAAAGCGCCATCACCGTTGCGGGTATTGGCTTTTCCTGCACTAGATAAATAGAAGGATTTCATTTCGGTGTTGGCTAAAGGAAAACTTTCCGCCTGTTGCCATTTATTAGAACCCATGGTGTAATAACGAACACGAGGTTGCTTGGCTTTGAAATCGTTTTGTTCTCCTTTCAATAACATATCGAACCAGCCCCAGGTAAGTTCATCATAGTTTAATCTTGCATCACCCACACTACGTTCACCCACGATCGTATTTTCAGTAGCACGCTTATAAGAGCAATGTAAAACAGGCGCAATTACTAAGTATTGGTTGTCTGCAACGGATTTGTTTTTAGCAGCATTGCGCACATGGTTGAACAAAGCAATATTGGGTGCAGAAGAAACATCGTACCAACTTACAAACCAGTAAGCAGGCACTTCCAACGGCATATTATCGTGGTACAATCCACCCTGGAACCAGGCCGGATCATTGGGTTTGCGGACGGCCATTTTTTCATAGATACCCTCAGAACCCTGGGCTTTTTTGATGATGTCTATAATCGGTAGCGTTCTTAATCCCTGCGCCCAATCCACTCTTGGATATTCAGGACCCATATCATAAAACTTCTGCAAACGAACTAAGTCTTTCTGTTGAATACCTTGCTGTAAACGAGGGGCCATTTTATCGTGCTGGGTACTATAGAGCCAGGAAGTAAACAACATTTGTTGTGCACCACCGCGGTACCAGTTACCCTGTTCCATGAATTTACCCACGCGGCCCACACCGGCCCCAAAGCCCTGGGCCACCATCGCAGCCAAAGCCGGATGACCCTGAGAAGCCACCGCCATCTGCCATTCCGCAGTAGAAGAACAACCAATCACACCCACTTTGCCATTGCTCCAGGTTTGTTTGCTCATCCATTCCAATGCATCATAGCCATCGGTAATGGGGGTGCCTAAAATATCCCACTCGCCTTCAGAGAAAAAGCGACCTCTTTCGTTTTGTACAACATAGGCATAGCCGCGGCTAACCGCCTGATACGCTTCTTCCAAAGTACGGGTAGTCATTTTACCATCCACCCAGGTATTGAAATTGTAGGGGGTACGGGAAAACACAATCGGATATTTTCCATTGCCCTTGGGGCGATAGATATCGGTAGCCAGTCGGATGCCGTCTCGCATGGGCATCATTACTTTCTGATCAATCACTGCAATGGAATCGAGCTTCCAGTAAATAGCAGCGGTATCCTGGGCTTTTAATTGGGTTGCACCGGCCGTGCATGCAAACAGGCCAAAGGCGAGCAATAGTTTTTTCATGTTGAGGTAATTAAGGGAGAATAAGTTAGTGAATTTTTCAGATACCATCCTCATAAACAAGCTGACATTGCATATTGGCAGTGAAATAGACAGTCGCAATAGGACCACAACGATTCAAAGGAATATGAAGATGCATTTCCTTTTTATTGGCCACAACTGTTTTTAATGCAATACCCTTTTCGTGTATGAATTCCTGCATGGGCAACAAGCGATCCAAAACCGATTCAGCAGAAAATAACGCTTGTACATTCAAATCACCATAACGCACATATTTGGTATTCTGGTACACAATAGTAAAATCGGCCAGTTCTAAACCCGCCTGTGTTATTACATAATATTGAAAAGCCGCATCAGGTCTTGCGTCTACTCCTCCGGGAAACAATTGTTCCGACAGCTTACCAACATCGGTTCCTCTTTGAAAAACAGCTTCCTGTTCTTCATCCATTTCATCTCTTACATCTGGACGATACTTGTGCAGCCACAATCGTTTGGGGCATTGGCATCCATACATAAAAGTCTACTTAGATAATATATGTCGGGGTGGTTTCAAATTGCTCTTACTTTAATTCATAAATAATCTTATCTGGTATTTGCTTCTGAGCATCGGCACCCATTTTTTTCAGGTCTTCCATTTGCTTCAGCACATTGCCACGTCCTGTCCTCAACTGACCCAGGGCTTTATCATAAGCCGCCTGTGCGTTCTTTATATTATTACCTACACTCTCCATACTCTCTAAGAACAACACAAACTTGTCGTACATGCCGCCAGCCTTCATAGCAATCTCAATGGCATTCTGGTTTTGCTGTTCTACTTTCCATAAGTCTGCAATGATTTTTAAAACGGCCAGTAAATTGGTAGGACTTACCAACATGATATTTTTATCATAGGCATACTTCCAAAGGCTCGTGTCTTTCTTTACTGCTTCCAAAAATGCGGGTTCAATCGGAACAAAGAGCAAAACATAATCCAAGGCCTTGGCATATTTGGGATAATTCTTTTTGCTTAGTCCATCTATATGCGATTTCAAGGAACTCAAATGCAGACTCAATGCGCGATTTCGTTCTGCTTCATCCTCACCGTTCACGTATTGTTCCCAATGGATCAGGGATACTTTAGAATCAATGATAATTGTTCGTTGATCTGGATACTTCACTATTACATCAGGCTGTAACCCACGTCCTTCCTCATCTTTAATCACATTGCCGCCGGCATCCCGAATAAATTCCTGTGTAAAAAACTGGCTACCTTTTACCAGTCCGCTATTTTCTAAAATGCTTTCCAATAACATTTCACCCCAGTTACCCTGGGCTTTATTATTCCCTTTTAAGGCAGTGGTTAAATTATTAGCTTCCTGACTTACCTGTTGACTCATGGTTATCAATCGGTCTATCTCGGCTTTCAACACATGACGATCTTTAGCTTCGGCCACATACACATCATCTACTTTTTTCTTGAATTCACCCAATTCTGTTTTGAGCGGTTTTAATAGTTCCCCGATTTTTTCTTCGCTTTTGGCCCTTAGTTGCTCGGTATTGCTTTGCATTACCTTATGCGCTATTTCTGCAAACTCCAATTTCAGTTGCGCACTCAAAGACTCACTGTTTTGTTGTGCTTGCTTTAATGACTGCTGGCTCATTTCTAGCTGGGCTTCCTTTTTAGAAAGATTACTTAACAACTGATCGCGTTCGGTTTGCAGCTTAGCTCTGAAACTGAGTTGCTCCTGCAATTGCATTTCTTTTTGTTTCAGTTGCTCCTGTAAAACAGTCAGCGCCGCCGCATTGCGGGACTTAACAAAAAATAAGGTGGCTAAAATGGATAACAATAACAATCCGCCTCCAATAATAATTACCAATGGGTCCATATTCTATGATTTAAAACAAATATAAGTGGGGGGTCTGCCACCTATTGGTGGAGTAGAAACAATATCAATTAACACTATTTGTTATAAAAATACTTCATTGTTTTCAATCTTCCCTGTTACTTAATTTTAGTCCACCTATTTTTGAATCATGAGCTTAGAACTAGGAATCTACAAAGGCGAAGTACTGGACCATGTACTGGCTACCGGACATTACAGAATGGGGAATGAGCTGTTTACTACCAACGAAGTATTTGTAAGCTACTACGGTAAAAGTGCGCTGTATGATCCGGTATTCTGGCTAAGACTCAATCTAAAAAAAGCGAAGAAAACCAAGACCACCCGGCGAATCCGAAAAAAAGCTGCGGGATTTGTCTGCACTTATGAAACACCTGTTATTTCGGATGAAATAGAAGAGCTCTATTCCATTTACCTCAACAGTGTCAACTTCGAAGGCTACCCATCCTGTAAAGCCTGCATCCCTGAACTCAATACTCCTGCAGCAATCTTCGATACTTTTATGATTAACATTCGGGATAAGGGTCGCTTAATTGGCGTTGGATTTGTTGACTATGGCAAAATGGATTTTGTTTACCCCGGTTATCTAACGATCGGCAGCACTAAAATGGATTATAAAATCTTCCCGCAAAAAGAAGCCATGGAAGTCTACTTACCCAACGATAATCGTTGGGACTCGCTGGAAAACCATAGCAAGCCAGACTTGGAAGATTATTATTTCAAGCAAATACTGGGAATTGACTTTGATGAAGAGGAAAACGCTTCCTACTGATAAACCCTCACATAGTCCACATACATTTTCTGCGGAAAAATGCTATCGTCCACACCCTTTGCTCCGCC
This sequence comes from Bacteroidota bacterium, assembly GCA_039805185.1. Classification (GTDB taxonomy): domain Bacteria; phylum Bacteroidota; class Bacteroidia; order Chitinophagales; family Chitinophagaceae; genus Sediminibacterium. The sequence goes on from JBDLUU010000025.1 coordinate 122,611, forward strand.
CCAGTTTCCGCCTACTGCTATATTAATAAGCAAATGAAAACGCTGATCAAAAGGCCATTCGTCTACACTCTTGTGTGTATTCTTAAATTCGTTGTATAAAATATTGTCTACGTAAAAACGAATTTCTTCCGCATCCCATTCAATACTATATACATGAAAAGCGGTGGACAAATCTTTAAAGTTCATGCCCTTGGTCTTCTGGGTTCCCTTCATGCCGTTATAGGTATTGGTATGTACGGTTCCCAAAACAGAATCGGGCCAGTAACCCACATTCTCCATAATATCTATCTCTCCGCTATGCGGCCATCCGCCATATTTCCAATCGGTGGGTAGCATCCAGATAGCAGGCCACATGCCACGTCCGGCGGGCAGTTTGGCGCGCACATCAATTCTTCCGTACTTCCAGTCTCCCTTATTCTTGGTTACCAATCTTGCGCTGGTGTATTGAGCTTCTCCCTTCTTTTCCTTGTGGGCTTCCACTATCAACATGCCATTTTCTACGCGGGCATTCTTTGTGTTTTTGTACGTATAGTATTGCAATTCATTGTTGCCCCATCCGCAAATATTCGGACAACCCATCGCGGTATCATAGCCCCATTTCTTAGCATCCGGTAAACCCTTTCCATTGAACTCATCGGACCATACCAGTTTTTTAAAAGGCTGAGCCAAAGCGACATCTGCGCTCATAAAAAACGCAACTGATAGAACAGCGGCTTTGATCAATCTGTTGAAAAGAGAAAAGGAATACATGCGGCTATATTTTATACCCTAAATCTAACTAAGTTTAAAATGATGGGCAAAGGATTATATTTGATTCAAACAAACAACCATGAAAGAACAAAATTTTAAAAACCACTCCCAACTGGTATTCGGCTGGCACGGCATTACTTTTTTTGCCATTCTTGCGGTATTGATAGGCTCTTTTGTAAACCTGAGTCATTCAGCACCCGAAAACATGTATTCCGCTTCTTTGATTTGTGTAATAGCAGTGATCTGTGGTTTCTTCTTTGCCTATATCCGCATTTTTGCTTTAAAAGCACAAGACAGAGCCATCAGAGCCGAAGAGAATCTTCGCCACTTTACCTTAACCGGCAAGTTATTACCTGCGCAACTTCGCATTGGACAAATCATTGCCTTGCGTTTTGCATCAGACGAAGAGTTTCCTGCATTGGCCGCTAAAGCCGCTGCAGAAAACCTGTCGAATAAAGAAATTAAATTGAGCATCCAGCATTGGAGAGCAGACTGGTACAGGGTTTAATGATATTTAGACCCCATTGCGCTTTATTGCTTTTCGTAAAAGCGCCAATTCGTAGCAAAATCTTCTGTGAGCGGTTGCTTGGTTAATATGGCTCTTACCATTTCTACCGGCATAGCATTGAGTTTCATGACCTGGTCATGGAACTCTTTGTAGCTCATTTTCTTCGTGTCTACCAACTCTTTTTTCAACGCATAAAACTGACGACCACCGGTTAAGTAAGCCAGCTGATACAGTGGAGGATATCCGCCGGTAAAAGATCTTCTTACTTCTCCTTCTGCATTCGCACGTTCGTGTCCCACTTTGTCTACTAAGAAATCAATGCACTGTTGTGGTGTCCATTTGCTGGTATGATAATTCAAAGAGAAAATAATTCTGGCACAACGATGCATATGCCAGAACAACATACCAATGCGGTCTTCCGGTGTTTTAGCAAACTGCATATCCCATAAAATCAGCTCCCAGTATAAGGCCCAGCCTTCGGACCAGAAAGGCGTTCCGAAATTTCTATAGGTTCTGTTTCGCTGATTTACAAACTGTTGCAGATTGTGTCCGGCAATGAGTTCATGATGTACTACCGCTTTTGAAAAATGCGGATTATTACCCCGCATGCTCATCATTTTGTCCGGATAGGTCATGGTGTTGGTGGGATAAGAAATCAGAATGTCTGCACCCCCTAAAAAGAAGGGAGCCACCAATTGTCTTTCCGGAGTCATCATCATCATACCCCAGGTTTCTTCTGCCAATGGCGGAATGGTAATCAACTGATTCTTCTTTAAAAAGTCAATGCTCTCATTGTATAATCGCAAAATCAGTTCCGGTTGTTTGCCTTCGGGTACATACGTGTTTTTCACTTTTTCCAATGCTGCTTTCCAGTCATTTCCAAAACCCATTTCTTTGGATGCTTTCAGCATTTCTGCTTCGCACCAGGCAAATTCCTTATTCGCAATCTCAATCAATTCTTCCGGCGTATAAGGAATCATTTCATGTTTTAACTGTCTGATTAAGGATTCTCTTCCTGCCTGTACACCCACAATTCCACTTTTATCAGAAGCGGTTAAACTGCTATTGGCCTTGGCTTTAAACGCATTGGCATAAGCGGTTAAACTTTCATCCAAAGTTTTTTGTGTAACCGGAACCCACCAGCTGAACAAAGGATCGTATCCATTGTAAAATTCAAAAATGCTTTGTACTGCATTGCGTGCATTGGTAATAGCAGCAGTTGCAGCAGCCACTTCATCCGGATCAATGCTGTTTACTTTTTTCAACTGATCCTGCAATTGTTTTACCTCTGTTACAATATCATTCCAGTCTTTAGCTACTGCTTTGGCATCAGGCTGTCCGCCTCTTCTTCTCACTTGCTCCAATGCATAAATTTTATCCGTGAACCCAAGCCACTGTTTTACTTTTTGCAGATTGGCCGCATCCAGATTCAGCTGCTCTAATCGGCTTGCCAAATCCCGCTTGAACAAAATATAATCGGCCTTGCATTCCTGCGAAAGAGTTTTAAAATTGATGGCAGCCAATTGTGCCTGATAGTCCTTAATCAACTTTTGCAGTCTTTCATTTTTCTCGGGGGATCCAATACTCCAGTCTGCAAAACCGCCGCGGGCATTGTTCAACGCCGGACTATAATAACGGTTCAGCACTCTGCTGTCTGCATTGAATCGTTGAATCAATGCGGGCATTTCCTGACAGGGCACCCATTCGTTTGCAGAAACCTGCGCCTTCGTTACAGCGGGGACTGCAGCAGATAAAGTTGCCAGTCCAAAAGCAAGTAGTAGATTTTTCATGCGTTTTTTTAAATGACCTGAAACCCATGCGCATAGGGATCATCGTCGTCAATAATAATAGTATTGTATCCGGTAATTCTGGCCCAGCCTTCAATGCCCGGAATAATCGCAGGCTTTCCGGCAACCGTAGTTACCCCTTCAATGGTTCCGTTGAATACAGAACCAATAATACTTTCATGTACAAAAACATCACCTTGTTTTAACAAGCCCTTCATATACCACTGCGCCATTCTTGCAGAAGTACCTGTACCGCAAGGAGAACGATCAATGGCTTTGTCTCCGTAAAACACGGCATTGCGTGCAGTTGAACTTTCTTTCAATGGTTTACCTGTCCATAGTAAATGACTAAGTCCTTTGATATGTTCATTCTCCGGATGAACAAAGGAGTAATGTTCGTTCAGATATTTTCTGCACTCACGGCTCCAGCTGATGAGTTGATCGGCTGTAAAATGTTCCAGTCCCGGAAAATTTTCCTGCGGATCTACAATGGCATAAAAATTTCCACCGTATGCTACATCAACCTGAATGGTACCCAAGCCGCTGCACTCCACTTTTAAATCAGTGGCATATAAAAAAGCCGGCACATTGGTCAGCTTTACGGAGTCTACTTTTTTTCCTGTCTGCTTGTATTCAATCAATACCAGGCCAGCAGGGGTTTCTATACGAAGCTTGCCCGGCACTTTCGGTTGTACCAATCCTTCTTCAATGGCAATGGTTATGGTGCCAATGGTTCCATGACCACACATGGGCAGGCAACCACTGGTTTCAATATATAAAACACCAATATCATTTTGCGGATCCGTTGGTGGATATAAAATACTTCCACTCATCATATCATGACCACGCGGCTCAAACATTAAACCCTTTCTGATCCAATCGTACTCACGCAAAAAATGCAATCTTCTTTCCATCATGGAATTTCCTTCCAGCAAGGGACCTCCACCGGCAACCAGTCTTACCGGATTACCACAGGTATGTGCATCAATACAAAAGAATTTTTTATGCGCCATAGATAATTATTCGTTTTTCAATATCAGATTGCTTCAACCGATGCCTTTGTTAATACTCCATTGATCAATCTTAAAATATTGGCTTCATTTTCATTCCTCAAATACAAAGGCAACAATGCATCCGGACAATCCTGATAACAAACCGGTCTGGCAAAACGACGGATGGCTTCAGGTCCTACAGAAGTAGTTCTTGCATCGGTTGTTGCAGGATAAGGACCTCCGTGCACAATGGCATTGCATACTTCCACACCGGTTGGTACATTATTGAAAATCATTCGGCCTACTGCCTGCTGCAAATGATCTACGAGGCTTTCATTCGCTTTCAATTCGGATGCATTACCATAAATGGATCCGGTTAACTGTCCTTCAATGGAAGCAATAGCTGCATGCATTTCCTTCAGGTCTTTACAAAGCACGAGTAAACTACAGGGGCCAAACACTTCTTTTTGCAAGTCTGGGGTTGCTATAAAATGTGCAGCAGATGTTTGCATCAATGCTGGCATGGCCTGATAATTTTCTTCCACATTATCTCCATCGTATAACACCTGAATATTTTCGGAATTGGCTAAGCTTGCTTTGTCCTTATAAAATGTTTTACAGATGGTAGGATTCAGCATCGTTGCAGGTGCTACCGCTTTCAGTGCGTTCACCAATTCGGTTGCAAAGTTTTTTGAAGCCGCATCATCTATCGCAAACAACAAACCCGGACTGGTACAAAATTGTCCTACACCCAAACTGATAGAACCCGCCAGTGCATTCGCAATGGCTGTTGTTTTTTCCGCAAGGGTTTCGGGTAATAAGACTACTGGATTAATGCTGCTCATTTCTGCATATACCGGTATAGGTGTTTTTCTTTTTTGCGTTGCGGTGGTATACAAGGCCATTCCTGCTCTATACGATCCGGTAAATCCTATGGCTTTGATTCTTTCATCCATAGCTAATTGCTGACCCAATACAGGACCTGTTCCTACCAGTGTTGCAAACACGCCCCTGGGCATATTGGTTTTTTCAGCAGCGCTTATCACGGCTGCTGCTACCATTGCATTCGTACCCAAATGCGATTCATGCGCTTTTACGATAACCGGACAACCTGCTGCCAATGCAGAAGCTGTATCACCACCAGCCGTTGAATACGCAAAAGGAAAATTGCTGGCACCAAATACCAGCACCGGACCAATGGGTTGCAATATTCTTCTCAAATCGGCTCTGGGTAAGGGTTGGCGGTCGGGCATGGCCGTATCAATCACCGCATCGCACCAGTTGTCTTCTCTTAACAATTTTGCATAGAGGTTCAGTTGCGTGCAGGTTCTTCCTCTCTCACCGGTTAATCTGGCTAAGGGCAACGCCGTTTCTTCATGTGCTTTTTGTAACAAGGCATCGCCGCAGTTCATGATTTCTTCTGCAATGGCTTCTAAAAAAATGGCTCGCTCAATAAATGTTTTTTTGGCAAAGGGGATAAAAGCTGCCGAAGCTTCCTGTAACGCTGCTTCTATTTCAGCAGCAGAACTGATGGCAAAGCTTTCAGGAAGAAATGCTTTTTGTAGGGTGCTATAGGATTGCAAATAATTAGACATGTAATAATTCAATATACTTTATAGTGAAAGATAATCCGGCAGCTGTGGTCTGCTGGCCAATGCATCTTCCACAATCTTGGTAACCCGATGCAATTCTGCTCCCTGCAAAGGAAGTCTTGGTGCTCTTACATGCCGGGAGCCAATATCCGTAAGGGTTGCAGCCACTTTAATATACTGCACCAGCTTCGGATGAATGTCCAGTTCCAGCACCGGTAAAAACCAGCGATAAATAGGGAGCGCCTCCGCTAAACGGCCAGCTTTAATCAACCTGTATATGGCAACTGTCTCTCTGGGAAATGCATCTACTAAACCCGCAATCCATCCATCTGCACCCAGACACAATTCTTCCAATGCCAGGGTATCTACTCCACACAAAATTTTAAAACGATCACCAAAACGATTTTTCATCCGCGTAACATTCGACACATCACGTGTTGATTCTTTTACCGCCTGAATATTTTCGCACTCAGCCAATGAAGCAAACATGTCTAATGTTACTTCAATTTTATAATCTACCGGATTATTATAAATCATGATAGACCTGGATGTGGCATTAGCTACTGCTTTAAAATAAGCAACCGTTTCTTCATCATCAGACTTGTAGCGCATAGGAGGTAGCAACATAAACCCGTCGGCACCCGCATCAGTGGCTTCTTTTGCAAAGGCAACTGCTGCTTTGGTGGTAGACTCAGCAATATTGAGAATGATTGGAAAATCAGGACCTACTGTTTTTTTAGCAACCTGTAACAACTGAATCTTTTCTTCATTCAAAAGGGTACTGGCTTCTCCCAGTGAACCACCTATAATTACCCCATCTACGCCAGCCTCTATCTGAGCGCGAAGATTCTTGATAAACATTGCTTCATCTATGCCTTCATCAGCATGAAAAGGCGTTAACAAGGCAGGATATACTCCTTTCCATTGTGGGTTGGCCATCGTTAGCATTTTAGACAACCAATTTAACCAAAACAAATGGATTTTATCCGATTAAATGCATGAGCGTATGATAGTCGGTTGTATAGGCGATGATATTATTATAGGCCCTGAATTCTTCTTCTGTATGCATGGTGGTAATGGCTACTACTTTCATGCCGGCATTGGCTGCTGCTTCTACGCCCTTGGGAGCATCTTCAAAAACAATACAATTTTCCGGAGCCACTCCCAGGTCGCTGGCTCCCTTTAAAAACACATCCGGATTGGGTTTGCTTACCGGCACATCAAAAGCACTAACAATACTGGAAAAATAAGAGCGGATTTCTAATCCATCCAGCACAAAATCAATATTGAAGGGAATGGCTGCAGAGCCAATAGCCATTGGTATTCCAACCAAACGGGCGGCTTCCAGAAAATCCATTAAGCCAGGTAAGGCTTTCATTACAGGACGATAGATTTCCTGGTATTTTCTTTCCTTGGCCATTTCGATTTCCTGCACCTGTTGCGGACTAAAATATCCTTTACCAAACACACGGTCCAGTAACTCTGAATTCTTCCCGTACATTTCAGCTGCTACCTGTTCAAAACTCATATTGGCTCCCAGCTCATTCACCAGCACATGGTACCATACTTTTTTATGGTAAGCCATATCATCTACAATTGTTCCGTTCAAATCAAATAGAAATGCCTTGGATGCCATGAAAATAAATTTCACGCGAAGGTATCAAAAAGTATAGGCCATCATGAAAACAAAATTTCTTCCCGGTGCATTCAAGGGCAAACTATTATTGATAAATCTGCTTAAGTGCTCTCTATAAGTAACATTAAATAGATTCTGTGCTACTGCACTCAGTTGAATTTTAGTTACTGGTTTCCATTTCAAACCCAGATCGGTAACGGTAAAACCACCCGTTGCTCTTTCATTAAATGCAGCGGAAACCCGGTTCTGCGCAAAGCTCTGCCGAACTGACAAATAAGGCTGTAGTTGACTGTTGAATAGATCTGCAGTTAATTTATACCTGATTTCAAATGGGTTGATTTCAGGCAAGGGTTGATTCAACACACTGTTCTGTCCGCGCACATACGCCATGGTTATATCCTGGTTCAGGATTTTGGCCAGTTGCTGGTTCCAGCTCAATTCAAATCCCATGATGGTTGCATCTTTCACATTAATGAATTTGCGAACTCCAGGAGAAGTAGCAAGGGCTGGTCTTAAAGTTGGATCTACTACAGTTGAAATATAATTATGCATGAAAGCATAATATGCATTCACCTGAATCTGTGTGTTATCTGTTTGGTACTTCACCAGCAAATCGATCTGTGTATTGGCTTCTGGTTTTAAATGCGGATTGCCCACTACTTCGTATGCATCAAATCCAACAGGTAAATAGTTGATAAACTTTTCTGTTAAGCTGGCACTTCTTACACCCCGACCAACCCAGAAAGAAGCCTGCCATCTCTGATTGAAATACCGACTGATACCAGCACTGATGCTAGCATTCAGATCATTCGAAATAAGTGTTGAATTAGCCGCCACTGTTTTAGCTGCAGGCAGGTTGGGTTTGGAATGCACCCAATCCATTCTACCCGATACAGTTAATTGGTATAAGCCCATTTTTTTTTCGGTGTGTACAAATGCGCCTGTTCTGATTATGGAACCCTGTTGCCATAGGGTATCATAAAACGTTTTTCCAGCCATCATTCCGGTTAGCATTTTTCTGGAACGGGTACCGTTTGCATATTCATACTTCATATCAGCACCCATATACCAGACCGTTGTTGGTTTTCTGATGGTAATCTCAGTTCTTCCTCCACTGGTTTTTGTATTGGCAAAAACATGCGACAACATGGTGGTAGATGCTGGTCTTAATCCATTCCCCATCTGGTGATCTACCAGTGAAGTATATACCTGTGTATTCCACTGGCTATACCATTTGTGCTGCGCATTCACCTGATACTTACCCTGTATCATCCAGGTATCATCGCTTAGTAAATCCATCATTAAAGTGGGGAAGCTGGTATTGCGTGTAAAATTTCTGGTAATATTTACAGATGCAATCTTACCTGGTTTAATAAGATACGCTGCGCTCAGATTCAGGGCTGTTCTGTTAAATACACCAGGCAGCAAGGTTGCGCTTCCGTCTTTATAATCATCTCCGGCAGAATAAGATAGCGCTGCGGCCGACTGAAATTTTTGAGTACTCAAATTTACATTGGCTTCTGTTCTTCTATTGGTGCCATTGGTTTCATACCCTGCTCCAACACGGCCATTCACGATTGCTTTATCAGAAAAGACAGGATCATTCATTTTAAAATTAATGACAGCGCCTGTTGAAGGTCCATACCTAAAATTATGCGGACCTTTTAATAACTCAATCTCCTTGATTTGATTGATCATTACCTGGCTACTTGGTGGATCCATGCGGTTAGGGCAAGCCTGATGCGCACCTACCACTCCGTCTGTTACCAGATTTAACTGTTCCCACTTGAATCCGCGGAACACAGGATCAAATCCAAAATTGCCGGATTTGCGAATGGCATTAAAACCTGCTATTTGTGTCAGCACTTGTGTTGCATCGTGTTGAATCCAGTCTGCAGACTTTAGCTGATAGGTTTTCTGAGGTGTTTTCCCTTTTACTGCATACACGCTAACCGGAGCAAGCGTTCTGCTGAAAAAGGAATCATTGCTTACTTGCTGTGAATGAGTTACTGATTGGGCTTGGCCATTGATAGTGATAAATGGCAGTGCCGATAGGGCAAAAGCCGGTATAAGAAGGCTCGGCAGCGCCTTCATAGAACGAATGTTCATGACATTGTTTTTAAGTGATTTGAAAAAGATTCAGACTAAAAAAATGTCATGCCAGCTGTGGAGGATGAAATATATCGCTTGTGTATCCTGACTTTACAAAGGCAGGCTGTTCATAAGAAAGAATTAGGCTGGTGTGTGCATCAAAAAATGTCACTTGCAGAAAACTGCTTTGATGACAGATGATTTCTCCAGGCAGGTTGAGTTGGTATGCAGCTTTTTCTGCAGCTCGTTGTTGCTCTTTATCTGCTTCCTGCATTTTTTTTGATAGCTGGCACTTACCCTTACACTGAAGGGCAGGTTTTTCTTTGTTGATACAGTTTTGCAGATATTCGGCACGATTAATGGCATAGTCTGCTTTTAGCACATACCCTGAAAAAATCTGTACCATCAAAGCACTGAGCAAAATCAATATCATTCCATTCCTTGCCATAATCACAGTGCAAAGATACATGGTGCGGAGAATTAATTTATGATTCAAATCATGTTCGATAATTTTATAGACAATCCACCGGGAATGAAAAAATTCAGCTTCTTTAATTTCCTGCAATCGGCAGTTTTCACAACCATTATTTTATTGTTGGCAAATGCGGCAATGAGTTCTCCTTACAAAAACTGGCAACCAACAAGAAATAACAAAATTCAACCATCAGATGCTGGCAAATCCACGCTAATTAAAAACGTCTGGATTATAGATGGAACTGGCGCTGCTCCATCTTTTGGCGCTATAAGAATCCAGGGAAACAAAATTTTGGCCTTGGGAAACTTAACAGCTCTTCCGGGTGAAACGGTGATTGATGGTCGCCAGCAATACATTACACCAGGCTTTATTGATTCGCACAGTCATCATTTTGGAAGCCTGAAAAAAGAGCCACAGGGAATTGCCATGACCAATCAAGGCATTACCACTATATTGATTGGACAGGATGGCGACAGTTATCCGATGGATACACTCCAGGCTTTTTTTGTTAAAAACAAAGTAGCCGTGAATGTGGCCAGCTATACCGGTCATAGCAGTCTTCGCGAAAAAATCATGGGCAGAAACAATATTTTGAGAGCAGCCAGCTTAAGTGAAGTTGATAAAATGAAAAAAGCATTGGCCGCCGATTTGCAAAAAGGCTCTTTTGGCTTGTCAACAGGATTGGAATATGAATCTGCCTTTTACAGCAGTAAAGAGGAAGTAATTGCGTTGGCACAGGTGGCTGCTGATTTTAAAAGAGGATATATCAGTCATATCCGAAGTGAAGACATTCAGTTAAAAGACGCCATTGATGAAATCATTGAAATAGGTAAAAGAACAGGTATACCAGTTAAACTTTCCCATATCAAGATTGCCAATAAAAAAGACTGGGGAATAGCCGGAGAGGTAATACAAACACTCGACAGTGCAAGAAAAGCAGGCATTGATATTACAGCTGATGTATATCCATATACTTTCTGGAATTCTACGTTAAGAGTCCTGTTTCCCGATAAAAAATTTACCAGTCTTAAGAGTGCAGAGCTGGCTACCCAGCAATTGTTTGATCCCAATGAATCGGTGCTGGTTCGTTTTGCACCCAACCCTTCGTATGCGGGTAAAACCATTTCAGCCATTGCAAAAGAAAGAAACGAGTCTGCTCCCTCCACATTAATACAATTAATAAAAATGGCAGAAGCATATAAAAAAGCCAATCCAGGAGCAGGCGGCGTAGAATCGCTTGCCGGAAAGTCAATGCTGGAAGCAGATGTGATTGATTTTATGCGTTGGGAGCATGCCAATTTTTGTTCGGATGGCGCGGCAGGCGGACATCCACGTGGCTATGGTGCTTTTACCAGAATCCTGGGCAAATATATCAGAGAACAGAAAATACTTTCATTGTCAGCTGCCATTCATAAAATGACAGGATTAACAGCAAAGCATTTACAAATAGAAAACAGAGGTGTGATTGCAGCAGGTAATTTTGCTGACCTTGTTTTATTGAATCCGGATATCGTAGAAGATCATGCCACTATTGAAAACAGCAAAGCCCTTTCTACCGGAATCAAAATGGTTTGGGTGAATGGGGAACTCGTATATCAGAATCAAAATGCCACCAATCAATTTCCTGGTGTACTGATTAAAAAATGATCATTCATTGAACTTAGATTTTTAAAATGAAGACAACAGCTTTTGTATTAACCAATGGATTGTACCCTACTTCTGACGCAAAAACAGCACACGGATTGGTTAGAGGTACTGATCGTTTTTTGATAAACGGTGTAATTGATCAGACAGCTACTGCAGGAAAGGATGCCGGAGAATTACTGGATGGAGTAAACAGAAGAATACCCTTGTATGCCAACCTTGAAACAGCTTTACAAGCCCATCCTGATACAGCAGTGCTGGTAATTGGTGTAGCAACGGTTGGTGGTGTATTGCCTGCAGACATGCTTGTTATTATCAAAGCCGCCATTGAAAAAGGACTATCCATTGTAAACGGATTACACGACTACTTAACCGATCACGCAGACATTGTTGAACTGGCTAAAAAAAAGGGGGTGAGTCTTACAGATATCCGAAAGCCAAAGAAAAGAGCAGCCCTGCATTTTTTCACCGGTGATATTTTTAAACTCTCTACTCCGGTGATTGCAGTGATTGGAATGGATTGTGCCATGGGAAAAAGAACCACTGCCAGATTACTGAAAGAAGCCTGCGCGCAAGAGCAGATTAAAGCCGAAATGATTTATACCGGACAAACTGGGTGGTTACAGGGCAATGAATACGGTTTTGTTTTTGATTCTACCCTGAACGACTTTGTTTCGGGAGAATTGGAAAACGCTATTCTAACTTGTGCAAAAGAAGCACAGCCTTCTATTATATTTTTAGAGGGGCAATCGGCATTAAGAAATCCCAGCGGTCCCTGCGGACTGGAGTTGCTGATTTCAGGAAA
>JBDLUU010000026.1:0-39004 GCA_039805185.1 Bacteroidota bacterium
AGACACTGTACCGTTTCTGGTTTCTCTCTCTGTAAGTATTTTCCATACAATCACTTTACGGGATGGGCAATTTAGTAAATATTTTACGTGAGATGCGCTAAAATTAAATTTCCATAAAAAACTTTCGGTGAATAGCTATTAAACTAATGACTGTTAGTTGCGAACTAATTGTTATATAAGGGAAAGTGCCCAATGCGATTTAAGCGACAATGCTATAATTTTGCGGCCTATGAGCAACAAAGCAGGAATACCACAAGGCACAAGAGATTTTAATGCAGCAACTGTACAAAAGCGGAATTATATTTTCAATACCATTCGCTCTGTATTTGAACTCTATGGTTTTCAGCCACTTGAAACCCCTGCGATGGAGAACCTGGATACCCTGATGGGCAAATACGGTGAGGAAGGGGACAAACTCATTTTCAAAATCCTGAACAATGGATTGGACAATCCTGCCAAGCAGGCTCAGGTAACTGCTGATTTTCAAAAAGTACTGGAAGGAAAAAATACCAAGGGAATCACTGAGCGCGCGTTGCGATACGACCTGACCATTCCCTTTGCCCGTTACGTTGCCATGAATTACGGACAGCTGACACTGCCATATAAAAGATACCAGATACAACCGGTTTGGAGAGCAGACCGTCCACAAAAAGGAAGATACAGAGAGTTCTATCAGTGCGATGCCGATGTGGTGGGTAGCAATAGTTTGCTGAATGAATTGGAACTCACTTCCATTTATGCAACTGCTTTTGAAAAACTAAACCTGCCGGTTGAAATCAGAATCAATAACAGAAAAATTTTAGCCGGGCTGGCTGAGCTCTGCGGAGGCTTGCAGGTAATGGTGCCCATCACTGTTGCCATTGACAAGCTAGATAAAATAGGTATGGAAAAAGTAAAGGAGGAATTGGAAGCAAAAGCAATTACCCCTGAGCAAATTGCCATCATTGAAAAATATTTATCCATTGAAGGAAGCAATGCAGAAAGAATAACGCAATTAAAAAACCTGATGCAGGAAAATGCAACTGCATTAAAAGGAATAGAAGAACTGGAATATATTTTAGAAAATCATCCCAATAAAAATCGTGCACAGGTTGTGGTTGATTTTACATTGGCCCGTGGTTTAAATTATTATACAGGCACCATCTTTGAAATCAAAGCCATTGGTGCACAAATGGGCAGCATTGGTGGCGGCGGACGTTACGATGACCTTACCGGCTTATTTGGTGTACCCAATGTACCTGGGGTAGGTATTAGCTTTGGTGTAGACAGAATTTATGATGTGCTGGAAGAATTGCAATTGTTTCCCGAAGCAGTTCAGAAAGGAACCAAAGTACTCTTCTTTAATTTAGGCGCTGCTGAATCTAAAAAAGCTTTTGAATTGATGCAGGATTTGAGAGAAAGAGGAATTGCATCCGAACTATATCATGAAGCAAGCAAATTTGACAAGCAGTTCAAGTATGCAGAAAAAAAACAAGTCCCTTATGTTGTTATCATCGGTAGTACCGAATTAACAGAAGGGACCTGTATTCTGAAAAATATTATCAGCGGAGAACAAAAAACTATTTCACAAACAGAACTGGCTTCGCAGCTTTTCTAATTGCGTATAAAGGAACTGCATTGGTTTCCTTTGTGCCAACCAGTTCATATCCCATTGCCAGAATGGTAACACCCGTTACAACTTTACTATCATTGCGGGTAAACTTTGCTGTTCCCTGAAACTGAGTGATAACATAGGTATCTTCTCCTGTTTTTTCCAGCGTTGAAGATCCTGCTGCTGAGTTCATCACCAGTACACCATTTTCCAATGCCACGGTCACTTCTGCTACGGGACTTCCGTCAGCAAACTTATACTTACCCAGAATCTGATTAACCGTAGAGTCTTTGGTTGCAGGAGAAGTTTGCGCATTAGCAGCAACTGTAAATCCTACCAGCATAAAAACAAACAAAATAACTTTTTTCATTTCAGTACTATTTTGAAAACAAATTAATCAATTCAGTTATAAATCCGACTACCTTTTATACAAATTTTTTTATCATCTGCAAATGAACCAGGTGCTTACAAATTAATTCAGTCCCTCATAAATAATTGCAGCCCCCTGTCCTACTCCCACACACATGGTTGCCAGTCCATACCTTGTTTTATTTCTATACATCTGGTGGATCAAAGTTGCCGATATGCGGGCACCCGAACATCCCAATGGATGACCCAACGCAATGGCACCGCCGTTTACATTAACGATAGCAGGATCCAGTCCCAGGTCCTGTATACAGGCAAGACTTTGCGAAGCAAAGGCTTCATTCAATTCTACAAGGCCTAAATCGTTGATGGTTAGCCCTGCCCGCTTCAATGCTTTCTGTGTGGCAGGCACGGGACCAATGCCCATAATGGCAGGATCAACCCCGGCAACAGCCATGCTGGTGATTTTGGCAATTGGCTTCAGATTAAACAATTTTACTGCTTCTTCGCTGGCCAGTAAAACCGCAGCTGCCCCATCATTAATACCGGATGCATTCCCTGCAGTTACCGTTCCATCTTTAATAAATGCGGGTTTTAAAGCAGCTAATTTTTCCATGCTGGTTTTTCTGGGATGCTCGTCTTTATTCATCCAGCTAACCATTCTGTCTTCTAAAAATTCAACCGCCACTATTTCATCATTCCAGATTCCTGCCGCTTCTGCAGCAAAATATTTTTCCTGCGACTGCAGGGCAAAAGCGTCCTGTGCTTCTCTGGAAATTTTCCAGGTTCGGGCTACATTCTCCGCCGTTTCGCCCATGGTATAGGGATGGTATTTTTCTGCTAAGGCAGGATTAATAAAGCGCCATCCGAAACTGGTATCAAAGGTTTCCAGTTTTCTGCTCCAGGGCGTATCTGCTTTGGCCATCACAAAAGGTGCTCTGGTCATACTTTCTACCCCACCAGCAATATAAAAAAGTCCATCTCCGCATTGAATGGCCCTGGCAGCATCCATAATTGCCTGTAACCCACTGGCACAGAGTCTGTTTACGGTTGAACCAGCCACGGTTGTTGGCAGGCCGGCCAGCAATGCAGCCATTCTGGCTACGTTGCGGTTGTCTTCCCCCGCCTGATTGGCTGCCCCAGCTATCACATCTTCAATAGCATTGGGATCCAAATCCGGATTGCGTTCTATCAGGGCTCTGATTACGGTGGCCAGCATATCATCGGGCCTAACCGAACTTAATTTTCCGCCGAATCTGCCGATTGGCGTTCTTACTGCATCAATCACATAACAAGCGCTACTCATAGAATATAATTGAGGCTGCAAGATATAAGTTATCTTTGCAGAATGAGTGCTTTGTTACCCAATATTCGCCACCAGAGCCAGGAAAGCCTGGAAACTTACTTCGATAGCATCGGCGAGAAAAAATTCAGATTAAAGCAGGTGCAGGAATGGCTATGGCAGAAACATGCCCACAGCTATGATGCCATGAGCAATCTGAGCAAAGCATTAAGACAAAAGTTAGCAGAAGATTTTTCCTTACCAGCATTAACCACGGATGCTACCCAATACAGCAACGACGGAACCATCAAGAGCCGATTCAAAACCTTTGATGGTCATTTAATTGAGGGGGTATTGATTCCTACAGACGACAGAAAAACAGCCTGTGTTTCGTCACAGATTGGCTGCAGCTTAAGCTGTAAATTTTGTGCAACGGGTTATATGCAACGAAAGCGGAATTTAAACTTTGATGAAATTGTAGACCAGGTGGTACTGATTAATCAGCAAAGTGAATCGGTGTTTGAAAAGAAACTCACCAATATTGTTTTCATGGGCATGGGAGAACCCCTGCTGAACTATAACAATGTATTAAAAGCCATTGAACGCATTTCTTCTGAAGACGGATTGTTCATGAGTCCCAGAAGAATTACAGTATCTACTGCAGGCGTTGCCAAACAAATAAAAATGCTTGGGGACGACCAGGTTAAATTTAAACTGGCACTTTCCTTACACGCGCCCAATGATGCCAAAAGAAATGAAATCATGCCCATCAATGAAACCAACAATATCAAGGTTCTGACTGAGGCATTGAATTATTTTTACAAGAAAACCGGAAACGAAATCACGCTGGAATATATCCTGTTTAAAAATCTGAACGACTCTGCAAAAGATGCAGAAGAACTCACCAAGGTTTACAGACAAATTCCGGCAGACCTGATCAATATTATTGAATACAATAGCATTGATGCATTTAAATTCACCAAACCAGACGAAGAAGACACCCAGCGTTTCATGGATATTCTTGCAGGCAATAAAGTAAATGCAAGACTGAGAAGAAGCAGAGGGAAAGACATTGATGCAGCTTGCGGACAATTAGCCAACAAAGGGTAAGGACCGATCAAACTGATTCAAATATTATTATTCATCCTGTTGTAAAACAGCAAATTGACACCATGCAAAAAAGAACAGACAACTTCAGCAAATTTGCCGAAAAGAAAAAAGGCGCAGCTATTAAAGAAGCCATTCGTCAGGAAAAAAGAAAAATTAAGGCAGAGGCAAGAGCCATAGGCGAGGAAATGAGAGCCAAGAAAAAAGCTCAGGCCCGTGGCGAAGTTTACACGAACCCGAAAGAAGCAGCACCAGTTAAGAGAAACAGCAGACCTGCTGAAAATAAAACAGATAGACCAGCCAGTGGTTCTTATAAAGCCTTCAAAGAAGGAAAATTCGGAGATAAAAAATTCTCAAAAGATAAAGGAGCAAAACCAAGCTATCCAGGCAATCCAAGAGATGCAGAAAATAAACCCAAAGCTGTTGGCAGTGAACCCATGCCTCTGAATAAGTACATTGCGCATGCGGGTGTTTGTGGAAGAAGAGAAGCAGCCGAATTGGTAAAAGATGGTAAAGTAACCGTTAACGGAGACAAAGTATTTGAACCTGGATATAAAGTATCGCAGTCAGATAAAATTGTAGTGAAAGGCAAGACTGTTTTTCTGCAAAAAAATCTGGTGTACCTATTGTTAAATAAACCCAAGGATTTTATTACTACAGCCAATGATCCGCAGGGAAGAAAAACCGTATTGGATTTAGTGAAAGGCGCAACTCCTGAAAGAGTTTATCCGGTTGGAAGATTGGATAGAAATACCACCGGTGTTTTATTATTGACCAATGATGGAGAATTGGCTCAGAAACTAACCCATCCTTCTTTTGAAGTAAAGAAGATTTACGAAGTAACCCTTGACAAACCCGTTACCAAAAAAGACCTGGATCAGATTGCCAGTGGTATTACTTTGGAAGATGGATTTGTTGCTGCAGACTCTGTAGGATATGCTGATCCAAAAACAAAAAATGTAGTGGGTATTGAAATTCACAGTGGCAGAAACAGAATTGTGCGCAGAATTTTTGAACACCTGGGTTATGATGTAAAAGCCTTGGACAGGGTTATGTTTGCCAACCTTACCAAGAAAAATGTAGAGAGAAGCAAATGGCGTTTTTTGAATGAAAAAGAAGTTCGTTTGCTGAAGTTCATGAACAAATCATTTGTAAGAAAAAACAAGACTGAGAATCCGGTATGAGTATCGATATCATTTTAGAAACCCTTGATTTTGTAGCTGTCAATAAGCCTTCCGGCTTATTGAGTATCCCGGACAGAATGGGCGTTGAAATTTCGCTGAAAGATTTATTAAAACAGAAATATGGGCAGATTTACACCGTTCATCGTTTAGATAAGGATACTAGTGGCATTATTTTGTTTGCCAAAAATGAAATAGCACACAAGGTACTATCTGCATTGTTTGAAAGCCGTGAGATGGAAAAATTTTATCTGGGCCTTGTGCAGGGGCAGATAATGAATTCAAGTGGAAGTATTGACGCTGCCATTATGGAACACCCGGGCAAAACCACCAAGATGATGACCCATGTAAAAGGGAAACCTTCATTAACAGACTACGAAGTACAGGAACAATTCAGATTGTATAGCTGGGTTCGTTTCCAGATTCATACCGGCAGAACACACCAGATCAGGGTGCATATGCAGCATATTGGACATAGCATTGTCTGCGATGAAATTTATGGAGATCCTAAACCGGTTTTGCTTTCTTCTATCAAGAAGAATTTTAAATTGGCGAAGGTAGCTGAAGAAGAAAAGCCAATCTTATCCAGACTGGCTTTACATTCTTCGCAACTTAATTTTTCTTACGAGGGAGTTGCTTATTCATTGGAAGCTCCTTTGCCTAAAGACTTAAGAGCCGTATTACAACAATTGAAAAAATGGAAGGGATAGTGTTTATTGCTTAAACACTTTTCCTCCTTTCATTACAAACTTTACGCGTCCCATACTGGTTACGTCTTTTTCAGGGTTGCCATCAACAGCAATGATATCGGCCATTTTACCCTTTTCTATGCTGCCGATTGAATCATCGCCTAATAAATCTGCTGCGTTTATCGTAGCGCATTTAATGGCTTCCAAAACCGGCATACCCACTTCATGCATGTATTGAAATTCAAGCCAGTTTTTTCCATGCGCATACACACCTGCGTCTGTACCAAATGCAATCTTTACTCCTTTCTTATAAGCTTTAGCAAATGTGCCTTGAATAAAATTTCCAATCACCAATGCTTTTGCTTTTACAATATCTGGATAGTAGCCTGGCTTCTTGGCAGAATCAGCTGTTGACTTTCCGGCTACAATAGTAGGCACTAAATAAGTGCCTCTTTCCTTCATCAAGTCCATCACTTCCTCTGTCATATAACTTCCGTGTTCAATGGAATGCACACCTCCTAATACGGCTCTCTTCATGCCTTCTGCGCCATGCGCATGCGCTGCAACTTTAAATCCATAATCATTGGCTGTTTGTACAATAGCTTTAATTTCATCCACCGTAAACTGGGCACCACTACCATCTTTGGCCATGCTTAATACCCCGCCGGTCGCAGTGATTTTAATCAGGTCTGCTCCATCCTTGTAACGCTGGCGAACCGCTTTGGCAGCATCTTCTACGCTGTTCACTACGCCCTCTCTCGGTCCCGGATCGCCCATCAAATCTTTTCTGTAATTATTCGATGGATCTGCATGACCTCCTGTGGACGCCAGTGATTTCCCCGCTGTATATACGCGTGGACCAACAATCCATCCTTTATTGATGGCATTACGCAAAGCAATATTAACATTGGTACCCCCGAGATCTCTTACAGCGGTAAATCCACTCATTAGCGTTTTTTCTGCAAATACAACCGACTGAAAAGCAAAGTCAGCAGGATTATACGTAAAGCCATTCAGGTAACTGGCAGGTCCTGTTTCGGTTTCCATATGCACGTGCATATCAATCAATCCCGGCATTACGGTAAGGTTTTTCAGATTAATAACCGTTTGGTTAGCACCAGGGCTGGTATACCCTTTTTGCACTTCAATAATTTTATTTCCGTCTACAACAATGGTCATTTGAGGCAACTGTGTACCGTTTTTAACATCAATCAGCTGACCACAATGCAATAGTGTTTTCTGAGCCAAGACGGACTGCGATGCCAACAACAAGAGACCTAAAAAAATTTTGCACATACAATGATTTTCAGAAAGGTAACCAATTTATTTATAGACTTGTAAAGAAAAGCCCATGCTTATTGATTTTCGGGCCCTTCTTTATCTGGCTTTCTTATTGTTCTTGCCTTTTGCAAAGCCTGTTTTCCAAACTTATTCTTAACCGCGTCAATGGCTTTGTAGAGTTCGCCTTTTTTATCTGTTTCTTCAAATAAGGAACCCTGCATTACATGCGAAGTCAATTCTGACAGGCGAACGCCCAATAACCGGATCGGCTGTCCTTTTCTGTACAGCTGGTTAAATAAGTCAATGGCCACTGGTATCAGTTCATCGTCCCTCAAGGTATAAGCAATGCTTGTTTGTTTGGTGGTGGTTTCAAAATCGGGATACCTGATTTTAACTGCAATACAGCCAGTGAGCTTTCCATCCTGTCTTAACTCATAGGCTACTTTCTCTGTCATCCGAACCAGCTCACTGAGTAAAAAAGCTTCATCGCGCTTGTTCTCTTCAAATGTGTTTTCCGTAGAAATGGATTTGGATTCGTGATAAGGCTGTACGATTCCTTCGTGAATACCATGCGATTTTTTCCAGAGATCCAGTCCTGTTTTTCCAAATAATTTATTCAACAAATCAGGAGATGTTTCACTCAATTGCCGGATAGTGAAAATGCCACTGGCATTTAATTTCTTATGCATGGCCTCTCCTACACCTGAAAATTTATTTACTGGCAATGGTGCCAGAAATGGTTTCTCCATACCAGGTTGCACAAAGAGATAGCCATTGGGTTTTGCTTCATCGGTGGCAATTTTGGCAATCATTTTATTGCTGGCCAGTCCAAATGAAATGGGCAGTTTGGTTTGTTCAATAATTTCATTACGCAAATCAATGGTCCACTGAAAGGGATCAAAGAATTTATCCATCCCGGTAAGGTCTATGTAAAACTCATCAATGGAGGCCTTCTCAAACAAAGGTGCTTTTGCTGCAATAATATCAGTGACCCACCTAGAGTAACGGCTGTACTCCCCTCTTGTACCTCTAACAATAATGGCATGCGGACATAACTGAATGGCTTTCTTCATAGGCATGGCGCTGCGCACGCCAAACTTTCTGGCTTCGTAACTGCAGGTGGTTACGACTCCCCTGTCGGCACTGCCGCCAACGATTACTGCTTTCCCTTTTAATGCAGGATTGTTGATCATTTCAACACTTACAAAAAAGGAATCCAGATCTAAGTGAGCAATGTATCGTTGAGGTGCAGACATAGCAAAAGGAATATCAACCTTTTATCTGATGGGTAATACTATAAACCGCGATAAATATCCAGTAAGCCGTCAGGTAGCGTAACGTATACTTTTTTGGTAGTTCTGTCAATCTTGTCCAGGGTTTCTGCATGTAAGGGAATCAGGGCCTCATTGCCTTCCAGGGTTACACGCAATAAAACCTGATGAGGCTGTTCAATCACTTCCTCAATAGGACCCAGATTTTCGTCTTCGTCTGTAATGATTTCATATCCCAGTAAAGAAATAGGCGCGTCTTTCCCTGCGAGGTTCCTGAAGTCTGCATCCAGCAGCCAGACTGGCTTTCCCGTGAATCGGGCAGCCATTTCCTTGCTTTGAACCCCTTCTAATTTTACATAGGTTTCTTCTGCATCTTTGGCTTTACCAGACTCAATAAAATAAGGGATATAGGAGCCTTTTACTTCTTCAATAAAAAGGGCTTTTACGTCTTTCAGATTGGTTTTCTTACCAAGTGAATGTTTGAGTATCAATTCACCCTTTACGCCAAATACGGCTACCATTTTACCAATATGAATATAATCTTGCATGGTGCAATTTAATGAATGAATAAGGAACATGAAAAAGGCCTGGTAAACCAGGCCTCTTCAATTCGTATGTATGCTTGCATTAAGCTTCAGCTGGTGCTGATTCCTCAGCTGGCGCAGCAGACTCTACCTGCTTCTCTTCTACTTTCTTAACTACAGGAACATACACTTTCTTTGCAGATTGCTTGCTCTTGTGTTCACTGTTTCTGCGAGTGATGTTTGCTTCGTGACTGTTGTGCCATTCCTGGAACTTGGTCATTGCAGTAGCATCATCAAACAAACCTAACTTAACACCACGCAACAAGTGCTTTAAGTACAATACTCCTTTGAAAGAAAGGATTCTGCGAACAGTGTCGGTTGGCTGAGCACCTTTATTTAACCACTCAAGTGCTTTCTGACGATCTAACTGGATACTTGCAGGTACAGTTAGTGGGTTGTAAGTTCCGATTTTCTGAATGAACTTACCATCTCTTGGTGCACGAGCATCGGCTACTACGATAAAGTAGAATGGACGCTTTTTACTTCCGTGTCTTTGAAGTCTCATTTTAACTGCCATCTTAAATAGACATTTAAAGGCTTTAATAATAGGGTTTATCCGGTAGAAACCGGAACGCGAAATTAGGAGATTCCTGATGATTTTCCAAAGTTTAGCGTCTCATTCCGGGGAAACGGCCGCCCATTGGGATATTATTCATCATTTTCATCATCTGCTTCATTTGCTCAAATTGCTTCATAAAAGCGTTTACTTCCTGTAAATCCTTCCCTGCTCCTTTGGCAATTCTGGCTCTTCGGGACGGGGTTAAGCTATCGGGGTTTGCCCTTTCGTAGGGGGTCATGGAGCTAATCATAGCTTCAATCCCCTTGAAAGCATCGTCTTTAATATCAATATCTTTTACGGCTTTTCCTACTCCCGGAATCATTCCCATCAGGTCTTTCAGGTTACCCATTTTCTTGATCTGCTGTAATTGGTCTAAAAAATCCTGAAAATCAAACTGATTCTTGCGGATTTTCTTTTCCAGTTTTTTGGCCTCAGCTTCATCAAACTGTGCCTGTGCTTTTTCTACCAAAGTAGTGATATCACCCATTCCCAGAATACGTTGCGCCATCCTTTCCGGATAGAACACATCCAGGGTTTCCATTTTTTCGCCGCTACTTACAAACTTGATCGGCTTGTCTACTGTGTATTTGATAGAAAGGGCTGCACCACCACGGGTATCGCCATCCAGCTTGGTTAATACCACACCAGTAAAATCAAGTCGGTCGTTAAAAGCCTTAGCGGTATTCACTGCATCCTGACCCGTCATCGAGTCTACAACAAACAATATTTCGGAGGGATTAACAGCGGCTTTAATGTTGGCCACTTCATTCATCATCAGCTCGTCGATAGCCAGACGGCCAGCGGTATCTATGATGACTACATTTTTATTTGTTGCTTTTGCTTCATTAATGGCATTCAGCGCAATCGCAACCGCATCTTTGTTTTCACGCTCACTATAAATGCTTACGCCAATTTGTTCAGCCAAAACGGTCAACTGATCAATCGCGGCTGGTCTGTAAATATCTGCCGCCACTAACAACGGGCTCTTGCCCTTTTTTGTTTTTAAATAATGGGCCAGTTTACCGGTAAAAGTGGTTTTACCACTACCCTGTAAACCTGCAATCAAAATCACAGCTGGTCTGCCTTCCACTTGAAAAGCAGCTTCCTGTCCGCCCATCAGTTCCGTCAGTTCATCCTGCACAATTTTTACCATCAATTGCCCGGGGCTGATGGCATTCAATACTTTTGAGCCAACTGCTTTTTCCTTTACCTTATCTGTAAATTCCTTGGCAGTTTTGAAGTTCACGTCAGCGTCTAATAATGCCCTGCGGATGTCTTTTACCGTATTGGCAATATTGAGTTCATTAATCCTGGCTTCCCCTTTTAAATTCTTAAACGCTGATTCTAATTTCTCTGATAAATTCTGAAACATGATATCACACTTGTTGATGAACGAGGTGCAAATATACTAGCTTAGAGAAAATGAGGGCATTCCATATTTTAATCAGCCTAAATAGTATCGAAGCTGCCGGACTCTGTTGGCCGCGCGGAGTTTGTTGATGGCTTTGTCTTTGATTTGCCGGACTCTTTCTCGTGTTAAATTAAAACGGGACCCGATGTCTTCCAGACTGAGTGCCCGGTCTACTCCTATACCAAAGAAAAAGCAGATTACTTTTTTCTGACGGTCTGTTAAGGTTCCCAGGCTTCTTTCAATTTCAATATGCAAGGATTCATGATAAGCCAGATTTTCATCAGTTTGTGCTTCATTGGTATTTTCCAGGAGATCAATTAAGGTAATATCTTCACCTTCAGCCACCGGCGAATCTATACTGACATGTCTGAATCCTGCTTTCATGGTGGCCGCCACTTCCTCAATGGGTAAATTAAGTAATTCCGCAATCTCCTGAGGAGAGGGCTCCCGCTCATACTCTTGCTCCAATGACTGATAGGCTTTACTGATTTTGTTGGTTAATCCTACTTTATTCAGCGGCAATCTCACAATTCTGCTTTGCTCTGCCAATGATTGGAGTATACTTTGTCTGATCCACCATACCGCATAAGAAATGAATTTAAAGCCCTTGGTCTCATCAAATCGCATAGCGGCTTTGATCAACCCTAAATTGCCTTCATTAATTAAATCGGATAAAGTCAGTCCCTGATTCTGATATTGTTTAGCAACGGACACAACAAACCTAAGATTTGCTTTAACAAGCCTGTCCAATGCACGGGTATCACCTTGTTTGATTTTTTTCGCCAGCATCACTTCTTCTTCCGCTTCTAACAGCTCCACTTTACCAATTTCCTGGAGATATTTTTCCAGACTTTGCGATTCCCGGTTGGTTATCGACTTGGTTATTTTGAGTTGGCGCATACCCATAACAACTGGTTTTTGTTAGCAAAAAATGAGCATTCCTAATTTAACATTTTCCTGAGTTTTATTAAAATAATTTATTAACTAATTGATATTCATTTTTTTAAATAAAAATATAAATAAAAATATTTTTGCTGATTTACTATAAAATAGCATTTTTTAAAAAAACATTTGGGTAATAGGTATTATTTAATATCATTGCATCAACCTATTTGGCAAAAGCGTAATAATGAGTAAGAAGCAACTATTCACACTAGAATTTCCGGTTAGATGTTCTCCAGGTATATTGTATGAATTTTTATCTACCCCTGCGGGCTTGCAGGAATGGTTTGCAGATAAAGTGGATGAGTGGGAAAATGTATTCAGTTTCTCCTGGGATGGTGGTGTTCCGGAGAAGGCAGAAGTAGTAGACAAGGAAGAAAACAAGTTCATTCGTTTTCGTTGGTTACACAACGACAAAAATGAATATTTTGAATTCAGAATTGAAAAGACTGAAATATCCAATCAGACTATCCTGATAATTAAAGATTTTGCAGAGAAGTCTGATATCAAGGATCAAAGCCAGTTATGGGAGTACCAGACAAAAGAATTATTCCATCGCCTGGGTTCTTAATAATCCGATAGAATAGTCAGTAATTTAGAAAACTGATTTTGCATAAAGCTTTCAATATCATCCCACTCTTGTAGTGGGATTTTTTTTGCCAGCTTCAAAAAAGGTAATTTCGTAACACTGTACCCATTCCAGTCCTGCATAAGGATATAATTGTCTTTTTCGAAATGATGCTGCCAGGGATCAGAACCAACGCCTATATACCAGTCAAGGGTTTTCCTCCCATATTTTCCATACATTTTAAAATAACGATCAACGGCTGGCCCTAGTTCGGCAAGGTATTTCCCTTTTAAAATCAGGTGAATACTGCAATGATTGCCCCACCAGAAAAACGTGCGGATGGCAAATATATCTGACTCCGTAAAGTAGCGCGGGAAATCGAGCATTACATAAGGCAGCTGATTATACTGCTCCCCTTTGGATATTTTAGGAGGTATTTCAAACGCAATTTCTTTCTCAAACTTTCTAATCGTTGGAAATTCCTGTCTGTATTGATTAGCCAGTGCACTGAACAAATTATATACTTTAGCAATGATATGGTTCTTTGTTAAAATCCAGTCCGCATTATTAACCAATTCCAGTTCCTTTGGCGAAAGTGTTACTTTTGCGTAGCTCATACAGCAATATTAAGACAGCTATTGTGATTAAAAAACTCGACATATTAATTATCCGTTCTTTTATCGGACCCTTTATTGCTGCATTTGCCATTTCCCTGTTTGTACTCACCATGCAGTTTTTCTGGCTCTATATTGATGATCTGGTAGGAAAAGGGCTGGATCTGATTACGGTTCTCAAATTAATCGGGCTGGTCGCCCTTTTTTGGGTTCCCATGGCTTTGCCACTGGCATTGTTGTTTTCTTCTATCATGACCTTTGGAAACCTGGGAGAAAAATTTGAACTGGTGGCCATTAAAGCGGCTGGCATTTCTTTGATGCGTTTCATGCGACCGCTGCTGGTATTTACCATTCTCGTTTGCGGTATTGCTTTTTTGTTTGCTAACAATATTATACCGGTTACACAGCTGAAATTATCTGCGTTAAAATACGATATCATTGTTTCAAAGCCTTCCATTGATATTAAGGAAGGCGTGTTTTATGATAAGATAGACGGATTTGTAATCAAGCTGGGGAAAAAGGAAAAAAACGACAGCATCATTCA
The DNA here is from genome assembly GCA_039805185.1 of Bacteroidota bacterium. GTDB lineage: Bacteria > Bacteroidota > Bacteroidia > Chitinophagales > Chitinophagaceae > Sediminibacterium. Next base: position 13,991 of record JBDLUU010000026.1, read on the forward strand.
CGATGTAGTCATTTTTGAAAAGGGGTATTATTTACAGGACAATATGATGGTTGCAGAGAGCGGCGTCATGCGGGTTTCCAAAGACAAACAGTTTCTGGAATTTATTTTGAAAAATGGATGGCGCTATCAGGAAAAAGGACCAAGAGGCGAATTGAATACAGAGTTTACCCGCATGGGATTCAAGGAGTATAAAAAAGTATTTGATCTGAAAAGTTTTCAGATGAATAAAACAGAAGACTCCGCTTTTTATGATCCTAAAATGTTAAGTCTCCGCCAACTGAATGTGGCCATTGATTCGCTTGACCATATTGATACTTTTTATTTGAAAAAATCAAAACTGGAAGTACGCCCTTATTTGCGTTTTGCAAGATTTTCAGACACGGGATGGGTGAAAATAAAACAATCCTTACCAAAAACAGATCCCCGCAAACTGTTTCCCGACAGCCTCCAGCAACAATTGATAGATGCGGCCTCCAATCAACTGGCAACAGTAAAAGGATCGGTCAATGTGATGGCTGAAGATTATCAGACCAAATATCTTTCGATGCTATTGCACGAGATAGAATGGCATAAGAAGTTCACGCTGTCTGTGGCCTGCTTAGTCATGTTTTTAATTGGTGCCCCATTGGGCTCTATTATTCGTAAGGGGGGATTGGGAACGCCGCTGGTATTCGCCATTATTTTCTTTGTGCTGTTCCATCTGCTGAACACATTTGGCGAAAAATTTGTCCGCGCTGGTCAAACCAATGCCCTTACTGGCATGTGGTTGAGTACATTTATTCTGGTGCCTGTAAGTATTTTCCTGATTTATAAAGCCATGCACGATTCGCAGTTGTTCAACCAGGAATTCTACTATCGCAACTTTAAAGGCCTGAGAAAATTATTAGCTAACTTTAAGAAAAAAAACAACCATGAAAAAAGCCTATAACCGAAGAGTCTTTCTGAAAGATAGCAGTAAAGCTGCGCTGGCTGCAGGAATTGGTGCAACCATAATTCCTTCTGTTGTAGTTGCTGCAGCTGGTAACGAATTTGAACAGCAGGCTTTGCCTTATGCATACACTGCCCTGGAACCTTTTATTGATGCAATGACCATGGAGATTCATTTTACCAAACATGCAGCTGCCTATGCAAAAAATCTGGCAGATGCTTGTGTGGCAGAAAAAGTAAATCCTCAGACCACTTCTTTAGAAACCCTGATGAAAAATATCAGTAAGTATTCTGCCAAGATGCGTAATAATGGGGGCGGGCATTTCAATCACGAATTTTTCTGGAAATGCATGAAACCTAGTACCAGCACACAGCCTTCCGGTAAATTAGCTGCTGCCATTAATCAGTCTTTCGGTTCTTTTGAAGCTTTTAAAACAGCATTCGCAGATGCAGGCAAAAACAGATTCGGAAGCGGCTGGGCATGGCTGGTTCAAACTGCAGATAGTAATTTAAAAATAGGATCTACACCCAATCAGGATAATCCACTAATGGATATCAGTGAGCTGAAAGGAACACCCTTATTGGGCTTGGATGTTTGGGAACATGCTTACTATTTAAAATACCAGAACAAAAGACCAGACTATATCAACAACTGGTTCAAGATTGTAAACTGGGACTTTGTAGGAAGTCAGCTAAAATAAATATCAACCAAAAACAGGCTGACAAAAAAATTATTGTAAAAAACCTTGAAATTCAGAGACCATGATAGATGTAAAAGTTAACTGGAAAGAAGCATTGGCTTTTGATGCCATTGGTAATGATGGGCATACCGTTTGTATTGACACAACAGTAGAGAATGGCGGATTAAACAGCGGCATGAATCCAAAGAGACTTTTACTCGCATCCTTATGCGGATGCAGTGCCATTGACGTGGTTGAAATACTCAACAAAATGAAAGTGAGTTTCAGCAGACTGGAAGTAAGCGCTGAAGCAGAACAAACCGAAGACCATCCTAAAACCTTCATCTATATTAATCTGGTATATCATTCAGACGTAAAGCCCGAAGATGAAGACAAACTGAAGCGTGCCGTTTCTTTGTCAATGGATAAGTATTGTGGTATTTCGGCGATGTTGGCAAAACATTGTCCAATCAACTACAGTACAAAGTTGATTTAAGCGTAGCGACAAAGATTTAAGAAAACTTTTCCACCCATTTACATATGATGCCAATGACCTTTGTGATATCGGCCATTTCAACGGTCGCTGGACTGGATCCTCGAGAATGTGGTTTCCAATCAGAAACATCGTATTGCCGAGCAGGCTTAATTAGGTAACTTGCAGCTTTAAATATTACATATGGAGAGCTGGAAAACCTATCAGGAAGAACACAAGGAACAATTTTTACAGGAGTTAATTGAGTTATTAAAAATACCCAGCATCAGTGCAAGATCTGAGCATAAAGACGATATGCTGCACTGTGCAGAAATAGTAAAACAAAGATTACTGGAAGCCGGTGCAGATAAGGCAACCATTTATCCAACCAAGGGACACCCCATTGTTTATGGTGAAAAAATAGTAGACCCAGCCAAACCCACTGTATTGGTTTACGGACATTATGATGTTCAGCCTGCAGATCCACTGGAGTTATGGCATAGCGGCCCTTTTGAACCCGTAATTAAAGATGGGAAAATTTATGCAAGGGGTTCTGCCGATGACAAAGGACAATTTTATATGCACGTAAAAGCACTGGAAACTTTTACTAAAACAAACAGTTTCTGTACCAATATTAAATTCCTGATTGAAGGTGAGGAAGAAATCGGTAGTCCGAATCTGGCTGAATTTGTAAAGGAGAATAAGGAGCTTTTAAAAGCCGATGTAATATTGATTTCAGATACTTCCATGTTGAGCATGGAGAATCCATCCATTGATATTGGCGTAAGAGGACTCAGCTATATTGAACTTGAGCTGACCGCAGCCAACAGAGATTTGCACAGCGGTGTTTATGGTGGTGCGGTTGCCAATCCCATTACCATTTTAGCCCAGATGATTGCTTCCTGCCACGATGACAACAATCATATTACCATCCCTGGTTTTTATGATGATGTGGTAGAAGCTACATCAGAAGAAAGAGCCAAAATGGCGAAAGCGCCTTTTAATGAATCCGAGTATAAATCTGATTTGGGCGTTACTGAATTATGGGGCGAGAAAGGATATACTACCAACGAAAGAACAGGAATCAGACCCACGCTGGAAGTGAACGGTATCTGGGGAGGTTATACAGGAGAGGGAGCTAAAACAGTTTTACCTTCCAAAGCATCCGCAAAAATTTCCTGCCGATTGGTTCCCAATCAATCATCGGAAGTAATCACCAAAAAAGTATTGGATTATTTCAGAAGTATTGCACCTGCTGGCGTTACCATCAATGCCATGGAACATCATGGCGGAGAACCCTATATGACACCCATCGATTCTATAGAATATAAGGCAGCTGCCAAAGCCATTGAAACTGCTTTCGGTAAAGAACCAATACCAGTAAGAGGCGGGGGAAGCATCCCCATCTGTGCTTTATTTGAAAAGGAACTGGGATTAAAAATTATTTTCCTTGGATTTGGTCTGGATAGCGACAACCTGCATAGCCCCAACGAAAAATTCAATCTGGAAAATTATTATAAAGGCATAGAAACCATTCCTTATTTCCACAAGTATTTCGCAGAAATGAAAGAATAATATGGCAGTTGAAAAAGAAAAATTGCGGATAGACAAATATCTCTGGAGCATCCGGCTTTTTAAAACAAGAAGTCAGGCAGGCGATGCATGCAGCAAGGGTAAAGTAAAATATAACGGAGATGCTGTTAAGTCTTCCAGAATTGTTGCGATTGGCGACGAATACGAAGTAAAAACAGAAGCTAAAAAATGGGTCATAAAAGTAACCGGACTATTGCATACCCGTCAAGCCTATGCTGAAGCCATCAAATATTATATTGATATTACGCCGGCAGAGGAACTGGATCGGATCAAATTTGTTGCTTCCAGTTTTCATACAGGCAAGCGTTTGAGCAAAGTGGGAAGACCTACCAAGAGAGATAGAAGAGATCTGGAAGAATTTATGGAATAAAATACAATGTAAACTGCGTATGTTCACTATTGATATCATCACTGTTGTTCCCGCCTTATTAGAAGGGCCTTTTAGCCAAAGCATCATGAAACGTGCACAGGAAAAGGGTCTACTCAGGGTTCGTACGCATAATCTGCGCAAATGGGCCATAAATAAACATGCACAGGTTGATGATTATCCATTTGGTGGTGGAGCAGGAATGGTGCTTATGTGTGAACCTTTGGCCAATGCAATAGAAGAGCTGCAGAAGGAAACAAACTACGATGCCATCATCTATATGACGCCGGATGGGGAAAGATTCAATCAGCAAAGAGCAAATCAATTATCACTTCTGCAAAATCTTTTAATCATTTGCGGACATTACAAAGGAATTGATCAACGAATAAGAGACCGGTATGTAAATATGGAAATATCCATTGGCGATTATGTGCTGAGTGGAGGTGAACTGGCAGCTGCCGTTTTGGTAGATGCAATCGGAAGATTGATTCCTGGCGTACTGAGTGATGAAACCTCTGCTTTAACGGATTCTTTTCAGGACAATTTACTTGCCCCTCCTGTTTACACCCGTCCTGCTGATTTCAGAGGCATGAAAGTACCGGAAATATTATTACAGGGAGACCCCAGAAAAGTGGAAGACTGGCGATATGAACAGTCCCTTGAAAGAACCAAAGAACGCAGACCTGATTTACTGAAAGAGGATTAAAACTGCGCTTATCCACTCATTCTACCATTAAGCAAAATAAACTGCGGCTTGATGGTTTTTATATCATTTTTGCTTCCCAGGTATTGGATTTGCTGAATTATTTATGAGACTACCGATTATTTTACTTTTTGCATGTTGCTGGGTGAATGGATTTGCTCAGGTTAGAAATGGAGAGACTTTTCAGAAAGACTATCAGGTTGTCATTTCCAAGACACAGACACCTGTAAAAATAGATGGCATTCTGGACGATGAAGTCTGGAAAAAAGCCCAGAAAGTCGGCTCCTTCTGGGAAAAATATCCGGATGATAAAAAGAAGGCAAAACATGCAACTGAAGCTCAGACAGCTTATGATGATAAGTTTTTGTACGTGGCCTACACGGCATATGATTCAGGGAAAGTTTTTATTCAAAGTTTAAAAAGAGATATTGGCCACGACGGGAATGATTGTGTGGCATTGGTGCTGGATCCGGTAAATACCCGAAACAATGGATTCTTTTTTGTGGTGAATGCTTACAATGCGCAAAGTGAGGACCAGCTTACCTCTGCAGGCGATGGCGTTTCATTCAGCTGGGACCAGACCTGGTATTCTGAAACCAAAAGATATGGAGACCGCTGGACCGTTGAAATGGCTATCCCCTTTAAATCGATCCGTTATCCGGCAGATAAAAAAATATGGGGAATCAACTTTGTAAGAGTAGACACCAAGACCAATGAATATTCTACCTGGACCAATGTCCCGGTTAACTTTTCTTCTCACGACATCGGTTACACCGGTGCATTAATCTGGGAAGACGCTCCACCCAAACCTGGCAGCAATACGGTCTTTGTGCCTTTTGTAACAACAGAAGTAACGGAAAACAGGGCCGGCAACGAACCCGTTAGTGCCAAACCCAATGCAGGCTTTGATGCAAAAATCGGTTTAACCTCTTCTCTGAATTTAGATCTGACAGTCAATCCTGATTTCTCTCAGATTGAAGTGGACAGACAGGTTACCAACCTGACCCGTTTCAATATTTTCTTTCCTGAAAGAAGAACATTTTTTTTAGAGAATGCCGATTTGTTTTCAGGCTATGGCATTGATCCAATCCGACCCTTTTACTCCAGAAGAATTGGTTTGGATAAAAACGGAAACAAGATCCCTATTCTTTTTGGTGCCAGAATAACCGGAAATATTGCCAAGAAAACCAGGATTGGTTTCATGAATATGCAAACCGGAAGACAGGGCGATTATGCGCCGGAAAACTATACTGCCTTATCTGTGGATCAAAGAGTATTCAATCGGTCTGTAATAAAAGGATACTTTTTAAACAGGAGTAGTTTTATGACGGATGCAGAAAAAAATGCAAATCCGCTGGATGTATTCAGCCGCAATGCGGGAATAGAATACAACTATTCTGATCTGGAAGGAAAATGGGGAACATGGGCTACCTATCATCATTCTTTTAAGCCAGGCATTAAAAGCGACAATGCTTTTTACAACGTTGGATTTTCCTATAACAGCAGAAACTTCGGTTTCATGCAGGATCTGACAAACTTAGGCACCAATTATTATGCAGACATGGGATTCATAGAAAGAATTGAAAACTATGATGCATCCAGGGATACAGCTATCCGCGTGGGATTTAAACATTCTTACACCAATGCTGAATATAAAATCATTCCTACAAAGGGCAAACTGATTGGCATTCGCTTTGAAGCGGAGAACTATGTGGTATGGAATCCTGACAATAGTTTTAATGAAAGAAATACCAGTATCAGCGGGAATGTAGAATTCAGAAATACTTCCAGAATCGGGTATGGTGCAACAGACTACGAAGTAGATTTATTATTCCCGATTTCTTTTACCGGAGCCACGCCACTACCTGTTGCCAAATACAAATACAGAGATGTAGGCATCCGGTATAATTCAGACTTCAGAAGACCATTCAGCTTCAACATAAGCGCGGCAACTGGTGGGTTTTACAATGGTACCAACAACACATTAACAGCTGGAATTACTTTCAGAAAACTACCCAATACAAACCTGAATCTGAACATTCAATACAACAAACTGGAATTCCCGGGCACTTATGGTTCAACCGAACTCTTTTTGATTTCACAGAGAACAGAAATCAATTTTTCTACCAAATTATTCTGGACAACTTTCTTCCAGTATAACACTCAGAGAAACAATATCAATATCAATAGCAGATTACAATATAGATTTAAGCCAATGAGCGATCTGTTCCTGGTTTACACAGACAATTATTTTACATCGCCTTTAATGAAAAACAGAAACAGAGCGCTCGTTTTTAAATTGAACTATTGGTTGAACTTATAAAAAAACTGCCACAACAAAATGCTGTGGCAGTTCAATCAATCATCAGTGCTATTTAATTCCGATAACAGGAACCTGTTTCTCATTAATTAATTTATTGAGTTGTTTTACATCTGTGTCTAATACCTGCTTTAATTTAGAAAGCTGCAAATTGGCCTGAGCACTTAAATCAGCAAATACTTCGCGAACCTGTTTGCTTGGGGCATTTTGTCCACTTGAGGCAACTCCATACAAACCTGCAATCTTATCGTTCAGGCGAATAGGGAAGTTCAACACGTCCTGGCCGCTCTTTGCCTTGGTCTGATATAAGGCTTCTTCAACTGCTGTAATTTGTTTGTTGATGCTGTCTGCCAATTGCTTGATTTCTTTATGTGATTTCGCATCAATCTTTGAATTGAGTTCCATCATCTGTAATCTCACTGTGCGGATATTTCTGATGGCTTTCTGCACTTCATTGAATTTATCACGAACAGACAAAAGGAAGCTAACCTGTGCATCATAATCAGCTTCTGTTGCTGCATACGCAGGATTGGATTTAATTACAAAACTAAAATCAGCAGAGTCGTTTCCGTATTTTATTTTACCGGTGTATTTACCCGGCGCTGCCTTGGCAGAACCAATACCTCCATTCCATAAGATCATACCATCTGCTCTTTCGGCAGGTGGATAGTTCTGATCCCATACAAATTGATTCATTCCCTCTACAACTTCCATCTGATCTTCCACTGCTTTTGTGTAATTGCTGAAGGTTTTAATTGGTCTTCCATTCTTGTCATTAATCGTAATAGATAGTTTTGAACTATCTGTTATGCCTTTTGCATAAAAGTTGATTACAGTCCCCTGCGGAGGATTAGCTCCTGCATTGGGTTCAGCCGCAACAGCTCCTCTTCTTCTTCTGCCGCCACCTTCTGTTCTGTAACTATCATTTACAGAAAATACATGTAATTTCTTATCGAGAATGGCTGCATTTTTTTGCTGTACAATCGTCAGGTCATCAATTACCCAGAAAGACCGACCCTGAGTAGCCACAATCAAATCATTGTCTTTTAAAGCAATATCTGTAATTGGCACTACTGGCAAATTCAACTGGAATGGTTGCCAGCTGGCGCCATCGTTGTAACTGACATACATACCAAATTCTGTACCTGCATACAACAGCCCCTGCACTTTTCTATCGGCTCTGATGGCTCTTGTAAAGTGCATATTGTTGATGCCAGCTGTGATGCGGGTCCATGTTTTACCGTAGTCGGTTGTTTTATATAAATAGGGAGTATAATCGTCCAGTTTGTATTTGGTCCCTGCAAAAAACGCAGTTCCCTTTCTGAAAGGGTCCGTTTCAATACAGTTCCACATCATCCAATTGCCTGCATCAGGAGGCGTTACATTATTCCATGACTTACCTCCGTCCTTACTAACATGAATCAAACCATCATCGCTTCCCGTCCACAAAATATCTTTTTCCAAAGCAGATTCAGTAGCAGCAAAAATGGTAGAATAATATTCTACAGAAGTATTGTCTTTTGTAATGGGTCCGCCGCTGGGTCCCTGTTTGGTTTTATCATTTGTTGTTAAATCAGGACTAATCATTTCCCAGCTTTGTCCTTCATTCTCTGTTACAAATAAATGATTACCCGCGGTATACAAACGCTTGGGATTGTGCGGCGAGAAAAAGATAGGAAAGTTCCACTGAAAGCGATACTTCAAAACATCGGCCCCGGCACCCATTGGGTTATCTGGCCATACATTGATGGCTCTGTTCTCGCCCGTTCTGTGATCGAGTCTTGCCAAATATCCTCCGTAATTACCTCCATATACAATCTCAGGATTCAGCGGATCGGCAACTACATGACCACTTTCAGAGCCCGCGGTTACATCCCAGTCTCTGGCAGTGATGCCTGAGCCACTGGTTCTGCTTTTAATACGAACCGTTGTATTATCCTGTTGAGCACCTAATATTCTGTAAGGCACTGCATTATCTGTGGTTACTCTATAGAATTGACCAGTAGGTTGATTATCCATAGTACTCCAGTTATTGCCTCCGTCAAAACTTACCTGTGCGCCACCATCATCTGCCACAATCATTCGCTTCCCATCTTCTGGATCAATCCACAAATCGTGGTGGTCACCATGAGGTGTATTCACAGACTGGAATGTTTTGCCACCATCTGTACTCTTCATAAAGTTTACATTGGGACAATATACCAGGTTTTCATTTTTAGGATCCACGTATACTTTGGTATAATACCAGGCACGCTGACGAATATTATTATCGTTACTGGTTAAGGTCCAGGTTTCGCCAGCATCTTCACTTTTAAACAATCCGCCATTCGCATTCTCAATGATGGCATACACTTTCTCCGGATTGGAAGGAGCAACTGCAACGCCAACAATTCCCCATAAGCCTTTCGGCATTCCTTTTTTATTGATTAAAGGCTCCCAGGTTTCACCGCCATCAGTACTCTTGTATAATCCGCTTCCTTCTCCACCACTTTCCATACTGTGCGGAGTTCTGATGACTCTCCACATTCCGGCATAAAATACATCGGGATTACCTGGCTCCATTACTAAGTCTGAAGCACCTGTCTGATTGTTAATGTATAAAGTTCTTTTCCAGGTTTTTCCTCCATCAGTTGTTTTGTAAACGCCTCTTTCTTCATTGGGTCCAAAAAGATGGCCCATCACAGCCGCCCAAACGGTGTTCGGATCTCTGGGGTGTACAATCAAACGGATAATATGTCTGCCATCATTTAATCCGATATTTTTCCAGGTTCTTCCGGCATCAGCACTGCGCCAAACGCCACCCAAGCCCTCAGCAACATTACCCCGCATGGTATTTTCGCCCTCACCTACATACACAACAGATTCATCACTGGGCGCTACCGCCACGGCTCCGATGGTACCACCGAAATATTTATCGGAAATATTTTTCCAGTTACTGCCTCCGTCGGTTGTTTTCCATACACCGCCACCGGTTGCACCAAAATAAAAAGTAGTTCTGTTTTTATAACTGCCTGCTACTGCGGCACTTCTGCCTCCGCGGTATGGTCCAATAGAACGATATTTTACTTTAGACAATAACTGATCTGAAACATCGTCTTTAGGGATGGCTACTTGTTTTACTCTTTCCTTTTTTTGTGCTTGTACTTGCAAGCAGCAAATAGATAAAACAAGAATCGATAGGATTTTTCTCATTACGTAATATTAAGACAGTTAAATTACTGTAAATTCATAATACAATTGAAATGAAACTCATGATATCTTCTGAAAATAGGAACGAAGACGAGTGTATAGGCAGGAATTTACGATTTATTCAATCGAGGAATACTGCACTTTCAATGTATGAAGAACTATGGAATAGCATTAAAACCAGGAATTCCTGGAAAGGTGAATTTCTAAATAAAAAGAAAAATCTGTTGCTAAGCCAACTGTAAATTGCAGCGCATGACTTAGACAAAACGATACATGAAATTGTAGACGAAACACAAGACAAGAATTAATGGAAATGAAAAGTGAATTTAGCCTTACAGCCCGTCTGGTCGACATATATAACAAAAAGATTTATCCCGCAAGAATAACTATCGCCAATCAAAGAATAACTTCTATAATAGCTGTAGAAGAAAAAGATATCGATACAGCTGGTTATATTATGCCAGGATTCATTGATAGCCATGTGCATATAGAAAGCAGTATGCTGATACCGAGTGAATTTGCTAGAATTGCTGTTCTGCATGGTACAGTTGCTACCGTAAGTGACCCACATGAAATTGCCAATGTTTGTGGGATTGCTGGTGTTCAATTTATGATTGAGAATGGGAAAAAAGTTCCTTTCAAATTCAATTTTGGCGCACCCAGCTGTGTACCTGCAACCATTTTTGAAACTGCAGGTGCAGCTCTGGATAGTAATGAAGTGGCTGCGCTTTTAGCATCCGATGATATTAAGTACTTAAGTGAAATGATGAATTTCCCCGGCGTGCTGCACAATGATCCCGAAGTCATGAAAAAAATTGCAGCAGCACACCGGGCCGGTAAGCCCGTGGATGGGCACGCCCCCGGCCTTACCGGAGCATTGGCCAAACAGTACATAGAAGCTGGTATTTCTACCGATCACGAATGCTTTACCATGGAAGAAGCCGTAGACAAATTATCCTATGGCATGAAGATTATTATTCGTGAGGGAAGTGCTGCCAAAAACTTTGAAGCACTCGCTGAACTCATTGATGATCATCCGAACAGTGTGATGTTCTGCAGCGACGATAAACATCCGGACAGTCTGGTGGAAGGACATATCAATCAATTGTGCGCAAGAGGGGTTGCCAAAGGGCTTGACCTTTTCAATGTTTTAAAAGTAGCCTGCATCAATCCGGTGTATCATTACAAACTGAATGTGGGAACCCTTCGTATGGGAGACCCTGCCGACTTTATCATTGTAGAAGACCTGACCCATTTTAAAGTTCGTCAAACATACATTGACGGGCAGGCACTCTTAATAAACACTACGCAGAACGAAATCACAACCAATCAAAAAAATCAAACTAGAGCTAGAGTTCAACAAACCGCTACTCCACTCAAATCCATCATCCCTTCCATTTCAGTCACACCCATCAATCGTTTTTCCTGCAAACTGGTAACTGCAGAAGACCTGCGCGTTCGTATTACGGATTATCCGCAGGAAGCAGGTATGATTCCTGTGATAGAAGCTTTGGACGGACAATTGATCACCAACCGGATCATGATGAAGGGCCTGGAAAAAAACGGAGAATGGATCAGCAATCCGGAAGCAGATTGTTTAAAAATGGTGGTGGTGAACCGGTACCATATGGCGCCGGTGGCAAAAGCTTTCATCAAAAATTTTGGTTTCCGTACCGGCGCCATCGCCTCCACGGTAGCCCACGATAGCCACAATATAGTAGCGGTAGGTACAACCGATGAAGCACTGATGGCAGCTATTAATGCAGTAATAGCTGCAGAAGGAGGAATCAGCTGTGTAAATGAATCCGAACAGAAAGTACTGCCTTTACCGGTGGCCGGACTCATGAGCACTGGAGATGGTTTCGAAATTGCGCAGCAATACACGGCCATTGATTCCATGGCAAAGAACCTGGGAAGTTCATTGGGTGCGCCTTTCATGACGCTCAGTTTTATGGCTTTACTGGTGATCCCGCATTTAAAATTGAGCGACAAGGGATTATTCGACGGAGACAGCTTTTCGTTTTTATCCTGACCCTCAGTAAAAACCGTATTTTCGCAACTCAATCTTTCGTCATGGTGATTAATTTAAGTGAGCAGCATAGTCTGCTTAACAACTGGGTAGCTGAGTTAAGAAATGTAAATGTTCAAGGCGACCGTATGCGTTTCAGAAGAAACCTGGAGCGTATAGCAGAGGTAGCTGCTTACGAAATCAGCAAGGAACTTCCCTGGGAAACAGTAGAAATTGCTACTCCACTGGGAACACACGAAAGTAAACTACTAAAAGACCAACCCGTTTTGGCCACCATATTAAGAGCAGGCCTGCCCATGCACAATGGCATGCTAAACTATTTTGATAAAGCCGACAATGCATTTGTATCTGCCTATCGCAAACACCACAGAGACGGCAGTTTCGAAATCAGTATGGAATATATGAGCTGCCCCGACCTGAACAACCGGGTAGTGATTATTTCAGACCCTATGCTGGCCACCGGGGCCTCTTTGGTAAAGACCATTCAGCATATGAAAGCAGAATGGAATCCATCCAGCTTCCATGTGGTTGTAGCAATTGCCTGCACAGTGGGTATTGAATTCCTCGAAAGAGAATGTGGTACTGATATTACCATCTGGTGTGGCGATATTGACGAAGAGCTTACAGCCAAGTCGTATATCGTTCCGGGGTTAGGAGATGCAGGTGATCTGGCATTTGGCTCCAAAATGCAATCATAAATTAGTATGCGTAAACTTCTGCTTTGGGGATGTGGGGCTTTTTTGTCTTTGGTGGTGCAGGCACAGGATCCGCATTTTTCGCAGTTTTTTTCATCTCCGCTCACTTTAAACCCGGCTTTCACAGGTAAATTTTTTGGCACGTATCGCATAGCAGGAAATTATCGCAATCAATGGCCGGGCATCAACAATGCATTTACTACGGCAACCGCTTCCATTGATTTTCAAATCATGCAAAACAAAATGCAAAGAGGCGATACCTGGGGCGTAGGGTTCATGGGATTCAATGATAATAGCAGCAACGGTGCTGTTCAGTTTAATTACGGGAGTTTTTCAACTGCCTACCATAAAAGTTTAGACGAAGACGGCATGCATCAAATTGGACTAGGTTTTCAGGGGACTTATGCCAATATGTTTATCAATACCACCAATCTTAATTTTGAAGACCAGTTAACCACTGCGGGCTTCACCAGAGTGAGTTCTGAAATATTCAACAATACCACACTCAAATCCAGATACCTCGATTTGAATGCTGGTTTGCTATACAACGGCAGCACCAACGATTATAACAATTTTTATTTTGGTATCAGTATGTACCATATCAACAGACCAAGGCAATCTTTCACTGGTGCTGAATATGCTTTGAAACCCAGAACCAATATACATGCGGGTGCTTACTTTCCTTTGAGTCCTTCAACCACATTGCACCTGAGTGGATCTCAGAGTTTTCAGGCACAGGCATCGCAAACCATTATTGGCGGTGCCATTCAGCTGAATGCAACACCTGATCAGCTCAATCCAACCAGTTTGTATATTGGTGCGTGGATGAGAATGAAAGATGCCATCATACCTTATATTGGTATTGAATTTAACAACATAAGGATTGGCGCTACCTACGATTACAATACTTCTTCTTTAAGAACTGCATCCATGAACAGAGGTGGAATAGAAGTTTCATTAATTTATATCAGAAGACCTAATACAGACCGTCCTGTGAACTGTCCCAAGTTTTAAAATCCTATTTGCTATCTTTGGCAAAAACCCCCGCTTGCTAAAAGAAATAATCATATCAATACAGGCCTACGGAGCAGCGCACCGTTTCATTAAAGCACATAAACTTTGGAAATGGATTATTGTTCCCGGATTTCTATACATGTTGCTTTTTGTAACAGGAATGTATTTTTTTAGTCAGAGCGTTAACAATGCTATTGAATGGATTGCACTGAATACAGGATTGAAAAGATGGCTTGACACATTAGACAATGGCTTCCTCGGATTTATTTTTACCATGGGCAGCATGTTGCTCTGGATTTTGCTAATGCTTTTCTATTTCTCTTTATTCAAATTTCTTTTTCTGATTATCGGCTCTCCCCTGTTTGCTTATTTAAGCGAGAAAACAGAAGCGATTTTAGAGAACAAGGATTTCCCTTTCAATACCCAGCAATTCGTAAAAGATATTATCAGAGGTGTCCAACTGGCCATAAGAAACAGTTTGTGGCAAACCGTTTATGTACTGAGCATCATTTTTTTAAGCCTGATTCCGCTGCTCGGATGGCTTACTCCCTTTTTGGCTATGATTGTTGAATGTTATTACTATGGTTTTTCTATGCTGGATTACAGTATGGAAAGACATAAGAAGTCTGCTTCAGAGAGTATTGCTTTTGTTGCAGCGCACAAAGGCCTGGCCATTGGAAACGGAGTTGTATTTTATCTGTTTCATTTATTACCCATTATCGGGTGGATTTTAGCACCTGCCTATGCAGTAGTGGCGGCTACGTTAAGTATATACCCGCTTAAAAAAGAAGCGTTGGAGAAAATCCAGAACAACAATGGGTAAAGTATTATTAATACCGACGGTTCTGTACGAAGATGCACTGGAAACCATTCCTGCCTATGTTAAGGAAGGAATACAACAGTGCACCTACTTCTTTGTAGAGAACGAAAAAACAACCCGACGTTTCTTTAAAAAAATCTGGAAAGAAATGGTCATTGATAATTATCAGTGGCAGGCCATTCACAAAGCAGAAGCTGCGGTTGTACAGCAGTTTTTAAAAGCGTTAAAAGAAGGACATACCATTGGTATTGTAAGTGAAGCAGGTTGTCCGGGCATTGCCGATCCGGGACAAGTGTTGGTAGAAGCAGCTCAGCAAAATGGATACCCTGTAAAACCCTTAGTAGGACCCAGTTCTATCCTGCTGGCTTTAATGGCAAGCGGCATGAACGGACAATGTTTTCAATTCAACGGATACCTGCCCATAGATCCTTCAGAAAGAAAAAAGAAAATCAGGTTACTGGAAGAAGATTCTCTTCGCAATCAGTGTACGCATATATTCATTGAAACGCCCTACCGGAACAACCAGATAATGAAAGATTTATTGAGTGCCTGTAAGCCGGAGACCCGCATCTGTGTGGGCAAAAATATTACGGCACCCGATGAAAACATTGTAACCCTTTCCGTTAAGGAATGGGGCAAAAAAATACCGGAACTTCATAAAATTCCGGTAATCTTTTTGTTGCAGGCCTAGCAATACAAGTATTCTTTCTGCAATTCAATTGTTAACTCAAACCTCAATGCTGCTTAGGAGCAATAATGGTTTCATTCCCCAGCCCCCTCACTTCTAAAATACTGTCCACAATGTATTTTTCTGCTCCGCGCCAGGGCAATGCACCTAAATATCTTTTGTAATGCACATTGATTTCTCTGCCTGAATTTTGATTGAGGACTTGCGCCACTTTTTCATCCACCACACTGAACACAAATTCATTGCTCTGCACATTGGCTTTAAATCCACTTTGAATCAAATTACCTTCATAGGTTTTAAATACAAAACCTTTTTGCTGAAAAGTATTCAGAATACCGGCTTTCGTTCCTTCAGAATACACAAAATAGTAACGCCAGTAAATAAAACCAGCCAACACTAAAAGGATGATGGTGGTTGCGCTCCAGGCAAATTTTTTCATTGTCATATTACAGTCCGTATTTGTCAACTAAATAAATCAACGCTGCCATATTCACTGCTCCCAGATTCAATTCTCGCTTGTTTACGTTTTCAAAAACATCGGAGCGGGCATGGTGAATATCAAAGTAACGCTGGCTGTCTGGCATCAATCCGGCAATGGGCGTACCAAAAGTTTTATTCAAAGGACCAATATCTGCCCCACCTCCACCGGCTTGTAAGAAATCGGTTCCATAAGGTTTTAACAAGGGCAACCACTGCTGAATCTTAGCTAATTGTTCTGCACTGGCAGTAAAGCCAAATCCTCTTGGTGTAAATCCACCGGCATCAGACTCTAAAGCAAATACATGTTTCTCATTGTTCTTCTTTGCTTCTTCTGCGTATTTATTACCGCCTCTCATTCCATTCTCTTCATTGGCAAACAATACAAAACGCAAAGTTCGCTTGGGTTGATAACCCAGTGTTTTCAGGGCTCTCATGATTTCGATGGTTTGTACAATGCCTGCTCCATCATCATGGGCTCCTTCGTTCACATCCCAGCTATCCAAATGACCTCCCACAGTAATGTATTCATTGGGGAATTCAGTACCGGTTAATTCAGCTACCACTGAATGTCCTTCCACTTCCGGACCAAATGATCCGTTGGTTGTCATAGAAACCTTGATGGTATTCTTTCTGGTAGTTTCCCAGATATAGTCTGCATCATAATTGCCCAATGCAATCGCAGGAATTTTCGGATAAGCTTCATCGTAGCCTGTTGTACCTGTGTGTGGATTGTTATCGGTGGCTTCCGTTAAAGAGCGGATCATTACGCCCACTGCACCGTACTTGGCTGCTCTGCTGGGGCCTGATCTCCTGTACTGACCGGCTTCACCATAAGACTTGAAAGTCTGGATATTAGTAGGATTGAATTTGTTGTTGAAATACACAATCTTGCCTTTCAGCTGGTCTTTCTTTGCTTCCATTTCGTCAAAGTCCTGCACGGCCACAACTTCTGCTACCAATGGCTTGCCACCTGTCCCCACTGAATTACCCAATGCCAGCACATCCAATGTACGATTGGTTTTCTTACCATTCTGGTCTACCACAGCAGCCAGATCCTTACCCCCTCTTTTCCAGTTGGGCATCATACAGGCCTGTAAAAAAACCTTATCGGCACCCAGCTTTTTCAAAGAAGCTTCACCCCAAGCAACTGCTTTGTTGTATTGCTCAGAGCCAGCTAATCTGCCGCCAATACCTTTGGTTAATTCGCGCAACAAATCGTGGGCTTTACCATTGCGCATGATTTCATCACTAATTTTTTTGATATACGCCGAGTCTGCATTGCTTTGTGCAGAAAGCAGCATCGGAATACATGCTGCCAGGATTATTAATTGCTTCATTGGCTAAAGTTAATGAAATGAACGCTTTGTTACGCTTTGATGAACGGGGCGAACAAAAGAGAAAAAAATCCGTTCTTTACAGTGAATAATTCAATTGCAATGAGAATAGGTATTGTATGTTACCCCACTTTTGGTGGATCGGGTGTGCTGGCTACCGAGTTAGGCAAAGCCCTTGCCGATGAAGGCCACCAGGTACATTTTATTACCTACCAGCAACCGGTTAGGCTAAATGTCTTCAATACCAATATCTTTTACCATGAAGTAAGGGTACCCACTTATCCGCTATTTGATTACCCTCCATACGAAGTGGCATTGGCCAGTACCATGGTAGACGTGATTATGAATTATGATTTAGACTTACTGCATGTACACTATGCCATACCGCACGCTTCTGCAGCTTATATGGCCCGTCAGATTGTGCAAAAGAAAACCGGCAGACATGTGCCTTTCATAACCACTTTACACGGAACTGATATTACTCTGGTAGGCCGCGACAAAACCTACGAGCCGGTTGTTACTTTCTCCATCAATGAGAGTGATGCCATTACCGCAGTATCTAAAAACCTGAGAGACGAAACCTATCATTCCTTTGCGATTGAAAAGGAAATTGAAGTCATATACAATTTTGTGGATGTAAGCAGGTTCAATAAAAAACCCATTGATGCATTTCGAAAAGTAATTGCACCCAACGGAGAAAAAATCATCATGCATGCCAGTAACTTCAGAAAAGTAAAAAGGGTTACGGATGTGGTTAAAGTTTTTGCAGCCACACAAAAAGCAGTTGCTTCTAAACTGCTGATGGTGGGTGATGGTCCTGAAAGACCGGCCTGTGAAGAACTCGCCAGAGAGTTAGGCGTTGAACACGATGTTCGCTTCTTAGGTAAGCAGGAGCAAATTGAAGATATATTGGCAGTTAGTGATGTGTTCTTACTGCCATCTGAATACGAAAGCTTTGGTTTGGCAGCGTTAGAAGCCATGGCAGCCAGAACCGTTGTCATCAGCACCAATGCAGGTGGATTGGGAGAAATCAATATTCAGGGACAGACCGGATATATGGCCAATGTGGGAGATGTAGATTCGATGAGTAAATACGCCATTGAATTGTTAAGCGATGAGCAAAAACTGGTAACCATGAAGGAAGCTGCTTATGAACAGGCGGCTCAATTCGACATCAAAAAAATCATTCCGATTTACGAGGCTTTGTATGGAAGATTTTGCAGAATGAGTTTGTAGATGCTGAATTAATGAGCACCGTGTTTTCACGGTATTTTTTGTAAAAACATTCTTCAATTGAAATAAAGACTTAGTATTGGTGAAGTTTATACAAAACACCAATCAATTATGCGTATATTTAAATTTCCCCCTCTATATTTTCTGAATTTAGCATTCCTTTTGATTACTATTATATTTTTTGCTGGTTGTAAAAAAAACGTTGATGTAAAAGAAAAATTGCCAGAAAATATTTCAAAACAAGAATTGTTGCTTTGGATTAACAATTATCAAAAATTAATGCCGCATGGGCCTAAACCAATTCTAGATCAAACTTTAAAAACATACTATAAAGGGCAAATGATTTTAAAAATGCCATTGAGCAGTGGCGGCGGAAATTTTTATTTTACTAAAACCGATCATTTAGAAGTACAATTTATTCGAATAGTTTCTAAAAATGATCAAATAAATACCCCATTCAATGGCTATTATGAGTTCATTAATATGAGCACTTTCGAATACAAAAAAATATTATTTAAAAATGGAGTTAGACAATTAGAAATAAAACATAGCTTACCACAACAACAAACAATAAAAAACACTTCATCAATTAAATCAACCGAAACTTGGTTAGGGGCATTTCTACGTTGCATTGCTGAATATATTATTGCTATACCTAGTAGAGATATTCATGGTAACTGGGGATGTAGTGTTCTAGGTGGCTATAGCGGTGGAACTGGAGGTTCACCAGAAGTAGTACAAAATATTAACCCGGGGGATTCAGGTGCCGAATATACAATTCAACTTCTTTACTGGTTCTTAACTAATCCTCCTCTAGATTACACACTTCCTCCTGGTCCAAGTAGTTTCTGGGAGTATTACAATGGTAATACTGGAGGTAGCAACATATGGCAATTTACCCCAAACCTTAGCTATATTGATGAAGAATGTACAGATCCCTATAAGCTAAGAGCTCAATTTTCGTCACTCACTATTCATCATAATTTAAATCCAGCAATTTTTGATTTTGGCTCACTAGACGAAACGATTGAAGCCTTTAGAGGATATAAAAATCAAGAGCAAGTATTTATCCCAATTAAACCTATGCTTATTAAAGCTGGAGCAAATGGTGCTGCAGATGCTTTTTTACAGGCTATGTTTATTTATTTAACAGAAGATGATTGCCCATCTTTTGGGGCTGCCTTTGGGCATGACAAATTTAACAAGGCCCAAGTTGGAAGGAGCGCCGCGGAAGGAATAATTCCTTGGAGAACTCCGAGTGGTAAATTAGGAAGAGCAGCATTTTCTGCTATTGGAGATATTTTAGTGAATTTAGTAGAGGGTAAATATGGAGAGAATAATTATCAACTGATGGGCAAGGATTTCATGTTAGGATTTTTCAGTGATTTAGCTGGGGGTGCTTCAGGAGAACTCGCTTCGAAATTTGCATTATCAAAAATCGGTAAGGGGTTAATAAACAAATATGGAATTCACTATAAAACAGCTACTAGCTGGCTTGGAGGTGGGTTACAGAATATCAATAAAGCATTTAATCACACGCTTTCTAATGGACAAACGATTGTAATATCTTCAAACAAAGTGATGAAAGGGTGGGACCCACAGAAAATTGCTGTAATTGGGAGAAGTCAAGATGAAAGGGTCATTCCTTTTGCAAATAAGCTCTCTTTGGAACTGGGTATAAATGTTCATCAAATTAAAGAATGGCCTAATTGGAGTCCTAACCTTTCAATTGAAGAAAACAAAAACTGGATTAAAAAATTGAAGTCTGAAGGATATACTATTTACGACATTGGGCCTGATAATAGATATGGAAATGATTTCGGAATTTTTTACAGCATGGAACATGAAGAAATTTTTGGTAATTAAAATTTTAGTTTATGAAAATTAAAATGAGAAATGGATATGAAAATTACGAGTCTGATTTTAAAAATATTTTGCAATTTTTATCCGCATATGATTTTATTATTGATGATAATCGAACAGATGGTTCCTATTATTTGTACTCAATCAAATTGAACAATTCAAAAATTAAATCTATTCGGTTTTACCATGAATTTATCGAACAGCAATTGTTGGTTACAATAATGATAAATGACAATTATTACACTACCTTAGAATTAAATAAGAATAAAAAATATTATAATGAAAAGGACTTGAAACCCAATGGCGATGACTATATAAACGCACTTAAAAATAATGCTGAAATCATAAAAATGCTCTTATAATTAACATTCATTCATTGACTTCAACAAGATTTCACATAAGCTATTCAACTCTTCCTCTGTAATTATCAACGGCGGCGCAATTCTGATTCGGTCTGGTGCAAACAAAAACCAATCGGTTACCAATCCGTTTTGAATACAAGCATGTGCAACGGCCTGTGTAATTTCAGGAGTCGCAAATTGTAAACTCATCCACAATCCACAATCCTTTACAGATAGTATTTTGTGATGCTGCAGGCGGGATTTCAATAACGCATTTTTCTTTGGTACTTCCTGAATCCATTCGGGGTGTGCCATCAATTCTTCAAAAGCGGCTTTGCCCGCTGCACAGGAAACAGGATGTCCGCCAAAGGTAGTAATATGACCCAGCACCGGCGCATAGGTCAAGGTATTCATGAGTCGTTGATCCGCAATAAAAGCACCCAAGGGCATACCGCCACCCAGTGCTTTCCCCAGCAACAGAATATCGGGCACAATGCCGAATTGTTCAAAAGCCCACAAAGAACCCGTTCTTCCAAATCCTGCCTGTATTTCATCAAGTATCAACAACACGCAATGCTGATTGCATTTTTCTCTTACCGCTTGTAACCATGTAGCAGGGGGAGCAGTTACGCCGCTTTCTGCCTGCACCGTTTCCAGAATCACACAGGCTGTTTCACTGTCAATGGCTTCAATCAACTCAACCGAACCGTAAGCATAATGATACACATCTGGTAACAAAGGGCGGAATGCCTGTTTAAAATATTCATCCCCCATCATACTCAATGCGCCCTGTGTGCTTCCATGATAGGCATTTTTGGCGCCAATGATTTTGGATCGATTGGTTACCCTTTTCGCCAGTTTCATCGCACCTTCTGTGGCTTCTGCCCCACTATTGGTAAAATAAACACAGTTGAGAGAAGCTGGTAAGTGTTCGGTTAATTTTTTGGCATATTGGACCTGGGGTGTTTCAATGAATTCGCCGTAAACAATTACGTGCATATAAGCAGCGGCCTGTTCCTGAACCGCTTTAACAACGGCAGGATTTCCGTGACCAATATTGGCCACACTGAATCCGGAAATACCGTCAATATACTTTTTACCCTGGGTATCGGTCAGCCAGACCCCTTGTGCAGCAGCCATTTCAATCCCAATGGGTTTGGGAGAAGTCTGGGCCACATGGTCTAAAAACAATTGACGTTGATTCATTTGAGTTCAAACTTATAATAAGATTGCCGATAATTTATATCTTCATTGCAAATATTACTATGGCAACGATTTTACCTGTACTTGGCAAGCATCCGCAAATGGGTGCAGATTGTTTTGTAGCCCCCAACGCAACCATTGTAGGTGATGTGGTAATGGGCGATGAATGCAGTGTATGGTTTAATGCCGTGGTAAGAGGAGATGTGCACTATATTAAAATTGGCAACAAAGTAAATATTCAGGATGGTGCTGTTATTCATTGCACGTATCAGAAAAACCCAACAATCATTGGCGACCGTGTTTCCATTGGTCACAATGCACTGGTGCATGGATGCACCGTACACGACGATGTTCTGATTGGCATGGGTTCGATTGTAATGGATCGCTGCATCATTCATTCCAATTCCATTATTGCAGCAGGTGCGGTATTACTGGAAGGCACTGTAGTTGAGTCCGGAACCATTTATGCCGGTGTTCCTGCCAAAAAAGTAAAAGACTTGTCACCCGATATGGTGCACGGTGAAATAGAAAGAATATCCAATAATTACGTGCAGTATGCTTCCTGGTTTGCAGACTACAACCACAATAATTTTCTGAAGCAGTAAAAACCAAGATGGCAATAATTCACCCCATTTTTTCTGAGATGAGGTATAAATAACTAGTACCTCTTGTCGTCCATAGTGTCTAATATAGTTAGATAACTCACATACCGATCTTCCGATACAGAACCAATGCCAACCTGTTGTTTCACCGCACAACCTGGTTCGTTAATATGCATGCAATTGTTGAACTGGCAATCGCCCAGTAATTTTCGCATCTCCGGAAAATAATGAGAGAGTTCCGATTTGGCGATGTCTACAATCCCCAATTCCCGAACACCTGGTGTATCAATGATATGGGTATGTTCATCAATATCGAACATTTCCGCAAAAGTAGTCGTGTGTAATCCCTTGCCACTCCAGTTGCTTACTTCCTGTGTTCTTAAATTGAACTGAGGAAACAAATGATTAATAAAAGTTGATTTGCCAACCCCACTATGGCCACTTAATAAAGTGGTTTTGTTCATTAGCATTTCCTTCAATTCCTCGAGTCCCATACCAGTTTCTACACTAATTAGCATTACGGTATAACCGGCATTTTTATAAATATCTTTCAACAATTCAAATCGCTCCATTTCCTTTTGCCTGTATAAATCGGCTTTATTAAAAACCAATATGGCAGGAATATGGTAGGCTTCACAGGAAATAAGAAAGCGGTCTATAAAACCCGTTGATGTTTTCGGTTCCTTTAAAGTAGCAAAGAGCAAACTCTGATCCATATTGGATGCGATGATATGGTGCATCCTTTTATTGTGCGGAGAAACCCTGGCCACATAGTTTCTTCTGTCATGAATTTTTTGGATAACGGCAGACTCTTCCTGAACCGCTTCTATTTCTATGTCCACATCGTCCCCAACAGCAATGGGATTGGTTGAAGTATGGCCTTCAATTTTAAATACCCCTTTGGCACGAGCATTGTAAAACTGTCCATTTGCTGCTTTTACCTGGTACCAGCTACCGGTTGATTTATATACTTTGGCCTTCACGGTAACGAAGATAAAGGCAGTCTGCTCAATTTTTGCGAAATATTAACCCAAATAAAGCCACTCCGAAGGTAACAGAAGGCTTTACAGGGCTTAAAATGAATATCTTTGACCCATGGCGAAATTTGCGCACGACGAGATAGTGCCTTTTAAAGATAGTGAGCTGGCGAAAAAAGAGCAGGTGGCCGATATGTTCAACAATATTGCACACCGCTACGATTTTCTGAATCGATTCCTTAGTGTGGGGATTGATGTGGGCTGGAGAAAAACAGCCATCAAAGAGTTGAAGAAGTTGGCTCCCAAAAAAATACTGGATGTTGCCACAGGTACGGCTGATGTTGCCTTATTAACGCAGGAAATATTAAAACCCGAACAGATTATCGGGATTGATATTTCAGAAGGCATGTTAAATTTTGGTAGAGAAAAAATAAAAGCCAGGGGGCTGGAAAATATTATTCAGTTGCATACCGGAGACAGTGAAAATATTCGTTTCGAAAACGATTATTTTGACGCAATTACAGTGGCATTTGGTGTTCGAAATTTTCAGGACCTGAGCAAGGGATTAAAAGAAATGCATAGGGTATTAAAACCTGGAGGCAAATCAGTGATTCTGGAATTCTCTAAACCCAGCTCAGCAGGATTTAAACAGTTGTATCAATTTTACATGAATTATATTACGCCTTCTATCGGGAAGGTTTTTTCTAAGAACAAAGACGCATACCAATATCTGAACGATAGTGTTCAGGCTTTCCCAGAGGGAAATCAATTCTTAAATATTCTGAATGAAGCAGGCTTTACCCAAACCTATTTGAAGAAACTAAGTTTCGGCATATGCACTATTTATTGCGGAAGCAAGTAGTACTGCTGGTATGGGGCCTATTGGGTCTTGTTCAGTATGGCTTTGCTCAAAAACAATTATACCGGATTAACCGGGAGGACCAGTTGTATTATTTTGGCATTACGCTGGGATACAACAATTCTTATTTACAGGTAAACAAATCGAACCAGTTTACCCAGTCGGATAGCATCATGGTAGCAGAACCTGGCTCCAGCGGCGGTATCAATATGGGCTTAATGGCCACCGGAAGGCTTAGTGAGCATTTTCAAATACGTGCCAATCCCCAACTCATTATTGGTGGTGCCAGAAGTATTCGTTATCAATTGGGGAGTACTCGTCCAGGTGAAGGAAATACGCAAATTCAAAGTCTTCCCTCTACCTTGGTTAGCTTCCCCTTTCATTTAAAATTCAGCTCGGACCGGATTGGTAATTTCAGGACTTATTTAATTGGGGGAGTTAGGTATGATATTGACCTTTCCTCAAATTCTACTGCCAGAAACGCAGATGACTTAATCAAATTAAGGAGGAACGATTTTGGCCTGGAAGCAGGGATTGGGTTTAACTTTTATCTGCCCTTTGTTACCGTATCCCCAGAAATTAAAATAAGTTACGGATTATCTAATATGCACCAGACCGATGCTGC
>JBDLUU010000027.1:0-15809 GCA_039805185.1 Bacteroidota bacterium
AGCAAGTGATTCAATAAATGATGGGGGTAATTTCACTTTAAACAGCTTTTATCTCAGCAACCAGTTTCTGCAATGCAGCTTTTGCATCTCCAAACAACATGGATGTTTTGGGCTGGAAAAACAAAGCATTTTCAATACCTGCATATCCAGGCTTCATACTACGCTTATTTACAATCACTGTTTTTGCCTGCTCAACTTCTAAAATCGGCATCCCGTAAATAGGGGAAGCAGGATCTGATTTGGCTGCAGGATTCACTACATCATTAGCACCCAATACCAACACCACATCCGTAGATTTAAATTCATTATTGGCATCTTCCATTTCAAGCAATGCGTCATAGTTTACATCAGCTTCTGCCAGTAATACATTCATATGCCCGGGCATTCTGCCTGCTACAGGATGAATGGCATATTTAACTTCCACACCTTTTGCTTCCAGCAACTGCTCCAGTTCATGACAAATATGCTGCGCCTGGGCAACTGCCAGTCCATAACCGGGCACAATCATCACTTTACTGGCATAGCTCATACAAATGGCTGCATCACTAAGAGATATCTCTTTATAACTACCAGACACTGCCTGTTGCTCACCTTTGGATGAACCACCAAAGGAACCCAGCAGCACATTGGTTAAACTACGGTTCATAGCTTTACACATGAGTATGGTAAGCAATGTACCTGCAGCACCAACCAGAATTCCACCGGTCAACATTACCTGATTATCGTACAAAAATCCGCCACAGGCAGCAGCCACCCCGGTAAATGAATTCAGCAATGAAATGACTACGGGCATATCTGCTCCCCCAATGGGTAATACAAAGAGTACACCATACAAAACAGCTGCCAGGGCAATGAGATAAAACCATAAAAAATTTGTAGTGGAAATATTATAGGTTAAGTAGGTCGCAAATACAAGAATTCCCAGAAGCAATATATTATTGGCCATTTGCTGACCACTAAATGCCAGGTCCTTTACTTTTCCATTTAGTTTTCCCCATGCAATCATACTACCAGAAAAAGAAATGGTTCCAATAATCAGGCCTGCAAAAATAATTAAGAGCGTTACTCCGTCAACCTGCAATATGGCTCCTGAATAATCCATCCCTGCCTGCGCAGCATGAATTAAATGTCTGAACTCCACAATGGATATCAAAGCGGCACAGGCACCTCCCATTCCATTAAATAAGCTGACCATTTCTGGCATGGCAGTCATTTTTACTTTTTGTGCTGCCAGGGTTCCGATAATTGTCCCTACGCCTAGTCCAGCGAAAATCCATGAATAGTTGCCCAGTTTCACACCATCTTCATTGTACAGAAAAATGGTGCCAAATATGCCAATAGCCATACCTGCGGCTGCTACCCAATTGCCTTTTCGCGCAGAATCAGGATGAGACAGCATTTTAAGCCCAATGATAAAACTTAATGAGCCAATGAGATAACAAAGTGTAAGCAGATTTAATTCCATTTTATTTTTTCTTCTTAAACATTTCCAACATTCTGTCTGTCACCACAAATCCACCTACCACATTCAGTGTACCCAACACAACAGCTAAAAAGCCAATACTCAAAGCAAGCCAATCGTCTGCTTCAACTTGTCCCATCACAATAATAGCTCCAATAATTACTACACCATGAATGGCATTGGCTCCACTCATCAGTGGCGTATGCAAAACACTTGGCACTCTGCCAATCACTTCTATTCCCAGAAATATGGACAGCAGCACTATGTAAACCATTTCTATATGTTCCTGCAGAAATACCAAAAATGCATTCATATTATCCAATTAACTATTTAACAATGAAAGTATTCTATCATGAACAACAGCGCCATTGTGCACAATACAACAACCTTTTACAATATCATCCTCAAAATTGAGTTGAACAGTCCCTTCCTTAGAAACAATCAACTGTAAGAAATTAAATAGATTCTTACCATATACTTTGCTTGCATCCACCGGCATATCTGCAGCCAGATGACTATTCCCATACAAGGTAATACCATTGATATGCGTAATGTCATTTTGCCTTACACCATATACATTCCCACCTGTTGCAGCAGCCAAATCAATCACTACTGATCCTGGTTTCATTAATTTCAGCATGGTTTCATCAATCAGTAAGGGTGCCTGTTTACCCTGAATCTGAGCGGTTGCAATAATCACATCCGACTTAGCAACCGACATGGCCAATCTCTCTTTTTGTTTCTGTTTAAATTCATCCGATTGTTCAACAGCATATCCTCCTGCAGCGGAAGCATCCGCAGCACCCTCCACTTCAATGAATTTTGCACCTAAACTCATCACTTCTTCCTTTACAGCCGGCCTCGTATCTGATACTTCCACTACAGCACCTAACCTTTTTGCCGTAGCAATAGCCTGCAATCCTGCTACGCCTGCGCCCAATACAAGTACTTTAGCCGGAGGAATACTACCTGCTGCTGTCATGAACATTGGAAAATAATGAGGCAACAAATCGGCAGCTTTTAAAACCGCCTTATACCCTGCAATATTCGCCTGACTACTTAATACATCCATGGACTGAGCCCGGGTAGTTCTGGGGATCATATCTAAACTGAACACCGTACAACCCAGTTCAGATAAGGCTTTCATTTGCCTGTAGTTAAAGAGTGGTTGTAAAACACCAATAAAAACCAGTCCTTTTTTAGCCTGCATTAACTCCGATGCTTCAATAGCCCAGAATCCTGCAATGATATCCGAGGATTGAATTAAAGAATTACGATCGGTAATCTTTGCCCCTACTGATTCATAATCTGAATCAGCTGCACAGGACAATACACCTGCCTCTTTTTCAACCAATACCTCAACTCCCATTTGCAATAAAGGAGTCAACTGAGCAGGAAGCATCGCTACTCTTTTCTCTCCGGTAGGTTCTTTTAAAATCCCTATTATCATATATGTAAGTTAACGCTTTAAAAGCGAACGATAAAATGCTGCTTTACCTTGTTTTCCTTTCTAAAGAAAACCAATCCTATGAAGAACAAATCAATCGTAAGCGTCACCATTTCATCTGCCTGAATTTGTTTCCAGGCCTGCTCCATTTCCTTACTCCAGTGAATATCATCAAATATCAAAACAGAATGTTCGTGTAAATGAGGTTTGAGCCAATTGAAGTAACGGATAGTAGGCGCTAACCGATGATTGCCATCAATAAAAACAAAATCAAGTTGAGAAATACGGGACAATACAGCTGGCAGGGTTTCGTCAAAATTGCCAATTACCTGTTCGATGTTTTTTAGTCTAAGGTATTCAAAATGCCTTTTTGCTACAGTCGCTATTTCTGCTGCTCCTTCCATAGTAATTACAGAGGCATTTGAATTGGCAGCTGCAAGATAGCTGGTGGTAATTCCCAGAGAAGTCCCCAACTCAAGAATGGAAGAAGAACCAAAATGATTGACCATTCTGAAGAACAACTGAGCATACTTTCTTGGTTTCAGGGCCGATTTCGCAATAGAAGCTACGGACCTTTTATTGGAAGAATTTACGCGTGAACCCGCCCCATAATCTGTTATTGTCAGCATTGAATTGTCAGAATAATAAGCTTCTCTCGCTCCTTCAATTAAAGGAAAAAAATAAAAATCGCGATCATCATTTAATACGCGATCTATCAATTCAAAAACAAAAGGAGAATGCACACCATGTCCTTTTTCGTTTTCTGCTATTAACCAATACTGAATATACTTAAGACCTATATGGATTGGACTATACATTGATTATTATTTTGTCTGCTGAATGCTAAACCATCTTCCACCGGCAAGTAAGGTAAACCAGCTTAAGATGATTGCAATATTTTTAAACCACTCCCAGGTTGAGTAAACCGGCCATTCTGCAATGTTCAAGTACAAAAACATCATTGCCAGACTAAACCATTTACTTTTATTAAATGTAGAGAAAAGAAACAATAAAGGCAGAACAACAGAAGCAAAGAGCCTGACCATATTTGCATCAAGGTAGTCCTGCCATTGAAAAACGGTGGGAGCGGATGCAGAAATCGCTCTAAATAATTGAATAATGCCAACAATTACCCTTAGCTGATAAACTGCGTACACCAGCAACATCCAGTTGAAAACAGGCAAAAGAGAATGAACCCAGTGATTTATATAATATTCCTTCCTTACTACCAGAAAAATAATCAGAAAAGGAATAATGCATACATATAAGAATGGATATAATGCCATATTAGCTTCTCTTTATCCACTTTTGAAAGCGATAGGGGAATGCATGTTTTTCATCAACTGCATGCGCTTCATCCATTACCATTTCCCAATCATTAGTATCAATGACGGGAAAAAAAGTATCACCATCCATTGTTGCTTCTACCCTTGTTAAATAAATATTATTTGCCTGTGGCAGGGCTGCAGCATACAACTCTCCTCCTCCAATAACAAAAGACTCTTTGTAATGATTCGCTGCTGCAACTGAAAAAGCTTCTTCCAGAGAACCGGCTTTTTGAACCCCTGCTGCATTCCAATCGCTTTGTCTGGTTATTACAATATTCAATCTGCCATTTAAGGGTTTGCCCGACAAGGATTCAAAAGTTTTTCTACCCATGATAACAGGCATTGCCCAGGTAGTTTGTTTAAAAAACTTAAGGTCATTGGGTAAACGCCACAACAGCTGATTATTCAACCCAATGGCATTATTCTCTGAAGCTGCAACAATTATTGATACAATCATATTATACTGCAACCGGTGCTTTAATGGCCGGATGGCATTGGTAATTTTCCAGTGTAAAATCTTCAAATTTAAAACTGAACAAATCTTTCACTTCAGGATTCAAGTGCATCTGTGGAAGTGGATAAGGCTCTCTGCTCAATTGCAACTCAACTTGTTCCAGATGATTATTATAGATATGAACGTCTCCAAAACTATGAATGAAGTCTCCAGCCTCTAATCCCGTAACTTGGGCCATCATCATTGTTAATAAAGCATAAGAAGCAATATTGAATGGCACACCCAAAAAAACGTCGGCACTTCTCTGGTACAATTGGCAACTTAATTTGCCGTCAGCCACATAAAACTGAAATAAGCTATGACATGGCATCAAAGCCATTTTAGAGAGCTCTCCTACATTCCATGCACTCACAATCATTCTTCTGCTATCAGGCTGATTTTTGATCTGATGCAATACATCCGCAATTTGATCAATTACTTTACCGTCTGCTCCCTCCCAGCTTCTCCACTGTTTACCATATACGGGGCCTAAATCTCCATTGGCATCCGCCCACTCATTCCAGATACTAACCCCGTTATCATTTAAATATTTAATATTCGTATCTCCGTTCAGAAACCAGAGTAACTCGTAAATAATACTTTTTAAATGCAGTTTTTTAGTGGTAACCAAGGGAAATCCTTTGGAAAGATCAAATCGCATCTGGTAGCCAAAACAGCTGATGGTACCCGTACCGGTACGATCTGTTTTTTGAGCTCCATTTTTTAGAATATGTCTTAGTAAATCTTGATACTGTTGCATACACAAATTAACAACAGAAAGGCCGCATTTGGTTGCCCTTCCTTAATCTGTGAAGAAATTGTGATTAGTGCAATGCATTATCTCTGCAGCCATTTATTGAAGCCCAAAAACCAACCCATATTACTCACATGAGTATCAAAACTACCCTTTTTACCTTGTACACTAAGACCAAACCCGATACTACCTCTTAAGGCAAATTCACTGTATTGGTTAGAAAAGCGATCAATCCCTCCGGTTATATACTTATAAGTTGTAGTATTGGCATACTTTGAATAAACCGCCGGTAATCCAGCCTGCAGAAAAATGGCAAGGGTATTTCTCCTGTTTAAATTAAAATAATAACGTGCCATTGGAACCAATCCAAGATCTAAACTATTGTTTACATCTTTCGTATCTACATTAGGAAAAAAAGGTGGAAATCCGGTAGTTACAGGATAGGTCAGGTACTTTCTTTGTTCGGTATGGAATCCGGCAATGCCCATTACCCCTACCATCAAATTCTGCTGAACAAATTTTCCGTACATGGGAGCAAGCAATATGCCCAGACTGGTATTGTTTTTACGCACAGCAATATCTGTATAGGATCCAATCATATCCGAATAAACCGGAGAAATACCTATTCCCCAAAAAGCTTTACCCTTGGAAAAATGCTGGAAAACAGGTTTGTCCGTCTGTGCAAATACACTACTGGAAGTAATAGAAAAAAACAAAAACAAGCCAAATAATCTCATCATTACAGTTTATTGTAAGATGCATTCAGAAGAGATGTCGCTGCACCGCTTATACGATTATAAAGCCTTTCGTCTGGCTATTTCCTTTTTTATCAGCGATAATTCCCGGCCTGTTTGTCCTGCAACACTGGAATTTTCCTTTGCCCTTCTCATCAAATAAGGAATCACATCTTTGATGGGACCAAATGGCAAGTACTTACTTACCTTAAATCCCTCTTTGGCCAGGTTGAATGTGATATTATCACTCATTCCATATAATTGTGAAAAATGTACATGGGGATGATTATGCGGTATATTTCTTTCGTGCATAATCTGAGCAGCCAGTAAATTGCTTGCTTCATTGTGAGAAGCGATGATAACAGAAATATCGTCTAAATGATCAAAACAAAACTGAACAGCCTTATTGAAATCAGAGTCCGTTGCTTCCTTATTGGGCTGAATAGGTGACCCATAGCCCATTTCCGATGCTCTTTCCCTTTCTTTCTCCATGTAAGCACCTCTTACCAGCTTAATACCTAATTTAAATTGTTGTTGCTTAGCAATTTTATAGGACAATTGTAAAAAATGCAATCTATCGTGTCTGTATAATTGTATGGTATTATATACAATTACTTTTTCTTTATTAAAGGCCTCCATCATTTCCATACAAAGCCTGTCAATGGGATCCTGAATCCAGCTTTCTTCCGCATCAATGAGCACACCTATATTCTTCTCAGCAGCCAGTTCACAGATGGTATACATTCTGTCTCTGACTCTGTCCCATTCAGCAATTTCCTCTTCATGATCGTGAACCCCACTTCTTAATCTGGGCGCTTCATTTAATGTTTGCAACAGGCCAAATCTGGCAAGACCGGTAACTTTTATACTTATGAAAGGAATATTGGTTTGTGTTGACGCGTAATTAATAACGCGCAGAAATTCTTCTGTAGCATGATCAAAACTTGCTTCAGACTCTTTACCTTCTACACCATAATCAAGAATAACCTGGATGCCGTATTTGCCCAGTAAATTACCAACATTAGCGGTTTCTTCCAGTGATTCCCCTCCTACAAATTGCTTGAAAATGGTTTTACGAATAAGACCATTCACCAGTGGCATACCCGATTTCATTACATAAGGAGTCAGGGTGGTACCCAGCTTTACAAACCAGGGATACTCCATTGTTTTAAATAAAAACTTAGCCCCGTTTAATTCCTTGTCACTCTTATAAGCAAAGGCATTCTCAGTATTATCGAAGGAAATATTCATACTAACAGATGTTCGTTGTACAAATATCGGCACAAGATCTTTATGAAAGATTTATTTATGTAAAAAACCGGCAAAATTCATCATATTGCCTGGTGATTAAAGGGTTGTAAAACCATTTCACTAACCACACCGCTACTGGGTTGTTGACAAAGGAACCAGATTGCTTTGGCCGCTTCTTCGGCAATAATCATTTTGTCCCGCTGAACCCTGAGGTCAATATTATCCCAGAATGCCGAATCTATCCCTCCCAGGAAAATATTGGTTATGCGTATTTCAGTTCTTTTGAGCTCTTCCCTTATACTTTGCATCATGCCAACCAAACCATATTTACTGGCACTATACGCTGCAGCACCTGCCATGGGCACTTTACCTAATACCCCGGGGATATTGATGATGAGCCCCTTTTTTTGCTCTTTCATATTGGGCAAAACCGCTTTTACCAGATAAAAAGCCCCCATCAGATTCACTTGTAGCACTTTTTCAAAGGATGCCGTATCCAGCGTATCCATGGTTTTAATTATACCTATTCCTGTAGCATTAATCAAAGTATGAATGAATGGAGTTTGTGCCAATACCTGTGAAACCACCTGGTTAACAGAAGACTCATCGGCAATATCCATCAGAAAAGTTCTGTTTGCCGGAATGCCGGCTTGCGTAGCTACTTCTTCCAGTTTCTGACTATTTCTGCCGGTCATATATACAATTGCTCCGCTTGCACTCAATTGTTTGGCAACCTGAGACCCAACCCCGCCTGTAGCTCCCGCCAATAAAACAACTCTACCTTTTAATGATTCCATTTTACTGTTTTGTTATACAACAAAGCGAATATGAATTTGTTGTAAATGCTTATCATGAAAACAATTTCCCTGATTTTCCCCCACCAGCTATTCAGGCACAGCAGTGCATTAGAAAAAAATTATCCCATATATCTGATTGAAGAATGGCTGTTTTTTAACCAGTATGCCTTTCATTATCAAAAACTCTTATTGCACCGGGCAAGTATGAAAGCCTATGAAGCATTTTTGAGAAACCAAATGTTAGAAGTTCATTATGTAGAAGCCCATCAATCTATTTCGGATATCCGTCAACTAATTCCTAAGCTGGCACAACAGGAAATCAAATGTATACAAGTGGCAGATCCGGCAGACAATTGGCTAACAGGAAGACTGAGAAAAGCCTGTTCAGCGAATCAGATTGAGCTAAAGATGGTTGAGAATCCTGGTTTTTTAAACACGCTGGAAGCTTGTGAC
Source organism: Bacteroidota bacterium (assembly GCA_039805185.1). Lineage (GTDB taxonomy): Bacteria > Bacteroidota > Bacteroidia > Chitinophagales > Chitinophagaceae > Sediminibacterium. The sequence goes on from JBDLUU010000027.1 coordinate 8,720, forward strand.
GCCTATTTTAATAAAAAGAAAACATTTTTTCAAACCGACTTTTATACTTGGCAAAGAAAAGAGAGAAAGATTCTGGTAACTGAAAAGGACCAGCCCCTTGGCGGCAAATGGACTTTTGATACTGACAACAGAGAAAAGTACCCAAAAAATGCGGCTACTCCTCCATTCAGTCTTTCAAAGGAGAACATATATATAGAAGAAGCACAACATTACGTGCAAAAATATTTCCCGCAAAACCCCGGAATAAAAGGGGCTCCCTTCGGGGATTCATTCTGCAGACAATACTATCCGGTAGACTTTCATTCCGCAGAAGCATGGTTTGAACAGTTTCTTCAAAATCGCTTTCACGATTTCGGAAAATATGAAGATGCAATGGTTACCGGCGAGTCGGTTTTACACCATAGCTTATTAAGTCCTCTGATGAATATTGGTTTATTAACGCCGGAATGGGTAATCAATAAAACTTTGGCTTTTGCCAAAGAAAAGGAGGTTCCAATGAATTCTTTAGAAGGATTCATTCGTCAGATAATTGGGTGGAGAGAATTTATTTATCAGGTATATGGAAGAATTGGTTCAAAACAAAGAACCAGGAATTTCTGGGGGTTCAGCAGAAAAATTCCGGCTTCCTTTTATACAGGAGAAACTGGTATTGTAGCTGTAGATGAAGTAATACAAAAACTAAATAGAACGGGATACAATCATCATATAGAGAGATTGATGATTTTAGGCAATTTCATGCTGCTCTGCGAATTTGATCCCGACGAAGTGTATAAGTGGTTTATGGAAATGTACGTAGACGCTTATGACTGGGTTATGGTACCCAATGTTTATGGCATGACACAATTTGCAGATGGTGGCATGATGACAACAAAACCCTATATCAGTGGCAGTAACTATGTTTTAAAAATGAGTAATTATTCCAAAGGGAAGTGGCAGGAAATATGGGACGCCCTTTTCTGGCGTTTCATGCATGTACACAGGGATTTTTTCTTGAAAAATCCAAGACTCGGAATGCTGATAAAAACATTTGATAAAATGCCGGAACAAAAAAGACATACCCATTTACAGATTGCAGAAGCCTATTTAAAAACTATTTCAAAATGATTCAGTTCCCCACCCAATACAATGAAATTATTTCACGCATTGAACAAATAGATGCCCGAAAATATGAGAAGACCAGAAACTTCATAAATGGTGCAGTAACCTATCTCAGTCCTTATATCGCCAGAGGCGTGATACAATTACCACAAATAAAAGAAATAGTGGTTCCAAAGTACGGCAGGTATATTGCTGAGAAATTGATTCAGGAACTGGCCTGGAGGGAATTTTTTCAAAGGGTTTGGCAACATAAAAATGCAGCCATTTTTGAAGACCTGAAACAAGAACAGGAAAATGTAAAGAACAGACAAGTTCCTGTCAATATTATTGCTGCCAATACAGGCATTCATGCATTAGACAAAGCTATTCAGCAATTATATCAAACCGGCTATATGCACAACCATGCAAGAATGTATACAGCCATGCTAACCTGTAATATTGCAAAATCACATTGGCTAATGCCTGCAAAATGGATGTACTATCATTTACTGGATGGAGACCTGGCAAGTAATATGCTAAGCTGGCAATGGGTTGCAGGATCATTCAGCAGCAAAAAATATTATGCCAATCAGGAAAACATCAATAAGCACAGTGGAATCCATCAACAAGGCACCTATCTGGATTGTTCCTATGAAGCATTCCCATTTGTACAAATACCATCAGCACTTCAGGAAACAGAAGCATTGAGTTTAACAACCATATTACCTGAGAAAAAAGTCCCTATTTTAAATAAAGACTTGCCAACACTGATTTATAACTCCTATAACCTGGACCCCAACTGGCATAGCAACATGAATGCCAACAGAATATTACTTTTAGAGCCAGACCACTTTGCCACCTATCCGGTAAGCGAAAAAGTCGTTCAGTTTATATTGAATTTAGCCTATGAAAATATTGCCGGCATACAGGTGTTCACCGGGTCATTTCAAGAATTACAATCCTTATTAGGCAATAAGGAAATGATTTATAAGGAGCACCCTACAGCATCCCATTACAATGGAATTCAGGAAGAAAGAGCCTGGCTATTCCCTGCAGTAAATCAATACTTCGGAAGTTTCTTTTCGTACTGGAAAAAATGTGAACGCTATTACCAGGAAAAATAGACATTTGCTTATGCAAATTACTTCCATAGAGATTTATAAATATTCAATCCCAATGGTGCCTTTCACCATTGCAACAGGCACAATGCATTTTGCACAAAACCTTTTGATCCGGATACATACAAATGAAGGGATAACAGGAACAGGAGAATGCTCTGCATTCCCAATGATAGTTGGGGAAACACAGGCGACCTGCTTTGAAATGGCTAAGGAATTTGCTGCCATCTGGAAACAGAAAGACCCTTTGGATATTGATTCGCGCATGCAGGAACTGGATTTATTTACCGCCAGAAATTATACAGCCAAGAGCGCGTTTGATCTGGCTTTACATGATATAGCATCTCAACACGCAGGACAGCCATTGTATGCTTTTCTTGGGGGTACGCGAAAGTCCATCGTAAGTGATTTAACTATTGGAATTGACACACCGGAATCCATGGCCAAACAGGCTATATCATTTGTTGAGAATGGCGTTTCAACCATCAAGGTTAAACTGGGAAAAAAGCCATCTGACGATATTGAAAGAATTAAAGCCATTCGAAATGCAATAGGCTATAATACCAACATTAGAATTGATGCGAATCAGGGGTGGGACTACGATGATGCAACAACTGCTTTAACTGCGCTGGGAGCGAACCAGATAGAATTTTGTGAACAACCCATGCGTACATATAATGATGAATTACTGCCAGCACTTTGCCAAATCTCCCCTATTAAGTTAATGGCAGATGAATCCGTTTACACGCATCACGATGCAGAAAGAATCATTCGCAATAAAGCCTGCCACTATATCAATATTAAGTTTGCCAAAAGCGGAGGTATAGCAGAAGCAACCAGAATAAACGAAATAGCAGAAAAAAACAATATTGCATGTATGATGGGAGGAATGCTGGAAAGCAGACTGGCATTAACAGCAAAAGTCCATTTTGCCATGTCGAAAAAGAATATTGTTTTCTACGATCTGGATACCTGTCTGCTTGGTCATAAGGTGGATCCTGTTATCAGAGGCGTTCAATACAAAGGCATGGAACTGATATTAAGCGATGAACCAGGAATCGGTGCCGATGTGGATCCGGAATTTCTTTCCAGCCTGGAAAGTATCACCATTTAAAAATAGCTGATCAAGCTAACCTATATTTGCATCAGAAAACACAGTTATGGAGGCGAAAAAGTCAAGTGAAAGTTTTACCATTATGAATGAGTTGGTTTTACCCAACGATACAAATACATTCGGAAACTTAATGGGAGGTCGTTTAATGTATTGGATGGATATTGCGGCTGGCATAGCAGCAGGAAAGCATTCCAACACACCAGGCATGACCGCTTCCGTTGACAATTTAAGTTTTAAGAACCCGATAAAACTGGGTAATGTTGTTCATATTGAAGCAAAAGTTTGCCGTGCTTTCAATACATCCATGGAAGTGCACCTGAAGGTTTGGGGAGAAGATTTGCTTCATCAATATAAATATGAAAGCAATGAAGCTTTCTTTACATTTGTCGCATTGGATCCCAACGGAAAACCCCGACCTGTTCCTCAGTTAATCCCTGAAACTGAAGACGAACAGAAACTCTATGATGGAGCTTTAAGAAGAAGACAGCTCAGATTGATTTTGGCGGGCAAGATGAAACCGGATGATGCAAGCGAATTAAAAGCACTTTTCGTAAAATAAACTGATTATTTGTCTAGTTTACTCATTAAATGATGTTTGCCTTTTAGCATGTAATTCTTACTTTGCTCAATGGCTTCCATTACCTGATCTAGAATTTCATCAACAGACTGGGTATAATCAATAATCATTGGTTCTTTAAATCGAACAGATAAAAGGGAACCTCTCTTTTTGAAAGACAATCCTTTTTTGGTAAACGCTCTCCAGAAACCATTAATGACTACCGGCACTACAACGGGTTGATTATTCTTAATGATATGTGCAGTACCCTTTCTGCCCGGGGCAAAAGGCTTAGTGGTTCCCTGCGGAAAAGTAATAACCCAGCTTTTATGTAAAGCCTGGTCGATTTTCTGGGTATCCGACTCATCTCTTGTTCTGCTTACATCTTTACCCTCTGCTCTCCATGTTCTTTTAACCGTTAGCGCACCGGCCAACTTAAACATGCGGCTGATTAAACTACCATTCATTGTTTCTTCTGCAGCAACAAAATAAACATTCGTAAAAGGATTCAACAGATAATAAGGTAACCCGAGTTGGTTTTCTTTTCGCCATTTTACTGCACAAAAAATATGTATGAATGTAATTACATCCGCAAAATAGGTCTGATGATTACTTACAAACAACACATTGTTTTTGGGTAATTTTTTAAGATGTTCTGTTCCTTCTATTTTAATACTATTGATTACAGCAAGACCCGGATAGGTTGCCATGCCTACAAAACCATAGACAAAGGATCTTACTAAACGAATATTTTTTAGTCTTTCCACTAAATTCATGTCGATAATAATTGGCCAGCAGTGCAAAATAAGGAATAGATTATACATTTGCACGAGAAAAAATAACAGATGGCATTAACTACCGTAATTTTTGACATAGATGGTTTACTGATAGATAGTGAGCCGCTTTGGCATGAAGCTGCAACAGAAACCTTTAAATCGTATGGTATTCAATTAACCAATGCCATGTATGCCACTACAACCGGGCTCAGAACAAAAGAATTTGTTGACTGGTGGTTCCATTATTTTAAAATAGATATGAAGCACGCTACGGATGCAGAGAAAGAAATTGTTAAAGCTGTGCTCAGAAAAATTGAAGAAAAAGCCAGTATCATGCCAGGCGTTCCCCATATTTTTGATTTCTTTTCTAATAAGCAATTTAAGATAGGATTAGCAACTTCTTCCCCACCGGAATTAATTGATTTGGTAGTAAAGATGACCGGAATTGGCCCTTACTTAAACGCTACGTCTTCAGCCGAATTTCTCCCTTTTGGCAAACCACATCCACAGGTTTATCTGAATTGTGCTGAATCTATGAATAGCAAGCCAACCGAGTGTGTTTGTTTTGAAGACTCTTTCAATGGAATGATAGCAGCTAAAGCAGCCAGAATGAAGTGCGTCGTAATTCCTCATCATTCCCAAACAAAAGAAGAAAAATGGGGGGCAGCTGATTTAAAATTGAGCTCTCTTCAAAATTTTGGTGAACTGCACTTTGACAGATTATTTAACAGCTAATATTATGTAATCAATTTCACATCATTAGATAAATAGGTATATACAATTATATACATCTTTTTTTGGATAGTTCAACAAAAAGCCCCAGGTAAACCCGGGGCTTTCTCTATATAAAAGCTTTTATTAATTTCTGCTTTTCAAATTTGGATGTGGAGCGGGTACGCTGTTTGGACCTTCTTCAGTAGTACCTTGTAAGTCTACAGAACCAGCATTACCTTCCTGAGCATACACAAATAACAATCTGCTTTCAGCAATACCTTGCTTTTCAACCAAGTATTTGATAACCGCGTTCACTCTTTCCCAGCTCTGCTGTTGAGCAGCTTTGCTAGTTGCGCCGTAACCAATAACTTTTACATTACAAGTTGGGTTTGCTTTCAATTGGCCAGCTGCTGCGCTCAAAACTGTCATTGCATCTTTGCTTAACTTAGTAGTAGTTCCTTTGAACTGTACACTTGGTAATGCACCGATAGAGCAAGAAGCTTTTGTAGCCTGCATGTTGCTAACCATTTCTCTGATTTCCTTGCAACAAGCGTTCTCAGGACAAGTTCCGATACCGTCGTTATTTACAGGGAAACATTTCTGAGAAGTCAATAATTCTTTGTCTCTGTAATCAGGAACACCATCACCATCCGTATCTTTAGATACACCATGGGAATCTACTGGAGCACCAGCAGGTGTGTTTGGTTCCATATCAAACTGATCAGTTACACCATCTTTATCTGCATCAGGCAATACCACTTTAGGCATTTTCATGTGCTGAGGAGCGTTTAACTCACTATAGATAAAGTTGTTAGGATTGATCCAGTAAAGAGGCTGAACTTTCTTGCTGTTATCGCCAAGGTTGATATTCACTCTGGCAGTAGTCATGCTGAAGTAATCATTGTTCTCGTTTCTAACATCTTTCCAAGTATCAAGATAATCGTATCCTTTCATTGTAAAGATGAATTTCTGCTCGATACCAATATTTACTTTTTCGCTCACCTTAAATGCAGCACCCAAACCAATGTTTGCAGCATGCATTAAAGCCCAAGATTTTCTATTGTTTACAGTGGCTCCGAATGCAGTTGAAATTAGACCATCCTGAGTGTATGCCTGACCTGGACGCTGACCGTAAAAAATATTGTATCCACCAGGTTGGTTACCAGGAGCACCTTGGTATTGTGCTTTAGACCCTAAAAAGCTGTAACCAGCTAATACATACAAATTTGTTTTTGGATTACCTCTGTAATAGCTAGGCGTATTTAAAGAAGCAATCAAATCAAATCCCAAAGCCCACATAGAGTTCTTATAAGCAGTTTGTCCTACAGCTACTCCGTATGGATTTGGAGTTCCTGAAGTAGAAGCGCCAGTTAAAGAAGCTCTGAAAGACATAACATGTCCTAGGGCTTTTCTCATTGACACACCATATCCAAGACCTGTTTTACCTTTAATGTCACCGACTAACCAGGTTGGTCCTAGGTTAAATCCTAATTCCCACTGGCTTCTAGGCTTTGCAGGGTAAGGATACTGGTTATTCATGAATTCGTTGTGCTGGGGCAGATTTTTTACTGCAATCTTGGAAGTGTCTTTCCAATCCCAACCCCAGTTTGTCTGTGCGCTAGCTGCGAACTGTGCGAACACAAATAATGCAACTAAAAAAAGGAGCTTCTTGCTTGCCATAATCGATATTTGATTTAAAATTAAATTATAATCGCTGTAAAAGTACTTAATTTTT
>JBDLUU010000028.1:0-65234 GCA_039805185.1 Bacteroidota bacterium
TCAATGGTTTTTTTGTGCGCATCTTCTGTTGCTTCCTTGTTAAAAGAAGGATTGCTTGGATTGGCAAATCCATGGTTTGCTTCATAACGGTGAATGGTAATTTTTTTTCCAGCAGCAGCCATGTCTTTTTCAAATGCATTTACAACTTCAGGAGATGGGCTTCTGTCCTGGTTACCAAAGAATCCGATTACTTCTGATTGCAATGTTTTGAGTTTTTCAATATTATTTTCCGGACGTCCGTAATACATTACAGTTCCTGCAGCCTGTTTGCCGGCAAGAATACTGCTTTGTAAACTCCACATGCCTCCAAAACACCAGCCGATTGTGAAGATTTTCGCTTTAGATCCTGCATAGTTTAAAGCACCTTTCACAATTGCTTCCAGTCTGGGTGTATTAGCAGCTCTCATCAATTTCATGGCACTGTCTGCTGTTGCAGCCACTTTACCGTCGTACATATCCAATGCCAATACATTTACATTACCCAATTCTGCAGATAACTTTTCGGCTTCCTGCTTAATCTGGTCGTTTAATCCCCACCATTCCTGAATTACAAAAATCCAGTTGTCGGTTTTTTTCTTGCTTTTGATAAAATATCCGGAAGCGGGAACCCCATCAGTTGCTTCGAAGCGGATGGTTTCACCGGTTGCATTTTCCAGATGGAAGGACAATGGATTTTCGTGCATCGCTGCAAATTCAGGGGTCATAGCCTCGTATCTGAACTGATCCCGTACATCGCTGTAGCATGCAAGATAGTCTTCAGTTGCCCTGATTTGCCTATTGGTTTCCTTAAAACGGAACCCCTGAATAGCAACCAGTACAATAACCGATAAGGCAAATAATTGTAATTGTTTCATATCTAATCGTTTTATTATGGAACAGTTGTACACTTTTCACTAACAGTTTTTCGTCAGATTGGTTGAATTTGTTCACTCTATTTTTTCTATTGGTTTAATAAAGCTAACTTTGTACGACCTCCGAACTATTTCAGTTCATTTTCCGGGTCCAAGGTTGTTATTTCATTTAATGCAGTAAAATAGTCATTTTATGGCCAAGTATATTTTTGTAACTGGTGGCGTAACCAGCAGTTTAGGTAAAGGGATTATTGCCGCCTCTTTGGCAAAGCTATTACAGGCCAGAGGTCTTCGTGTTACCATACAGAAGTTTGATCCGTATATTAATGTGGATCCAGGCACTTTAAACCCATATGAACACGGAGAATGTTATGTTACGGAAGATGGAGCAGAAACAGATCTGGATCTTGGTCATTACGAAAGATTTTTAAACATTTTTACCTCTCAGGCTAACAACGTAACAACCGGCAGAATTTACCAGACCGTTATCAATAAGGAACGTGCCGGTGAGTTTTTGGGAAAAACGGTTCAGGTTGTTCCCCACATTACAGACGAGATTAAGCACAGAATGCTTTTACTGGGTCAAAATAATGAGTACGATATTGTATTAACTGAAATAGGAGGTACGGTTGGCGATATTGAAAGTTTACCTTTTATAGAAGCAGTAAGGCAATTGCAATGGGAATTGCCTGAAGAAGATGTAATGGTGGTTCACCTTACATTAATCCCTTATTTGAAAGCTGCAAAGGAGCTTAAAACCAAGCCAACGCAGCATAGCGTAAAAATGCTAAGTGAAACAGGAGTGCATCCTGATATTATTGTCTGTCGAACAGAAGAGCCACTGAACAATGATATTAAGCGCAAAATTGCCCTGTTCTGTAACGTAAAACAGGAAGCGGTGATTGAAGCAATGGATGCAAGCACCATTTATGAAGTACCCTTGCACATGTTGAGAGAGAAACTGGATCTAATCTGTTTGAAGAAATTGAATATTACCCAATTCCGAGAGCCGAATCTGAATAACTGGAAAGAGTTTTTGGATAAACTGAAATATCCAAAAAGCAAAGTGACCATCGGGTTGATTGGTAAGTACATAGAGCTCCAGGATGCCTATAAGTCTATTTTGGAAAGTTTTGTACATGCCGGTGCTATCAATGAAGTAAAAGTTCAGGTTGTAAATGTGCATTCGGAATTCATCACAGACGAAAATGTAGCAGAAAAGCTGATGGGGCTGGATGGTTTGCTCGTTGCTCCCGGATTTGGAAACAGAGGTATTGAGGGTAAAATTATTGCCGTAAAATATGCGAGGGAAAAAGGGCTTCCGTTCTTTGGTATTTGCCTTGGAATGCAGATGGCTGTTATTGAATTCGGAAGAAATGTGCTCGGACTGAAAAATGCCCATTCCGTTGAAATGGACCAGCATGCAGAGCATCCGGTTATTAATATGATGGAAGAGCAGAAGAAAATTACCATGATGGGAGGAACCATGCGATTAGGCGCTTATCCTTGTGTGGTAGAAGAAGGGTCACTGGCACACAAAATTTACGGAACAACTGAGTTTACAGAAAGACACAGACATAGATATGAGTTTAATAATGATTATCTAACCCAATATCAGAAAGCAGGGATGCGCACCAGTGGAAAGAACCCGGCAACGGGACTGGTAGAAATCATTGAACTTCCTGATCATCCTTTCTTTATAGGTGTACAGTACCATCCTGAGTTAAAGAGTACAGTTGAAAGACCAGCTCCTCTTTTTGTTGGGTTTATTGATGCGGCCAAAAAATACAATGAGCAAAAAAGCACACTGAATTCCGGTAATAAGAAGGACGCTGTTATTTAGACTTTTAATGAAAGAATTGTCCTGTTTCATGAAATAAACAGGGGCATTGTTGAAGTTTGTCATTTTGGGAACAATCAAAGTTGAAAATTGGTACCGTTGAATTTCCAATAAGTCCTGAAATGAAAAAAAACTGATTGTTTTTATTTTACTGTTCCCTGCCGTCTGCTTTCAGATGAAGGGCAATTCAGAGACAACTTGAAGTTTGAGTTTTATCACTGTTATGTCTCTGGTAGAAAGTCAGCCCTGGCAGGAGACGAAGAATTAATGCCTAGCGCCATTCTATTAAGCGAAAGAGTAATCATCAATTTAAATTCATCCGAAATTTCCGTGCCCTATGATTCTCTGAATACCTTTCTCCTACAAAACGCTTCAATCATTAACCGGGAATCCTTTTGCCTGGCTGTTGCAAAAGAAGTGGATTATAAAAAACTAATTCAGGTAGTAGATTCAATGCCTGCTATTTCCTGTTTCTCTATTTTTTTCGCATGTGCTTGGTAAGTCCCGGATGGCAATAGCAGTTTGGCAATTACTGGCATCAGCTCTATCAGTAGTAACAATGCCACCAACAAATAATAACGATAAGCAAGCGCAGCATTGCTTTTGATCAGGTGAATAAGGGCTTCAATTTGGGTTAGGAAGCCATTATTTAGTAATCTTTCGAAACGCTTCAGTTCTTCTTGACTATTTTGATCTATGGCAGATAAGCTGCTATCAATTCTATGCTCAATGGGAACAAGGCGGTTCATGGCAAGCTGATAATTTTTTTCTGCCTTGTCGGCCCGCTCTTTTTTAGCCATCGCGATTGTTTTAAGCCCCAGCTTTCCTGATCCACCTGTGCCATCTGTTTCCTGTATGAATGCATTTTGGGTTGCAATCATTTCCTGGTACAATACATTTAATGATGTCCCTATTTCCTGCTTATGCTTTACCAGTCTGTCCCTTTCCGTTTTCGTTCTTTTTTCTATGGCTTTCTGTTTCTCATTCATTCTCACTTCATTGTCAAGTGAGGCCTGAAGTTTTACCTCTTTCTGAAACAAAAACAGCAAAGCGGGCTGGGCAATGAATAAGCCGATCGTTATAGCCAGTAATGCTCTGAACGAGAGTGTCAGCCAAATTTTCCGGGTGATAGCACCAATGCCTTTTATCAGCGCCCGGTCAATACATAAAATGATGCCGCCCATCAAAATACCCAGCAAGGAGGCTTTCCAGATTTCGGAAATAACAGTACTGAAAAAATAGGTCCATGCCAATGTAGCAAAACACCAGGTACTCAACATGAGCATACCAATAATGGCATGCCTGTTCCGGTCTACCACAGCATTTTTGACCAGTTCGGTTTCGGCGGTACTTAGCCACCACAGCATTTTTTCCCGGGTGTTCGGGGTGTAATTTTCCTGCATAACTTTCATTTAAGGTTATGGCAGGCACAGGTTTTTGGGGTTGGTGGTGGCTGGCAGGTTGTGAATACAAAGAAAAGACTTTTTTTGTTATGCAAACGTTACCTTTGCCCCTCAATAAAAGTTTCTATGAAGACGGATAAAAATACGGTCATTGGGTTTGTATTGCTGGGTATTCTGATGTTTTTGTATTTCTGGTATACCAGTCAGCAGCAGAATGCCATTATTGAAATGAAAAAGAGAGAAGAAGATTCTCTGGCGAAGGTAGCGGCTGCCCGTATGAAGTTGTTGGATACTGTGGCAATCAAGACGGATTCCCTTAAGAGAGATTCTGCGGTTAGAGTAGCCAGTGCAGGTAATTTTACTGATGCGGTCATTGGTCAGGAATCGGTACTTACCCTTGAGAATGAACTAGTAAAAGTGAACCTTACCAATAAAGGAGCACAGATTAAATCTGTTGTGCTGAAGCAATACAAGGATGCACAGAATCAGCCAGTGATATTGTCTAATAACAGTACCCTTGCCTATTCCATTAATACCGCACCTGCTCAATCTGCAGGAATAGAGAATTTGTATTTTACTCCAGGAGAAATTATTAAGAATGCGGATGGATCACAAACGCTGCAATTCAAGCTGGCTTCTGTAAACGGTCATTCTGTTGTACATACATTTACCCTTTTGCCAAACAGCTATAAAATTGGATGGAAGCTGGGAATGAATGGAGCAACACAGTTATTAACCAAAGAGCAACTGAATCTGAACTGGACGGTTACTACAGAACAAATGGAGCGTACTTCACAGTATGAGCGTCAGGTTTCCAATATTTGTTTTTCTGAAGACAATGAATTTGATTATATCTCTTCCAATACCGATCATACGTTTGAAAAACCAGCACAGTGGGTTTCAGTAGTGCAGCAGTTTTTCAATAGCACGCTGATTGCGGACAATTCATTCAATTCAGGCAGTATCAAATGGGCTCGTGCCACTGATTCGTCCAGAAGTCTGGCCATCACAACCAGCTCATTACAGGTTAAAGTGCCTGCCGCTGCAACCGTTGAAATCCCTTTCCATTTTTATGTAGGACCCAATGAATATGAGATTCTTGCCAAGCAGGCACCTGAGATGGACAAGATCATTAATCTGGGCCGTGACATGTATTCATTTGTGAGGCCAATCAACAAATACATCATCATGCCTGTATTTGATTTCTTTGCATCTTTTGTAAAGAACTACGGATGGGTTATTTTCCTACTTACTTTATTCATTCGTTTGGTAACCGCTCCTTTAACTTATAGCAGTTACCTGAGCGGTGCAAAAATGAAGGCATTGCGTCCGGAACTGGATGTATTGAAAAAGAAAATGGGAGATGATCAGCAGGGCTTTGCCATGGAGCAAATGAAACTATTCAGAGAAGCAGGGGTGAATCCATTGGGGGGGTGTATTCCTGCCTTACTGCAGATTCCTATCTTCTTTGCCTTGTATAGTTTCTTTAATTCTGAAATTGCGTTAAGAGGACAGTCTTTCCTTTGGAGTACGGACTTGTCCAGTTATGATTCTATTGCATCCCTTCCATTCAGCATTCCGGCTTTTGGTAATCATGTAAGTTTATTCACCATAACAGCCGTGCTGACAAGCTTCCTGATTTCCATTTACAATATGAGCATGACTCCAACCCAGGACAATCCTGCATTAAAGTACATGCCTTATATTTTTCCTTTCATGTTGCTCTTTATTTTTAACAGTCTTCCTTCGGCATTAACCTGGTACTATACCGTATCAAACGTGATTACCTTGTTGTTACAATTCGTGATTCAGAATTACATTATTGATCATGATAGAATTCTGGCAAAAATTGAAGCAAAACGAAAAGCACCTAAAACCAAAAGCAAGTGGCAGGAACGCTACGAACAGATGGTAGAAAGTCAGAAGAAATTACAGGAGCTGAAAAATAAAACCAATAAAAAGTAAATTGATGCGCTACTTATTATTCATTGTTTTCTTTGGTGGGGTGAGTAGCGCATTTTCACAAACCCGTGTCGTTGCAGAGTGTACGGTAACATATGCTATTAATGTAAACAATGAAGATGCTTTTGATAAAGATGCTCTTGCCTTGTTAAAACAAAGTGTCAAGACTGTTTATATCAAAGGAAATCATAGTCGCTCCGATTTAATCAGCCCTTCTTTTTCTCAGTCTTTTATTTACGACAAAGCATCTGGTGACGCTGCCATTCTAAGAGAAATAGGAGCCAATAAGTTTCTGACTAAGATGAATGCGGCTCAGTGGGCAAAGCAGAATGATAAATTCTCTGATTTAACTATACAATACACAGAGGACAGAAAAGTAATTTTAGGGTACGACTGTAAGAAAGCAATTATACAGTTAAAGGACGGCAGTACGTTTTCTGTTTTTTATGCTGCCAATATTGTGCCTTCGGTAAAAGAATTTGAATATCAGTTCAAGGAAATACCAGGTTTTGTGCTGGAATACGAAGCAAGAGACGGGTACACCCAGAAAATTATTTATACGGCAACAAAAATAAATCTGAATCCCGTACCAGGGGGTAGATTTGATATACCAACAACCGGATACCGGTTACTGAATCAATAATTGATTAATTGCGATTCTCAGGAACTTTGAACTTGGGTACTTTCACTTTGATCTTATAAGGATAGATATACGAAGTGTTCCCGTTATTGTATTGCAACAGACTATTCAATTCTGAACCAGTGTTCATTAAACTGCTGCTGTTGTTGGAAAGGGTTAAACCCTTATAATTAAGATTGGACTTAATTGCAGAAAGGGAAAGTCCTTTTTTGGAATACCTGCTCAGACTGTTCAAAGTGAACTTGCTGTTTTTGGCTTTTTCATCCACAATACCTGTAAATGCAACCGCAGCCAATACCAGGTGGAGGCATACTGCCAACATCAGGGTAGCTTTTTTAACGGATTTATTTTGCATTAACATATGGCAAAGATAGGATATATCCTAAATATTTTAACGATTTATTTTTATTAACAAACGTTAATAAGGGTCAAAAAGTTGGGTTTTTGCAAAAAAAAGTACAAATTATTGTCTAAATTAGGTAAACCTTCACCCATGAGTAACAATCCGTATCGCGAGGACAGGGAAGCATTAAAAGAGTTGATTATTCAATATCAACATCTTAAACATGGTAGAAGTCACCCATATTTAGAAGAGGAGGCATTTGAACGCATCATCGATTACTACGATGAAAAAGATGATTTGCCAGAGGCGATGGAAGCTGCAGAGCTGGGATTGGAGCAGTTCCCTTATTCAGCCAGTTTAATGATTAAGAAAGCTGACTTATTATTGGCTACCCGGAAATACAAGGAGGCGCTGAGTTTATTGGAAACCGCAGAACTGTTTGACAGCACAGACCTGAATTTATTCATTTTAAAAACCGATGCTTATCTGGCTTTGGATCAGCCTGCCAAGGCGGCTGAATTGCTGGAATCTGCATTGCAATTATTTGAAGGGGAAGAAAGACTTGATTTATTGTTTGAACTGGCAGATGTATATGACGACTATGAAGAGTTTGATAAGGTGTTTGATTGCCTGCAACTGATTTTAGAAGAAGATCCCAATAACGAAGAAGCATTGTATAAAATCTGTTTCTGGACAGACTTTACAGGCAGGAACGAAGAAAGCATCAAACTTCATCAGTCAATCATAGAAGAAAATCCTTTCAGTGAACTCGCGTGGTTTAACCTGGCTGCAGCATATCAGGGATTAAAGCTGTATGAAAAAGCCATTGATGCTTATCAGTATGCAGTAGCCATTGACGAAAAATTTGATTATGCTTACCGCAATATGGGAGATGCCTTTCTGCGTTTGCGCAAATACAAGGAAGCCATTGAAGTACTGGAGAAAGTGCTGGAGCTAAGCAGGCCTGAAGATGTGATTTACGAAGCAATCGGTCATTGCTATCATCGGATGGGAAAATATGCACAGGCAAGGTTTCACTATAAAAAAGCAGTACACTTGAATGCAGGAGACAGTAAACTCCACTATAAAATTGCAGTAACCTATATGCTGGAAGAGCAGTGGCAGGCAGCGGCAAAGCAGCTGGAGAATGCCATGCGCATGAACCGAAACATTCCTGAGTACAATCTGGCAATGGGAGAGTGCATGATGAATCTTGGAAAATTCAAGGATGCCATTATTTATTTTGGGACTGCTGTAAAACACAAAAGCAAATCAGTTGCCGGTTGGGAAGCACTATTAAGATGTCTAATAAATGCAGATATGCTTGAAGAAGCTTACGAGCAGTGCATTGCAGCATTTATGGCAACAGGAGAGAAGCCGGTTTTTTATTATTACGCAACCGCCATATTACTTGAATTGGGAAGAACCAAGGAAGCATTGCTGAAACTGGAAGCAGGTATGGAGAAATCTCCCAAACTGCTAAAAAAATTGCTGGAGTTAAATCCTGCAGTATTACAAAATAATCAGGTAGTGGATATTGTAGCCAGATACAAGAAAGGAAAGAAAATATAAATATGTATTTTTGTTGTTCAACAATGATTTCCGAATGAACTACAGACTTACACAAATTCCGGAACGTACCAAACAACCCAGAACCTCAGGCCTTACCATGGTAATGGACAAAGGGTTAAGTATTAATCAGGTTAAAGATTTTTTAAGTGTAGCCGGTCCTCATGTAGACATTGTAAAACTTGGGTTCGGAACTTCATTTGTTACCCCAAACCTTAAAGAAAAACTGGCCGTTTACCGTGAAGCCAATATGCCCGTTTATTTTGGGGGTACTTTGTTTGAGGCATTCCTAATCAGGAATCAGTTTGATGATTACGTAGAAGTGTGCAAAGAATATGGAGTAAGCTATATTGAAGTTTCTGACGGTTCCATTACTATCCCCCATGCAGAGAAATGCGGATACATTGAAAAGTTAACCCAATATGCTACTGTATTGAGTGAAGTGGGGAGCAAAGACGCCGCTCATATTATTCCTCCTTACAAATGGATTGAACTGATGCGTGCAGAACTGGAAGCGGGTTCTTCCTATGTGATTGCAGAAGCTCGTGAAGCAGGTAACGTGGGCATTTACAGAGGGAGCGGTGAAGTAAGAGAAGGATTGGTACAGGAAATTCTCACTCAGATTCCTGCGGATAAAATTATCTGGGAAGCACCACAGAAAGCGCAGCAATTGTATTTTCTTGAGCTGATTGGATGCAATGTAAATCTTGGAAATATTGCACCCAATGAAGTTTTACCTCTGGAAGCCATGCGAATTGGTTTAAGAGGAGATACCTTTCATCTATACTTAGACAAAGCTTAGGATGCATCTCTATGGATTATTAGGATACCCTTTAACTCATTCTTTTTCGCAGCGTTATTTTACGGAGAAGTTCAGGGGCATGGGAATAGCAGAAACCCATTCGTATCAGAATTTCGTTATTCCCTCTATACAGCAGTTCCCTCAGTTATTAGCTGATTATCCTTTTTTAAAAGGTTTCAATGTAACTATACCCTACAAGAAGCAAATCATTCCTTTTTTAGATGAGATGAATGACGCCGTAAAGGAAATGGGTGCCTGTAATTGTGTACATATTAAAAACGGAAAGCTCCTGGGTTTTAACACGGATATCATTGGGTTTGAACAATCCCTGCAACCTTTCCTAAAACCTTCTCATTCGCATGCATTGATACTGGGTACAGGAGGTGCTGCTGCGGCTGTTGCTTATGTGTTGAGAAAGCTTCAGATACCCTATCTGTTTGTTTCCAGAAATTCAGGTGATCAAACCATTCAATATCATCAGGTAAATGCAGCTCTTTTAAATACGTATACCTTAATCATCAATACCAGTCCTTTGGGACAATTTCCTGATATAGTGGCATCCCCGGAAATCCCATATGAATCATTGGGACCCAATCATCATTTGTTCGATTTGATTTATAATCCGGAAATAACCCGATTTATGGAATTGGGTTTGCAACAGGGAGCAACGGTACAGAACGGATATGAAATGCTGGTGCTTCAGGCAGAAGAAAGCTGGCGGATATGGAATAGTTAATTGCAGCCGAATTACTGTCAGTAATCAGCTTATTGTAATGCAGCTATAATGGTATCGGTCATGGAAGCCTTCTTGCGGGTAGTATAGTCAAAAAGCATCATGCCTGTTTTGGCTCTTACGGCTAAAATTTCTTCTCCGTTTTTTTCAATGACAACTCTGTAATACAGATCGAATCCCATTTTATCAAAATCCGTTGCTGCAATGTCAATTTTAATCTGATCTAGGTGATTCATCTCCTTTTTATATTCCACCATTGCATCAGCCATAATCAAACCAAATTCTGCAACCTGTAATTCTGAATAGCCGCGGGATTGAAGGAATTGTTGTCTCGCTTCCTGCAAAATGGATAAGACGGTATCATTCCCAACGTGTCCTCCGTAGTTTAAGTCTGTTACTCTAATCTGAAGCCTGGTGGAGAAAGGGAAATGTTCCGGTAAATTTATTTTGATACGATTCATACACAATAATATTTGCGTA
Source organism: Bacteroidota bacterium (assembly GCA_039805185.1). Classification (GTDB taxonomy): domain Bacteria; phylum Bacteroidota; class Bacteroidia; order Chitinophagales; family Chitinophagaceae; genus Sediminibacterium. The sequence continues at coordinate 10,624 of JBDLUU010000028.1, forward strand.
GTATTCTAATAGATTATGCCATTCCATTTTTATGGAAAAAATCAAGCAATTGCTGCATGGCTTTCTTTCTGTGACTATATTGGTTTTTTTCCTCCATGCTCATTTCCGCAAATGTTTTATCAGCGCCTTCCGGAATGAAAACCGGGTCGTAACCAAATCCTGATACCCCCTTTGCCTGGTGTGTAATACGACCTTTGCAGATTCCCTCAAATAAATATTCCTGATTATTCCAGATTAATGAAATAACGGTTCTGAATTGAGCTTCTTTATTGGAATGGGCTTCCAGATTATGTAATAACAAATCAATATTTGCCTGAAAGTCTCTGTTGTCTCCTGCATATCTAGCACTTTTAACACCGGGCGCGCCATTGAGTGCTGTTACTTCCAATCCGGTATCTTCACTGAAACAATTTGTATGGGTCAGCTGGTGAATGACTTTTGATTTTTCACTGGCATTTGCTTCCAGCGTATCATGTGGCTCCGGAATATCAATGAAAATGCCGGCATCTTCCAAGGACAAAATATGCAATTGATTTCCGGTAACAGCTTTTATCTCTTTGACCTTGTTTGCGTTATTGGTTGCAAAAATAATTTCAGTGGCCATGGTAACTTAAATATTGAAAAGGGTTTTGAGACTTACCCAAAGTTTGGTTTTCTCTAATTTGGCTTCAGGACTATCCCCTGTAAATTTAGCAAACGCAGGGGCTGCCAGAAATTTGCATTGATCGTATTGCTGAATCTGATAATCCGGTATAATAAAGGGGAGTTGAATGTCGCTGGTTTTAACACCAAATAAAATACAAGTGGAGGGGGTTAGTTCTTTTTTGATTTCAGAGAACAATGCAAGATATCTTGCTGTATTAATGACGGATACATCACCCATATTCAGTTTACATGCGCCCAGTATTTTCGTAAGAAAATCCAGATGGGCATCATTTAAAAAAACAACATCTGCTTCATGAACAAGAATGGTAATTTTTTTTACATTTTTACCTAGGTACCAGTTCTCAGGCCTTTCTTTTAAAGGCTGTTGCTGTATGGAAACCGGTAGTTCATTTGTTAAAGTTGTTGGAAGATTAGGGTTGTTTTCTGAATTGCCACTTGTTTTCATTTTCGCCTGATCCTTTTCTGGCGTTGGTTTCGCCATATCTGATTCAACAATAACCAGACTGCTCGGGTAAAGTTGTGCCAATACAAAATCGGGTAATTGTTCAGCCATGGTTATTCCGTTTAAATATTAACAGTTGTTAGTTTTTTGTTTTTTTTGTTTCTTTGCGCCAAATATAAAACTATGAACGCAGTACTAGACATAAACATTAAGAGAGCCGAGAAGTCTAAGTTGGATACGATCAGTCTGGAGAATATACCTTTCGGCAGGGTGTTTACCGATCATATGTTGGTGGCTGAATACAGCAATGGAGTTTGGAAGAATGTTGAAATAAGACCTTATGAAGCTCTATCCATGGATCCTTCATTGGCAGCATTGCATTATGGTCAATCTATTTTTGAAGGGATTAAAGCCTATAAAAATGAAGCTGGAGAAGCGGCTATTTTCAGACCTTATGAAAATTTCAAGCGTTTCAATATTTCAGCAACCAGAATGCAGATGCCAACTGTTCCTGAGGAAATTTTTATTGATGGAATGAAGGAGCTGGTAAAATTAGACCGTAACTGGATTCCATCCATGCCTGATCATTCCCTTTATATCAGACCCTTCATGTTTGCTACGGATGCCGTTTTGGGTGTAAAGCCTTCGGATACCTATAAATTCATAATTATCCTGAGTCCAACTGGTCCTTATTTCAGTACGCCCATGCGCATATTTGTGGAGGAAAAATATACAAGGGCTGTTACTGGCGGAGTAGGATTCTCTAAAAATGCCGGTAACTACGGCTCCAGCATGTACCCAACGAATCTGGCCAAGCAGATGGGCTATGATCAGGTATTGTGGACGGATGCTTTTGAACACAAGTATTTGCAGGAAGTGGGCATGATGAATGTGTTTTTCATTATCGGTAACCAGGCGGTTACTCCATCCTTGGAAGAAGGAACCATACTGGCAGGTATTACCAGAATGAGCGCACTTACCATTTTGGAAGAGATGGGACTGGAAGTGGTTGAAAGAAAAATCTCCATTGATGAATTGATGGCAGCTTATAAAGCCGGACAGTTAAGAGAAGTCTTTGGCGCAGGTACTGCGGCAACCATCTCTTTAATTAAGGAGCTTCGCTATAAAGATGAGTCTATGTTCTTTGATACAGAAAAATGGACAGTTGCTCCTGCATTGAAGCAGCGTTTAAACGAAATCCGTCAGGGAAAAGCAGAAGATAAGTACGGATGGATGCTACCTGTATAATTGGTTTGATGCGGAATAAAAACTGAAAAGCCCCGCGATTTCCCGGGGCTTTTTCATAGTTTAAGACTAGTCAGTTGAAATCATTCAAAAATTTCATCGATGTTATTTTGAATGATTGGTTATACCTGATTTATTGTTTAAAGAATGGAATATTCTGCTGATGGTTGCCATTGGTTACCTGCAGTAAATATTGACCATTGATCAGGTTCCCAATAGGAATGCGGATGAAACCCTGCTGCATAGTTCCGGCTGCAACGGTTTTCAGAAGGGTGCCTTCCATGCTGTAAATGCGCAGCACAGTTTTTCCGGGTACAGCTGCATTGATGATTATTTTTAATTCTGTACTTGCAGGATTCGGAAATATTTTAACAGTTAGCTGATTGGTTATTATAGCTGCTGCTTTGGGGGCCCATTGAGCAATATAAAAGCGGGTTGGGCTCCTGCTTGCGGAATCATTGGTTATACTGAACGATAAGCTACTGTCTTTTTGTAAACTCATTTGTTGGCTGGTGTAATTATCATATACAACCAGTTTAAGTGAAACCGGCATAAATGCATTTTCTGCTTTTAAAATGTAATTGCCATTCTGCAGATTGGAAAGCTCCAGCTGTATATTCGTCTGTTCATTGAATACGCGACTGTCAACGGAGAGTTTTTTATTATCGGCAGTCCTGCTGTAAAGGTTGATGCCAGGGTTCAGTAGTTTAACAGCATCATACATATCTTTACTGTTTCTGGCCCCGGATTGTTCTCTAATAATTAGTCTGTCCTGAAGTTGATTGTTATGAAGCAAATCCAGTTGTGCATAGTACCCATTTTTTTCTTCGTAATCCACTACCTGTTCATTGCTCCAGCTAATTGATTTTGCTGCTTCTGTAAAAAGGAGCTCTTTGTTATTCGTGCTGTCCGAATGAAGAATAATGCTGGCATATGGGTCTATAATCTGCTCCTGGTTAAATGGCAAAGTGCTATAGCCTCCGTTTTTTCCCAACTGCGGATTCCATATATACTTGTAATGGCTCATTCCATTACCCGGAATTATTTTACTGGAATATACAGGACTTAAATATGGATTGGTTACCAGGTAAAATCCGTTTCCTTCTGTTTTCAGCGGATAATTGAAATTCCCGGTAACCAGCTGACCTTTCAGGTAGTCAGGCCATGTTGTTCTGTTATCATTGGTGTCAATCATCAGCCGCATTCCCTGCTGTTGTTTCCAGATTCCATTGGTGCTATCCAGAAACAGCGACTGCCATCCGGATTCGATAGAGAAGCTGTCGGTTAATTTAGGGTTATTGAGAATCTGCATGTCAGGCCGATGGGTCCATTCATTTACATTGATGCTGTCTGCAAATGGATTTCCTGCGATATAAATGCCATTCTTTTTTTGTTTAAAAATATTTTCACTGAATACTTTTCCGATGATGACAGTTCCCTGAGCCATTGCTTGCAATATGGCAGTACGCTTCAGGTACAATTGCTCATTGGTATACAATGTTCCGTTTTTCAACTGTACATAATCCCGAACCAAGATACTGTCGCCTATGCTGGCACCCTGATTGTTGTTTAGAATAAAACCTCCGATTGTCTGCTGTTGAAAAGCTAATCCTGAAATATTTTGGACAGCATTTCCCCTCCATTCAATATTGCCTGTTATTGCATGAATACTATTGCTGTATGCCTGAATAAAACCTTGCAATGCCAGCGTGCCTGTGATTCGAAGGGAGGCACCATTTGAAATGATTAAATTTTTGATTGTATGGGATTGCGTAATGGTTGGCTGATAAGTTGTGGAAGACTGTAGTGTTATGGTAGCGTTTTCATTGGGTAGTATACTGTTGCACCAGTTACTTGCATTGTGCCAGTTGCTATCAGCCAAGCCCAGCCAGCTCTGTGATGTCAGATGAATATTTTTTATGGCTGTTGCTGAGCCATTGCTCACTTCGATGCTAAGGGTGTCTGTTGTGTTAATTGCTGTGCTGATAAGTTTCCATGCGGCAGGCTGAACACCACCACCATTTCCAGTTACAACGTAGGATGAATGATTGCTTTTCCAGGAAGCGGGTTGTCTTTTAATTTGCCATTTTATTTGTTCTCCTGTCATGCTACTATCCACTGCAAGGATGGAGGCAATATCAAGGCTATCTCTGTTGTTACATTGACTTAATAAAGTATCTGCACTGAACTTAAAATGGATACTCCCTGTGTTGATGCGGATCCGGCTAATGGATGATGCATCCAGATTGACCGTTGCATTATTTTCGGCCATGTCCCTTATGAGAGGCATGTTTGGGCTGGGTTCATTTGAAAAGCCAAGCCCGTCTGCATCCAAATCTGTGGATGTTATGATATAAGTGAATATCAGCTGTCTCGATTGATTCCCGCTTTTGTATGTTGCCTGTTTTATCTGACTGCCCATTTTGATGGGAATGGATTGACCGGAGGGAAGTGATTCCAGGTGAACGGGCTCGTTGAAGTTTAGTTTTAGTAATAAAGTATCTCCTGTTTTCAGGATGGAAGCTTCATTGCTTTGCGTACTCAGATGTACAGGAATAATTTTATCTATTAGTTGCGTGTCTATGCTGAAAAAAGGAAGGCCCGAAAGGCCGGGTATTAAGTTGTTGTTATTGCTGATGCCTAAAACCATTTTTCCTTCTCCCGTACCTGTGTAAACTTTAATGAAATAGTTGTTACCGTTCCCGCTTACTTCTGTTATGGCAGTATTATTGAGGCCCTGTGTCTGCAGAGCAAAATTGGAAATGCTTAAGCCGGATATTTCATTACTGGCTTTAAACGCATAGGTTATGGTATCTGCATTGGTGAGTTTGTCAGCCATTGAATACAGGCTGTCTATGTATACTTCATTGTTTGCCTGTACTGCTGTGTCAGCTCGAATATGGAAGTCATCAATGGCCATTAAATCATCGCTTCCGTTTTCATCTATATCGTCCCATTGAATGATCAACTGTTCGCCTGGCTTCCATTCTATTCCTGTTATGGCAAAAGGAACGACTCGCTGGTTTTCAGCACTATTCCCGTTTAAACTTCCTCCGCCTGTGCCGGTATTGATTGAACTGAAATTGAGTGAGGAGGACAGCATAAATTGCGGAGGATTAGGTTGAGAAAAACTTCCTGTTGCTATTTTTCCTGTCCAGGTATTCCTGTTTCCGGAACCCCCTTTGCGCCATTGTTCTACTGTAAATGATCCGGTAATGGAATGCAGGGTCTTGCCTGTTTCGTTGGTGATGATCAATCCAATGGAATAGACACCTGTTCCGGCGCTTAATGTGCCCAATGCTCTGTCGGAGCTGCCTGAACTGCCCACACTATATACGCCTGCTGCAGTGGATGTGCCGGATCCAACACTAAAATTGGCATTGGTTCCGGTTCCGGATCGGTGAACCAGTTCCCATCCCGCAACAGCGGAAAACCCTAAGGGACTAACAGAAAGGGCATGTGGTCCCTTTCCTGAAAGATTAAAAGTTCCGGAAGAGGGGAGGGTATTGAAATTTTGTTCCAGTTTTACTCCTACCTGAGCATAGCTCAATGGACTGGTGGTTTGGGAAAACAATGCGGACTTTATTGCCGGGAAAAGCAATAACAGCAAAATGAAATATGGCCTCATGACTTGGGCTGGGGGCTTTGCGGGGCTACATTGTAAAGCAAGGTTTTATTTGTTTTACAACCAAGAGGGGGATGAAAATTGGGCTAAATCCCTTTTTTTTGCCCGTAGAAATACTTTTTTTGGAAAACATTTTGGATTCTCATTTAGAGCCATTACCTTTGCCGTCCGAAATTTTAAATGGTTTATAATGCCTACAATACAACAATTAGTTAGAAAAGGCCGCGAAATTATCAGGGCTAAGAGTAAGTCTAGAGCTTTGGATGCTTGTCCTCAGCGTCGTGGTGTATGTACTCGTGTATATACTACTACTCCTAAAAAACCAAACTCTGCTTTGCGTAAAGTAGCGAAAGTGCGTTTGACCAATAAAGTTGAGGTGATCGCCTATATTCCAGGTGAAGGCCACAACCTACAGGAGCACTCAATTGTATTAATCCGTGGTGGTCGTGTTAAGGACTTACCGGGTGTACGTTACCACATTGTTCGTGGTAGTTTGGATACTGCCGGTGTAAAAGACCGTAAGCAGAGCCGTTCTAAGTACGGTACCAAGAAAGAAAAAGCTAAGAAATAGTTTTATTCACTATAGTGACTGAGTAAAGTTTTAATACTTGAAGACCTTCAGTCCTTTTTAAAAATTAAAAAATGCGTAAAGCACAAGCCAAAAAATTACCCTTAGCGCCAGACGGTCGCTTCAACGACAAGATGGTAACCCGCTTCATCAATAACCTGATGTGGGATGGTAAAAAAAGTACTGCCATCAATATTTTTTATGATGCAGTTGACAAAGTAACAAAAGCTACCGGTGAAGACGGTTACGAGGTTTGGAAAAAAGCCATCGCTAACGTAACGCCTGCAGTAGAAGTAAGAAGCCGCAGAATTGGTGGTGCAACTTTCCAGATTCCTTCTGAAGTTCGCCCTGATCGTAAAATTTCTTTGAGCATGAAGTGGTTAATCCGCTACAGCCGCGAAAGAAATGGTCGTACCATGGCAGATAAGTTGTCTAATGAAATCATGGCAGCTGCTAAAGGTGAAGGCGCCGCTTTCAAAAAGAAAGAAGATACACATCGTATGGCTGAAGCCAACAAGGCATTCTCACACTTTAAAGTGTAAGCATATAAAATTTCACAGAGCCCCGGATTTTTCCGGGGCTTTTTTGTTTTAAACCATTGCCGCAGAAGGCTTGATATCCTATTTAATCAATATTTTATCCCCAAAACAAATAAATGGGGCTGAACCCTTTGTTGGTTCGGGATTATCTGTACCTTTGCGGCCTCTAAAAAAATAAGAATACTATATGGCTGATTTGAAATTTCAACGAAACTTTGGTATTGCCGCTCACATTGATGCCGGTAAAACCACTACCACCGAGCGTATCCTGCGCTACACTGGTATGATCCACAAGATTGGTGAAGTACACGATGGTGGTGCTACTACCGACTGGATGGAGCAGGAAAAGGAAAGAGGTATTACCATTACTTCTGCAGCGGTAAGCTGTCAGTGGAATTTCCCTACTGTATTGGGAAAATCTACTCCTGAAACCAAGTCTTATTATTTCAACATCATCGATACTCCCGGACACGTGGACTTTACTGTAGAAGTAGAGCGTTCTATGCGTGTATTGGATGGTTTGATTGCATTGTTCTCTGCAGTTGATGGTGTAGAGCCTCAGTCTGAAACCGTTTGGCGTCAGGCGAATCGTTATAAAGTTCCCCGTATTGGTTTCGTAAATAAAATGGACCGTGCTGGTGCCGATTTCTTAAACGTGGTTAACCAGGTGAAGGAAATGTTGGGTGCAAAAGCAGTTCCATTGCAGTTGCCAATTGGTGCAGAAGATAATTTTAAAGGTGTTGTAGACCTTATCAAAATGAAAGGTATTGTATGGCACGCTGAAACAGAGGGAATGACTTTTGATGAGATTGATGTTCCTGCTGATATGGTTGATGATGTTAAGCATTGGAGACAAAACCTCATTGAAGCAGTTGCTGAATACGATGACAACCTAATGGAGAAATTCTTTGACAATCCAGATTCAATTTCTGAAGCTGAGGTTCACGAAGCAATCCGTAAAGCTTGTATCGATTTAAGCATTGTTCCAATGATGTGTGGATCTTCATTCAAGAATAAGGGTGTACAAACTGCGTTAGATGCCGTTTGTCGTTACTTACCTTCTCCTGTTGATATTGAAGATACAGTAGGTACTGATCCTAACACAGGTGAAACCATTACCAGAAAGCCAAGTGCAAAAGAACCATTCTCTGCATTGGCGTTTAAAATTATGACTGATCCTTTCGTAGGTCGTCTTGCATTCTTCCGTTGCTACTCTGGTCACTTAGATGCAGGTTCTTATGTATTGAACGTAAGAAGCGGAAAGAAAGAGCGTATCAGCCGTATCATGAAGATGTTTGCGAATAAGCAAAATCCAATTGACTTTATTGAAGCTGGTGATATTGGTGCTGCTGTAGGTTTCAAGGAAATCAAAACAGGAGATACCCTTTGTGATGAAAACCATCCAATCACTTTAGAAAACATGTTCATTCCTGAGCCTGTAATTGCGATTGCAGTTGAGCCAAAGACCCAGGCTGACGTTGACAAAATGGGTATGGCCATTGCAAAATTAGTAGAAGAAGATCCTACCTTACGTGTAAATACTGATGAAGATACTGGTCAGACCATCCTTCGTGGTATGGGTGAATTGCACCTTGAAATCATCATCGATCGTATGCGTCGTGAGTTTAAAGTAGAAGTAAACCAGGGTGCTCCTCAGGTGGCTTATAAAGAATCTTTCGGAACTACTATCCAGCACAGAGAAGTATTGAAGAAGCAGTCTGGTGGTCGTGGTAAGTTCGCTGATATCCAGTTTGAAATTGGACCTGCTGATGAAGAGTGGTTGGCAGCTAACGAAGGAAAGAGCTTCCAGTTTGTGAACGACTTATTTGGTGGATCTATTCCTAAGGAATTTGTTCCTGCCATCATCAAAGGTTTTGAAACTGCCATGAGTTCTGGTGTGTTGGCTGGATACCCAGTTAACAACATGAAGATCCGTGTATTCGATGGTAGCTACCACGATGTGGATTCTGATGCGATGAGCTTTGAATTGTGTGCTAAGTCTGGTTTCCGTGAAGCGGGACGTAAGGCTAAGCCTACATTGTTAGAGCCTATCATGAAAGTAGAAGTACTAACTCCAGATCAGTACATGGGTGATGTTACCGGTGACTTGAACCGTCGTCGTGGTATGCTGGAAGGTATGGACAGCCGTGCAAACCTTCAGGTTATCAAGGCTAAAGTTCCATTGAGCGAAATGTTTGGTTATGTAACCCAATTGCGTTCTTTGAGCTCTGGTCGTGCAACATCTACCATGGAGTTCTCTCATTACAATCCAGCACCTAATAACGTTGCTGAAGAAGTAATGGCAAAGAACAAGGGTAAGGTGAAGAACGATGAATAATTTCATCTCGTCTGAATTATACTTGACTTGAAATATGCGCCCCGATTTATCGGGGCGTTTTTTTATAAGATGACAGTAGGGTGTAAATAAAACGACTGTTGTTTAAGAGGGCAGAAGAAGGCATTGAATGCCTGTTTTAGGAACTTAATAGGTTCTATTATATAAATTTTAAGTTTAATATTAATGCCAATTTTGTGGAAAACCAGGTTTTTTGACAAAAAATAAAAAATAAATCCCCAAAAAAGGCGAAAAAAAACATAAAAAACTTGTCTGTTCAATTACACCTCCTTACCTTTGCAACCCCAACGTAAAAATTGGTTTTTGACTATGTCTCAGCGAATCAGAATCAAATTACAATCATACGATCACAATCTTGTAGATAAATCTGCAGAGAAGATCGTCAAGACAGTACGTAGTACAGGTGCAGTAGTAACAGGTCCAATTCCTTTGCCTACTCATAAGAAAATTTTCACTGTATTGCGTTCACCACACGTTAATAAGAAGAGCCGTGAGCAGTTCCAGTTAGCTACGCACAAGCGTCTGATGGATATTTACACTTCTTCTTCAAGAACAGTAGATGCCTTAAGCAAATTGGATTTGCCATCTGGTGTTGAGGTTGAAATTAAAGCTTGATAAATCAAGCCGCTGTTTGATAGCAGACAGCATTAGTTCTTACTAAATATATTATCTGCCAATCGGATTAAAACGAGAAAGCAGCTCTGATTAAAAAATAAATCATCAGCTTTATAATGAAGCTGGTGGATAACATATAAACAGGCCCTTCGAGGTTTGTTTACTACCGGTACTTCCCCTTCCTTTTTAAAGAGGAAAACAAAGGAAAAGGTCGGTAGCAAACTAGGATTGAATCCCGCTTCATCGGTGGGATGTCCTCATAACCGAGCGGGGCATAAACCGCAAAACGATGAAAGGAATTATTGGAAAAAAAATCGGCATGACCAGCATCTTCGCCGAAGATGGTAAGCAAACTGCTTGCACCATCGTTGAAGTTGCTCCGAATACCGTAACTCAAATCAAGACGCAGGAAACTGATGGTTATTCTGCAGTACAATTAGCATTCGGCGACAAGAAAGAAAAGCACGCTACCAAAGCCGAAATCAATCACTTCGCAAAGGCTCAGACTCCAGCCAAGAAATTCGTTAAAGAATTTCGCAACTATTCAATAGAAAAGAATTTAGGTGAAACTGTAACAGTAGATATCTTCTCTGAAGGTGATACTGTAGAAGTTGTTGGAACCACAAAAGGTAAAGGTTTCCAGGGTGTTGTAAAGCGCCATGGTTTCTCTGGTGTGGGTGAAGCATCGCATGGTCAGCACGATCGTCAGCGTGCTCCAGGTTCTATAGGCGGATCTTCTTATCCATCTCGTGTATTCAAGGGTATGAGAATGGCCGGTCGTATGGGTGGAGACCGTGTTAAAATGAAAGGTTTGAAAGTAGTTAAAATATTTTCAGAAAAGAACTATATCCTGATCAGTGGATCTGTTCCAGGGCACAACGGTTCTATCGTTTTAATTCAGAAATAATCACCCTGTTTAATTGACAGATTAATTGAAAGATCATGCAAGTAGATGTATTAGATATAAAAGGACAGAAAACCGGTAGAACGGTTGAATTACCACAGGAAATCTTTGGTATTGAACCCAATGACCACGTTATCTACCTAGCTGTTAAGCAATACTTAGCCGCTCGTCGTTCCGGAACGCACAAGGTTAAAACCCGTGCAGAAGTACAAGGTGCAAGCCGCAAACTGCACAAGCAAAAAGGAACCGGTGGTTCTCGTAAAGGTAATATCCGTAACCCTTTATACAAGGGTGGTGGTACCATCTTCGGACCTAAGCCTCACGCTTACGATTTCAAATTGAACCGTAAAGTGAAGGATTTGGCTAAGATTTCTGCCTTAAGTTACAAAGCAAAAGAAAGTGCTATTGTAGTAGTAGAAGAAATTAAAATGGATGCACCAAAAACCAAGCAATTGGTTGACATCATGGGTAACCTGAAAGTTGCTGATAAAAAAGCACTAATTGTTTTACCTGAGTACAACGATAATCTGTACCTAAGTACTCGTAACGTTCCAAATGTGGGTAGCACTTTGTTAGCTGACATTAACACTTACGATATCATGAATGCAGATGTATTAGTAATAACAGAGAACACTGTGAAAATCTTCAACGAAGAAGAAGCAGCAGCTTAATTTAAGTAACGTTTCAATCATACAAAATGAGACAGTCAGAAATTTTAATAAAGCCTATATTAACCGAAAAAGCAAACGCTCAGCAGGATTCGCTAAGAAAATATGCTTTCAAGGTAAATCGTAAGGCAAACAAGTTGGAGATCAAGAAAGCTATTGAAGATTTCTACGGTGTAAACGTAGTAGATGTTAACACTGCAGTAGCTCCAGGTAAAAATAAAGCCCGTTACACTAAAGCTGGTTTTATTCAGGGTATGAAGTCTGCTTACAAGAAAGCTTATGTAACTGTAGCAGAAGGGGAAACAATTGATCTTTACGCAAATATTTAATTTATAGCAGCGGAGCTGAGAATTCCGCACAAAAAAATAAACAATGGCACTAAAAAAGTACAAACCAATCACAGCAGGAACTCGTTGGAGAATTGGAAATGCTTATGCTGAGATTACTACTAATAAGCCTGAGAAGAGCTTGTTAGAGCCTCAAAAAAGCACTGCTGGCCGTAACTCTCAGGGTCGTAGAGTTATGCGTTACATGGGTGGTGGAAACAAGCATCACTACCGTATTATTGATTTCAAGCGTAATAAGAGAGATATTGCTGCTACAGTAGTATCTGTTGAATACGATCCAAACCGTACTGCATTTATTGCATTGGTTCAATATACTGATGGCGAAAAGCGCTACATTATTGCCCCTCAGGGTATTCAGGTAGGTCAGACAGTAATTGCAGGTGATGCAGTTGCTCCTGAAGTTGGGAATGCATTGGCTATGAAAAATATGCCTTTGGGTACCATCATCCACAATATTGAATTACAACCTGGTCAGGGTGGTAAAATGGTAAGAAGTGCTGGTGCTTCTGCTCAGTTAGCCAACAAGGAAGAAAAATACGCTGTATTGAAAATGCCTTCTGGTGAGTTGAGAAAAGTATTAATTAACTGTTATGCTACCGTTGGTGTGGTTTCTAACAGCGACCATAACCTAGAAACTGCTGGTAAAGCCGGTAAGAATCGTTGGAAAGGTATTCGTCCACGCGTAAGAGGTGTTGCGATGAACCCGGTTGATCACCCAATGGGTGGTGGTGAAGGTAGAGCTTCCGGAGGTCATCCTCGTAGCAGAACCGGTAAGTACGCTAAAGGTGAGAAGACTCGTACCAAAGGAAAAGGTAGCGATAAGCTAATCATCCAGCGCAGAAATGGTAAAAAACTGGCTAAATAATTTAACCAGAAGAAATAATTAAAATAACTAATAGACCAGTAAACTCAAATAATTATGGGTCGTTCGATTAAAAAAGGTCCTTACGTAGACGCTAACCTAGAAGGTAAAGTAGTTGCGATTAACGACGGAAAAGCAAAGAGAAACGTTATCAAAACCTGGAGTCGTCGCAGCACTATCACACCTGATTTTGTTGGACATACTTTCGCCGTTCATAACGGAAATAAGTTTATCCCTGTTTACGTAACAGAATTCATGGTAGGTCACAAATTAGGTGAATTTGCTCCTACAAGAAACTTCAGAGGACACGCAGGAACTAAAAAATAACTGTAAGGGTTAATCCCCATACATCAAACAAAAAAAGAAATGGAAGCAGTAGCTAAACTGAACAATTATCCAACAGGTCCGCGTAAAATGCGCCTGTTAGCCGATGTGATCCGCGGAATGGAAGTGGAAAAAGCACTTGCTATTCTGGAGCATCATCCTCAGCACAATGCCACTCCATTGGCAAAGTTGTTGAAGAGCGCTATCAGTAACTGGGAGCAAAAAAACAGCGGATCAAATGCTGCAGACAGTAGTCTGATTGTAAAGACCGTATTCGTTGACGGCGGTAGAGTATTAAAGCGTATGCGCCCTGCACCACAAGGTCGTGGCTACAAAGTACGTAAGCGCAGCAACCATGTAACATTAATCGTAGATTCTAAAAACTAATTAGTAAAACCATTATATGGGTCAGAAAGCAAATCCAATTGGTAACAGGTTAGGCATCATCCGCGGATGGGACAGTAACTGGTATGGTAGTAAGAAAGACTATGCATCCAAACTGATCGAAGATCATAAGATCCGTACCTACCTAAGTGCCCGTATCAACAAAGGTGGAATCGCAAAAATCGTTATCGAGCGTACGCTTGGTAAATTGATTGTAACTATTCATACTTCTAAGCCAGGTATTATCATCGGTAAAGGTGGTAACGAGGTTGATCGTATCAAAGAAGAATTGAAGAAGTTGACCGGTAAAGACGATGTTCAAATTAATATTTTGGAAATCCGTCGTCCTGAACTGGATGCTACTATCGTAGGTGATACCATCGCTCGTCAGATTGAAAATCGTATCAACTTTAAACGCGCTACCAAAATGGCTATCGCCTCTACTTTACGTATGGGTGCTGAAGGTATCAAGGTAAAATTAAGCGGTCGTTTGGGTGGTGCTGAAATTGCACGTAGCGAAGAATTCAAACAAGGTCGTACTCCATTGCATACTTTCCGTATGGATATAGATTATGCCAATGTATTTGCTCAGACTGTATATGGTAAGATTGGTATCAAAGTATGGATCTGTAAAGGTGAAGTATTAGGAAAGCGTGAATTGAATCCAAACTTTGTTGGTGGCAAGAACGATATGAGCGACAGAAGAGAAAGATCTGGATCTGATGAAAGAAGAGGCGGAGACAGAAGAGACGATAGAAGAGGTGGTGGAAGAGGAGAACGCAGAAACTAATAAGAATTAGTAATAATCATTACTAAAGTTTTAAATAACTACGAATTCATTTCGTGGACCAAAAAACTAAAAAATGTTACAGCCGAAAAGAAGCAAACATAGGAAACAGCAGAAAGGACGCATTCGCGAAGTTGCTAAGCGTGGAACTGCTATATCATTTGGATCATTTGCCTTAAAAGCATTGGAACCCATCTGGTTAACCAACCGCCAAATTGAATCTGCCCGTCAGGCCATGACTCGTGCTATGAAGCGTGAGGGTAATGTATGGATCAGAGTATTCCCTGATAAAATCATCACTCATAAGCCTGCTGAAGTGAGAATGGGTAAGGGTAAAGGTAACCCTGAATACTGGGCTGCTGTTGTTGAGCCAGGACGTATCATCTTTGAATGCGATGGCGTTTCTGAAGCTGTAGCTAAAGAAGCGATGGGTCTTGCAGCACAAAAATTACCAATCGCAACCAAGTTCATCGTAAGAAGAGATTTGCAAGCATAACCAATAAAAGAAATTGCAATGGCTAATAAAAAAACATACGAATTCAACAAAAATCTAAAGGATCTAAGTGTATCAGATCTTAGAGCTAAAATCCAGGAAGACGAACTTCGTTTAAAGAAACTGGAATTTGCTCACGCTATCTCTCCACTTGAAAATCCAATGACTATTCGTGGACTTCGTAGAGACATCGCCCGTATTAAAACGGAATTGAAGAAAAAAGAAATGGGTATTTAAACCATAAATTAAACACAATGGCTGAAAGAAATTTGCGCAAAACAAGGACAGGGATCGTTACCAGCGATAAAATGGATAAAACCATCACTGTTGCGGTTGAAAGAAAAGTAAAACACCCTATCTACGGTAAGTTCGTAAAGAAAACTACCAAATTCCATGCTCATGATGAGAAGGGAGAGTGCACCATCGGTGATGTGGTAAAGATCATGGAAACTCGTCCGCTTAGTAAAACCAAGCGTTGGAGACTGGTTGAAATTGTAGAAAAAGCGAAATAACAATATTGATTTGGGTTTCTTATACCTCAACAGGTATCTGATGCTTAAATGTAAAATTTCAAACTAAATAAAATGATTCAGCAAGAAAGCAGGTTAAATGTAGCTGACAATAGTGGCGCTAAAGAGGTACTTTGTATTAAGGTACTTGGTAACAGCGGTCAGGATTATGCTAAAATCGGCGATAAAATTGTTGTTACGGTTAAAGACGCAATTCCTGCAGGTGGTGTTAAAAAAGGAACAGTATCTAAAGCAGTTATTGTTCGTACTAAAAACAAACTCCGCAGAAAAGATGGTTCTTACATCCGTTTTGATGACAACGCAGTAGTGTTGTTAAACAACTCTGATGAGCCTCGCGGTACACGTATCTTTGGACCAGTAGCAAGAGAGTTGCGTGATAAGGGTTATATGAAAATTATTTCTCTTGCTCCTGAAGTATTATAAAAAAAGCTAAAAGCTAAATAAAATGAGTACAAGATTTAAGCCCAAATTCAACATCAAGAAAGGTGATACCGTAGTGGTAATTGCCGGTGATGACAAGGATTTGAAAAAGCCTCGCACAGTATTGGAAGTGATTATCGATAAAGGTCGTGTAGTTGTAGAAGGAGTGAATATCGTAACCAAGCACACCAAGCCATCTGCTCAAAATACCAAAGGTGGTATAGTGAAAGTAGAAGCGCCAATCAACATCAGTAATGTAATGTTGTGGGATGCCAAGAAAAGCGAGCCAACCAAAGTGAAGAGTACCCGTGAGAATGGTAAATTAATACGTGTATCTAAAAAATCTGGGGAGGTAATCAAATAATGAGTACAGAGAAATATACACCGAGATTAGCAGCAAAGTACACTAAAGAAGTTGTACCTGCTCTTATGAAGAAGTTTGCTTACACAACTGTAATGCAAGCTCCTAAACTAGAAAAAATCTGTATTAACCGTGGTGTTAATGGTGCGGTTACAGATAAGAAACTAGTAGACATTGCTGTAGAAGAATTGAACATGATCACTGGTCAGAAAGCAGTTCCTACGATGTCTAAGAAAGACATTTCTAACTTCAAATTGCGTAAGGGAATGCCAATTGGTGCCCGTGTAACTTTGAGAGGTGAAAAAATGTACGAATTCCTTGACAGATTGGTATCTGTTGCTTTACCACGTGTACGTGATTTCAAAGGAATCAGCGACAAAGCATTTGATGGTAGAGGTAACTATACTTTAGGTGTTACTGAACAAATCATTTTCCCTGAAATTGATATTGATAAAGTAAATAAAATCACCGGATTGGATATCACTTTTGTTACAACTGCAAATACCAACGAAGAAGCTTACGAGCTTTTGAAAGAATTGGGTATGCCGTTTAAAGGAACCAAGAAAGATTAATTAAACTCAGAACAAAAAAATTATGGCAAAAGAATCAGTAAAAGCCAGACAAAGAAAGCGCGAGAAAATGGTAGCTCAGTATGCTGAAAAGCGTGCAGCTTTAAAAGCAGCAGGTGATTATGCAGCATTGGATCTACTACCTAAGAATGCTTCTCCGGTACGTTTAAAAAACCGTTGTCAGCTTACAGGAAGACCTAAAGGATACATGCGTTATTTTGGTCTGTCAAGGGTTATTTTCCGTGACATGGCTTTGAATGGTATGATTCCAGGCGTAAAGAAAGCAAGCTGGTAATTTACCCGCTGCTAAAACAAAATTTAGAACTGATATAATAAAAATAATATGGTAACTGATCCAATAGCAGACTTCTTAACTAGAATTCGTAATGCTCAGTTGGCTGGTCACAGACTGGTTGAAATTCCTGCTTCCAATTTAAAGAAGCGTTTAACAGAAATCTTATACGATCAGGGTTATATTCTGAAGTATAAATTCGAAGACGATAACAAGCAAGGTCTTATTAAGATTGCGCTTAAGTATGATCCTGCTACCAAACAACCAGCAATCCGCTCTTTGGAAAGAGTAAGCCGTCCAGGTTTGCGTCAGTATGCTAAGCCTGCTGAAATCAAAAGAGTAATCAATGGTTTAGGAGTTGCAATCTTAAGTACTTCAAAAGGAGTATTGACTGATAAGCAAGCCAAGGCTCAGAATGTGGGTGGTGAAGTATTGTGTTACATTTCTTAATCTAATGAGTTCCGACAATTAAGCCTCTTAGTCGTGGCTGAACACGGTGCATTCATAATCATAAAAACAAAAATCGACTATGTCTAGAATTGGTAAACAACCAGTAGTAGTTCCAGCAGGTGTAACCATCACCGTTGATGCAGAGAACGTATTAACAGTAAAAGGTCCTAAAGGACAATTGTCTCAAGCAATTGACAGAGATATCACTGTTAACATTAATGAAGGTAATATTACATTTACCAGACCTACAGATCAAATCCGTCACCGCGCCATGCACGGTCTATACCGTTCTTTAGTAAACAATATGGTGAAGGGTGTAACTGAAGGTTATAAAAAAGAATTAGAGTTAGTAGGGGTTGGTTTTAAAGCAGCTAATACCGGAAACCTTTTAGACCTTTCTTTGGGTTACTCTCACAATATTATCATTGAAATCCCAAGTGAATTGAAAGTTGCTACCAGCAACGAAAAAGGTCAGAATCCTAAAGTTTTCCTTGAAGGAATTGACAAGCAATTAATTGGTCAAGTTGCTGCTAAATTGAGAAGCTTACGTAAGCCTGAACCATACAAAGGAAAAGGTGTGAAATACGCTGGTGAAATCTTAAGAAGAAAAGCAGGTAAATCAGCAGGTAAATAATTAATCTAACAATCCCCCGGCCGAATCGGAGGTATAAAATAAAAAACAATGGGTAAATTAATTCAAAGGCAGAAAATTAGATACCGCATCCGTAAGAAGGTTGCTGGTACAGCTGTAAAGCCACGCCTTTCTGTATTCAGAAGCAATGCCGAAATCTATGCACAATTAATTGATGATGATAATGGAGTTACTTTAGCTGCTGCATCTTCAAGAGATAAAGACATCGCTGCTCAGAAAGTTACCAAGATTGAAAAAGCTAAAATGGTAGGTGCTGCAGTTGCAACTAAAGCTTTGGCTCTGGGTTTAACTAATTGTGTATTTGACAGAGGTGGAAATCTATATCATGGCCGTGTGAAGTCTGTAGCAGACGGAGCAAGAGAAGGTGGTCTGGTATTCTAATTACTAACATCAATTTAATCGCTCAATAAATGTCTAAAGTAAGCGTAAATAAAGTAAAAGCGGGTGGCGACATCGAATTAAAAGATAAGGTTGTTGCTATTAACCGTGTGGTAAAAACCACAAAAGGTGGCCGTACATTCAGTTTCTCTGCACTTGTTGTTGTTGGAAACGAAAATGGTATTGTAGGACAGGGTCTTGGTAAAGCAAAAGAAGTACAGGAAGCAATTGCTAAGGGTATTGAAGATGCTAAGAAAAATCTTGTGAAAGTACCGGTTATGCACGGAACAATTCCTCACGAACAGTGGGCTAAAGATGGTGCTGCTAAAGTACTTATTAAGCCAGCTGCACACGGAGCAGGAGTTATCGCGGGTGGTAGCATGCGTTCAGTTTTGGAAAGTGCTGGTATTACCGACGTACTTGCTAAAAGCCTTGGATCTGCAAATCCTCACAACGTAGTTAAAGCTACTATCAAAGCGTTAAGCCTTTTGAGAGAACCAGTTCAGGTTGCTAAAGGACGTAACATTAAATTGAGCAAAGTATTCAACGGATAATATTTATGAAAAAGATTAAAATCACACAAATAAAAAGCGGTATCGACAGACCTGAGCGTCAGAAGCAAACCCTTATTGCGCTTGGTTTAAAGAAGTTGAATGCCTCTAGAGAAGTAGAAGCTACTCCACAAATATTAGGTATGGTTAACAAAGTTAGCCACCTGGTGAAGGTTGAAGAAGTTGCTTAATTAAAAATTTTTTAAGTCAGTAGTTTGGATATACCGCTTCATGCGGATATCTTTACTCCTGACTTTTATTTATTATAAACAACGCGAGGGGTGATACCCCGTAAGTTCAAAATCAAAGTAAAATGAAACTACACAATTTAAAGCCTGCTGAAGGTTCAGTAAAAAGAGAAAAGAGATTAGGTCGTGGTGAAGCATCTGGTAAAGGTGGTACTTCAACCAAAGGTAATAAGGGTGGTCAGAGCCGTGCTGGTTACAAGAGCAAAATGGCACACGAAGGTGGTCAGATGCCTATTCAGCGTAGAATTCCTAAGCGTGGATTCAAGAACAACAACAGAGTTGAGTACAAAGTATTCAATTTAGGTCAGTTAGATCAGTTAGTAGAGAAATACGGTTTCACTGAAATTTCTCTTGAGAATTTATACATCAATGGTTTAATCAACCGTACTGATAGTGTTAAGGTATTAGGTAATGGTGAACTGAAGTCTAAGCTTAGTTTCAAGATTAACGCCATCAGCGAAAAAGCAAAAGCTGCTATTGAAGCTGCAGGCGGAACAGTTGAGATTATCAAATAATTAAGTTTAACGCCATTTAATTTAGTGAAGTGAAAAAACTAGTTCAGACTTTTAAGAATATTTGGACCATTGAAGAGTTACGTAATAAAATTATTGTAACTCTTGCATTGGTGTTAACTTATCGTTTTGGTACGCATATCGTTTTACCAGGTATTGATCCGAATAAAATTGAAGCAGCTGCCAATTCAGCTAAGAGCAATGGCCTCTTGGGCATATTTGATATGTTTGCCGGTGGTGCCTTTTCACAAGCTTCTATTCTTGCCTTAGGTATCATGCCTTATATTTCCGCTTCTATCTTTATGCAATTGATGACCATTTTGGTTCCCCAGTTACAGAAGGTTCAGAAAGAAGGAGAGAGTGGTCGTAAAAAAATCAATCAGTGGACCAGATACCTGACAGTATTGGTTACTTTATTCCAAGCAGGCGCTTATGTAGCTTACCTGAATAGTCCCGGATATGCCGAAGCTATTTTACCAGCTTATAAGCCTTTCTTCTGGTTTTCAACCGTTGTTACATTAACTGCAGGTACTTTGTTTGTTATGTGGTTAGGTGAAAGAATTCAGGACAAAGGATTAGGTAATGGTACTTCTATTATCATCATGGTTGGTATCCTTGCCCGTTTACCGCAAAGCATTATCCAGGAATTTGGTGCTAAAGGTGTAAGTGGCGGTGGTGGTTTATTAATCTTCTTGATTGAGATGGCTGTATTGGTTTCCATCATCATGGGATTGATTATCCTGGTTCAGGGTGTTAGAAAAATACCTGTTAACTATGCTAAGCAAATCATTGGTAGCAGACAATTTGGAGGTGCGCGTCAGTTTTTACCTGTTAAGGTGAATAGTGCTGGTGTTATGCCAATCATTTTTGCTCAGGCTATCATGTTCCTGCCTACATTGGTTTCCTTTACTAATTTAGATTCTGCCTCTGGTATTGTAAAGATCTTTAACGATCATAGCAATGCATGGTATATGTTAATTTACTCTGTAATGGTAATTGGTTTCACTTTCCTTTACACAGCATTAATATTTAATCCAAAGCAGATTGCTGAAGATTTAAAGAGAAACAATGGTTTTGTACCTGGTGTTAAGCCTGGTCAGCCTACTGCAGACTATATTGGCGCAATCATGGATAAGATTACTTTACCTGGTGCTATTTTCCTTGCATTGGTTGGTATTCTTCCTGGTTTTGCTCAGCGTCTGGGTGTAACACAGGGTTTCAGTACCTTCTTCGGTGGAACATCTTTGTTAATTATGGTAGGTGTTGTATTGGATACCTTACAGCAAATTGAAACCTATTTGTTAATGCGTCAATACGATGGATTAATGAATAGCGGAAGAGTTCAGGGAAGACAGGGTGTAACCAGTTCAACCATCTAGTATCAAATAAAATAACGAACTTTGTAAACCTGTTTGGCTATGCTAAACAGGTTTACTTTTTAATAGACAATGACCAGAAGAAATAAAGAGATGATCATATATAAAACGGATGCGGAAATAGCTTTAATGAAAGAAGCTGCCCTTTTAGTAAGCAAAACTTTGGCTGAAGTTGCCAAAGCATTGAAGCCAGGAATAACAACGCTTGAAATTGATAAGCTTTGTGCCAATTTTATTCAAAAGCACAATGCCCAATCTTCATTTTTAAATTACAGAGGGTATCCTTTCACTATTTGTGCATCTGTGAACGATGTGGTTGTTCATGGATTTCCTAATGATACGCCCTTAAAAAACGGCGATATCATTTCCATTGATATGGGAGTCATATTAAATGGCTGGCATGGTGATCACGCTTATACTTTTATAATGGGTGATGCCGATCCGGCAGCAATAGAACTGGTTAAGGTTACCAAAGAGTCTCTATATAAAGGAATTGAAAAAGCGATTGTAAATAATCGGATTGGCGATATCGCTTTTGCTATACAAGAACATACCGAAATAAAACATGGCTATGGGGTTGTAAGAGAATTGGTTGGTCATGGCCTGGGTAGAAGCTTACACGAAGATCCACAGATGCCTAACTATGGCAAAAGGGGCACTGGACCTAAATTGAAAGAAAATCTGGTACTGGCCATTGAGCCAATGATCAATTTGGGTAGTCGTGAAGTGTATACTGAAGAAGATGGATGGACTATTAAAACCAGAGATGGCAAACCTTCTGTGCATTTTGAACACGATGTTTGTGTTAAAAGAAATGAGGCATTAATTCTTTCTGATTACAGTATTATTGAAGCAGAAGAAAAAGCCAATCCACATTTGAATAGCACTTACTATTAGTCCGTTAACGTAAATGAAAAAGCTGGTTGTAGTTGGAGGAGGGGCTGCGGGATTTTTCTGCGCGGTGAATGCTGCAAGATTGCATCCGGCTTTGGAAGTGATACTATTAGAAAAATCAGCTAAGCTGCTATCTAAAGTAAGAATCAGTGGTGGCGGCAGATGCAATACCACGCATGAATTATTTGATATTCCATCCCTGGTAAAAAAATATCCTCGTGGGGAGCAATTTATCAAAAAGGCTTTTCACCAGTTCAATACCAGGGACACCATTAACTGGTTTGAAGAAAGAGGCGTAAAACTTCATGCCGAATCCGACGGCAGAATGTTTCCGGTTACCAACCAGTCTGCTACTATTATTGATTGTTTATTGCGTGAAGCGGATTTGTACAAGGTTAAAGTTCGCACGAATACCGGTGTGCAAACCCTGACTAAACTGCATGAACAATGGCAAATAATCACAGAAAAAAATGAAGCCATTTTAGCAGATGCAGTTTGTGTTGCCTGTGGTGGTTTGCCCAAGCTGTCGATGTTCAGCTGGTTGAAAAATACAGAACATCATATTGTAGAACCTGTTCCTTCCTTGTTTACCTTAAATCTGCCTAAGCATCCCATTACTGCTTTAATGGGTGTGTCTGTACCAAATGTTTCCATTAAAGTTATCGGATCCAAATTAAAAGAGGCTGGTCCTTTGCTCATTACCCATTGGGGATTGAGTGGTCCTGCAGTACTCAAATTATCTGCATGGGGAGCCAGACAACTGGCTGAACGTAATTATCAATTTGAAGTTGCCGTAAACTGGTTAGGCGAAATGAATGAAACCGCCTTAAGAAACGAATGGACTTTTTACCGAGATCAAATGGTAGCACTGAAGATGGGAACTAAGTCTCCCTTCGCTTTGCCCAATCGTTTATGGAATTTTTTATTGGAGCAGGCAGGAATTGATACGAATACCAAATGGGCTGAATTGAAATCTGCGCAACAGAATAAATTGATTCAGCTTTTAACCAATAGTGTTTTTACTGTTTCAGGTAAAACAACCTTTAAAGAAGAATTTGTTACAGCCGGAGGTATTTCCCTGTCTGAAATCAATCCCCAGACCATGGAAAGCAGAATCATTCCAAGTCTTTATTTTGCAGGGGAGGTGATGGATGTAGATGGCATAACGGGGGGATTTAACTTTCAGCATGCCTGGACCAGCGGATTTATAGCTGCCACTGCCATTGCCCAAAAGTTTGCATAACTCAATTTCTTTGCTTAACTTATTGCAAGAAAATATTTTCTATGCATAAAGTAAGCGATATTCTCAACCGTAAAGGTGCTCAGGTAACCGTTGTTGCTCCTGATACTACCGTAATAGAAGCCTTAAGAGTCATGGCAGAAAAAAACATAGGTTCTGTTGTGGTTATGGATAAAGAACGTTTCTTAGGAATATTGACAGAGCGTGATTACTCCAGAAAAGTGATTCTAATGGGAAGGCATTCCAGCGATACACCGGTAAGTGAAATTATGAGTGCTGATTTTCATTCCATCACTTTAACAGATACAGTTGAACACTGTATGCAATTGATGAGCAACAGAAGGATTCGTTATTTGCCTGTAATGCATAATGACCAACTGGCCGGAATCATCAGCATGAACGATGTGGTGACAGAGACGATTCTAAGTCAACAGCAAACCATCACACAATTAGAAAACTATTTACAGTCTTAACTTGATGTCACCAAAAGGGGAGAGGCCATTTATGTTTATTAAAGGTTCCGCCCATAAAGGCTAATAGCTGATTCTGGTTGGCTAATAACCAGTCATCAAAGATTTTGTTAATTCCATTCTGCCTATTAGAAGAATGCATAATTTGTCATCCACTAAACTATTTGTATGAAAAAATATGTTATTGGCTCTGCTGTCTTTTTATTGGGTGTTAGCACCTTTGTAAATGCACAGCAGGTTCCAACTCCTCCTGCAAAATCTGCATTGGATTCTGCAAAAACAGCTGCACCTAAAAAACCTACTGTTGCTGAAAAAACAAAGGGCAATAAAAAAATAGAAGGACTATTTACCTTATACCAGGATACGGCTACTGGTAGTTTGCAGATGTATGTAAGAAAAGACCAGTTGGAAAAAGAATTCATTTATCAGAGCTTTTCCATCAGCGGTCCTACTACTTTGTTTCTGAATCAGAGCATGCATAGAAATACAGCAGTATATAAAATAAAAAGGGCTTTTGACAAACTGGAGTTTTCTGAAGTGAACACCAACTTTTACTATGATCCAAAGAATGCAGTAAGTAAGTCGGCGGATGTTGACAAACCTGAGGCTGTTTTCTTCAATGATAAATTCAGCATCGAAGATGAGAACGGATACCTGATTAGTGTGGATGGTCTTTTCTTAAGCGAGAAAATGGATCCGGTAAAACCCCAGATGGCACCCAGCCCTATGGCGATGTTCATTTTTAATCTCGGCGGTTTAAATCCCACCAAATCCAAATATGCCGATATCAGATCTTATCCGAATAATACGGATGTTGTAGTGGATTTGTCTTATGATAATCCTTCTACTTTAGCCAGCGGAGGACCTGATGTTGTTGATCCCAGATATGTTCGTGTGAGAATGCAACATAGTTTCCTTGAAATGCCTAAAAATGATTTCAGGGCAAGAAGAGATGATCCGCGTGTGGGTTATTTTATGCAGCAGAGAACCAATATGACCAGTATTAATACTGTACCGTATAAGGACATGATCAATCGCTGGTTTTTGAAAAAGAAAGACCCTGCTGCTGCAGTAAGCGAGCCGGTAGAACCCATTGTATTCTGGGTAGAGAATACCACTCCTGTTGAGTACAGACAAATTATTTTGGATGCAGGATTAAAATGGAATGAAGCTTTTGAAAAAGCAGGTTTCAAGAATGCCGTTCAAATGAAAATCATGCCGGATGATGCCAAATGGGATCCCGCAGATATCCGATACAATGTAATCAGATGGGTTTCTTCTGCGCAACCTTCTTATGGTGCTATTGGACCCAGTTTCGTGAATCCGAGAACGGGTCAGATATTAGGATCAGATATCACAGTTGAATGGTATTCCGGAAGTGCATCACCTATTCAGGATGAATTGTTCAACGGACCTTCCATGCCTCAACTGATTTTCCCTGGCATGGAGCATCAACATGCATTTAATTGCAATATTGGTACTGAATTAAAGATGCAATATACAGCAGGGTTAACTACACTTGAAGCAACCAACGCCAGTCCTGAGGAAGTAAAAGCCATGCATGAGCAGTTTTTAATTTACCTGATCATGCATGAAATGGGGCATACGCTTGGACTGAATCACAATATGAAGAGCAGTCAGATGCTTTCGCCTTCAGAAGTACATAACACGGCTATTACCCGCAAAATCGGATTGATTGGTTCTGTGATGGATTATCCTGCAATTAATATTTCTTTAGACAGAAGCATACAGGGAGATTATTATACTACCAAAGCCGGACCTTATGATATCTGGGCTATTGAATATGGCTATACACCCTTTAATGAATCAGAAGAGGAAGCCATGTTAACTAAAATATTATCCAGAAGTAATGACCCTAAGCTGGCATTCGGTAATGATGGAGATGATATGCGTGCTCCCGGTAAGGCAATTGATCCCAGAGTGAATGTGAATGACATGAGCAGTGATGCCATTGCCTATGCCGAAGAACGTTTTAAACTAGTGAATAATGTGATGGGTAAACTGGTTCAGAAATATACTAAGCCTGGTCAGTCATATGCAGAATTGAGAGCCAGATACAGTATGTTACAGGGACAGCGTAGTGGTCAGATCAATGCAGTCAGCCGTTATATTGGTGGCGTTTACATTGATCGCAGTTTCCCCGAGCAAAATTCCGGTAACAAGCCTTATACACCAACACCGTATGCTACGCAAAAGAAAGCGATGGAAGTATTAACCAAGTATGTATTTGCTCCGAATGCATTTGAAGCAGACACCCAGGTATTCCCTTATCTGCAAATGCAGCGTCGTGGTTTTAATCAGCCAGGAAACGGTGAAGACTTTAAAGTGACCAACAACTTTTTAGGTTTACAGGTGAATGGTGCTTTGGCGCATATTTTGAATCCCATCACTTTGCAGAGAATCAATAATACCCGTTTATACGGAAATGAATATGGTGTTGTTGATGTAATGGGTGATTTGGTTAAAGGCATTTTTGATGCCGACATCAATACCAATGTAAATATGTATCGCCGTTACTTACAAATCAGTTTTGTAAAAGGGGCTGCTAACTTAATTGCACCTGCTTCAACTTTGGATGAAGTATCCAAATCGGCTGCTTTGTATACATTGCGTAAGCTGAGAACCAAACTGGCTGCAGCGGTTTCTCCTAACGAAGATACCAAGGCGCACAGAACGCATTTAATATTCCTTTTAGACAAGGCTTTGAAAGCTGATTAATGCAAAATGTTTTCAATAAAAAATCCGCCCTGATTGTTCGGGGCGGATTTTTGTTTTTTTAAGGGTTGCTTATATGTTTATTGACCTGATTTTTTGCAGGCGTTTTCTTGGCAGCTTTTTTACCTTGTTGGCTTTATAACGCATGTCAGGAGTTCCATCCGATTTGCTTGGATGAATTACCTGCATGTTTTTCCCCCCTGCATTTATATTTTTTTTGAAACTCCTGAATTTTCTTTATGTTAGCGGGGTTCCGATGATTTCCTTTCTGGGCAAATCCGGTTAACAGGCTGCAAGTTGCAAAGCATCCGAATAAAAATAATTTTAGAATTTGAGTAGCGATTGATTAGGCCGCCAATTTACAAATTCTGCTTAGAATCTACGAAGGTAGCTTTGGCTCTTTCGGCTTTTTTGCCATTAACTGGGCCTTAATGGCTTTTTTCTGTCCTCGTAGTGCCCGTTCCACCCTTGAATCATGGGACTGAGCACAAACTGAGCCCCCAAATGACCACCTATAATTAGGCAGAATAGATTGGTTTTCATCAGATTTTGGTTATTTGATTTATAGTATAACGAAAAAGTTATACTATAAATGCAATAGGTAATGGGAATAATGCCATTTATAAGCTGAGATTTAACAATAAATGCTACCTTTGCCCCCCGATTAAAACCATCGGGTTATTGTATGATTTTATTTAATAAACAACTAAACGCAGATGCTCAGGAGAGCGCAGCCGCTTCAGAAGCCGCTAACGTTCCTACTGCGACAACAAAAGCACCTGAAGTAGTAGAAACTGCTCATGACGATTTTGACTGGAGCATTGACAAAAGAAATGTAAGTCATTACGCCGCAACTGAGCGTGAAAAGTACGACAAAGTGTACGACAATACTTTCGTACAGATTGAAGACGGAGAAATCATTAAAGGTGCAGTTGTTGCCCTTACTAAAACAGATGTTGTTGTAAACATTGGTTTTAAGAGTGATGGTCTTGTTTCTCTGAATGAATTCCGTGATTTACCAGGCCTTGCTGTAGGTGATGAAGTGGAAGTTATGGTAGTAGAAAAAGAAGACCGTTCCGGTAATCTTCATTTGAGCCGTAAGTCTGCAAGAATTTTCCGTGCTTGGGAAAGAATTGTAGAAGTTCACAAAACCGGTGAAGTAGTAACTGGTACCGTTACCAGCAAAACAAAAGGTGGATTGATCGTTGATGTATTTGGTATGGAAACTTTCTTACCAGGTTCTCAGATTGATGTTAAGCCTGTTACTGATTACGATCAGTTTGTTGGTAAAACAATGGAGTTTAAAGTAGTTAAGATTAACGAAACCATCAAGAATGCCGTTGTATCTCACAAAGCATTGATTGAAAGTGATATTGAAGCACAACGTGCTGAAATCATGAGTAAGCTTGAAAAAGGTCAGGTACTAGAAGGTATCGTTAAGAATATCACTGACTTCGGTGCATTCATGGACTTAGGTGGATTGGATGGTTTACTATACATCACCGATATTTCATGGGGTAGAATTTCTCACCCAAGCGAAGTGGTGAAAATGGATCAGAAACTACAGGTGGTTGTATTAGACTTTGATGATGACAAGAAGCGTATCAGCCTTGGTCTTAAGCAATTGACCCCACATCCATGGGATGTATTACCTGAAGGATTGGCAGAAGGTTCTGTAGTGAAAGGTAAAGTAGTAAATATTGAAGATTATGGTGCGTTCCTTGAAATTCAGCCTGGTGTTGAAGGATTGGTTCACGTATCTGAAATTACTTGGGCAAATACCCCAATTAATGCGAAAGAATTCTTCAAATTAGGTGACGAGCACGAAGCTAAAGTGGTTACTTTAGATAAAGATGCCCGCAAGATGAGCTTGAGCATTAAGCAGATGACTCAGGATCCTTGGAACACCATTGAAAACAAATATCCAGAGAACAGCAAGCACAAAGGTTTGGTTAAAAACATCACTCCTTATGGCGTTTTCGTAGAGTTAGAGCCAGGAATTGGTGGAATGATCCATATCAGCGATTTAAGCTGGTTGAAGCGTTTCAATCACCCAACTGACTATACAAAAGTTGCTGATCAGATTGACGTTATCATCCTTAGCATTGACAAAGAAAACCGTAAACTTCAGTTAGGACACAAACAGTTGGAAGAAGATCCCTGGAATTCTCTTGAGGAAACCTTTGCCATTGGTTCTATTCACGAAGGAACAGTTACCCGTAAAGATGACAAGGGTGCATTGATTCAATTACAATATGGTTTAGAAGGTTTTGCCCCTAACCGTCACCTGAATAAGGAAGATGGTACTCAGGTTAAAGCCGATGAAACTGCACAATTTGTAGTAATTGAATTTGACCGTAACGAAAAGCGCATCGTTCTTAGCCACGCCCGTATTTGGGAGCAGCATATAGCTGAAGAAAAAGAAGCTGCTAAGAAAGAAGCAAAAGCTGAATCTGATAACACCAAGAAAGCAGTTAAGAACATTCAGGCTAAAGTAGAAAAAGCTACTTTAGGTGACTTAGGTGCTCTTGCTGAAATCAAGGCAAAATTGCAGGAAGGAGAGGGTGATAGCAAGTAATATCACCTAAAGTTGTAATACAAAAAGGCTGTCCGGTTTAAACGCTGGATGGCCTTTTTAGCTATTAATTAACGGCCGCCGCCCCGATTTCCAAAAATCCCTTCTTAAATTGCCTTTTTATACGTAAATTCGCCAACTTCTATGGGTAGAATTGTAACTATTTTATTGCTTATTGTTTTTTTGGGAACCGCTTGTACTACCAAATTTGCCAAGATAATGAAGAGCAAAGATTATGAGTATAAGTACAAAATGGCGGAGCAGTATTATGCCAACAAAAAATACCCGGAAGCGTTAAGACTCTTTGAAGATATTTTCCCTTATTTAAAAGGTTCTCAGCGATATGAAGACATGTACTATAAGTACGCGTATTCCTATTTCTATATTAAGGATTATCTGAATGCGGAAAATATGTTTAAAAGCTTTGTAGAAAACTTTCCTGCAAGTACCAGAACACAGGACTGCGAATACATGAGAGCCTACTGTTATTATAAACAGTCACCCAAAGTTGAACTGGATCAAACCAATACCACAAAGACAATGGGTCTGATGCAGGCTTTTATTAGTACGCATCCTACATCGCCAAGGGTTAAAGAAGCTACAGAGATCATTGATTTATGCAGGGAAAAATTAGAGATGAAGGAATTCCTGAGTGCAGAATTGTATTATAATCTGGGATTTTATAAAGCTGCAGCTATTGCGTTTAGTAATGTTGCTGACAATTTTCCCGATTCAAAAAAATCGGATGAATACAAGGTACTCATGATTAAGTCTTACTTCAAGTATGCTGAAATGAGTTACGAAGAAAAGCAGAAAGAGCGTTATGAAAAAGTGTTGTCGGAGTGTAATGAATTTGCAGAAAGATTTACCGACAGTAAATATTTGGAAGAAGTAAACAAGTATAAAACACAAACCCTTAACATACTTAAAAAAACGGGAAAAAATGAGTAAACTAAGAAGGCAGATGAGTGCCAATACCGCCAGTGTGGTAGAAACCAAAAGCCTGATCTCCATAAAAGAGAAAACAGGTAATCTGTATGAATCTATTGCAATTATTGCAAGAAGAGCTAACCAGATTAATATTTCTCTGCGTGAAGAATTACACAACAAATTGGAAGAGTTTGCCAGCCATACAGATAGTCTGGAAGAAATTCATGAGAATAAGGAGCAAATTGAAATTTCCCGCGCATATGAGAAAATGCCAAACCCTGCAATTTTGGCTACAACAGAATTCATGGAAGGGAAAGTTTACCATAGAAAAAATTTAGATACAGACTTATTCAGATAAGCTAATTCTTTCTAAAATGATTTAAACGACAGTATTTTACTGTCGTTTTTTGTTATTTTTAGTTACCGTTCAACTCAACCTTGCCATGCATTCTATACGAACCATTATATTGATTATTGTTTTGTTTGCTTCGCCCAATTTACTGGAGGCGCAGGAGCTTAAGGCAAAAGTTACTGTAATGGCTTCAAGGGTAGCTACTACTGTAGACAGAAAGATATTCACCACCTTGCAGACGCAGTTGAATAATTTCATGAATAACAGGAAGTGGACGAACGATGTCTTTAAGGATAATGAAAAAATTGAATGCAGTTTTATCATCAATATAGAATCGGCAGTAGAACCTAATGTCTATAAAGCTTCTTTAACTATTCAGGCAGCAAGGCCTGTGTTCAATGCTTCGTATCAGGCCGCACTGGTAAATTTTATTGATCCGGAACTGGTATTTAAATATGTAGAGTTTCAACCTGTTGAATTCAATGAAAACAGAGTGCAGGGCACAGATGCAGGTGTTGCCAATTTAACAGCTGTGCTGGCATACTATGCCAATATGATTATTGGACTGGACTACGATTCATTCTCTCCCAAAAGCGGTGAACCCTATTTCAGAAAAGCGCAGAATATTGTAAACAATGCACCCGAAGGAAGTAAGATTGCCGGTTGGAGAATGTTCGATGGATTGAGAAACCGTTATTGGCTGAATGAGAATCTGATTAATAACAAATTCAATATCATTCATGATGTTATTTATACTTACTACAGAGCTGGGCTTGATAAGTTAATAGAGAATGAGAATGAGGCAAGGGCCAATATTTTACAGGCGCTTATTCAGTTGAGTGCGCTAAATAAGGAAAATCCGAACAGCATGATTCTGCAGTTTTTTATGCAGGGTAAAACGGCGGAACTGATTGGTATTTTTAAGAAAGGGACTTTTGAAGAAAAACAAAAAGCAGTAGAATTATTATCGTTGCTGGATATTCCCAACGCCAATAAATATAAAGAGGAGTTGAAGTGAGAAAACTATTTTATTTCCTGATTGTTCTTTTTCTGATTGCGTGCGGAAGTGAAAAAGTACCAAAGCATATTCTATCTGTCAACGATATGAGTAAGATTATGTGGGACATGATGAAGATGGATGAATATTATCTGCGCATTACAGCAAAGGATACATTGAATCTTAAGATAAAAGAGAATATTCGATTATACGAGCAGGTTTTCAGCAGCTATGGAATAAATAGGAAAAAGTTTTATGATAGTTATCAATACTATGAAGCGCATCCCAAACAATTTAAAATCTTGATTGATTCCATTGATGCCGTTTCATCCCGTGAAAGAGAAATGATTAATAAAAAGTCACAATCCAAATAAGAATGAATAAGGTTTATACTGATGCGTTATCTGCCACTGCAGATATAAAAAATGGTGCCGTAATTATGCTGGGTGGATTTGGTTTAAATGGAATACCTGAAAACAGCATCGCTGCTTTGGTTGCTCATAAGGTTCAGAACCTAACCTGTATTTCCAATAATGCAGGTGTTGACGATTTTGGTTTGGGTTTATTATTGCAAACCCGTCAGATCAGGAAGATGATCAGTAGTTATGTAGGAGAGAATGCCTTGTTTGAAAAACAACTCTTGAGTGGCGAACTGGAAGTAGATCTGGTTCCTCAGGGAACCCTAGCTACCGGCATACAAATGGCAGCAATGGGAATACCTGCTTATTTTACTCCGGCTGGTTACGGTACTGAAATTGCTACTGGTAAAGAAGTAAGAGAGTTTGACGGAAAAATGTATTTAATGGAAAAAGCCATTCATGCAGATTTTGCTATTGTAAAAGCATGGAAAGGAGATAAAGCCGGAAATCTTGTCTTCAGGAAAGCTACCCGAAACTTTTCTACTTCAATGGCAAAGGCAGGTAATATCACTATTGCAGAAGTAGAGCATTTAGTTGAACCAGGTGAAATTGATCCGGATGAAGTGGATGTAGCTGGTGTATATGTGCACCGTATTTTCGAGGGTAAAAATTATGAAAAGAGAATAGAAAGAAGAACGACTCGTATTTAACCTAATAAAAAGAGTAAAATGGCTTTGGATAAATTTGGAATAGCAAAACGTATTGCACAGGAATTAAAAGACGGCATGTATGTGAATCTGGGTATTGGTATTCCTACATTGGTAGCCAATTATATTCCTTCTGGTATTTCTGTTGTTTTTCAGAGTGAGAACGGAATATTGGGAATGGGGCCTTATCCCGATGAAGCCTCTATTGATGCGGATTTAATTAATGCCGGAAAGGAGACTGTTACTGTGATTCCGGGAGGTGCATTTTTTGACAGTGCTGAAAGTTTTGGAATGATCAGAGCTGGAAAAATTGATCTGACCGTTCTGGGTGCTATGGAAGTGAGTGAGAGAGGAGATATAGCCAATTGGAAAATTCCAGGCAAAATGGTAAAAGGAATGGGGGGAGCCATGGATCTGGTTGCCAGTGCCAAAAATATTATTGTAGCAATGATGCATACTAATCCAAAAGGAGAAAGCAAATTGTTGCCAGCCTGCAGTTTGCCTTTAACAGGGGTTTCCTGTGTTAAAAAAATTGTAACCGACCTGGCCGTACTCTCTGTTACTCCGGAAGGTTTTTACCTGCACGAAAGAGCCCCGGGTGTTTCGGTGGAAGAAATTAAATCGAAAACACTGGGCAAGCTGGTTATTCCGGATCAGGTTCCGGAAATGCAGATTTCCTAAAACCTTTTTACCTGTTTTTTGTTGATGTACAAACATATATATTCACTTTAAAATCAATCATAATGAGTATTCAAGTAGGACAAAAAGCTCCATCATTTTCTCTTTTTAATACAGAAAAGCAAAAAGTTAGTCTGGAAGAGCAAAAAGGAAAACCCGTTGTTTTATTGTTTTTCCCTCTGGCATTTACAGGGGTTTGTACAGCTGAACTTTGCAATGTAAGAGACAATATCGCTTTATATAACAACACCAATGCACAGGTATTTGGTATTTCTGTGGATTCAATTTTTACCCTGGACAAATTCAGCAAAGAACAAAACCTGAACTTTCCATTGTTAAGCGATTTTAATAAGGAAGCCGCTAAAGCATACGGCGTATTATATGAAACATTCCCTGCATTCGAAATGTTAGGCGTTAGTAAACGTGCTGCTTTTGTTATAGATGCAGAAGGAACAGTAAAATATGCTGAAGTTTGTGCTACTCCCGGGGATCTTCCAAACTTTGAAGCCATTCAGGCAACTTTGGCATCTCTGTAATAAAAAATTATATCTAGGGCATTGTTTTTCAACTAATTGGAGAGCAATGCCCTCTTGTTTTTTGGAGAAGCCCCATTTTCTGCCTATTTTCATTCCAGAAACTATTGGATGAAGATTTTTTACAAAGCAATTTTTGGCGTTGTCTTACTGGTTTGCAGCACGTTTCTGGTTGCGAACAATAATGGTTTTGATGATAGTATAGTAAGCAATGTGGAAACCAAGATCCAACGATTCTATCCCAACCCGGCCACTCAGTTTATTCATTTTGAATTGGATCTATCAGTAGATAAATCCTACAGTTTGGAAATTTACAATTTCATGGGGCGTAAAATGAATTCACAGCGAGTTACTTCCGCTAAAGTAACCATCTATTTTGACGATAATTTTTTCAGAGGGTTATACATCTATCAACTGAAGGACCGCAGCGGCAGAATTGTGGAGTCTGGTAAGTTCCAGGTAGCACGATGAGAGTAGTCTTCTTTGATTATCTATCGCTAACTTCTACAATCAAAAATTTCAGGTAGTTGGTATTTTCCATTCCCCATACAATGGGATGGTCACTGGCTTGTGCCTGAAAAGTAACCTGCTTCAATTTTTTCTTTGCGTCCTTTGCTGCAGCATGAATAGTCTCTAAAAAAAGTTGCGGGTGTACCAGATTGGTACAGCTGGATGTAACCAGAAAACCTCCGTTTCTGATCAGTTTCATTCCCCTTAAATTAATTTCCTTGTATCCGTTCACTGCATTCTGTATGCTGTCTCTGCTTTTGGTAAATGCAGGTGGGTCCAGCATAACCACATCGTAGCATGGACCATTTTTGCCCCAGTCTTTTAATACATCAAAGGCATTCATTGCTTTGAACTCAACAATATTTTCCAGGCCATTTAAGGCAGCATTTTTATTCGCCTGCAAAACCGCCTGTTCTGAAATATCAATACCCAAAACAGATTTTGCGCCATAATGCGCTGCATGAATTTCAAAAGTTCCTGTATAGGTAAATGCACCCATCACTTCAGCGCCCTTTACAATATGTTGAATGGCTCTTCTATTATCCTGTTGATCTAAAAAATACCCTGTCTTTTGTCCATGCTCAATGTCTACATGAAAACGAAGTCCGTTTTCATTGATGATAATATTGGTATCAAAAGGAGCCGATAAAAAACCTTTCTGCTGTGATAAACCTTCCAGGCTTCTTACTGGCACATCGTTTCTTTCATAGATGCCTTTGGGATTAAAAATGTCTTCCAGTGCCTTAACAATAGCTGGTTTCCATTTATCTATTCCTAATGAAAGGGTCTGAATAACAAAGTAATCATTGAATTTGTCTATGATTAATGCGGGCAACTGATCGGCCTCGCCAAAGACCAGTCGGCAGTTTTCTGTATATCCTGTTTTTTGGCGGTATTGCCAGGCTTTTACTATCTGCTGATGAAAAAAGGCATCGTTGATTTCTACCGGTCTCCTGCTTAAAAGCCGGATGATAATCTGTGATTTAGGGTTTATATAGCCAACGCCGGCAATTTTACCGTCAGCAAATCTGACTTCAACTATATCACCTGGAGTTGGTTCCCCGGCTATCCTGTCAATTTCATTGGCATAAATCCAGGGGTGGCCGTTGGCAATTCGGGGGGCTATCTTCTTTTTCAGGTATACCTTTGTCATCTGGCAAATATAAGCAGGCTATAACTGTCATTTTTTCCCTTTTCTTTGCGTGGCAAAATTATTGCCTATATAGGCTAGCTAATAAAATATACTATGGAAGAGCAAGAAATGCAGAATAATGCTGAAACAATCGAAAAAACAGCAGAAATGAACATTAATGCTGACGAAAATGCAGCCGGTACGTCAAATTTGAATGAACCTGTTGCCGAAGAGTCTGACGTGGCAAAATTAGAGGCCGAATTGTCTGAGCAGAAGGACAAATACCTGCGTTTAATGGCTGAATTCGACAACTTCAGAAGAAGAACTGCCAAAGAGCGCCTGGAGTTGATACAAACGGCGGGTAAGGATGTGATTGTATCCTTACTGGATGTTTTGGACGATTGCGACAGGGCCGAAAAGCAATTACAGGGTTCGGAAGATATAGCCGCTCAAAAAGAAGGTGTTTTGCTGGTGTTTAATAAGCTCAGGAATAACTTACAGCAGAAGGGTGTTAAAGTAATGGAAAGCGTAAACACGGATTTTGATGTGGAGAAACATGAAGCCATTACAGAGATACCGGCTCCAACAGAAGAGATGAAAGGAAAAGTAATTGATGAGGTAACCAAAGGTTATTTCTTAAACGATAAAATTATCCGCTTTGCAAAAGTGGTGGTAGGAAAATAATCCAACTTATTATTATGTCTAAAAGAGATTTTTACGAAATATTGGGTGTATCTAAGTCTGCAACTGCGGATGAAATTAAAAAAGCGTATCGCAAGGTAGCTATGCAATATCATCCGGACAGAAATCCGGGAGACAAGGCCGCTGAAGAAAAATTTAAAGAAGCTGCAGAGGCCTATGAGATATTAAGTGATGCAGATAAGAAAGCCAAATACGATCGTTTTGGACATGCTGCTTTTGGTCCCGGAACTGGTGGTGGCAATTATGGTGGTGGTGCCGGCATGAATATGGATGATATTTTCAGCCAGTTCGGTGATATTTTCGGAGAAGACATGTTTGGCAGCTTCTTTGGTGGAGGAGGCAGACAGAGAGGGGGTGGCAGACAAAGAGGAACACGTGGGTCCAATTTAAGAATCAAGTTAAAGTTGAACTACGAGGAAATTGCCAAGGGTGTTACCAAGAATGTAAAAGTTAAAAAACATGTTGTCTGCAATACCTGTGCAGGTAGCGGAGCAAAAGATAAAAACAGTACACAATCCTGTTCTACCTGTGGTGGTACAGGTCAGGTTCGTAAAGTAACCAGTACTTTCCTGGGACAAATGCAAACCGTATCTACCTGTCCAAGTTGTAATGGGGAGGGAACAACCATTACGGCTAAATGCGGTAGCTGTAAGGGAGATGGACGTGTGTATGGTGAAGAAACCATCAGCATTGATATTCCGGCGGGTGTGCAGGAAGGCATGCAGTTGAGTATGAGTGGTAAGGGAAATGCAGGTGAACGTGGTGGGGCACCGGGAGATTTGATTATACAGATTGAGGAAGAATCTCATGAAGAACTGCACAGAGATGGTTTGAATGTTGCTTACGACTTGCATATTTCTTTCCCGGATGCTGTTTTTGGTACACAGGTAGAAGTGCCTACCATTGATGGTCGGGCAAAAATCAAAATTCCAGCTGGTACACAAAGCGGTAAGATATTCCGGTTAAAAGGAAAAGGATTTCCTGAAGTGCAGGGATATCAGCGCGGAGATCAGTTGATTAATGTAAATGTCTGGACGCCACAAAACCTTAGTGCAGAAGAAAAACAAGCTTTGGAAAAGTTCAGCAGCAGTAGTAATTTCAAACCTAATCCTTCCAAAGGAGAGAAAAGTTTTTTTGATAGGGTAAAAGAGGCGTTTAGCTAATACTTTATCACTATTTATTTAGAAGCCCTGTATGGATATCATTAACCCTTACGGGGCTTTTTTCTTTTATTCGGATTGTATAGTTTATCTGCTTTCTGAATGAGTAAGTGTAATTCTTTTTCCAAGGTATGATGCTGGCTGCATGCAGCGTTTGCCAATGCCAGTAATTTTTCATAGGAATATTCCTTAAGAAATTCAGACTTTCGCAGCATGCCTGCAAATGCTGCAATTACCAAAGATCTTTTGCTGGCGGAATCGAGCTGCTCAATCGGAGTATATTCATTGCTCAATTGGAAGGCCTGCGTTTGACTTGTGTGGTCAATAAACGACTCATAGGTTAAATTGATCCTGGCTATTTCATCTGTTATTGCACTATTCGCAGGCTCAATTTCGAAAAGGGCCAGTGATACATGGCCACTGCCTATTTCACCGCCGAGTAAGCTTGCAGAACTATCTGAAATGGCATCCCTTTTATTATCAAATCCAATTAATCGGTAAGTGCTTATGGCTTCTTTTTTAAATCCAATATTCAGAATTGTGTTTTTGGCAACAGAGAATAAGGTAGTTGTAAATTCTTTAACCAATACTTTTTCTGCTTCTGCTACCTGATCAATATAGGCAAAATTTCCATTCCCTTTTTTTGATAGGGTTTCCAGTTTGCTATCTTTATAATTACCCATCCCAACGCCAAGGCAGGTTAAACTGATTCCATATTCCCTGTAGCCCGTAATTAGGTCTTCCAGTTCTTTCTCCGTTCTTTGTCCCACGTTAAAATCTCCATCAGTAGCCAGAATAACCCGATTGTTCCCACCTTGTATAAATCTTCCTTTAGCCAGTTGATAAGCTACCTTAATGGCATTTTCGCCTGGAGTATCTCCATTGGCACTCAATGAATCAATTGCTTTATTAATGATGTTTTTTTCACTACCACTTGTTGGATACAATGCTATGGCTACATTGCCGCCATAGGTAACAATGCTGATGGTATCAATATTCCTCAGGTTGGCTGTGAGCGTTTTAAAAGCGGATTGCAAAAGTGGTAAACGATTGGGATGATCCATTGAACCCGATACATCTATCAGAAAAACAAGATTGCTCGGTGGTATTTTTTCCAGATTGATTTTGGGTGCAAAGGCTTTGGTTATTAGTATTTTATTATTGTTATTCCAGGGACAATCCGTAACCAGGGATTCCATGGTAAATGCTGAGCTGGTATTGTTATTGGGATAGTCAAATGAAAAATAGTTCAGCATTTCCTCTGCTCTTACGGCATTCAGGGGAACATTCATTTCATTAAATAAAAACCTTCTGATATTGCTGTAAGATGCTTTATCAATATTCAATGAAAAGCCTGTCTCGGGATATTGACTCGTTTTAATAAATCCGTTTTCAATTAACCCACTGTAACTTTCACCCATACTGGCATATTGTATGGTTTCTGAAGGTTTTAAATCTGTGATAACGGAAGACAGATTTTTTTGATAAAGCCTGGCAGTGCTGGGTTGCATTTCAAGCGTAATCTGTTGAAAGATGCTGGCGTGTACCAGTAAGCTGGTTGTTTCATATCCTGCCAGAGATAGTGAAATACTGTCTTCTGATTTGTTTAAAGGGATACCAAAATCTCCGTCTTTACCACTGTAAAATGGAATATGTCCCTTTGATTTTACCTGAATAGTAACCCCCTCCAGTTTTCTTCCCCTGATGTCTTTTATTTGCCCCCTTAAATAAAACTGAGCAAAACTTTCCGTAGAGAATAACAGCAAGAATAATATGGGAAACCCTTTTCTCATTTCCAACAAATTAAGCAATTCGGCTGAGCCAAGGTTGCAGGAAACTATTCAGTTTCTTTTAACTGATAAATTTCTTTGAGGTTTCGGCCGAATCCATCATAATCCAGTCCATATCCAAGTACAAACCGGTCTGGAATACTGAAACAACAATAGTCTATCTGAACAGGATAAATGGTTGCATCTGGTTTATGCAATAACACAGCCATTTTTATGGATGCAGGTTGCTGATGATGCAATTGGGGAATAAACTCATGCATGGTTTTACCCGTGTCAATAATATCTTCCAGCAAAATCAGGTGACGGTCTCTGATATCTGTATCAAGCCCAATCGCTGTGATTACATTACCAGTGGATTTAGTTCCTTTATAGGAGGCCAGCTTAATAAAACAGATCTCAGCTTCAATGGTGATCTGCTTGAACAGATCTGCAGCAAACATAAATGATCCGTTAAGCACACCTATAAACAATGGCTTTTTACCTTCATACTCTTTACTGATCAGCTTTCCCAGTTCACTTACTTTTTCCTGGATTAAAGATTCAGGCAAATAGGGCTCAAATGTTTTGTTGAAAAGCTGAATATCAGACATGATTATTTTCTGTTTGGAGTTGATTTGCTCGATAAGGGCATTTTAAGAAATACCTTTGTTCCAGGAGAAGGGAAACTGGTTTTATTTAAATGATTATTATACTGTAAGATATTCTCTAGTCTGACCCCATTCAATTGAGCTATTTCAAAAAGCGATTCTCCCGCTTTGGCAATATAGAATTCTTGTTCTCCTTTTTTAGGTTTTCTTTCCAGATAAATCAACTGATCTTCTGCAATGATATCTGTTTCATCCAGTTCATTGTACTGAAGAATCTTTGCAAGAGAAATATTATATTGATTGGCTATCGCCAGAAGAGAGGTTCCTGCTTTTGCAAGAATTACATTCGTGTTATTGATAGTGAATACAGACTCAGGAAAATTGTAATGACCGTATTTGGCTTTTGTATTCGTGTTTTTTTGTTCGGAAGGAATAAAGGTTTCAGAAGCAGATTCGTTATCAGCGTCTTTATCTTGTTTTTTTATTTCATGAACATCAGTAACCAATTTTGTTTCGGGGATAGCAAAGCTATTGTTTGAGTGAGTGGTTGATTCTTCTTTTTGAAGTGCCGACTGTGCAAGAACCTGTGTATTGTATTCAACCGATTTCGGATTATTGATTCTGGCCAATGCAATGGTATTGTATTGATCCAGCTGATAATCATTTACGATTTTCATTAGTTTCTGAGCGTATGTAGGAGCGGTGGCGTAGCCAGCTTTCTTTAATCCTTTTGCCCAGCCTTCTGTATCGGTTGGACTGAGTTTGAAAAGGAATTGATAGTGCGCTCTTGTTCTGAGAAAGTCTGAGTGATCTTTAAAGGATGAAGCCGGATTATCATATACCCTGAAACATTCCCCCTTTGCATCATCATCGTGATAGGTTTTGGCACCTGTCCATTCCGTTTTACATTTTATGCCAAAATGATTATTAGACCTTTTTACAAGGTCGCTTTCACCTGATTGAGATTCCAAAACGGCCTGTGCCAAAGTAATCGCAGCAGGTACACCGGAACGAATCATTTCTTCAATAGCAATTTCCTTGTATTGTTCTATATAGGCAATAGTCTTTCTGTTCTGTGCATGTAACTGCATAAAACATATAACCCCAACTAAACTAAAAATCCACTTCATCATGCTTTTTCTTTTTTATGATGCTGATTCCATCTCTTATGGAAAGCATCACTTGTTCTGTTCTGGGATCATGCTGAACGTGTTCATTGAATGCATGAATGGCTTTTGCGTTTTTACCTTTCAGTGGTTCTTCCAGCACCTGTCCATGAAAAAGGACATTGTCTGCTATAATGAACCCCCTTTCTGATAAAACAGGTAACACCATTTCGTAATAATCAATGTAACTTATTTTATCTGCATCAATAAATACCAGGTCCCATATAAATGGTAAGCCAGGTATGATTTCCCTTGCATTTCCGACGTGCAAAGTTATCTGCTTATTTGCATTAAATTTCTTAAAATTTTCAGCAGCAGTTTGTGCATCTTCAGGTCTGAGTTCTATTGTATGAATCATTCCATCTTCGGGCAGGCCTTTTTGTAAGCAAATGGCGCTATATCCGGTAAATGTGCCTATTTCCAATACGTTTTTAGGCTGAATCATGGCACAAATCATCCTCAGCAGCTGTCCCTGAACAGAACCACTAAGCATATGTGATAAGGGGTGCCGTGTGATTGTTTGCTCACTGATTTCCCTTAAATCTTCCGATTCAGGACTGGTAAACTTAGCCGTATAGGCTTCTACTAGGGGGGGAATCAATTCCATTGCCTTCTTATTTATTCTTCTTTTTTGAAATCAGTAACAGGCCAATAAAAGTGAGGGCACCATTGATAATCAGCAGCTCTAATCCGACTTCATATGAGCCTAATAAATCTTTTTGAAATTTATCCAGGATAAAGCAGAGGATAGGTGCAGCCACACATACAAAAGGTACCCATTTGTCCGTTACCACTCTTTTGGTCATAATTCCGAACGTGAATAAACCTAATAAAGGACCATAAGTGTAGGCAGCAATTTTAAGCAATAAACCAATCATACTTGGATCGTTCACCCATTTGAAAACCAATACAAAAACAAGAAATATGGCTGCAAAAGTTAAATGCACCCTTTGTCTGATTTTTTTCTGAGCTGCTTCACTTAAATCGGCTCTCCGCTGGATTCCTATGATGTCGATACAGAAGGTTGAAGTTAAGGCCGTGATGGCTCCATCTGCACTTGGAAATAAAGCAGAGATTAAAGCAATAATAAAAATCACTGATACAATCGGAGGCATATGTCCCATTGCCAGTTCAGGGAAAATTTTATCACCGGTTGCGTCTATATTCAATCTCTCTGCATATAGATATAACAGACCACCCAGGAATAGAAAAATAACAATAACTGTTGCCAGAGTGATGGCCATAGACATCACATTTTTCTGAGAATCCTTGAGTGTTTTTACAGAAATATTCTTTTGCATCATTTCCTGATCCATACCCGTCATGGTTACTGTGATAAATGCCCCGGCAATAATTTGTTTGACAAAGTAAAATTTGCTATTCGGGTCGGTAACAAATATGGTTGAGTAACCTCTTTCGTTCATTGCCTGAAGACTTTCGCCGAATCCCATATCCATTTGATTCAAAATATAGAATACGCAAATGACTAATCCTGCGAGCATACAGGTAGTTTGTAGGGTATCCGTGTACACAATGGTTTTTACTCCTCCTTCATAAGTGTAGAGTAAAATCATAATAAGGATGATTAATGTGGTTGCCCAAAATGGAACATGAAAACTGTTTAATATCGCTTCTTGTAAAATATTTACCACCAGGTATAATCTGGCTGTTGCGCCAAGGGTTCTGGACAATATGAAAAATGAAGAGCCTGTTTTATAGGCATTGAATCCCATCCTGCTACTCAGGTAATGATAAATGGATGTCAGATTTAACCGATAATAAAGCGGTAGTAGTATGTAGGCAATCATAGTGTAACCAATCAGGTATCCCAGTGTAATCTGTATATAGGCAAACGATTCTTTTGCTACTGCTCCGGGGACACTCACAAATGTGACACCACTTAAAGAAGTTCCCACCATTCCGAATGCTACCAGCATCCAGTTACTATTCTTATTCCCAATAAAAAAAGAGTGGTTGTCACTGTTTTTTCCAGTATACCAAGCAACTGCCAGTAAAATCAGAAAATACCCAATTACAAAAGAAAAAAGCAATAAAGGAGACATAGCAATTCGTTTGGTTTAAAGAATTTTGTAAAGTAGTAAAAATAATTAAGGTATTTTGTCTGTCCTAATTGTATACAATGAAAATTAAAAATATTGCAGTGTTCTGCGGGTCCAAATCTGGCAATGATCCCTGTTTTTTAGAGGAAACGATGATTCTTGGAAAATTAATGGCTGAAAATGGTATCAGACTCATTTATGGTGGCGGTAATAAAGGATTGATGGGAGCCGTGGCAGATGCGGTTATGGAAGGCAATGGAGAAGTTACCGGAATTATTCCCGAAGTTTTGCTGGAGTGGGAGCATGAGCACAAAGGCATTACCGATTTACGTGTAGTCGGCGACATGCATATTCGTAAAAAAATGCTCTATGAGCTTTGTGATGCAGCCATTATTCTGCCTGGTGGAAACGGAACTCTGGATGAACTTTTTGAAATGCTTACCTGGAATACGTTGAAAATTCACAACAAGAAAATTGTCCTGATGAATATCAATGGGTATTACAATCATTTGATTGCACATATTGATACCATGTATCAACAGGGTTTTCTTTATGAAGACTGGAAGCAACGATTACTGGTTGCCGGATCTGCAGAAGAAGCTATCTCTTTTTTGAGTTGAGATAAAAACCAAAACCACCTCTGAAAATGGGTTGAGGGTCGCCTGCAATTCCATTTCTGTAAGGAGAATTGATTGCCTGATTCAGATCGATCATAATAGTGAAATGGGAGAACTGCCTGCCAATTTCTCTGGAGCCATAACCAATGCCCGCCAACATGCTCGGCGCTTGCAGCCGCAATTTGGTTGTTTGTCCTGATACCACATCTGTTTGAGAGGAACTGATCCAGTTGTATTCAGGTTGTATTTGTAAGTGAAGAAAGGAGATAGGCCATACTCTTAAAAAAGCACCCGCACCAAAATTGAAATTTTTATACTTGTACGGATCAAAGCCAGAAGCACTTTGTGAGTAATAATTAAAGTTGGTGGCTATTCCAATATCAACCCAGTTGTTTAGGCTGTAACCAATGGTTGGGTTTAATCCCAGATTGA
This sequence comes from Bacteroidota bacterium, assembly GCA_039805185.1. Taxonomy (GTDB): domain Bacteria; phylum Bacteroidota; class Bacteroidia; order Chitinophagales; family Chitinophagaceae; genus Sediminibacterium. The sequence continues at coordinate 54,415 of JBDLUU010000028.1, forward strand.
AAAAGCGATTTGATAAACCCAGGTTTAAACTCGAGCCTATGAATACTCTATTGCGGTCAAATCCAACCGGCGCTTCTGGTTCTCTGTTCTCTAACTGCGCAAACCCCGAAAAACTGATTCCAATTAAGATTGCAATCAACAACACACACTTATTCATAACTGTAGTTTTGGTAAAAATAATTAATCCCTGCTGTCGAATATTTTTCCGGCATTTAAAATATTGTTAGGATCAAATGCCTTTTTAATATCCCTCATCAATTGAATAGCAGATTGGCTGAAAACCGTCTCCATGTAGGGTTTCTGAATTAAGCCGATTCCGTGCTCTGCACTGATGGTTCCTCCCAATTCTTTTACAATGGCAAAAAGAGATTTTAATATGGCCGTCATTTCCGGGTTACCATGGCTATTCTTTATAGTGGGATGGTTGATTCTTATGTGCAGATTCCCGTCTCCGGCATGACCATAACAAACCACTTTGCATCCGTGTTTAGCACCTAATTTTTTTACACTTTTAATTAGTGTTGGCAACTCTGCACGAGGTACTACGGTGTCTTCTTCAATGGTATAGCCTTCCAGTTTTACTGCTTCAGCTGCTTTTCTCCTTAGTTGCCACAAGGCCGCTTTTTGCTGGGCATCGTCGGCAAACAGGATATCCCCGGCATCAAAGGTTGTCATCAACTCTGCAATGGCTTCCATTTCCTGCATCAGCACATCCATATTATTGCCATCCACTTCTATGATAAGATGACCTTCCATTTCATCCGTTACAGGCACTGCATTACTATCAACCATTTTGCTGACAATCTGCAGAGCATTAATTTCTATTAATTCCAAAGCGCTGGGCGTGAAACCTGCTCTGAATATAGCACTCACCGCTGCTCCCGCTTTTTCCAGGGAGGAGAAGGGGACGAGCATTAGTAAGTCATATTTTGGAAGCGGAATTAGTTTCAACACAATTTTTGTGACAATAGCCAGTGTTCCCTCGCTGCCAACAATCAGTTGAGTTAAGTTATAGCCTGTTGCGTTTTTTAACACATTGGCTCCTGTCCACATCACTTCACCCGTAGGTAATACAATTTCCAGGTTAAGTACATAATCTTTTACCACACCGTATTTAACTGCTTTTGGGCCACCGCTGTTTTCAGCAATATTGCCTCCGATAAAACAACTTCCTTTACTGCTTGGATCCGGTGGGTAGAACAGTCCTTTTTCTTTAACGGCATCCTGCAACACTTCTGTAATAACACCGGGTTCGGTAATTACCTGCAGATTCCGCTCGTCAATGAATAAAATTTTGTTGAGCTTTTCGGTTGACAACAAAACGCCACCCAGGTGGGGTAATGCGCCTCCACTTAAACCGGTTCCTGCCCCTCTGGGAGTAACCGGGATCCTGTGTTCATTGCACAGTTTCATGATAGCGGAAATTTCTTCAGTATTGGCTGGTTTGATTACAACCTCCGGGATATATACCAGTTTCTCCGTTTCGTCGTGGCTGTATTCCATTAAACTGGCTTCGTCTGCCAAAACCTGGTCTTTGCCTACAATTTCCTGAAACGCCTGTAAAATGGGGTTGGTAATCTTTCCCTGCTGCATGGATCCTGAAATTAAATTTTGGTAAAATTAAGGTTGAGGGGGCTAAAATTTGTGTAAATCGTACACAAATAATGCAATCAAATTATTAAACAATGTACTTTTGTATACTAACTAACGATTGTTTGCTTATGACACTACCTACTTTAACATTAGATTTTTCAAAGTTGTCAGCATTAGGTTTAAAGAATGAAAATGGAGTACATTATCAGTTGTCTCCTGAAACTTTAGTAGAACAGGCATTATTGAAGGGGCAGGGTGTTTTGAATAACACAGGTGCGCTTTGTATTAAAACCGGAGAATTTACCGGAAGAAGTCCACAGGACAAGTTTATTGTAAAAGACGCAATAACTGCAGATACTGTTCATTGGAATAACTTTAATATACCTATTGATGAAAAATACTTTCATCAGTTAAAGAAAAAAGTACTGGATTATCTGGGACAGCAGCAAGAAGTGTGGGTAAGAGATGTGTATGCCTGTGCAGATCCCAACTACAGATTGAATATCCGCGTAATCAATGAAAATCCATGGAGCAATTTGTTTGCTTACAATATGTTCCTGAGACCAACAGAAACTGAACTGGTGAATTTTGAACCGGAATGGCATATTATACAGGCTCCTGGTTTTAAGGCTGATCCAGCAGTGGATGGCACAAGGCAGCACAATTTTGCTATTGTTTCGTTTACACATAAAACCATATTAATTGGAGGTACCGGGTATACAGGTGAAATGAAAAAAGGCATATTCACCATATTGAATTACATCTTACCACAACAAAAAAATGTACTCAGTATGCACTGCAGTGCCAATATGGGTAAAGATGGAGATGTGGCTATATTCTTTGGGCTAAGCGGTACAGGAAAAACTACTTTAAGTGCAGATCCTAACAGAAAATTAATTGGAGATGATGAGCACGGCTGGACCAATAACAGTGTCTTCAATTTTGAAGGTGGTTGTTATGCTAAGACCATTGATTTAAGTGAAGACAAAGAGCCTGAAATTTTCAGGGCCATCCGTCCGGGTGCCTTGGTAGAAAATATTGGATTCATCAACGGAACCAATGAAATTGATTTTGCCTATAAGGGTATTACTGAGAATACAAGAGTAAGTTATCCGCTGCATTTTATTTCCAATGCACAGGAACCCAGTATTGGCGGTTTACCTAAGAACTTATTCTTCTTAACCTGTGATGCGTATGGTGTTTTACCTCCCATCAGTAAATTGAGTCCGGGTCAGGCAATGTATCAGTTCATCAGTGGCTATACTGCAAAAGTAGCTGGCACAGAAGCTGGTGTAACCGAACCTAAATCTACTTTCAGTGCCTGCTTTGGTGCACCTTTCCTTCCTCTGCATCCGGGTAAATATGCTGAAATGCTGGGAGCTAAAATGAAAGAACATCAGGTGAATGTATGGATGATTAACACCGGTTGGAGTGGTGGATCTTACGGAACAGGAAGTCGTATGAAGCTAAGCTATACCAGAGCAATGATTACAGCTGCATTAATTGGCAGTTTAGATGATGTGCAATATGAGAAGCATCCTGTATTTGGTATGATGATTCCAACCAGTTGCGAAGGAGTGCCCAGTGCAATATTAAATCCGAAGTCAACCTGGAAAGATGCTGCAGCCTATGATGCAACAGCTAAAAATCTTGCCCAGCAATTTGTAAAGAATTTTGAAAAATATGCAGCCGGTGTTTCGGCAGAGATTCTGGCGGCTGCCCCAATCGTTTAACTATTGATTGCTAAAGTTTTTCGATTGTTTGCCTTAAGTGCCCCGAGTTTTACTCGGGGCTTTTTATTTAAAGAGGTTAAAGGCAGAACGGGGTGGTGGAGTATACTAAAATAATCCAAAAAGCATACCGTCTACTTTGCTGATGATTTCTCCGAACTGTTCGTCATTTTCAGCAAATTTGTTTTTATCGCAATCAATTACAAGCAACGGACCTTCTTTGTAACCATCAATCCATTTGTTGTAATACTCGTTCAATTTTTTTAGATAGTCGAGTCTGATATTTTCTTCGTATTCTCTTCCTCTTTTCTGAATCTGAGAAACCAGGGTAGGTACAGAAGCTTTCAGATAGATTAATAAATCCGGAGGCTGCACCATGGTTTTCAGTGTTTGGAAAAACTGATAATAGTTGTCAAAATCTCTTTTGCTCATCAAACCCATTTCATGCAGGTTGGGTGCAAAAATATTCGCATCCTCATATATGGTTCTGTCCTGAATTACAGTTTCCGTACCATGCTGAATATCCAGCAACTGGTTAAGCCGGCTATTCAAAAAATAAATCTGAAGGTTGAAACTCCAGCGAGGCATGTCTTCGTAAAAATCCATTAGATAAGGATTGGTATCTACATTCTCAAACTGGGGTATCCATCTATAGTGTTTGCTGAGCATTTCGGTTAAGGTTGTTTTACCTGCGCCGATATTACCTGCTATTGCAACGTGTTTTGGTTTTTTGGGTTTTGCCATTGGACTAATCTGTTAAAGTGTGCAACTTATGTAAACTAATTTAAATTTAATGAAGCTCCCTAATAATTTAGTCCAACTGCATTACGAACCATGGTTAAAGTTTCTGAAGCCCTGGCTCTTCCCTTGTCTGCACCCTGTTTAATGATTCTGTGCAGTTCATCAGTGTTAGCTAGCAAATCAGCCGCTTTTTTACGGATAGGTTTGATAAACTGGACCATGTCTTCTGCCAGTTGCTTTTTCATATCCCCATATCGGATAATGCAATTGCCCTGAGAGCTCGCATTAAAATCGGCTTCAAATTTTGCTAGCGTATCCGGGGCGCTTACCAGCTTCATCATGGTAAACAGGTTTTGTATATAATCGGGTTTCTCTGAATTAGGTGTTTCAGGTCCCTGATCGGTTTTGGCTTTCATTATTTTTTTGCGAATCAGTTCATCGTCATCAGCCAGATAAATTGTGGCGTTCTGGTTTTCACTCTTGCTCATTTTACCATTCCCATCTAAACCCATGATCCGAATCAGCTCATCTCCATAATTAAATGCATAAGGCAACGGGAACACTTCTCCATAGCGATAATTGAATCTGTCTGCAAAATTTCTGGCCATTTCCAGGTGCTGTTCCTGGTCTTTACCTACTGGTACTTTTACAGCTCGTTGAATAATGATATCTGCCGCCTGCAATACTGGATAGGTTAATAAACCCGCATTTACGTTCTCAGGTTGTAATCTTACCTTTTCTTTAAACGTTACTGTTTTCTCCAATTCTCCCTTATAGGAAAGCATATTCAAATAAAGGTAGAGTTCTGCAATTTCAGGGATATCACTCTGCACATAAAAAGCTACTTTTTGCGGGTCTAATCCGCAGGCAATGTTTTCAGCAATTACTCGAAACACGCTGTTCTTTAGTTCCCTGGTGTCGGGATGCGTAGTTAAACTATGCCAGTTGGCAACAAAAAAATAGCAGTTAAAATCGTCCTGCATGCGAACATAATTTCGCATGGCTCCAAAATAATTACCCAGATGAAGGAATCCTGTTGGACGGATTCCGCTAACTACAACCTCTTTTTCCATAGTCGCGAAGATAAATATTGAGGTTGGTTTTTTGCGGCAGACCCAAAAAGAATTCGGAAATTGTAGCCCGAAACATATTTTATTATTATATCAACGACTAACAACATACTCGCTTCGCCCATTGAATACCTGAAAGGGGTAGGACCGCTAAGGGCAGATATGCTTAAGAAAGAGCTGGAGATTTACACTTTTGGCGATTTATTGCAGCATTATCCTATTCGTCATATTGATAAAACAAAGATCAATACGATTGCTGAAATCAATTATCAGACCGACTATATACAAATAGCGGGGAAACTGATTCAGTTTGATATTATTGGAGAAAAGCGTTCCAAAAGACTGGTTGCTCAGCTTCGGGACAAAACCGGTACCATAGAACTTACCTGGTTTCAGGGTATATCCTGGATTCAGAAAAGCCTTTATATTGGGAATGAATACCTGGTATTTGGGAAAACGGGATTCTTCAACGGTAAGCCGCAAATGGTGCATCCCGAAATAGAATCTTTTATTCCTGCTAAAGTGGATGGCAAAACTTTTTTAGAACCGGTATACCCATCTACAGAAAAATTAAAGGCAAAGAGTTTAAATGGCAGGCAGCTGGCTAAATTAACCTATGCATTACTGGAGCAGATAAAGCCTACAGATTTACCTGAAAATATTCCCTTGTCAATTGTTAAAGAACTCAAGTTATTGGGACGCTATGAGTCTTTTATAAATATACATTTCCCCAGCACAGAGCAACATTATAAAAAAGCACTGGAGCGGTTAAAATTTGAAGAATTTTTTATTGCACAAGTGCGATTACAACTGGTTCGTTTGCAACGGAACGCGCAAAGCAGAGGAGTGGTATTTGAAAAAGTCGGTTCCTATTTCAAGGAGTTTTATGATCATTATTTACCTTTTGCATTAACGGGTGCACAGAAAAGAGTAATCAAGGAAATAAGACAGGACACGGGCCGGGGAAGACAAATGAATCGTTTATTGCAGGGTGATGTGGGAAGTGGAAAAACAATGGTTGCGCTATTGAGTATGTTACTGGCAGCCGATAATGGATATCAAAGTGCATTAATGGCTCCTACTGAAATTCTTGCGCAACAACATTACCAGGGACTTACACAGTTATTGAATAAGATGCCCGTTGAAGTGGCTTTATTAACAGGGAGTACCAAAACAGCAGAACGAAAAAGAATTCTGGCCGGTTTGTTAAACGATGAAATTCATTTAGTGGTTGGCACCCACGCGATTATTGAAGATAAGGTACAGTTTAAAAATCTGGGTCTGGTGATTGTAGATGAACAACATCGATTTGGTGTAGCACAAAGAGCCAAACTCTGGACGAAATCGGTAATTCCTCCGCATGTTCTGGTGATGACCGCAACACCTATTCCGAGAACCCTGGCCATGACAGCATACGGTGATCTGGATTACAGTATTATGGATGAATTGCCACCTGGTAGAATTCCGATTACTACGGTACAAAGGAATGAAATGGCCAGGGCCAGTGTTATGGATTTTGTAAAAGAAGAAATAGGGAAAGGCAGGCAGGCTTATTTTATTTACCCGTTGATTGAAGAGAGCGAGAAATTGAGCTATGAAGATTTAATGCAGGGGTATGAGCAGGTAAAGAGTTTTTTTCCGGAACCCAGGTACAAAATCAGTATGGTTCATGGGAAACAGCCACCTGAACAAAAGGAAATCAATATGAAACGATTTGTTGCAGGCGATACCCAGATAATGGTTAGTACCACTGTTATTGAAGTGGGTGTAAATGTTCCGAATGCTTCGGTTATGGTGATTGAAAGCGCTGAAAAATTTGGACTATCCCAGTTGCATCAGTTGCGGGGGAGAGTGGGAAGAGGCAGTGAAAAAAGTTTTTGCATTTTATTAACGGGAAGCAAAGCAAGCAAAGAGGCCCGGGAACGTATCAATATAATGTGTGCTACCAATGATGGCTTCAAAATTGCTGAAAAAGACCTGGAAATGAGAGGTCCTGGCGATATAGAAGGAACCCGTCAGAGCGGAGCACTGAACTTTAAGATAGCCAGTATTGTTAACGATAAAGGATTGTTGCAACTGGCTCAACAAAAAGCGGAACAAATTGTGGAACGGGATTTGCATTTGGAACAACCTGAGAATGCTTTGTTAAAAAACTACTTAACGCAACAGCATACCAAAGTAGGTTGGAGCAAAATTGCGTAACTTAAAATAAATCGTAGATATGAAATTTTTTGGGTTGATTATTTTCTTTATACTCGGATACTTTAATGTAGAGGCCCAAGGCTATCTTGATTTTGTGGAGAATAAAGGTCAGTGGGATCCTTCCATTTATTTCAAAAGCGATTTGCAATCAAGCGCTTTTGTTTTAACTAAAAATGGGTATAGGGTTTTGCAGCACAGTATAAAAGATTTTGAAGCAATTGCAAATTCAAGACATAGCGGTCACCAGAACTCTACAGTTAAGAAAAAATCTCAGGTAAAGCCTAAATTTCAAGGTGGGGATAAGAATGAAGAATTAGTCCTTAAATCGCATGTATACGAAGTTAAATTTTTAAATGCTAATCCTAATCCCACTATCATTAAAGAAAAACCAGTCGGTGGTATTAGTAATTATTTTATTGGAAATGATCCCAAAAAATGGGCAACCGATGTTAAGACTTTTCAATCGGTAACCTATAAAAATATGTACCCCAATATCGACATCCGTTATTACACTAATAATGGGGTATTGAAGTATGATATTATTGTTCATCCCGGTGGCGATCCGTCTAAGATTATTTTATTTTATGAAGGCACCAACGGGCTCTCTTTAAAAAATGGAGCATTACAAATCAAAACATCAGTAGGGTTATTGCTAGAAAAAATCCCTGAAAGTTATCAAGTTAAAGATTTAGGAAGAAGTGATGTGGATTGTCAATACGAATTAAAGGGTAACCTCGTGCAATTTAAAATTGATAAGGGGTTTAATCCAAATCATACGCTTGTAATAGACCCTCAAGTTATTTTTATTAGCTATTCTGGAAGTAAGTCCGAGAATTGGGGATTTACGGCAACATATGATAAGTTGGGGCACTTTTATGCTGGTGGTATTGTATTTGGTAGTGAATTTCCTACTACAAATGGCGCATATCAAGAGAATTATCAAGGTGGAATTTCAGGTGGTCATGGTAATGGTTATGATATTGGTATTTCAAAATTTGAGCCAAATGGAAGAACTTTAGTTTATGCTACTTACATTGGTGGCAATGGGAATGAACAACCCCACAGTTTGATTGCTGATGATGCGGGTAATTTAATTATTGCAGGTAGAACTAATTCTGGAAATTATCCTACCATTGGTAGTTTGCGCCAATTTGGACCTGGTGGGGATTATGATATAATTCTTACAAAAATTAGCGTTGATGGTAAGGCATTAATCGGGTCTGTTAAAATTGGAGGTAAAAATAATGATGGTGTAAACATTGTTCCCAATTATGAGGGAGGAAATAATAATCAACAGTCACTAAGTATAAGAAGAAATTACGGAGATGATGCTAGAAGTGAAGTGATACTTGATAAAAACGAAAACATTTTATTGGCTTCAGCTACTCAATCAACAGATTTTCCGCTTCTAAATCCATTTCAGAGTAAGCATGGATCAGAAAGAACTTCAAATGATAAAAGAATGCAAGATGGCGTTCTTATCAAAATGAATAAGGACCTATCTGGTGTCATTTTTTCAAGCTTTCTTGGCGGTAATGATGATGACGCAGCATTTGTCTTGGCAATTAACCCCAAAGATGATAATATTTATGTGGCAGGGGCTACTGCTAGTACTGACCTCCCAGCTAAATCTAACAATAATAATGCAACTCCAGGTACTCCACCCAACACAATCAATCTAATTGATGGTTTTGTAAGTATAATTTCTTCTGATGGATCTAAAATTATCAACACACGCTATTTCGGGACGAATCTGGTTGATGTTATTTATGGTATTCAATTTGACAAAAATGGCTTCCCATATATTGCTGGTACTACTACAGGAAATCTGACACCAATTAATTCACCATATAATACAAGTAACCAATTCCCTTTTCAAAATTCAGGAAAACAGTTCGTTGCAAAATTAGAACCTGATTTGTCACAATTTATTTACAGAGCAAATTTTGGTTCCCAGATTTCTACAAATACTACTTTTCCTAATATATCTATAACCGCATTTATGGTAGATCGATGTGAAAATATCTACATTTCAGGATGGGGGGGGCAAGCATTTAGCTATCAAGGTGTTAGTAGTATGAACGGTATGCCACTTTTAGAGAATAATGACCCTAATCGTCCTTATCAGCCAAATACTGATGGTCAAGATTTTTATTTCTTTGTATTGGGGAGAAATGCCGAAAAACTACTTTATGGATCGTATTATGGCCAAACTGGTGGATTCCCTGATCATGTTGATGGGGGTACAAGTCGGTTTGATCCTAATGGAACTGTATATCAAACTCTATGCTCTTGCAGGCGAGATAATGAAATTACTTTACCTAGTGTAGGTACTTCTGATGCATATGCCAGAATTAAGCTTAGCGCAAATTGTAACTTATTAGCTATTAAATTCAATATGAATGTAAATCAAGTCTATGGTGGGCTTAAAACAACAATCAATGGAGTTCCAGGCGCCACTAATGGTTGTGCGCCTTTGACTGTTGTTTTTACAGACACATTGGAACTCGCTACAAGTTATAAATGGGACTTTGGCGATGGAACACCAGAAATAACAACAACTTCTCCAACAATCACTCATGAATTTAAAACACCAGGCGATTATAAAGTTAAAATGGTTGCAATAGATCCAAATTCATGTAATGGCAGTGATGAGTCTTTTGTTTCTATTAAAGTTGCAGCAAATAAAGCTAATCTTGCATTTAATAATATTAAACAACTTCCCTGTACTTCATTGACATATGAATTTGTGAATACATCGAATGCCAGTTCACCTTTCGCTAATGATGCGTTTTTATGGGATTTTGGCGATGGGTCTCCAACTCGAGTTGCATCGTTGAACGATAAAATTACACACACTTACGCTGCTGCAGGTACATATAAAATTCGTTTAACTCTTTTGGATAATAAATTCTGCAATTTTATTGAAACGAAAGAAGAGCAAATCAACATTGCAATCGATGTTAAAGCGGATTTTGTCATACCTAACACAACATGTGTTGATAAACCTGTTAAGTTCATTAATACATCTGCAGCAGGTAAAAATTATTTATGGCAATTTGATGATGGTAAGTCTTCAACAGAAACATCACCCGAATTTACTTTTAACCAACCCGGGATATATAAAGGGAAGCTTATTGCTACTAATTCTGCAACATGTAATATAACTGATGAAAAACCCTTTCAGATTGAAATATTATCAAACCCAACATCGGCCTTTACTTATAAGCCTAATCCAACTGAACCCAATACACCAGTAAATTTTACAAATAATAGTCTAAGTGCTGATAAATATGTTTGGAAGTTTGGAGATGGTGAAACATTTGAAACAACTAATATAAATGCAAATGTTAGCCATCTATATAATGCAACTGGTATTTACAAAGCCTGTCTTGATGCAATTAATACAGCTGCTGGATGTATCACTACCGATTGTAAGGATGTTGATATTACTATTAACCCTGGCTTTAATGTGCCTAATGCA
>JBDLUU010000029.1:0-27150 GCA_039805185.1 Bacteroidota bacterium
GCAGTAGTATTTTCTCCCGGAATAGCTATCGTCATTTCATTAATGGCTTCCGGACTAAAGTCAAGGAATTTAGCGGGCCGGGTAATCAATAGCGGTCCTACTCCTTTTCCTAAAGCTCCACCGCTATTCAGTAAATGGCACTGATCTTTTACCTTGCTCCACACGCCATAACTGATTTTTGAAAAATCCATTTTGCCTGCAATCGCCCATTCATTCAGGGTTTGCACGTCTTCCAGGTGCACTTCAAAACTGATTCCCTGGGTGTCTATCTTCTGATTGACCAGTGCATCAAAAATAAATGTATCGTTCGGGCAGGGAGAAAATGCCAGACTAAATTTCATAGGTTATTTCAACTGATATAATTTATCAACGTATTGCAGCAAGGTTTTGTTGAGTAGGTCTATACTCTCTTTCATCAGCCACTTGCTCTTGTCTCTTTCGCCTACATAATTAGATATTGCTCTGATTTGTATAAAGGGAATACCGGTTTCTCTTCCTACATAATGCAGGGCTGCACCCTCCATACTTTCTGTTATAGGGTTGTATTTTTTCTCGAGTTTCTTAATTAGGGAGGGATCGGTACTGATCTGGTTTACAGTAATCGCATCCACTTCCGGCAGTCCTAATACATTGTAGGTTTTTAACCAGGGATTGGGCAGCTTTCTTTTTTCAAAGGGATGATAGCTGCTTTTCTCCAGCTTTAAATCGAAGATATCTTTCCAATGTCCTTTTTCCATTACGCCGGTATCTCCCAACTGTTCGTTGTTGATGACGACGATTTTTCCCGGGGCTGTTTTTTTGTGAAAACTTCCGGCTATGCCTGCCTGAATAATTAAATCGGGGCGTTCTTCTATGGCTAGTCGGGTGAGGGCTACAGCAGACGCTAATAATCCCACCCCTGACTGATAAAACTGCACTTTAATGCGCTGACTTTTACCTGTGTAGAGATCGTTGATCCCCACAAATGCGGGCATCCATTCTCCGGTGGTTGCTGATGTAATTACGACTCTCATAAACGTAAAGTTGATGAAAAACACGCAACTTTCTTCATTTTTGTACCTTTGCAAAAATTTTGAGCGAATGGTGTACCTGACCAGACAAGAACATTTTAATGCTGCCCATAAATTATTCAATCCTGCCTGGAGCAAAGAACGCAATGAGCAGGTATTTGGGGTATGTGCTAATGAGAACTGGCATGGACATAATTATGACCTCTATGTAACCATAAAGGGTATGCCTGACCCGGATACCGGCTTTTTGTTTGACGTTAAAGCCCTGAGTAAGCTCATTAAAATTCACGTAATTGACCATTTAGACCATAAAAACCTGAATATGGACGTGCCTTTTATGGCAGGAAAAATGTGTAGCACCGAGAACTTGGCCATGGCTATCTGGGAGCAATTAGCTCCTCATTTACCGGCTCCGGTTCAGTTGCACTGCATTAAACTGTATGAAACGCCCCGTATTTACGTGGAATACTTTGGATAACTGTTAAACTGTCAGGGCTATTTTGAGGCGTTTGTTTAATCATTCCAAAGAAAGTTTAAACAAATTGGAGCGACCTGCGTTATTATATCGTATCCCTGCCTTTTACGGTTGATTTGGTTTATGGTACGTAATTGGATAGGTTTACAGAACAATTCGTTTGGACACTTGATCAGCACACTTCTGAAACAGTACCAAACTTATAAAAGTTCAGCTTAGTACAAGAAGGTTTTAATATGAACAACAACAGAATCACTGTCTTCCGTAAGGAACATTTTAATGCTGCCCACAGGTTGCATAATCCCGCTTGGTCGGCCGAGCGGAATAAGGCAGTGTTTGGTTTGTGTAATAACGAAAACTTTCACGGTCATAATTATGAATTAATTGTTCAGGTGAGTGGTGAAATAGATCCGGAGACGGGCTACCTGATTGACCTGAAATTATTAAGCGATTTAATTAAAGAAGAGGTGTTAAACCGATTCGATCATAAAAATTTAAACCTGGATACGCAGGAATTTAAAAACCTGAATCCGACAGCAGAGAATATTGCAGTGGTTATTTACCAATTGTTAAGAGCGAAGCTGGAAGAGAAATATACCTTAAAAATCAGATTGTATGAAACAGAACGAAATTTTGTCGAATATCCGACTGAATGGTGATAAAATCGTTTTTAACGATGATGACCTGATTGATGAAATGGGAGACAATCATATAAGTACTTCTATAGATACGCCAATGGTGGCGAATGCTTTTGAAAAGTCTGATGCCGAAAAAATCGCCATCATTCAGGAGCACTTTAAAGCCATTATGGAAACCCTTGGACTGGATTTAACTGATGATAGCCTGAAGGGAACGCCTAAGCGTGTGGCTAAAATGTATGTGCAGGAAATTTTCAGTGGTTTAAACCCAGCCAACAAACCTTCTGTTGCTCTGTTCGACAACAAATACAAGTACAATGAAATGCTTGTTGAAAAGAATATTTCTTTCTACAGCAATTGTGAACACCATTTTGTTCCCATCATTGGTAAAGCCCACCTGGCGTATATTAGCAATGGTAAAGTAATCGGCTTAAGTAAATTGAACCGTCTGGTTGAATTCTTTGCCAAACGTCCTCAGGTACAGGAACGTTTAACCGTTCAGATTGCCAAAGAACTGCAGAAAGAACTGGGTACTGAAGACGTTGCCATTGTAATTGATGCCAAGCATTTGTGTGTTGCCAGCAGAGGTGTGGAAGATGACACTTCTTCTACTATTACTTCTTTCTATGGTGGTAAGTTTAAAGAAGAAAAACGAAAAGAAGAATTCCTTCGTTACTTAGAATTGAAGACTGAGTTTTAAAAAATCGTTTACTTTGCCATAAATTTTTAATTCATGGCAAAGCACGCTTTTGTTTTCCCTGGTCAGGGAGCTCAGTTTTCTGGAATGGGAAAGAACCTGTATGATGCTCATAGCTCTGTAAAAGATTTATTTGAACAGGCGAATGAAATCCTCAGTTTTCGCATCAGTGATATTATGTTCACAGGTTCCGACGAAGCGTTGAAACAAACCAATATTACCCAACCTGCTATTTTTATTCACTCTGTAGCTGCGTTTAAAACCATTGAAGGAGCTAAGCCTGATATGGTTGCCGGTCACTCTTTAGGAGAATTCTCTGCATTGGTGGCCAATGGTGTTTTATCTTTTGACAAAGCTTTACAACTGGTGAGCATTCGTGCGCAGGCTATGCAAAAAGCCTGCGAAGCCAATCCTTCTACCATGGCGGCGGTTTTGAATTTACCCGACGAAAAAGTGGAGGAAATTTGTGCGGCTGTTCAGGCGGAAACAGGAGAGGTAGTGGTTGCAGCCAATTACAATTGTCCGGGTCAGTTAGTGATTAGCGGATCGGTTGCGGCTATTGATCTGGCCTGCATCAAAATGAAAGAAGCGGGCGCCAAACGCGCATTGGTATTGCCTGTTGGAGGTGCATTCCATTCTCCCTTAATGGAACCTGCTAAAGCAGAACTGGCTGCTGCTATTGAATCTGCTGTTTTTAATACCCCTTCTTATCCTGTATATCAGAACACCGTTGCGAAAGCCGTAAGTGATCCAATGGAAATCAAAAACAATTTGATTAATCAGTTAACAGGTGCTGTTAAATGGACACAGAGTGTACAGGCGATGGTGGCTGATGGTGCAACTGAATTTACGGAATGTGGTCCCGGTAAAGTGTTACAAGGTTTGGTTGGTAAGATTGCGGGTGCTGCTGTTACCACCAGTGGGGTTAACTAGGGGAGGCTGCAATTGATCCATTCAGGATCAAAATTCGCATTGTATTTTTTATAAAAATTGATGGCGGGTTCGTTCCACTCCAATACCTGCCATACCATTCCTTTGAATCCTTTTTCCTTACATTCTTCTATTAAACGATCAAAAAGTAACTTGCCAATATGCTGGCCTCTCATTTTTTCTGTAACCAGAATATCTTCCAGGTACATTCTCTGACCTTTCCAGGTACTGTATCGGATATAATAGAGTGCAAAACCATGAATTTCGTTGCTTCCGTCGGCCTTGGTTTCTTCGGCCACAAATGCCCACCATACTGGCTTTTCACCAAATCCACTTTCAATAAAGTGATTTAAAGTGACTGTTACTTCATCCGGTGCTTTTTCGTATACCGCCAATTCCCTGATTAATTCAAGGATTCTTGCACAGTCTCTTGCTTCTGCTCTTCTGATTTGAATATTCATAGTTGGTTCAGTGCTTGTTCAAAATCTGCAATAATGTCTTCTATGTTTTCAATGCCAACACTTAAACGGATCAAACCATCTGTAATATCGAATTGTAATCTTTCTTCTTTGGTTAATCCCATATGGCTCATACTGGCCGGGTGTGATAATAGTGTATCGGGTGTGCCGAATGAAATGGCTTTCACTGCCATCTGTAAAGCGTCTATGAATTTTTTACCCGCTTCCAATCCACCTTTCAACTCAAAACTCATTAAAGCACCTGCCTGTTTCATTTGTTTGCATGCAATGGCGTAATCGGGATGTGTTGGAAGTCCGCAAAAATTTACTTTGGCTACAGCCGGATGTTGTGCCAGATAATTGGCTACCTGTTCGGCATTGCTACAGTGTCGCTCCATCCGTAACTCCAAAGTCTTTAATCCATTGGTTAGTAAAAACGCATCAAATGCATTGCTGTTACCTCCTAACAATACATGCCATTTCCAGATAGGACCGTGCATGAGTGCAAGGTCTTTGCCTATTAAAATGCCACCAATGGCAGTGCCATGTCCATTCAGAAACTTGGTTGTGCTGTGCATGACAAAGTCGGCTCCCCATTTAAAGGGTTGCTGTAAGAAAGGAGTAGCTGCTGTATTGTCAACGGATACTTTGATTCCTTTTGATTTTGCAATCTCACATACTTTCTGAATGTCAATGCAACGCAGTGTTGGATTGGATGGGGTTTCAATATGTATGAGCTGAATATTCGGATGCTTTTGTAAAGCTGCTTCTATTGCCTGTTCATTGTTCAGATTCACCAGAAGGGTTTCAATACCTGTGTCTGCCAATACTTTGTGCAACAATTCGTGTGTGCCACCGTACAAGGCATGATGCGATAAAACTGCATCTCCTTTTTTCAACAGACCTAAAAATAAAGTAGTTAAAGCTGCCTGTCCACTGGAGTGCAGCAAAGCCTTTACCTGTAAGGGTTCTCCAGCTTCGTTTTTTAAACCAAAACTTTCGAGAGCCGCAATGGTTTCTTCTGCCACCGTAAAACTTGGATTGCCCCAACGGCTATAGATTTTTGTTTTATCGCTTCCTGCAAAACGTTCACTTCCTTCAGTTGCGGTTTCAAACGTGAAAGTGGAGCTTGCATGAATCGGCGTTAAATGCGCATGATTGCCATTGTTGTGGCCGGAAGCGTGGATGGCAGTAGTTCCAACTCCTTTGTATTTTTTATTCATTTTGGATGAATGTTTTTTAGTCAAAATTGCTGGATTACTGGCTATCGTATGCCCATTTAATCCAAGTGGCTCCCCAGGTAAATCCACCTCCGAATGCTGCCAGTACAATATTGTCACCTTTCTTCAGTTGCTTCTCCCAATCCCATAAACACAGTGGAAGGGTTGCTGCTGTAGTATTGCCGTATTTCTGAATATTGATCATCACTTTTTCTTTGGGGAGTCCCATTCTGTTAGCCGTTGCATCAATGATTCTGAGATTTGCCTGGTGGGGTACCAGCCAGGCAATATCATCTGCAGTTAAATTATTTCTTTCCAGTAATTCTGCACTTACATCGGCCATACCTTTTACAGCAAATTTGAAAACCGCCTGTCCTTCCTGGTAAGCATAATGTTCCTTTGCCATGACTGTTTCTACAGATGCCGGTTTTAGTGAACCACCCGCTTTCATGTGCAGGTATTGTCTGCCACTGCCATCGCTTCTTAAAATACTATCTTTTACTCCCAGGTCTTCTGTTGTAGGTTGTAGCAAAACAGCACCTGCGCCATCACCAAAAATGATGCAGGTAGCACGGTCGGTATAATCAATGATGGCACTCATTTTATCTACCCCTACCACCATCACATTTTTATATCGTCCGCTTTCGATGAACATGGCTCCGGTGGTTACCGCATACAAGAAACCACTGCAGGCTGCACTCATATCAAAGCCCCATGCATTGGTAGCGCCTATTTTATCTGCAATGATATTGGCAGTTGCAGGAAATACCATGTCTGGGGTTACCGTTGCACAGATAATGCAATCAATATCGGTAGGGGCCATATTCTTTTTGCCCAATATTTCTTCAATGGCTTTTACTGCCATATCACTACTGGCTTTTCCTGGCTCTTTCAGTATCCTTCTTTCTTCAATTCCAGTTCTTGTTCTGATCCATTCGTCGTTGGTATCAACCATTTTTTCCAGATCAAAATTGGTCAGTTTTGTTTCGGGAACATATCCGCCTACTGCGGTAATTGCTGCACTAATTTTATTCATTTACTATGAGGGTTATATAAAAGGTTGAAGGTACAGCTAATTGCTTTCTTTTTGCTATTTTCGTCTTCATTTATGATTGCATTTGTAAGAGGTCATTTTGCTGTTAAAACACCTGCCCGCGTGGTAGTAGACGTGAATGGGGTTGGTTACGATCTTCAGATTAGCCTGAATACTTTCTCTGCTATCAGTAACCAGGAGAGTGGACAGCTCTTTACCTATTTGCATATTACCGAAAATGCCCATACGCTTTTTGGCTTTGCCGAGCTTACAGAAAAAGACCTTTTCCTTCAATTAATAAGTGTTTCCGGGGTTGGCGCATCTACCGCCAGAATGATGCTTTCGGGCATGAAACCAGAAGAAATTACCCGTGCCATTGTACAGGGAAATACCAAACAACTGGAAGGCATTAAGGGTATTGGTAAAAAATCTGCTGAAAGATTGATTGTAGAATTGCGTGATAAACTGACCAAACAGCACAATGAGAATATTTTACCTGGATTTGCTACCCCTCAATTGGATTCAGATGCAATAAATGCCTTAATTTCACTAGGCATTGGAAGAGTAATGGCCGAGCAAGCTGTTAAAAAGACCATGCAAACCACCCCCGAAAACAGTTCATTAGAAGAAATTATTAAACAAGCACTCAAAAACCTCTAGCCATCGAATTGAGCTTTACCTAACCAAGCGGGACTGTTGTTGAATTATTCCGGTAGACTTCTGACTGTATTATTAACCATTTTGTGGTACCAGGTTTCTTTTGCCCAAACAAAAGATAGTTTGCGTTACCCCATTACAGATCGTCGTGGTGATGTATTCAGCAACCCCAGTAAGAATCCTTTTGATATTCGCGACACCGGATTAATTAAAAGGAAAACAGAATATGATCCGAAAACAAAGTCTTTTTACATCTCAGAAAAAATTGGAAACAGCTGGTATCGCAAACCAACGGTACTGGGTATGGATGAATTGCTGAAGCTCGAAAGCAAAAGATCTGAGAACGATTATTTTAAGAAAAGAGCGGATGCTTTGTTTCTCTTAAATCAAAAATCGAAGAGACCTGCCTTTCAGACCTATCCCAAATTATTCGATCGCATATTCGGATTAAGCGGACAGAATTTAAAAGTAGACATCCGGCCTGCCGGGGAAGTGAATGTGATGGCAGGTTATCAGGGACAGAATATCAAGAATCCTACTTTGCCGGAAAGAGCCCGACGCAATGGTGGTTTTGATTTTGATATGAATGCCAATTTGAATCTGAATGCGAATATTGGTGACAAGCTACGTTTCCCTATCAACTACAATACACTAACCAATCTGGGTTTTGATAATCAGTTGAAGCTTGATTATAAGGGGATGGATGATGAAATTATCAAGAGCATTGAAGCCGGTAATATTTCTTTTCAATCGAAGGGTACTTTAATTCCGAGTACGCAAAATTTATTCGGGGTAAAAGCACAGTTGCAGTTTGGTAAATTATTTGTGACCGGTGCTTTGGCCAATCAACGCTCTTCCCGTCAGAGTCTGAATTTGCAGGGTGGAGCAGCATTACAATCTTTCCAGAAAAAACTGGATGACTACGAAGAGAACCGTCACTTCCTGTTAGGTAAATATTTCCGGGATAATTTCAATAAGACCATGCGCAGTTTACCTGTGGTGAATTCACAGGTACAGATTCAGCGGATGGAAGTTTGGGTAACCAACAGAACGGGTGCAACTACGGATGCGCGTGATATTGTAGGTTTAATGGATCTGGCAGAACCCCGACCATTCAATCCTTCCGTTCAATCCCTTACCAATATTGATTTACCTGCGAATGGTGCCAATAATTTATATGCTTCTTTAGCAGGGGATCCGAATGCCAGAAATCCCGCTTTCATTAATAGTTTATTATTAAGCAAAGGACTTCGTCCAGTGGATGACTTTGAAAAAACCTTTGCTAGAAAATTATCTCCCAACGAATATTATTTTAATCCGCAGGCGGGATTTATATCGGTTAATACACAGTTGCAGGCCGACGAAGTATTAGCGGTTGCGTTTCAGTATACGTATAACGGAAGAGTTTTTCAGGTGGGTGAATTTTCACAGGACATTTCACTGGATTCTAACCGAGGGGTTCAGAAAGTGTTGTTCCTGAAATTATTGAAAGCCACTTCGCAAAGAACCAATTTGCCTATCTGGCAATGGATGATGAAGAATGTGTATTCGCTTGATTTATTCGGGGGCATTGAAAGAACAGATTTTAAACTGAACGTTTTATACGAAGAGCCGAGCGGTGGTTTAAAAAGATTTTTACCAGAAACGTCGCCTGCTGTTGAAGGACAACCTTTGCTTCGCATTTTAAATTTAGACCGACTCAATAACCGGAACGATCCGCAGCCCGATGGGGTATTCGATTATATAGAAGGTTTTACCATATTGCCTCAGATGGGAAGAGTGGTATTTCCGGTGCTGGAACCATTTGGTAGAGACCTGGATACACTGGCATTCTCGGGCTTGCCTGTTGCTACGAAACAGAAATATGTTTATTACCAGTTGTACGATTCCATCAAAGCCATTGCGCAAACATTTGCCAATGTGAATCGATTCGTGATGCAGGGGCAGGTAAAAGGTTCCGGAGGAAGTTCAGAGATTTATCTGAACACGTTTAATATTCCGCCTGGTTCTGTTTCCGTAACGGCAGGAGGACAGATATTAAGAGAAGGCGCAGACTTTATTGTAGACTATAATCTGGGGACGGTTAAAATATTGAACCAGGGAATCCTGAGTGCCAATATACCCGTGAAAGTCAACTTTGAAAACAATATTGGATTCGGCATGCAGCAACGTGGCTTTGCAGGATTGAGGGTTGATTATCTGGCCACTAAAAAATTATCCATAGGGGCTTCCATGGTGAAGTTGGGAGAGCGTCCTTTCTTTACCAAAATGGGTTATGGAGATGATCCAATTCGCAATACCATGTATGGGCTCGATTTCAGTTATCGCTCAGAATTACCCGGATTAACAAGGTTGCTGGATAAACTTCCTTTCTATACTACCCAGGCAAAATCTTCTATCAATGCGTATGGAGAAGCAGCTGTGTTACAACCAGGCCATCCACCACAAATTGGAAGGGGAGATCAGGGTTTGATTTTCATTGATGATTTTGAAGGCACCCGTGCTTCTATAGATTTACGCTTTCCATTTGTCTCCTGGGCACTGGCCTCTACGCCACAGGGCAATCCTAAATTTCCGGAATCTACTTTAACGGATTCTATCAACTATAATTTCAACAGAGCCAAGCTGGCCTGGTACAATATTGAACCTAATTTACAGGATAAGAACAGTCCGAATAATCCTTTGCGCAGAAACTTAACAGAGTTGAGCGATCCCCGTGTTCGTCAGGTATTTACCAATGAATTGTTCCCGCAACGAACAACCAATATCACCGATGTGCAAACGGCCACTTTTGATCTGGCGTTTTATCCAACTGAAAAGGGACCGTATAACTTTGAAACGCGTCCCGGACAAATCAATGCCAATGGGCGTTTAAGCAATCCCACTTCTCGATGGGGTGGTATCATGCGTGCAATTGATCAAACCGATTTTGAAACCAATAATATTGAGTTCGTAGAATTCTGGATACAGAATCCATTTATACTGAACCCTACCAGCAGAGGCGGTAAGTTGTTTTTAAACTTCGGTAATATCAGTGAAGATATTTTAAAAGATGGCAGAAGGTTTTATGAGAACGGAATGAATACGCCTACGGTACCTGCATCGGTTGATAGCAGCAATACCTGGGGTAAAACTCCGGTGAATCCCATACAGATTACACAGGCATTCAGCAATGATCCAAACGACAGACCTTATCAGGACGTGGGCTTTGATGGTATTGATGATATAGCAGAACGTCGTAAGAAAAGTTATATACTGAATCAGCTGGCCAATAATTTTGGTCCGGCATCTGCTGTTTATCAGAGAGCATTACAGGATCCTTCGAACGATAACTACCAATGGTATCGCGATCCGGCTTATGATGCAATGGGAACAGGTATTTTAGGCCGATACAAAAATTTTAATAATCCGCAAGGGAACTCACCAGTAGCCACCACAGGCGGGCAGTTTACTTCGGCCGCTACATTGTTTCCGGATAATGAAGATTTAAACAGAGACAATACCCTGAACGAAACGGAATCGTATTATGAATACGAGTTGGGATTAACACCGGGTATGGATGTAGGCAGAACACCTTATATCACCGATAAAAAAAGGGTAACTGTGAATTCTGCAGATGGACTTACCAGAACTGAAGACTGGTTCTTGTTCAGAGTGCCTATTAAAAACTACACCAGAAAGATTGGAAATATTCCCGATTTTAAATCGATTCGTTTTGTGCGTTTGTACATGACAGACTTTGAAGATTCTGTGGTAGTTCGTTTGGCAAGATTAGACCTGGTGAGAAATCAGTGGCGTCAGTTTATTTACAATCTGGATACAACGGGATCATACACGCCGATTAACAATACATCTGGTACTGCTTTCAATACACTCGCTGTTAATCTGGAAGAGAACAGCAGCAGAACACCTGTGAATTATCTGATGCCGCCCAATGTGGAAAGGGTGCAATTATTAAGTAATAACGGCGTGAACCTGCAACAAAATGAACAAGCGATTGCCATGCGGGTAAACAATTTACAGCCGGGTGATGCAAGAGGTATTTTTAAAACACTGAATCTGGATGTTCGACGTTATGCCAAGCTATCCATGTATCTGCACGCAGAATCTATCACCGGGCAGCGACCCGTTGCTGATAATGAAATCAGGGCTGTCATCCGTATTGGTCAGGACTTTTTGAACAACTATTATGAAGTAAAGATTCCATTGAAAATTACTCCACCTGGAATATATCCAAGAGGACAGGAAGCGCGGGTATGGCCGGTAGAAAACAATATTGATTTTCTCCTGCGCGATTTGATTGACTTAAAACTGGAGCGTAACAATTCCGGTGCCTCTCTTTCTGCTATCTATCGCAAAATAATTGGCAATAAAACTTTCTCCATCATGGGTAATCCTAATCTGGGAGAAGTACGTGGGGTGCTGGTAGCCATTGAAAATCCGGTAAGACCCAATGGCACAGCTATCAGCGCAGAAATCTGGGCCAATGAATTAAGACTATCTGGTTTGGATGAAAGAGGTGGCTATGCAGCTTTGGGAAGAGTAGACCTTGTACTGGCCGATCTGGGAACCTTGTCTGTTTCTGCCAATAAATACACACAGGGATTTGGTTCACTGGAACAAAGAGTGAACGAAAGAGCAAAAGACAATTTGATGCAGTTTGATATTGCTGCGAATATTGATGCAGGAAAACTGGTTCCTAAAAAAGCCAGACTCTCTGTCCCTATTTATGCAAGCATCAATCGCTCAACTTTAACACCGGAGTTTGATCCCTATGATCTGGATGTGAACTATAAACAGAAACTGAATGCGGCTGCACCGGATAAAAGAGACTCCATTAAAAGAGCAGCAGCAGATATTACCACCATTAAAACCCTGAACTTTAATAACGTAAGAGTTCTGCAGGGCCAGGGTCGACCCAGGTTACTGAGTCTGAGCAATTTTGACATCAGTTATTCCTTTACACAAACAGAACATACCAGTCCGGTAATTACACAAAACAAAGTAACCCGTCATCGGGGTGGTTTTGGTTACACCTATACTGGACAGAATAGTTTTATAGAGCCATTTAAAAAACTGATTAAAGGAAAGAGTCCCTGGCTGGCATTTGTAAGAGACGCTAATTTTAATCTGAAGCCATCCTTCATCAGTTTCAGGGCCGATATCAACCGTCAGTTCGGGGAATTCATTCCGCGTATGGTAAATACCTTCAGTAGTAAAGTGGATAGGGTAGACACCACTTATGATAAGTATTTTACGTTTGATCGTTTTTATAATTTACGGTGGGATTTAACCCGCTCCGTTAATCTGGACTTTAACGCTACCAATAACGCGCGGATTGATGAGCCTTTCGGAAGAATTGATACCAAAGAGAAAAAGGACACAGTGAGAAGTAATTTCTTAAAAGGTGGAAGAAACACTTTGTATCAGCAGAAAGCCATCATGAATTATAATATTCCGCTGAACAAGTTCCCATTTGCTGACTGGATTACAGCAAGGTATAGTTATGGAACATCCTATAGCTGGATTGGTGCTAGCAGAATTGCCGTGAACCTGGGTAATACCATTGAAAACTCGCAGGAAAATAATTTAAATGCCCAGTTCAATTTTGGTAATCTCTATGCCAAGTCGAGATGGATGCGAGCACTGGACAATATTCCTCCGCCAAGAGCAAAGGGTGAAACCAGGAATGCCCGCACTCCGGCACCATCACCCAATCCATTGGGTTCTGTATTCCCTTCAAAAGAAGAAGTGATTGCAGGATTGACCGGACAGAAGCGGACAGATGCTTTGAAAAAATGGAGACAGCAACGTCGTGATATCAGAAACGCAGAAAAATTGTTGCGTCAGGCTACTACGCCTGAACTGGGTACCCTGGAAAGATCTGCAGGTAAATTCCTGACGATGTTCAAAAATATCTCAGTGAACTATAGTGAGAATTACAGAAGCCGTTTGCCGGGTTATATGGATAGTACGCGTTTTATTGGACAGAATTTCAAGAGTATGGCACCCGGTTTGGATTATGTTTTTGGTAAACAGCCCGATGCCAACTGGATCAATGATAAAATCAGCAGAGGCTTATTAACCAAAGACAGTACATTCAACTTTTTATACAGACAAAGTTTTGAACAAAGTCTCAAAATAACAGCGCAGCTGGAACCCATTCGTGAATTGATTATTGATCTGAATCTGGACAAGACTTTCACCAAGGATTATACTGCTTTAATTAAAGACACTACCGGAACAGGAAATAATTTCGGACAATTGAATCCATTGTTTAGTGGAGGATTCAGTGTATCCTATATTGCTTTCAATACCTTATTTGGTAAGAGCAATCCTAATGAGTTGTCGGCTACTTTTAAGGAATTTGAAGCCAATCGTTTAATTGTTTCCAGAAGAGTGGCATCTTTAAATCCTTACTGGCAGCAGCTTCCGGCCAACCAGCAATTTACCAGTGATGGATATGCGCGCGGTTATGGACGGTATTCTCAGGATGTATTGATACCCTCTTTTCTTGCTGCGTATACAGGCAAAGACCCGAATACGATTGCGTTAATTAAGGAAGGCTCCAGTAAAATAAGTGCCAACCCATTTCGTGGCATCATGCCCAAACCCAACTGGAGAGTAACGTATACCGGCTTAACTAAAATACCTGCGCTGGCTGCTGTGTTCAGTAATTTCACCATCAGTCATGGTTACAATGGACAATTGAGTATGAATAGCTTTAGCAGTGCACTTTTATATCAGGATCCATTTAGATTGAACGCCCCCGGATTTATTGACACCACCAGTGGTAATTTTATTCCTTTCTTCCTGGTACCCAATATCAGTATGGCAGAGCGTTTTGAGCCACTATTGAAAATTGATTTTACTACTATCAGTCAGTTCAACTTTAATTTGGAATTCAGAAAGAGCAGACAACTTAGTCTGAGCTTGATAGATTATCAGTTAAGTGAAAGCCGCAGTACAGAATGGATTGTGGGTTTAAATTACCCTTTGGTATTGTAGGTAAAGGATTGCAGAACGATCTGAACCTGAAACTGGATGTTTCTGTACGAGATGTGTCTATCAGTAATAGCCGTTTGGATCAGACCAATGCTTATGGTACAGGTGGACAGAAAGAAATCACCATTCAGCCGGCCATTGATTATGTAATCAACAGCCGGATTAATGTGAAGTTTTTCTTTGATCAGCGAAGAGTAACACCGTATATCTCCACTTCTGCACCCATCACGAATACGCGAGCAGGAATAAACGTGCGGATTTCACTGGCACAGTAACTAATTTTTTCGGAAAGCCCACTTGCCAATTTCTTTCCAGCCTACTTTTTTACCGTACATTAAAATGCCGGTCCGGTAAACTTTTCCGCTTAGCCAGGTCGTTAATAAGAAACTTCCGATAAGGGTTGCCATGCTGGCTATCAACTGCCAGTATGGAACGGTCCCTGGTACACCATAAGCAATTCTTGCCATCATTACCATGGGAGAACTGAATGGAATAATACTTGCCCAGGTAGCCATAGAAGTGCTTGGATCTTCCACCGCTCTGCTCATGATGATGAAAGAAAATATAATAGGCATTGTAATTGGCAACATCAGACTTTGTGCGTCCTGCGGATCTTCGTTTACTACTGAACCCACAGCTGCAAACAAGGAAGCATAGAATAAATAGCCACCGAAGAAATAGAAAATAAAACAGCCAATGATTAAAGGCCAGTTGGCGGTGCTCATGGTATTCTGAAACTTGTAAATATTCTGTGCCGTTTCACTTGCCTGTGCCATAGAAGCGCCTGGCCCCATTTGAGCATTGGCTTTTTGCAATTCAGCCACCTGTTGCAAAACATCCTGTGGAATAAAAAACTGTGATGCTGCCATCAGTCCGAATATTAGAAGTATCCAAACAAAAAACTGAGTCAATCCTACTGCACCAATACCAATGATTTTACCCATCATGAGTTGAAATGGTTTGGCACTGCTGATCATGACTTCTGCAATACGATTGGTTTTTTCTTCCATAACTCCACGCATTACCATGGCCCCATAAATGAACATGGTTATATAGATTAGCATACCCGATCCAAAACCGATTCCGTAGGAGAGGGCTGCACTGCTTTCTTTCACCGTATCACCGGTTTCTTCCAATGATTTCATTTCAGCAAACTGTGAAGAAGTTTTAATAGAGTCCAGTCTGGAGCGGTCTATTCCCGCTTCCTGCAACATCTGGTCTTCAATGGCATCGTTGATCCTGTCTTCAATTTTTGACTGTAGCATCAGCCCGATTCTTTTCTTGGAGCGAATGATATAGGTTGTTTTATTGGTCCCTTCGAACTTTGGTATCAGGATGATATCTGTATATCCTTTGCTTACATAGTTGGAAGTATCTATATTGTCGGGAAACTCAAATTTAATATCGCTGGCATCTCTTAAATTTCCTTTGAAAAATCCGTTAGAATCAATAACAGCAATCCTGTGATTTTCCTTGCCGCTGGACGATATTAGCGCAGCGCCGGCAATAAATCCCACCATGATTAGTGGAGTTAATATGGTGGTCAGCAGAAATCGTTTATTCATTACTCTGCTGAGGTATTCTCTTTGTATAATAATTAATATCTTATTCATACGGTTAGTTGTCTATTTTTTGAAATGCTCTTGCTGTTGCGTGTGTTCCTTCAACCTGACTGATGAATATTTCGTTTAAACTAGGCAGGATTTCATTGAAGGATTCAATGGTGCAATCTGTTTGCAGAAAGTGGTTCAGAATATCATTGCTTCTATAGCCTGGATTAATCTTCAGCATCAGTTCCTGATCAGTTACTTTTACCACATTAAATGCCGGAGAACTTAAATTGCCCGAAACATCGGATAAGCGAATACTGAATTTGTTTTCCTTAAACTGCTGCTTAATGCCATGTACCGTTCCGTCCAGTATTTTTTTACCCAGGTTTACCAATACAATATGGTCACAGATTTCTTCTACCTGTTCCATACGGTGGGTACTGAAGATGACGGTACTGCCATTTTTGGCCAGGTTGAATATTTCTTCCTTTATTAAGTTGGCGTTCAGGGGATCTAATCCACTGAAAGGTTCATCCAGAATAATCAGCTTGGGCTCATGCAAAATGGTTGTTACAAACTGGAGCTTCTGACTCATTCCTTTACTGAGATCTTCCACTTTTTTATTCCACCAGCTTTCCATTTCCAGCTTTTTGAACCAGTACTTGATTTTATGCATAGCATCAGCCCTGCTCAACCCCTTTAACTGTGCCAGATACATGGCCTGTTCGCCGATTTTCATTTTTTTGTACAAACCCCTTTCTTCCGGCATGTATCCGATTTTGATAATATCGTTCAGGGGATCGAATGTTCTTCCGTCCAGCTTTATTTCTCCGCTATCCGGAAAAAATATGCCTGTAATCATTCTCAAAAGGGTTGTTTTGCCCGCACCGTTTGGACCCAGCAAGCCAAAAATACTTCCCTGTTCAATGCTGAAACTAATATCATCCACCGCTTTCTGGGTAGCATAATATTTTTTCAGGTTGTTTAATTCTAAGATTGCACTCATACGCTAAATTATTTGCTGAATGTAAGAATTAGTACGTCCATTCAACATAATATTACAGGAGCGGGCAGGTTTTTTGAGTAAATTTGCGGTATTACATAAATACAGAGAAATGAAGGGTTTTCAGAATTGGGGGGTAGCAGGATTATTGCTTGTTTGCTTAGTTGGATTATCAAGCTGGGGTTTCTTGGTTCACCGTACCATACATCAATTGGCGATATATCAATTGCCAGGGGAAATGAATGGATTTTTTCACAGCAATATGTCTAAGCTGGTATATGATGCTCCCAGAGCAGATATCCGCAGAAATACAGATAGCACGGAAGCTCCCAAACACTTTATGGACCTTGAACCTTTTAAGGTAAAAACCGCTCTTCAGTTGCCAGCTGGTTTTGACAAAGCCATAGAACGTTACAGCTGGGATACTTTAAAAGAATATGGCTATGTTCCGTATCAGATTATTGTAATGAAAGATAAGCTGACACAGGCTTTTAAGAATCAGAACAAAGACTCCATCCTTTTTTATGCGGCAGATCTGGGCCATTATATTGGTGATGCCAATGTGCCTTTGCATACTACCCTTAACTACGATGGACAGTTAACCAATCAGCATGGGCTTCACAGTTTATGGGAGTCGATGATTCCTGAACTGGAGATGGAAACCTATAAACTGTTCAACAGTCATAAAGCACAATATTTGCGCAATCCTATGCGTGAGGTTCTGAAAGCCATGCAGCGTGCACACTTACTGGTTCCTGTGATGCTTGAAAAAGAAAGAACCGTTACTTTATCATTCACAGATTCTACCAAGTATCGCTACCAGATGCGCAATGGAAAACAGTCCCGTTCTTATACCAGTGGATTTGCCAAAGCCTATGCTGAACAGTTAAAGCCAACCATTAATCAGCAGTTGCTGCATTCTGCATCTATGATTGCGGATTTCTGGTACACTGCCTGGGTAGATGCAGGTAAGCCCGATCTGAGTAATTTGTATCAGTCAAGTGCAGAGAAGCAAACAAAATTTGCAGCTGAAATGGAAGCATACAAAAACAATCGTCTGATTACAGACAATTTGTTAGAGGCTAAGAAGAAATAGTTAGGGTAAGGAAAAAGAATTGGGGCCAGGAAAAACAACTGCATACCCAATAGTTGTTTATCAGGCAAAAACTTTGGCAATCTGATGAGCCAGCTTCTGTCCGTCCATGGCGGCGCTTACAATCCCTCCGGCATAACCTGCACCTTCTCCGCAAGGATATAAATTCTGTAGCTGCGGATGCGTTAATTTTTCCGGATCCCTGGGAATTCTTACTGGAGAAGAAGTTCTGCTTTCAGTTGCAACCAAAACGGCCTCATTGGTGTAATACCCTTTCATTTTTGTGCCAAACATTTTTAACGCACCCTGTAAAGACTGATAAATAAAATCGGGTAAAACGGTTTGCAGATTCGCAGCCTGTAATCCGGGTAGATAGCTGCAGTCGGGTAAATTCTGTGAAATTTTATTGGAACAGAAATCCACCATTCTTTGCGCCGGTGCTACAAAATTTCCTCCTCCGGCATTGAATGCTTTTTGCTCAACCGATTGTTGAAAATCCATGAGTAGCAATGGATCAACTTCTTTCTTCTTAAAGTATTTCAATGCATCCTGCTCAGCAACCTGCACCACCATTCCGCTATTGGCAAATGGATTATTACGTTTGCTCGGACTCCAGCCGTTTACTACCAGTTCTCCGGGGTCAGTACTCGCCGTGGCTATGATCCCCCCGGGACACATACAAAAACTAAACACGCCTCTTTGTTTAACCTGTTCTACCAAATTGTAGGAGGCAGGTGGCAAGAATTCTCCTCGTGTTATACAATGGTATTGTGCGGAATCAATAATGCTTTGTGGGTGTTCTATTCGCACGCCCAGCGCAAAGGGTTTGGTCTCTATTTCAATATTTTTCTGTTGTAGCAACCTGAAAATATCTCTGGCTGAATGTCCGGTTGCCAGTATGAAAGCATCTGCAGCAAAACTGCCACCATTCGCTGTTTTCAGCGATTTGATTTTGCCGTCTTTGATTTCGAAGTCTGTGAGTTTAGTTTCAAAATGCACTTCACCGCCTGCTGCTATTATTTGTTCGCGCATGGCAGCGATGATTTGCGGCAACTTATTGGTACCAATATGTGGATGCGATTGGTAGAGAATTTTTTCTTCGGCCCCAAACTGATAAAACAATTGCAATACTTTATCAATGCTGCCTCTTTTGCTGCTTCTCGTGTATAACTTGCCATCACTGTATGTTCCGGCTCCTCCTTCACCAAAACAATAATTGCTCTCCGGATTAATAATGCCCTGCTTGTTTAATACAGCCAGGTCTCTTCTTCTGGCTTTTACATCTTTTCCTCTCTCGATGATGATGGGCTGAATGCCCAGTTGTAAAAGTTCCAGTGCTGCAAACAAACCTGCTGGTCCTGCTCCTACAATCACTACTTTTTTTGTCTGCTTTGGCAAAGAATGAAACGAGAAAATATTTTTACTTCTTTCTGTAAAGGGTTCATTCACAAAAGCATTCAGGGTCAGGTTGATCCAGACCTGCTGTCTGCTTCGGGCGTCTATGGATTGCTTGAGCGTGCTGTATCCGCTAATGTTTTCGGCAGCTGTGCCCAGGGCAGCTGCCAGCAAGGATTGCACGAATAGTGGATTGGCCGCTTCTTCGGGCTTTAATTTGAGCGAGATGTTTTTTTGCATACTGTCAGGTATTGATCCTAAAAAGTAAAAAGCTAAGCTTTAGAAGGGTAGATCGTCTACTACTTCGTCGCTTGGCGGGATATCATTGTATGAGGCCGATGGCGGTATATCTCCATCTGATGCCAACTTCACTGTTTCCATTCTCCATGCATCCAGGTTGGTAATATAGTTTTCTCTGCCGTCTTTTACCCATTTGGTTCCCTTGATATTGAAAAGTACTTTAATATCTTCTCCTAAATTGAATCTGTCGGGCATAGCGGTTTTATCCTGCACACATTGAAACTTTACATAATTGGTGATGGTTCTTCCGTTGATGTCTTCTGATTTTTCAATCACAAACTCTCTGGTTTTAAAACTTTCTGTACGCTGAACAATATCAAATTTGGCTACCAGCTTGCCTACAATTTCATAACTCATGAGAACGATTTATTTTGAACAAAAGTAGGTGTATTTTTTCCAATTAAAATTGTACCTTTCTTCGTTCACAATTGACTGCTATGAAGCGATTCTCTTTCCCGCTTGTTTTCTTTCTTTCCCTTGCATTGTCTTGTGGTACCATACAGGCTCCCAGTACCGTAAATTATCAGGGATTGGCTGTATCCGGCAAACAAAAACAGGATACCGCTCTGTTGAATCTGATTCAGCCCTATTCCGTTGAGATTAATAAGACCATGAATAAAGTGATTGGTTTTACACCCACTACACTGGCAAAGCGTTTACCGGAAAGTGGCCTGGGAAATTTTATGGCAGACTGCATGCAGGATATGGCTGCGCAGAAATTTGCTGTTCCCGTTGATATTGCTTTCATGAATTCGGGTGGTATACGAGCAACGCTGAATAAAGGAAATATTACAGTAGGAAATATTTATGAGTTGATGCCTTTCGATAATTTACTGGTGATTCAGGAGTTGAAAGGATCGGTGCTGGAAGCATTGTTTCATCATGTTGCGGCAGATGGCGGCTGGCCTATTTCTAAAGGTTCTTCCTATAAAATTCAGAATAAAAAAGCCGTAGATATTGTAGTGAATGGAAAACCATTGGACAGAAATGCAACGTATATAGTAGCTAATTCCGATTATGTGGCACAGGGTGGCAGCGATGCTGCCATGTTAAAGCCCTTTCCATTTCAGAATAAGGGCTATTTAATGCGGGATGCTTTAATTAGCTATGTAACAGCCATCACTGCCAGCGGGAAACCCCTGGATCCTCAAATTGAAAACCGTGTAAGCAGCAAAAGCAATGAATAGAAGACATTTTATTAAAAAGGCGGCATTTACGGGTGCTGCTTTAGCTACGAGTGCCATTGCTGGTAAGGGAGCTGAATCCATTCCTGAGCAGTCGCTTCTGACCATTTTGCATACCAATGATGTGCACAGTAGACTGGAACCCTTTCCCATGGATGGGGGCAGAAACCAGGGGATGGGTGGGGTAGCTGCCAGAGCATCCATCATTCAATCGGTTCGCGAAGAAAATCCGGCAACTTTACTGCTGGATGCTGGGGATATTTTTCAGGGTACCCCGTACTTTAATCTGTATAAGGGTGAACCCGAAATAAAAGCCATGGCTAAAATGGGGTATGATGCGGTTACCATGGGTAATCATGATTTTGATGCAGGGATTGAAAATTTTGCCAATCAGTTACAGCATGCCAGTTTTCCTGTGGTGATTTCCAACTATGATTTTAAGGAAACACCCATGGAGTTTTTGCACAAGCCCTACACCATTATTCAGAAGGGAAAACAAAGAGTTGGAATTTTAGGAGTGGGCATTGAACTGGAAGGACTGGTTCCTAAAAATTTGTACGGAAACACGGTATACAATGATCCGATTGTTGCAGCAAATACAACCGCAGATATTCTGAAGCAAAAAAAATGTGATCTGATTATTTGTTTATCGCATCTGGGAGACAAATACAGCGACAATAAAGTAAGCGATGAAATACTGGCGAAAGAGAGTCGAAACATCGATTTGATTATTGGTGGTCATACGCATCGCTTTTTTGATCAACCCAGAAAATATAAAAACAGAGATGGTGGGGATATTTTGGTGAATCAGATGGGTTGGGGAGGCATTCAAATGGGGCGTTTGGATTATAATTTTTCAGAGGTTAAAAGAAATAAATCGCCAAAAGCCCATACTGTAGTTATAATGAGAAAAACAAGCGAATAAAAAAATTTTTTTTTCAACATAAAGTATACATATTCGCAACCGGTTTTTTATTTTCGAAACATATCCACATGTGGGGAAAATAAGATAACTTGTAAGCAGAGACGAAACTAAACTGATTATATAAAATTGTTCACTTAATTGTATGGCTAAGAACGCTGAAAATGTTTGGATCGATTGTTTAAAAATTATCAAAGACATTGTTGAATGGCAACATTACAAAACATGGTTTGAGCCGATTACTCCGGTAGAGTTGAAAGGGAATGTATTATTGATTCAGGTTCCTTCTCAATTCTTCTATGAATATCTGGAAGAGCATTATGTTACATTACTTGCTAAAACACTTAAACGTGAATTAGGTAAGGATGCCAGACTAGAATACCGCATCATGGTAGACAGCGGAAATGCCAATAGCCGCGGATCTGTTGATTTGCCTGCCAGAGGTCCGAAATCTATCAATAACAATGAAATGAATTTTCCGCTTGTTATTGATAATCCTGTTAAGAATCCGTTTGTGATTCCGGGATTGAAAAAAATGCAGATTGATCCTCAACTGAACCAGGGATATATTTTTGATTCTTTTATAGAGGGGGATTGTAACCGCGTTGCCCGCAGAGCCGGAAAAACGGTAGCAGAAAAGCCTGGTGCCAACTCTTTTAATCCTTTGGTGATTTATGGTGGAGTAGGATTGGGTAAGACCCACCTTGCACAGGCCATTGGAAATGAAGTGAAAAGATTACATCCTTCTAAAGTGGTTTTGTATGTAAGCAGTGAAAAATTTATTAATCAGTTTGTTGACCATAGTCGTAACAATGCCATCAATGACTTTATTCATTTTTATCAGTTGATTGATGTCTTGATTATTGATGATGTACAATTCTTCAGTCGTGCAGAAAAAAGCCAGGATGCATTTTTTGCCATCTTCAATCACCTGCACCAGAGTGGCAAGCAACTGGTACTTACTTCTGATAAAGCACCAAAGGATCTGGATGGTATGCAGGAGCGTTTGCTAAGCCGTTTCAGATGGGGTTTAAGTGCCGACTTGCAGGTGCCTGATTATGAAACAAGAATTGAGATTCTTGAGAAGAAAATGAAGAACGATGGTTTGGATATGCCGAAGGAAGTAATTAAATATGTCGCATACAATATCAACACCAACGTTCGTGAACTGGAAGGTGCTTTGATTTCTTTACTGGCTCAATCTTCTTTAAATAAGAAGGAAATTGATGTGGAGCTGGCCAAGAAAGTATTGCGCAATTTTGTTAAAACTAGCAGCAAGGAAATTACTATTGATGCCATTCAGAAAATGGTTTGTGAATATTTTGATGTTCCTTATGACCGTCTCTTGCACAAGACGCGTAAGCGCGAAATTGTACAGGCTCGTCAGATAACCATGTATCTGGCCAAGGCTTTCACCAAAAATTCTTTAAAAACCATTGGAGAGCATTTTGGAGGAAGAGACCATACCACTGTTATCCATTCCTGTCAGACCGTTAAGGATTTGATGGATACCGACTCTATATTCAGAGAAAATGTAATGGAGCTCACACAGAAGGTTCAGCTGGCTGCTATGTAATTCATTTATTTTAGGTTTTTTTGCCTCAAATTTTGGCAGTTAACCTCAGGAAACTTACTTTTGCATCCCTCTCCGAAAGGAGTAAGGACGGTGAGGTGGATGAGTGGCTGAAATCAGTAGTTTGCTAAACTGCCGTACGGGTTAAACTGTACCGCGGGTTCGAATCCCGCCCTCACCGCAGATTATCTAAACATAATCTGCGAGCAATCTAAAAGATTGATTTCCTCCGGCGGAAATCATGACAGGTTCACGGGAAGTAGCGCAGGCCGGTAGCGCACCTGGTTTGGGACCAGGGGGTCGCAGGTTCGAATCCTGTCTTCCCGACGAAACAAAAAACCCTTCGACGAAGTCGAGGGGTTTTTATTTTGAGCACGTCGCGAATTCATTCGCGTAAATGCGAGAAATAAAAAAAACAAAGCGCGCAGCGCTGAAGGGTTTTATTTGTTTCGTACACCCCCTTTAGGATCAGCGAACGAAGTGAGCTAATCCTAAAGGGGGCAAGGAGCATAGCAAAGTTAATCCGTAGAGGACGAAAACACATTGGAATAATACCCCTCTTTGGTTATTTTTTATAGTCTAGTGACGAATAAATAAAAGTTAACGTCACTTATTTAATTTGTTTTTACATTTAAATCTCCCCCTCTTTTTGTGGCTTTAGGCATTGCTTAGTTAGTTTTTATGCTAGTTAATTGAGTTCGATTCATGAAAAATAGTCAACTACTTCTTAAAAGGAGATTTACAATTATCCATAAGAGTAGTAAAAATCTAATAATATTAAACTGCATGATAAGGTAAGTTTATTTGTGTTTTTAAGTTATTTATTTGATAATCAATTATGTCACTGATCAACAGTTTTCATCATGTTTTTTCTTATGAAATATAGATTGTTTTTTATTACACTAACGCTGTTTGTTAATGTCTCCTTAGTATTGGGTCAACCATATGATTCAGATACACGATGGCGTGTAATAGACTCCCCTTTGGTATTCCCATCAAACTTTAATGATTGGATGTTACGAAATCTTGACTTACCAAATAAGATGGTTGCTGGAAGAGCATTTGGGGAAATCCTTTTGACAGACCAGACCAATCATTTTCTTGATTTTAATGGTGACGGTAAAAAAGATATTGCACTTGAGATTCTTTTCGACTCTTACATGTCGGATACAATTAGACAAGCAAGACAGAGATTTTATAAAGGGATCTTTCTTGCAAATTCTGATGGAAAATATCATTTAGACACAAATTTTATCATTTCTGGACGTGGATATGAAGAAGGAGGAGAATTTGGCGATTTTAACGGAGATGGACTAATAGACTATGCAAATACAATTGCAAATTATCATGGTGATCCGAACTTAAAACCATTAGATTTATATAAATACGGAAATGATCTTTCCCCAAGTATTGTTTTTTTGAACAACGGTAAAGGCTTTAATTCTATTTATTTGGATACAACTTTAATGGGTGTATCAAGTATAATTGTTTCCGATATTGACAATGACAAGAAAGATGAAATATTTGTTATGATTAATGAAAAATATGTTGTTTATAAGTATAATTCTGCAACAAAAAGATTCGATAGAAATATTTTAAAAATTAACACAGAACTTGATAAATTATTTGGTAGAACAATAAATTTTGTGTCCACTCCGAAGATTAACAATTCATCTATCATGTCTATTATAGCTTATAACAATTGTTTTTCACCACCATGTAAAAACAATAATACTTCTGACTTAGCTGTTGTTAAAGTTGATCTTTTAAATGACAGGTTTGAGATATTGGATTCTATGGTCCAAGCTTTCTATGTATGGCCAGATGGACAGATTAGTACGCAAGGGTTATTTTCAGGAAATCATTACAAATATATTGATTTAGATAAACAACAGCCTGATGAGTTTATTGTTTTAGGTGGATTTGGAAGAATGTTAAATAGAGGAGCCACTTTTTATGGAGAGAGAATGGGTATTACGGTTTTCAATGGGAATAACAATGTCACTGATTCTTATTATGAGAAAGACACATTAGACTATATGACAAAGGGTTTGTTTGGTGTTGTTGCAAATGATGTAGCAATATTTCCTAATAATGGCCTAAGCAGATCAATTCAAATTGATAGTGCAACTAGAGAAAAATACAAATACTCATATTATCGATTCCATAATGGCAAATTCAGGAGAAGACAAATGCAATTCAACAGGAAGAATCTGAAATTGTCATCAATGTCAACTGAAATTTTTAATTACATACATGATTTCGATAATGATAATTTGTCCGATGTTCTTTTGGCCGATTCATATGATATGAGAAACGCCAAAATGTTTCTGCAGGTTTATTGCCCAAATTCAATTAACAAACCCATTTTCAATACCAATTCTTATTCTTTTTGTTCCAGTGATTCTCTTAAGTTAACAGTTACAAATGCCAATAAAGGGGATACGCTAAAGTGGTATTATGGCAATAATATTGATCTGTCCAGCTCAGATACTAAGTCTTTTTTTGAAAATACAAAATTATATGTTACTAAAGTGGATAGTATTGGCTGTAGCAGCACTTCTGATACAATTCAGATAGTTAAAATTGATAAACCTGTAAAGCCAACTATTTCTTGGAATGGATCAGAATTGTCTGTTCCAAGTACATATAGTGGTTATAAATGGTTATTAAATAATACTGTCATCTCTGGAGCTAGTTCGTTTCAATTTAAACCCATAAATACAGGACAATATCAAGTTGTTGTTACAAACGCTTTGGGATGTTCAGATACTAGTCAGGTATATAATTTAGTGGTAACGTCTGTTAATAACACAACTGCTTTACAAAATTCTATCACTTTATTCCCTAATCCAGCGAATGATCAAGTCGTGGTTGATTTGGGAGTTAATCCATCCAAACCTGTAAATGTTCAATTATACGATGGCAATGGACGTTTATTAACAAGTTGGGTCTTCACCCAAAGACAAAAGCAACTTGATATTTCTAAATATTCAAAAGGTATATACTGGCTTCATGTAATTACATCCAAAGGGAAAGTGACAAAATATTTCATAAAATAAGTATACTTGAACTATGAAAAGATATTGGTTATTGTTTCTGCCTTTTTTAATGGCAATTTCCTGTAGTAAAAAAACAGCCCCAGAAGTTGAAGAAAACATCAGTTTTCAACTGAATACTGGAGCTGTTATCACCAGCGCTGGTAGTAATCAGGAATTCAAGGTTACCCTGAGTAGTAAAATGCCAAAGAGCGGAATAAAAATAGATATAACGGCAGCTGAAGAAGCGACAGGGATTCCTGTTATTCCTCAGTCGTCAGCAATATCTTCATCCTCAATTGTCACAGATTGTTTAGTCCAAAATTTACCCAGGCAAAAGTGGGTTGTAACCACTGTAAAAGTGAGCTCTGCAAATACACCTAGTAATAATGTTACACAGACTTTTAAAATAGTTTATAAATAATTTATAAAAAGTATCATTCAAGAGCCTTCCACTCCAAAATTTTTCTCACAAGCAAGCAATACAATTGGGAAATAATTACTTATAGCGGGAGTATATTAAACGGAAAACCTTTCCTTTTGGAGGTGCTTGTTGATGCTGTGAATCAGAGCGAGACTATGAGTATAATGCGCCTATTGCTGGTTAGCCAACCGTTTCATCTAAATCTTAACAGTTGCGACAATTTTTCATTTATTATTAAGTGAGTTTTTACAAATCCTCACAGGGTAGAATAGTGTTCTTATGCTATCTCAGAGTGTAACAAAAAAAGATGGAGCAACATTCCTTCTAAGGGGAGAATATAAAAAAATATAATCCAACGGTAAAAAAAGGAACTTTTTGAAGCATTAAAATTTTCTATTAATTATGAAATGGGGGGTAATTTAAAAACAATGTAAAGGATAATTTTTTATCATAATTATCCTATCGATTTCTTCAAATTGGGAATCCACCATTCTATAACTAAAAAATAACTTGCAAATGCAATTGAAAAAATAAATGACCATATA
>JBDLUU010000030.1:0-7014 GCA_039805185.1 Bacteroidota bacterium
GATATTTGCATTCACTTAGCTTTAGATCCTATGAGGTTGCTATATAGCGTTAAGCACCTCAAAGAAAAACAAATGAACACAGGGTTCGTTCTTAAAATTTAAGAAATAACTAATCTTACAATTTTTAACAGACCTCTCATTGCTTTCAGGGTACGGTGTCGTTTTGTCCAGCGGAGTGCGCAATTAAGAAAAAACCTAGCCTGAAAGTGATCTAGCACTTTTTTGGCAAACGACCTGAGAAAAAACTATTCACGATAAATACAATTTATTGCTATGATGACTTTAAATGAGAACAAATTACGCGACCGAGGCTTTTAATTAATTTTTGGCCCACAAAAAGTGATAAACCTTAAATCTACTAAGCTAAACCTTAGTAAAGTTGACACTTAATAATTTAAATATTCCTCTTTACACACCCAAAAATGAACGAGAAAAGGATGCTCGAGATCAAAGCTCTATAATCTCGGGCAGAAATAAATATGTAGTACTTGTTTTAGTTCAGCATCAGAAGTGGTGCCTGAATGGGGAGCTAACCCAAAGACCCTTTGCGCCATTGGCGCAATCTGGTTTTCCATTTTCATGCTTACAAAAGCAAGCTTTTGACGCATTCGAATAGAAAACCCCGACACTTCGTGTCAGGGTCTTTGTGCCCGAGACTGGATTCGAACCAGCACGCCGTTTCCAGCACCACCACCTCAAGGTGGCTTGTCTACCAATTTCAACACCCGGGCGCCTTTGCAAGCTGCAATATTAAAATATTTTTTTTACATCCTTTCTGGTACTTTAATTCCCAGTACTTCCATTCCGTTTTTAATTGTTGTTGCTGTTAATACAGATAACATAATTCGTAATTGCTGTTTGCTGGTACTTTCTGCATTGGCAATGGAATGTTCAGCATAGAAAGAACTGAAAATTTTAGCAATGGTATAAATGTAAATGGCAACTTTTGAAGGATCCTGTTCTTTAGCTGCATCCTGCAATGTTTCAGGAAACTGTTCCAATGCCACCATTAATTCCTTTTCAAGTGGAGTAAAAGTAACCGAATCATCAGGAGTTAGCTTGGTATCTGCAGTATATTGTAATTTCCTGAGAATACTGCTGATTCTTGCATAGGTATATTGAATAAAAGGCCCTGTAAATCCATGAAAATCGATGCTTTCCTCTGGATTAAAAATCATTTTTTTCTTTGGATCTACCCTAAGAAGGAAGAATTTCAAAGCTCCTAATCCAATAGTATCATACAATGCCACTCTTTCTTCTTCCGTAAAGTCATTGACCTTCCCCAATTCCTCGGTTTTCTCCCGGGCAATTCGAATCATTTCATCAACCAGATCATCTGCATCTACCACCGTACCTTCCCGGCTTTTCATTTTGCCGGTTGGCAATTCTACCATTCCATAACTTAAGTGATAGATACCGTCCGCAGAGGGCAATTGTAGTTTCTGACAAATCAGTTTTAAAACTTTAAAATGATAATTTTGCTCGTCACCCACCACATATATACTCTGCTGTGAATTGAATTCCTTTTGTTTTTGTTCTGCCAATCCAATATCCTGTGTTATATAAACCGATGTGCCGTCTTTTCTTCTTACCAGTTTTTCATCTAAACCATCCCCGGTTAAATCAATCCAAACACTTTGATCTTCTTTCTGATAAAACACTTTTTGATCCAGCCCCTTATCTACCAGATCCTTACCTAATAGATAGGTATTACTCTCGTAATAAATTTTATCGAAGTCGGTTCCGATTCTTTTATAAGTAGTGTCAAATCCTTCATACACCCACCCATTCATCTCTTTCCATAACGCTATCACTTCGGGCTTTCCGGCTTCCCAGTCCAGCAACATCTGTTGGGCTTCTTTCATTATGGGAGCTTCCTTTTCAGCCAGTTCTTCAGATAGTCCCTTCGCTTTTAGTTCTGCAATTTCCGCCTTATAAGCGTTGTTGAATTTTACGTAATAATCCCCAACAAAATGATCGCCTTTCATGCCTGTACTGGCCGGAGTAGCTCCATTGGCATAGCGTTTCCAGGCAATCATACTTTTACAAATATGTATACCACGGTCATTCACTATACAGGTTTTTACCACTTCATTTCCGGTTGCTTTTAAAATTTCGGCAATGCTTCTTCCTAGAAAATTATTTCTTAGGTGTCCAAGATGTAGTGGTTTATTGGTATTGGGAGAGGAGTACTCAACCATTACTTTATTACCATTAGAGGGAGCAAAACCATAGCAGGTATTGGTATAACTCCTCAATAGCTTTTCCGACCAATAGGCATCCGGAATGGTCAGATTCAAAAAGCCTTTTACCAAGTTATAGCTGGAAAAAAGGGCGGGGTGGTTGCTTACCAGAAATTCTCCCAATTCTTTACCCAATTGTTCCGGTGATTTTTTGAGTGTTTTTACAAAAGCAAACAATACCACGGTATAATCCCCTTCAAACTCAGGTTTGGTTTGATTTACCAGCACGTGCTCCGGAAGCACTGATTCTCCATAAAGAGCCTGAATACTGTTGGCAGCTGCCTGTTTTATTTGATTGACCACACTCATAATCTTAACAATTTCAGGATGCAAAACTAACCATTTATCAACTACCTTCGCGCTCCGTTATGCAAAAGCTGCACAAATTCGTTAGTGGATTTATTCTTCAGGTAGTTGACTGGTTTTATCCATTGTTTAGCAGATTCATGCCCAAACAAACCTATCGGTATGCTGCCTGCGGTGGATTCAATACTTTATTGGATATTGGATTGTTCTTTGTTGCATACAATTATATCTTGAATAAAACCGCCGTACAATTCTATACAGTAACGGTAAGCCCCCATATTGCTTCTTTTTTATTGAGTTTTCTGGTAACATTCCCCACCGGTTTTTACTTAAGTCGATATGTGGTTTTTCAACAAACCAGTGTGACCAAGCGCACCCAGCTTGCCAGGTATTTTCTAGTGGTTTTTGGTTGTATTCTGCTCAATTATATCTTCTTAAAAATATTCGTAGACAGTTTTGGCTGGTACCCAACTCCCTCAAAAATACTGACCACCGTTTTCGTGGTTTTATTCAGTTATTTCTCACAAAAGAACTTTACGTTCAAGGCGAAACAACTACAATAAGGTCTTTTTTGCGCTAAAATGTCTTCATAATCCCATTTGACACGACGATTTGGTAGTGAATCTGACAATTTTGCACTTAACTGACAGGTGGCATAATCATTGAATATTCAATTGCAATTGAAAACATATATTATGGCAAAAATTATTGGAATAGACCTCGGAACCACTAACAGTTGTGTATCCGTTATGGAAGGTAATGAACCTGTAGTCATTGCAAATGACGAAGGACGCCGCACTACTCCTTCAATAGTAGCATTTTTAAAGAATGGCGAACGTAAAGTGGGAGATCCTGCAAAAAGACAGGCTATCACCAATCCTCAAAACACTATTACCAG
The DNA here is from genome assembly GCA_039805185.1 of Bacteroidota bacterium. Lineage (GTDB taxonomy): Bacteria > Bacteroidota > Bacteroidia > Chitinophagales > Chitinophagaceae > Sediminibacterium. The sequence goes on from JBDLUU010000030.1 coordinate 3,448, forward strand.
TGTTAAACGTTTTATGGGTCGTCGTTACGACGAAGTAACCGAAGAAATCAGTCATTGGAGCTATCAGGTTGCCAAGGGCGATAATAATACCGTGCGTGTACAAATTGAAGATCGTATGTACACTCCACAGGAAATTTCTGCCATGATTTTGCAGAAAATGAAAAAAACAGCCGAAGACTATTTGGGTCATGAAGTGAACGAAGCGGTTATTACCGTTCCGGCTTACTTTAACGATGCACAACGCCAAGCAACCAAAGAAGCAGGTGAAATTGCGGGTTTGAATGTGAGAAGAATTGTAAACGAACCTACTGCTGCTGCTCTTGCATATGGATTAGACAAAAAGAATGCAGACCAGAAAATTGCCGTATTCGACTTGGGTGGTGGTACTTTTGATATCTCTATTCTTGAATTAGGAGACGGGGTTTTCGAAGTAAAATCTACCAATGGTGACACTCATTTAGGTGGAGATGATTTCGACAAAGTAATCATGGACTGGTTAGCGGACGAATTCAAAGCTCAGGAAGGCATTGACTTGCGTAAAGATCCAATGGCTTTACAGCGTTTGAAAGAAGCTTCGGAAAAAGCAAAAGTTGAATTGAGCTCTTCTTCTGAAACAGAAATCAATCTTCCTTATATCACTGCTGTAGACGGAGTTCCTAAGCACTTGGTTTTAAAATTATCAAGAGCTAAATTTGAACAATTGGCCGATAATTTATTTGCTCGTTGTTTGAAGCCTTGCGAAGCTGCATTGAAAGATGCAGGTTATAGCACTTCTCAAATTGATGAAGTTATTCTAGTAGGGGGATCAACCCGTATTCCTAAGGTTCAGGAAATTGTTGAGAAGTTCTTTGGTAAGAAGCCTAACAGAAGCGTTAACCCAGATGAAGTAGTTGCGCTAGGTGCTGCTATCCAAGGAGCAGTTCTTACTGGTGAAGTAAAAGACGTATTGTTACTGGATGTTACTCCGTTAAGTTTGGGTATTGAAACCATGGGTGGTGTAATGACAACCATGATTGCTTCCAATACTACCATTCCAACCAAGAAAACAGAAGTATTCTCTACTGCTAGTGATAATCAACCAGGCGTTCAAATTCATGTATTACAAGGAGAGCGTCCAATGGCTAATCAAAACAAGAGTTTGGGTATGTTCAACTTGGATGGTATTCCACCAGCTCCAAGAGGAGTTCCTCAAATTGAAGTTACTTTTGACATTGACGCGAACGGCTTGTTGAATGTAAGTGCAAAAGATAAGGGTACTGGTAAAGAACAAAAAATCAGAATTGAAGCGGGTAGCGGCTTGAGCAAAGAAGAAGTAGAAAAGATGAAAGCAGAAGCAAAAGCCAATGAAGCTGCTGATAATGAAGCCAGAGCTAAAGTTGAAAAATTAAACCAGGCTGATAGTCTGATTTTCCAAACCGAGAAGCAATTCAAAGAATTTGGAGACAAGATTCCTGCAGACAAAAAAGGAGCCATTGAAGCCGCTTTAACTAAGTTAAAAGAAGCCCACAAGAACCAGGATATTCCTGCAGTAGACGCAGCCATGGCTGAAATGAATACTGCTTGGACTGCTGCTAGCGAAGATATCTACAAAGCACAGCAGGAAGCAGGTGCACAACCAGGTGCTGATGCCGGTGCAACCAATGGTAATGATGCTAAATCGGACACTGTTGAAGATGCACAATTTGAAGAAGTAAAATAACGAAACCGTTATAAAATATAAAAGCCCTGAGTTTACTCGGGGCTTTTTCATTTATTAAAATCTGTAGAAATACAAATAGAATGCAATTTGGGTAATAACAAGTTCTATCGTAGAATAACAGTTCCCAATTGTTTGGTAATAGCAATTTCAAATTCTTTCAATTGTTTATGTAGCTCTATCAATTTTAACTGTTCTTCAAAGGAAGCAGTTTCCATATCTCTTTGATTTTGCTCGAACATTTTTTTGATCTTTCTGAGTTTGAAATAATTTAAACTCATTTCGGTATCTGGTATTGATACGTCTTTATTCACAATATTCATATTGGGCAATATTTCATCCCAGCGGTTGCTCAATTCAAACGGGAACATAGAAATATTAATCAGCAATTCCCTGATGGATGCATCGTCGTGGTACAACATAGACTTGGTAGTGGGTTCCAGCCCTCTGTTGTAAGCATCTTTATATAAGTCTATCAACTTTTCAAACGTTGCATTCTCAATAGGGTAGTTCTCGAGTTCTTCAAATATATACGCAGCAATGGTGCGTGATTCATCATAGGGCTTTAGACCATATTCATACAAAACACGAACTACATTTTTTTCAACCTGATCGTCTTGTTGCAGCAACAACTGCCCTTCATCCATTTCCCTGCTGGGTTCCATGGAACCCTGATGAATAAAATCGGCTTCGTCAAAAGGAAGTTTTTTTTCTTCCTTGGCAATTTTATCTCTCTTGAATTTATTAACCAGATTGGTAAAACCCGCTTCGTCAATTTTTAATAATGAAGCACATTGTTTAATATAGTCCTGCTGTCTGGTAAAATCTTCTGCCCGACTTATTTTACTGAGCGTTTCTGCAATCTGATTTACAATGCCACTCTTTTTATTGATATCATTTCCAGCTTCTTTCAACAATACTTCCAGCTGAAAAAGAATAAAATCTTTTTTTGATGCTGCAATAAATGCATTGAATGCAGTGGCCCCAACTTTGTTTACATAACTATCCGGATCTTCCCCATCGGGAATCAATACCAATTTAACATCGAGGCCTTCTTCCACCGCCAGATCCAATCCCCGAAGGGCAGCTTTAATACCCGCTGCATCGCCATCGTAAATAATGGTTAAATTATTGGTGTACTTTTTTATTAATCTTAGTTGATCAATGGTAAGGGATGTACCTCCGGATGCTACCACATTTTCTATGCCCGCCTGATGAAGACTTACTACATCTGTATATCCTTCAACGAGTAAGCATTCTTTGGCTTTATCAATGGCTTGTCTGGCAAAATAGGAACCATATAAAATCTTGCTCTTGCTATAAACTTCATTTTCTGGTGTATTAATATATTTGGGCGCTTTGTCGGCCTTCCCAATTACCCTTGCTCCGAACCCGATAATCTTTCCAGTATTATTATGTATTGGGAAAATGATACGGCCTCTGTAGTTGTCTACTAGTTCTTCGTTGCGAAATGCCACGAGTCCGGTCTTGGGCAATAAATCTTTGTTGAATTGATTTTGCAAAAGGGCAGAAGTTAAAGCGTCTTTTGCAGAGGGATTAAAGCCGATTTGAAATTTCTGAAGCACTTCTTCACGGAAGCCACGTTCCTTTAAATAGGATCCCGCAATCAGCTGTCCTTCTTCTGAATGAAACAATTGTTCTGTAAAGAATTTCTGAGCAAAAGTATTGATGGCATGCAGACTTTCCGATACTTGCTGTTGCTGAACTTGCTCGGGAGTTCGCTCGGTTTCCTCTATTTCAACATTATACCGATGCGCCAACCATTTCAGCGCTTCAACATAACTGTATTTTTCATGTTCCATCAGGAAAGTAATGGTATTGCCACTCTTTCCGCAACCAAAACATTTATA
>JBDLUU010000031.1:0-11692 GCA_039805185.1 Bacteroidota bacterium
TTCACGATATAGTTCCAGCACTTTCGGATGATGAATTACATCTTCATTAGTGGTGTAAGGAATTTCCTTCTCTCTCATCCACTCTTTTAAAGTAGCAAAAGAAGGTACAATTAAGGCACCCACGAATTTGCGCTCAGAGCCTACTACCATTACCTGTTCTACAAATGGACTTTCCTTTAATTTATTTTCAATCGGCTGAGGAGCCACATATTTTCCTCCGCTGGTTTTAAATAATTCTTTCTTGCGATCGGTAATTTTCAAAAATCTGTTTTCGTCCCAGATACCAATATCACCGGTTAACAACCAACCATCCGACATGGTTTCTGCAGTTAAATCGGGGCGTTTATAATAACCCTTCATTACACAAGGACCCGTTACCATAATCTCTCCATCATCGGCCAGCTTCACCTGAATGCCTTCAATAGGAGGACCTACGGTTCCAAACTTGGTACCACCTTTTTCCTGACGGTTCACACAAATCACCGGACTATTCTCAGTAGGACCATATCCTTCATACACAGGCACACCGGCTGCATTAAATATGCGCAAGAGCTTTACCTGACAGGCAGCCCCACCCGTTATGATAAAGGAGATATTACCCCCCAAGGCTTCACGCCACTTTGAGAAAATTAATTTATTGGCAATGGCCAATTGAATATTGTACCAAAGACCTCCACTAACTCTGTTATCGTATTTCTCGGCTAAATCAACCGCCCAGAAAAACAGTTTTCTTTTGGTACCGGTTAATTCATTGCCCTTGGCCATGATTTTTTCAAAAACCTTTTCCAGCAAACGAGGTACCGTTGTAAAGCCATTGGGTTTAATTTCTTTCAGGTTGTCGCCAATGGTATCCAGATTTTCCGCGTAGTAAATACTAATGCCACTGTACAAATAAATATAGGTACAGGTTTTTTCAAAAATATGATTCAGTGGAAGAAAGCTCAACACTTTGGATTCAGGTGCATCATTAAAAGGAAAACTCTTCTTACTGAATTGAACATTCGTATAAATGTTTGCATGCGACAACATTACACCCTTAGGGGTACCGGTAGTTCCGGATGTATAAATAATCGTAGCCAGGTGATCAACCGGAACGGTTGCTTTGATACTTTCCACTTCTGATAATAAAGATGGCGTTGCCAGCTTAGTTACTTCTGTCCAGTGTTGCGCTCCTGCGATGGTGTCAAAAGTATAAACCCCTTTAATGGAAGGCACTTTGTCGAGAATGCTATTGACTTTGGCCAACAATTCTTCGTTGCTGACAAAAATATACTTAACGGCTGCATCATTTAAAATGAATGCCAGTTCGTTGGGATTGGTGGTTGGGTAAACAGGAACCAGAATGGCACCAATCTGCTGCACAGCCAGGTCGGCAAAAACCCACTCGGGACGATTGTTACTGATAATGGCAATTTTATCGCTGCCTTCTGCAGAGAACCCATTGGCGTGAACCCCTAATGAAAGCAAACCAGCACTGAACTTGTTTACCGTATCGGCTACTTCCTTTGTACTATAGGGTTTCCACTGTCCATTTATTTTAGCCGACAACATGTCCTGCTTTGGAAAATGCTCAAGCTGATAATTTACCGAATCAAAAAGTCGCTTAATAGTCATAACGCAATCGTTTAAAGTGAATTCACTTTATTTAGACGGTCAAATTAGGCAAATAAAGACAAAAAAAAAAGCCAGTTTGCACTGGCTTAACAACTTGAATCTATATCACTAATTTAAATAATATTGACCTGCTGGCTGGCGGTACACCCGGCTCTGCTGAAACTCCTTGAATTTATTGGCTTCTTCCGCATGGGTTTCCTGCCATTTTTTATGGGCATCTGCATCGTAAACAGCTCCGAATAACCATTGATTGTAGGCTTCAAAAATGCCTTCCCGAATCATATGCTGCCAATGCTGAAACAATTGATACGGAAAAGCAGTGGCATTTTCTGTTATCCACTCAGTAAGCAAACGGGTTCTGATGCTGCCAATATGATCAATGGTTAAGCCATCTGCCACCATCGCTCTTGTCTTTTCATAAATGGCCAATTGCTTTTGTTCAAAAGCGGAATATTTGGGAACCAGGTGATAAGGGGTTTTTACTATTGGACGCAATAGATTGCGATAAGCATCCCAAAGGGCTTTTTTCACTTCTTCTGTACGGGTAGTATAACTCTCAAGGTTTACAAAAAGTTCCCCATGAATCAAGACCCTGATCCAGTTCATATCCTTGTAATAATACTTGGCAGCATGATAATAATTGGCACTGTAAGAAGGCGCTAATTCAATTCCTTTTTCCCAGGCAGCAATAGCTTCTTCCTTTTTATTTTCCTGCATCAGGCTCTCCCCGTATTCACTATAAATAACACCCCCAGCAGGAAATTTTTTCAAGGCACGCTTATACATTTTATTTGCGGCTGCATAATCTGCAATGGCTTTATAAGACATTCCCAGAATCTGAAAACTTTGCTGATCGGCACTGGGATGTTCAATCGCCATTTTACCTGCATCAATGGCCTGTGCAAATTCCCTTTGCAGAAAATAACAGAAAGAAATATTCTTCAGGATTTCCAGGTTTTGCGGCTCCTGCGCTTTGGCTTTTTCCAGCGCTACCATCGCATTGGTAAAATCACCCTGTTGCATCAGCGCCATGGCAGATTCCTGCAATTGCTTCACAGTGGGCGCTTGCGCATGCAGTTGCAAGGCCAACAAAAATCCACAGATTCCTAAAAATATCTTTTTCATATTCATGCTAGATTGAAATGCATTAATCATTAATCAAGTGTGTTAAGAGACCATCTCTCAACTTCGGTTCAAACCAGGTACTCTTTGGAGGCATTACATTTCCACTGTCAGCAATGGCAAACAACTGATCAATCGTAACCGGATACAAGCTAATGGCAGCAGCCATTTCACCGCTATCTACTCTTTGTTCCAGAGCAGATAAGCCTCTGATACCGCCTACAAAATCAATCCGCTTATCGGTACGCTGATCCATGATACCCAAAATAGGACCCAGAATTTTTTCCTGTAAAACAGATACGTCCAATACCCCGATTGGATCATTGGAATAAGTACCTGGCTTAGCAGTTAACAAGAACCACTCACCACCCACATACAAGCCCATCGTGTGTAATTGCTCCGGCTTCACCATTTGCTTGCCCATGGAGACCACATCGAAGGAAGCGGACAAAGCAGTTAGAAACTCTGCCTTGCTCAACCCGTTCAAATCCTTCACCACACGATTGTAATCCATGATGTACAATTGATTAGAAGGGAACAAAGTGGTTAGAAAATAATTCGCACCCTCAGGCACTTCTCCACTGATTTGCTTGCGCACTTTGGCTGCAGAAGCCGCGCGGTGATGTCCGTCAGCGATATACGTACAAGGGATTTCTTTATCAAAAACTGCTGTAATAGATTCAACGGCATCAGAGTCGTTCACAATCCAGATGCTATGCTGAATGCCATCTTCTGCAATAAAATCATACACCGGAGATTTGACCTGTTTCCACTTGTCTATGATAGCATCAACAGCAGCATGGTTGCGATACGCTAAAAACACATTCCCTGTTTGGGCACCTGTTGTTTTAATATGGTTAATGCGATCCTGTTCTTTTTCCGGACGGGTAAACTCGTGTTTTTTAATCAGGTCATTTTCATAATCGTCCACACTGCTCACACAAACCAGACCCGTCTGGCTTCTGCCATTCATGATAAGCTGATAGATATAATAACAAGGCTTTGACTCTCTGAACAATACATCACGCTTGATGAATGCATCTAAATTGTCTTTAGCCTGTGCGTACACTTCTGCACTATGAATATCTATTTTATCCGATAAGTCAATTTCACTTTTCGTGATATGTAAAAAAGAATGCGAATTGCCTTGTGCAGCAATTTTTGCTTCTGCACTGTTCAAAACATCATAAGGTAAGCTGGCTACTTGCTTGGCCAGTTGTGGTTGGGGCCTGAGCGCCCTAAAAGGTTTGATTATTGCCATTCGGCAAATATCGGTGAATATTTACAAATGTAAAGTTAGGATAATATCCTAGCCATGCTTCTGTGCAAAGTAATGCAGCAGGTTACAAAACTCCGTAACACTATCGAGTGGCAATGCATTGTACATGCTTACTCTGATACCGCCAACCGTTCTGTATCCCTTGACTCCTACCATGCCTTCCTGTTTGCAAAGTGCTAAGAAAGATTCTTCCAGTGAAGCGTCTTTCAAAAAGAAAATCGCATTCATTTCACTTCTGTCTTCTTTGGCCACCGGCGCATCAAAAAGTGGAATGGAATCAATAGTATCATATAAAAGAGAAGACTTTCTGGCATTGCGCATGCCCATGGCATCCAGTCCACCTTCCTGAAGAATCCATCGAAGCGTGAGCATGCTTACATATACAGCAAACACAGGAGGCGTATTCATTAAAGAACCCGCTTCAATATGTTTCTGGTAATTCATAATGGTAGGAATCTTTCTTGCAATTTTTCCGAGCAAATCTTTTTTTACCACCACCAGGTTCACGCCAGCCGCACCCATATTTTTTTGGGCGCCTGCATAAATGAGAGAGAGTGTATTATAAGGTGCAGGTCTACTGAAAATATCACTGCTCATATCTGCCACTAAGGGTACTGATGTTTCAGGATACTGATGCCATTGCGTTCCTTCTACCGTGTTGTTAGTAGTAAAATGCAAATAAGCTGCATCCTTGGGTACTTCAACATTTTTAGGGATGGATCGGTACTGGCTGCCAGATCCGTCAGAAACTACATCCACTTTACCGAAGAGGCTGGCTTCCTTCCAGGCCTTGTTACCCCAAACACCGTTATCGCAATAAGCTGCCGTGGCATGGCTGTCCAGCAAATTCATAGGGACCTGCATAAACTGCGTGGTTGCTCCCCCGTGAAGAAACAAAACTTCATAGGCATCATCCAAGCCCATCAATTCTTTCACTGCATTTCTCGCTTCGTCTAGAATTTCCAGAAACCAAGGTGTTCTATGACCAATTTCCAACAAGGAAAGACCCGTGTTTTTATAATTCAACACCGCTTCAGCCGCCTGCTTCAGCACAGGCGCCGGCAAAATGGAAGGACCCGAATTAAAATTATGCAGCTTCATACACAAAAGGTAAAGCACAAAGTAAACCGATTATCTTTACAAAATGCAACTCCCTTCTACCTTATTAGAAAATGCAGTAGCGCAATTTGCCAAGCTACCGGGCATTGGAAAAAAGACCGCGCTCAGACTGGTCTTACATTTATTGAAGCAGGATGTAAATGAAGTCGCTTTGTTTGGAGACACTTTAACCAAAATGCGAAAGGAGATACAATTTTGCAAACGATGCAACAATATCAGTGACGGAGAAATCTGCAGCATCTGCAACAATCCTGCGCGCAACCAACATATTGTTTGTGTGGTTGAAAATATACGGGATGTGATTGCGATAGAAAGTACCCAGCAATTCAATGGAACTTACCATGTACTCGGGGGGATTATATCCCCGTTGGACGGCATAGGCCCCGACCAGCTAACGATTGAGCTGCTGGTGAACCGGATTACGCAGGAACAGGTAGACGAACTGGTTTTTGCCCTGAGTCCGAATATCCAGGGAGACACGACTATCTATTTTATTCAGAAGAAAATTGCCCATTTGTCCTGCAAAATCACCACGATCGCTCGTGGCATAGCATTTGGAGGAGAACTGGAGTACGCAGACGAAATGACGCTGGCCCGAAGCATCGCCAACCGACTGCCTGTTCAGCAGTATGTACAATAAGATTTCAGGGATTTTGACAACAAATTCCTAATTTCGTTGTTTAAACATTAAAATAGGTCCGTTATGAAAAAATGGGTTAAAATCATATTGATTCTGGGATTGGCAGGAGTCATTACCGGGGGGATTGTAGTCTACAAAATATTGACCAAGCCGCACAGGGATGTAACCACCGAAAAAGCGATTGCGATAAAGGCACAGGCATTGTTTGAAGCTTTCAAAAACGATGAAGCAGCAGCCAATGCACAATACCTAGACAAAGCCATTGAAATTGAAGGAGAAATTCTTGACTTCAGTACCAATCAGGATGGTCAGGCAGTGGTGAACTTTAAAACAGCCGATCCATTCTTTGTGATCAACTGTACGTTTAAAACCAATCCGGGTGAGCTGAAAGTGGGCAGCACCATACGTTTCAAAGGAATCTGTACCGGGTATATTCCGGATGCTAATGTGGTTATAAATGAAGGAGTGTTGATTCCATAATTTTTAAAATATAATACAATGAAAAAGTTTCTATTCATAGCACTATGCAGCATTGCATTTACACAAACACAAGCGCAAAAATTATATGGCACGCGCAATGCCAAAGTAAGCTTCATTGCCACCAACGATGAAGACGTAAAAGCAGTAAATAATGAAGTAGCCAGCCGTTTATCCGATAAGGGAGAAATCAGCTTTAGCTTACTAATCAAAGGGTTTAAGTTTGAATACGCGGAAATGCAGGAAAAGTTCAACAACGACTACGCAGAGAGCAACAAATTTCCAAGAGCAGAATTCAAAGGAACCATCAGCAATATCAAAAACATCAATTTTACCAAGGATGGTAACTACAAAGCTGTGGTAAAAGGCAATTTAACCTTACACGGCGTTACCAAACCCGTTACGGTAAATGGAACCATTACAGTGAAGGGCGGAAAAGTATCTGCTACCGGTAAGTTCCCGATTGTAATGAAAGACCACAAGATTGATGCTTCTGCCGTAACAGAAAAAGTGAACGCAGAAATCAACGCGGTTTACCAATAGTACTTCAACCGCATTCGCGGCGATATTTTGACGGAATACAATATGGGCGTATCTTTGCACCGACTTTGGTGGATTTGTTTATTGTTCAGCCAGGGTCCTGGCCATTGTGGTACTATACTGCTATGGACAGAAAACCAGAACTAATAAACTTAGAAGTGCTACTCCCCAACATTCCTTCGTTTATTGGTTCATTCAATCACCAGCGGTGTAAGAACCAATACTATGTTACTAAAAGAAGAACTACAAAAAAGAATTCTGGTAATTGATGGTGCCATGGGTACCATGATACAGAAGCACCATTTAACCGAAGCCGATTACAGAGGCGAGCGATTCAAGAATTGGCATGTGGATGTGAAAGGCAATAATGATTTGCTATGTATTACACAGCCACAAATCATCAAAGGCATACACTTACTGTATCTGGAAGCAGGTGCAGATATCATTGAAACCAATACCTTCAGCAGTACGGTGATTGCCATGGCAGATTACGATATGCAAAGTCTGGCCTATGAGTTGAATGTAGCCGCCGCTAAATGTGCCCGCGAAGCCGTAGCGGAATTCCAGCAAAAACATCCCGAAGCAGGACCAAAATTTGTGGCAGGAGCCATTGGACCATTGAATAAAACGCTGAGCTTATCACCGGATGTAAACAATCCGGGATATCGTGCAGTAAGTTTTGATGAAGTAGCCAATGCTTACTACGAACAAATAGATGGACTGGTAAACGGAGGGGTAGATATTTTATTAATTGAAACCATCTTCGATACCCTGAATGCCAAAGGCGCTATCTACGCAGCCAAAAAATATTTCAGAGACAAGGGTATACCAGAATTACCCATCATGATCAGCGGAACCATTACCGATGCATCGGGGAGAACCCTGAGCGGACAAACCCTGGAAGCATTTTACACATCGGTGATGCATGCCAACCCCATCAGCATCGGACTGAACTGTGCCTTAGGAGCTGCGGAAATGCGCAGTCATATTGAAGAACTATCTCAAATAGCCGCTTGCTATACTTCTGCCTATCCCAATGCAGGATTGCCGAATGCTATGGGTGAATACGATGAAGCACCTCACCAGACAGCGCATTTCATAGAAGAATGGGCCAAGGAAGGATTTGTGAATATTGTGGGAGGCTGTTGCGGAACAACCCCTGATCATATTAAACATATAGCAGACCACGTAAAAAAATTACAACCCAGACCCTTACCGGTGGTTGAAACAACTATTTAATTAAGCAATGAGTCAGATAAAGCCCTATTTAAGGTTAGCAGGATTAGAACCGCTGGTAATTAGACCAGAAACCAATTTTGTAAACGTAGGAGAAAGAACCAATGTAACAGGGTCAAAGAAATTTGCCCGCCTGATCAGAGAGAATAAATACGAAGAAGCATTGTCTGTTGCCAGACAACAAGTAGAGAGTGGTGCGCAGATTCTGGATGTAAATATGGACGATGCCTTGCTGGATGGTGTAAAAGCCATGACTACGTTTTTAAATTTGTTGCAAAGCGAACCAGATATTGCGCGCATCCCTATCATGATTGATAGTTCCAAATTCGAAATTATTGAAGCGGGTTTAAAATGTGTGCAGGGAAAATGCATTGTGAATTCCATCTCCATGAAAGAAGGAGAAGAAAAATTCATAGAGCAGGCTTATATCTGCAAATCATTCGGTGCAGCCGTAATTGTAATGGCATTTGATGAAATTGGACAGGCAGATACCAAGGAAAGAAAAGTAGAAATATGTCACCGCGCGTATAAAATACTAACTGAGCAAGTAGGCTTTGCACCACAAGATATCATCTTTGATCCCAATATTTTCGCCATAGCAACGGGTATAGAAGAACACAATAACTATGCTGTAGATTTTATTGAAGCCACCAGAGAAATCAAACAATTGATGCCATTGGCAAAAGTATCGGGTGGGGTATCCAATGTATCTTTCTCCTTTAGAGGAAACGATCATGTAAGAGAAGCCATCCATTCGGTATTCTTGTTGCATGCCATTAAAGCGGGTATGGACATGGGGATTGTAAATGCCGGACAGCTGGTAGTGTACGACGAAATAGAACCCACGCTAAGAGAACTTTGCGAAGATGTAATTCTGAACAGAAACAACGAGAACAACGAAGCCACGGAAAAACTAATTCAGCACGCAGAGACGGTAAAAGCAAAAGGAAAAGTAGAAGTAAAAGACGAAGCCTGGAGAAAAGAGCCCGTAGAAAAAAGACTGGCGCATTCTTTAATTAATGGCATTACCGATTATATAGACGAAGACACAGAAGAAGCCAGACAAAAATATCCCAGACCCTTGGATGTAATTGAAGGTCCGTTGATGGATGGCATGAATATCGTGGGTGATTTATTTGGTGCAGGAAAAATGTTCTTGCCACAGGTAGTAAAAAGTGCCCGTGTAATGAAGAAAAGTGTAGCCATCTTAACTCCTTATATAGAACAGGAAAAAGAAGAAAGAAAACAAGCACACTTAGCTGCCGGAACCATTAATGAAGAAACAGCAGGTGCTGCTAAAATTTTGTTGGCCACCGTTAAAGGTGATGTGCACGATATTGGAAAGAATATTGTAGGTGTAGTATTAGGCTGCAATGGTTATGATATTGTAGATATGGGGGTGATGGTACCTGCCGATAAAATTTTAGACGCTGCAGAAAGAGAGCAAGCCGATATTATTGGATTGAGTGGATTAATTACGCCGTCATTAGACGAAATGGTGCATATCGCGCGTGAAATGAAGCGCAGAAATATGAAGCAGCCTTTGTTGATTGGAGGTGCCACCACTTCCAGAATGCATACAGCAGTAAAAATTGCACCTGAATATGGAAATGGAGTAGTGCATGTACTGGATGCATCCAGAAGTGTAACCGTAGCAGGGTCTTTATTGAATAAGGAACAAAAAGAACCTTTCTTACAGGAAATTACACAGGAGTACTCCAAACTAAAAGAAGGATTCGACAATAAAAAATCGGTAAAGCAATACCTGCCCTATGCAGAAGCTTTGCAAAATAAAGTGGCCATTAATTGGGACAGTTATACTCCCCCCACACCCGGCTTTACCGGCACAAAGGTTTTTGAGAATTACGATTTGAATGAGCTAAGAAGATTCATAGATTGGAAACCGTTTTTCATCACCTGGGAAATGCACGGCAACTTCCCTGAAATTCTTACCGATGCTGTGGTGGGTGCAGAAGCCACCAAATTGTACAAGGATGCCAATGCCTTATTGGATAAAATCATTGCAGAGAAATGGCTAACAGCCAAAGGAGTGATTGGTTTCTGGGAAGCATCCAGCAACAACGATGATGTGGAAGTGCGCACGGAAAAAGAAAAAGTACAATTGTGTTTTCATCGTCAGCAAATTAAAAAAGCACCGGGACAACCCAACTTATCATTAGCCGATTTTATCAGTCCGGCAAGTGCTAATAAAAAAGATTATATCGGTGCCTTTGCCGTAAGCATTCATGGCATTGAACCGCATTTGCAAAAGTTTGAAGCAGTACACGACGACTATAATAAAATCATGTTGCAGGCATTGGCCGATCGATTTGCAGAAGCCTTTGCAGAAGCCCTTCATTTACATACCCGCAAAGAATACTGGGGCTATGATACAGAGGAGCAATTAACACCAGAAGAACTAATCAAAGAAAAATACAAAGGTATTCGACCTGCACCGGGATATCCAGCTTGTCCGGATCATACAGAGAAGTATAAGTTGTTTGATTTGCTCAATGCACAAAAAAATGCAGGCATATCCTTAACAGAAAGCCTGGCCATGTATCCGGCAGCATCTGTTTGCGGTTGGTATTTCTCACATCCACAGAGTCAGTACTTTGGTATTGGTAAAATTGAAGAAGATCAATTCAAAGACTATGCAGCAAGAAAAGGTATGGACGAAACAACAGCAGAGAAATGGTTGAGGCCGATATTGTAACCTATCGCTTCTCAAAAAACCACCACAAGCGCTTGCGGGGTTTTACTTTGTAATTCTTGCGAACATAAGTGCTGATATGGCGGCCAGCTTCGTGTACATCATCGGTTAGCAAAACCAGTTTCAAATCTTCCTTTGAAATAGTGCCTTGCTCTGCCATGTATACACAATAATCCATCAGGGGCTGGTAGTATTCCTTTCCAAATAAAACCATGGGAAAATCATTGATGGTTCTTGTTTGAATCAGGGTAAGGGCTTCAAAGTATTCATCCATGGTGCCAAAGCCACCGGGCATACATACAAAAGCATAAGAGTATTTTACCAGCATTACTTTACGAACAAAAAAGTATTTCAAAGTAATAGACTTGTGTACATAGGGATTTTCGTGTTGTTCAAAGGGAAGCTTGATATTGATCCCAACCGACTGTCCCCCATTTTCAAATGCGCCTCTGTTAGCAGCTTCCATGATGCCCGGACCACCCCCGGTTATTGTGGTAAAACCCAGTTCTGCAATATGTTTCCCAATATCCTGAGCGGCTTTATAATAAGGATGGTCTTCTTTGAAGCGGGCACTTCCAAAAACAGTTACACAGGGCCCGAGAAAATGCAAGAACCGAAAAGACTTGATAAACTCTGAAAAAACATCCCAGGCAAAGCGCAATTCATTGATCCTGGGTTTGGGTCCATCTAAATAAACGGGTTGTTCCGCCGGAATAATTCTCTTCAACAAGTCACTTTTACTCTCCTTCATTTTAATTACATTTAAATTCCATTCAAATTAATACTTTCTGTTAAGTCTAGCCCGATTTTTGTAACGACCAGATTATGATTAAATCCATTTTTAGCATTTTGCTAACCTGTTGTGCCGTCTTATCGCTTCAGGCACAAACCATCGCAAAGCCAGGAAACTTTCATTGCATTTCTATTGAAGGCCCCATGATGCAATATTGGA
>JBDLUU010000032.1:0-35125 GCA_039805185.1 Bacteroidota bacterium
CATCAACTTCATAGTAATAGCATACATCATACGAATATCGGAAATAATAGCCAATCCCCTTAGAATCCATAACGGAAGCCTAAAAAGCCCTGGTTAAAACCATTGTTTTGGGTACGATAACTGCCGGTTATGTATAAATTATTGTACAACTCATACTGGCTTTGCAAAAACCACTCGTTTCGGTTAAACATATAGTTAAATAAGAAGGGAGGCTGGGGTTGTTGAAAATATTGCTGATCCAGGGTGCCTTCTCCGCCTTTTCTGAAATATTGGTATTGCAGTAACAATTTTAAGCGGGGGATAGGTGTGTATTTTACATTAAGTAAAAACCGGTCGGCATTACTACCCATCCAGTCACCCAATGAATACCCATAATGGGTATAATTCTGGGCCGGCAATAAATTACGGTATACAAAGGGATTGATTCTGGTGTATTCTGCCGTGGCCGTTAAGTAGGGCAAACCAATATCGGTTACACTGGCTCCCAAGGTAAAGCCCAGTTGATTGCGGCTTTTTTCACTATTAGCAATCGCACTCAGCCTAACTTCATCAATAAAAAGGGTTCCGTATAAATGGGTGTTTTTAATATTGTTTCTGGAACTCACACTCAGGAACAATTGACTGTTCGCACCAGCATTGATATTCCGATTGGCATTTTGTATTTCAAAGGCTTTGAAAAAGGAAATGGGGATTAAATAACCTGCATTAAGCTGATCACTGTATACAACAGATTCTCCCAGCGAAATATGCAATCCTCTTTTGATACGGAAGCTGATGCTGTGCTGAGCCATATACTTATTGATGTACTGCTCTCTTCTGCCTCCGTATGTACTGGTACCTGTATTATAGGTTCTGCTGGAATCAATGATATTAGAATTTAACCAGGCATGGGTATAGTTGAAACTTAACCAGGGTAGTGGTGAATAATCAAAGCGGATATGAGGGTAGGTAGGTGCTTTGTTTGATAAAACGATTCTACCGTTTTCTCCATAACCGTAAGACAATTGATCTTGCCCAAATCCTATGCTACCATTCTTAAACTGGTAATAAATACCTGCTCTTATTTGAGAATAGTTATGACTTTTTTGGTTTAGGGCAATCCGGGTAGAATGACCTGTTTGCGGACTAAAACTCCAGGTGGTATCAATGCCCTTCCCTTTTTCGTTCACGTCATTAAAGGAGAGATAGAAGCTCCAGTGTTTGCCAGCATAACCGTACAAATTAAATCCAGAGCCGTATTGCGTTACCGATTGGTCTTTCCCCTGATAGGTCCCGTATTGCAAAATAGGGTCAACGCGCATGCTAAAGTCTTTGCTCTGCAAGGCGATGGATCGGAAACGGCCAAAGGGGTCTTTGGTAAAATAGGTATTTCGGTTTGCTGCCGATCCTTCTGGAAGCGGCTTTCCGTCTGTAAAATCCCTGAGATAGAATTCCAGTTCCTGCTTTTCAATGGCGCTCAATTGTTGAGCCTTGGCCTGAAGACTGTCCAGGCAGGATTTAATATAAATTCTGCTCAGTGGTCTGATTAAATCATTAAAAGTCACCAGCCCTTTCTGATCCATCCTGCTCAGGTAATTGTAAACTTCGTTCTGGGAATATTCAGTAGCTACCTGTGCAAATAGTGGTGTACTATTCAACGACAGAAGTATAAAAAAGTAAAAAAGAATTTTTCTCAATTGCATGCAAAAGATTTTAGTAGGCATTCTGATCGCCCCTGATCATATTTATGATGGTTTGTAAAATAATCTGACAATCAAACCAGAAAGTCCAGCGATGAATATAATACAAATCAAAATTCACCCTTTTCTGCATGGACCCTGGCACTTTGGTTTCGCCCCTGTATCCATTCACCTGTGCCCATCCGGAAATACCTGGTTTCACTACATGTCGTAACATATAGTTGTCAATGGTCTGCATCGATTCCAGGTTCAAAGGTGTTGGATGCGGTCTGGGACCAATCACCGACATATTACCCAGCAAGACATTCCAGAACTGGGGCAATTCATCCAGATTGCTTCTTCTTAAAATGGCTCCAATGGCAGTAATTCTTGGATCGTGTTTGTGTGCTTGCTGATACTTACCATCCTCGTCTACATCCCTGCTCTCTTTTACCATGGTTCTGAACTTATAGCAGGTAATTTTTTCATTGTTCAATCCCCAGCGTTCTTGGGTAAAAAATACCGGCCCTTTGGATGTTAGTTTAATTAATAAAATAAGGATGGGAAATAACCAGCTGGCAATAAGAATAAAAAACAAAATCGAAAATACAATATCAAAACTTCTTTTGAGCAAACGGTTAGAAGCCTTATCCAATGGCAATTCCCTGATATTGATTACCGATAACAAACCAATATTGTTTACCTGCAAATTGGACGATGTGTATTGTTCAAAGTCGGGCAAAATACGCGTCTGTGTAGCGTATTGATCACAAATATCAATGCACTGTTGTATTTCTTTGTTGCGATGCGTGGGTAAAGCAATCACCACTTCATCAATCTGGGTTTCCTTGATGGTTCTGGCCAGTTCTCTCACCGGGCCCTTATAAGGACAGCCATTCATTTTTGTTACCTGATCATCCAGGAAGCCCACACATTTGTATCCGTAATAATAGTAGCGGTTAATGGCTTCGTAAAAATCCTGAGCCGCAGGGGTTACACCCACAATCAAAATATTATCCAGTAGTTTACCATGCGAAATTGCTGAGTGCAGGTATTTACGAATAATGTATTTGGTAAAAGTCAATAGCACAAAAAGCGTCCCATCCAGCGTGATAAAAAAATTGGTACTATGTTCTCTTCCCAGGCTATCACCCACAAAGAAAAATACCGAACTCAGCATGATGGTATAAATGCCCAGGGTGTAAATAATAAAAATAATTTCTTCTGAATATTTATTAGAGCGGCGATCGGTATAGAGATGCGAAAAGTTGGTGGTGATATACCAGACAGCTATGGCAATCAAAACAAACAGTAGATTGTTCCATTCGTTATCCCAGATATTAATTTGTAAACTAAATGCTGCAGCAATCAGATAGGACATGCCCACAACGGCCCCGTCTGTTATATATCGAATAATGGAATATTGATTGATTTTTCTGGGCATACTTGGTATTACCTTCCTTTATTTATTCGCAAATTTTTGTTTGAGTAAAATCGGTAGAATAGCGGGGGCTTCTACAAAGTAACGACGAAACAATCTTCGGGGTTCTTTCATAAAACGATACAGCCATTCCAATCCATTTTTTTGCATCCATACCGGTGCCCGGTTGAATTTGCCCACTGCCACATCCAATGCACCACCAATACCAATATTCAATGTGCTTTTGAGTTTGGGTAAATGTTGTGCAATCCAGTAATCCTGCTTGGGGGCGGTTAAACTCACCCATAAAATATCGGGTGCTGCTGCATTGATCAGATCCACCATTTTCTGGTTCTCTTCGGCACTAAATTGAGCTGCATAAGGAGGGCTATATACGCCCACCACCTGAATACCCGGATATTGGGCTTCCAGTTGTGCCTGGTATTCAGCTGCCACCCCGGGAGCCGCACCTAAAAAAAATACTTTGTACTTTTTTTGATAAGCCCTCTGCATGTATTGGGGCAATAAATCCAGACCAGTTACCCTCCCTCTTAATTTTTGTTGACCTATAAAACGGGAAGCCCAGATCAAGGGGACTCCGTCGCATAAAGTAAGGTCGGCCTGATTGTATATTTTTTGTAAAGAGGGATTTTGACTAGCCCAAACCACACAGTTCACGGGGGTTACACAAACTTGTCTGGGGGTCTTTTCCTGAATCCATTGATCAAATAAATCCATGGTTTCTTCCAGGGTAATATCACTGATACCCGTACCCCCAATATTAATCTTGGGAATTGGTTTGGCTAAGGTCTCCTGAATTGTTTTTTGCCCTGGATTCAAAATGATACAACAACTTTAAAGCGTTAATATGCTGGTTGATGGTATAAGACCGCTGAAACCGACTGTATGCAGCCTTGGAAAGGGCATCTTTGGTCTCATTGGAACGGGCTTCAAATATACTAATTACCTCGTTTAGTTGATTGACTGGATTTATAGCGTATAAATATCCGTCTTCCCCATGGGATATCATGCCCCGCATATTGGCAGAGTCAGCCGCAATCACAATTGTCCCCTTGCTTTGGGCCTCAATCACCGTCATGGGCTGCCCTTCGAACCAGCGGGAGGGTAGGATAAGGGCGGCGCAGCTTTGGTAGAGTTGAGCCAGGGATTCTCTTGGGACGGCTGCCAGGTATTCTATGTTCGATTTTTTCTGACTTTGAACCCAGTCAGCCAGTGGTCCATCGCCTACTATTTTCAGAGGTTTGCCATTTTGGATAAATGCCTCCACCAGATCACGGATTCCCTTTTCCTCACTTAACCGACCCACATACAAGTAAAAATTTTCTCTGTTCTCAAATGGGATAGGGGTAGCATCTGAAAATCCCAGCAGAAAATTAGGCTTGGGAAATATTTTTTCCTTGGGGATACCGCTGTTTAAAAGGAACTGTTCCTGTAGCGGATTGATGACAATATATCGGTCTATTTTATTGGAAAATGTGTTGAGTTTTTTATGGAGCCCATAAGAAGCGGCCAGTACCCTGGAAAACAATCCCGAGTCTTTGAAACATTTTCTTTCAACACCTGCCTTAAAATTTTTATCGTCATAGCACTGCGTACAGGGTTGATTATTGTAATACATAAAACCATTCAGACAAAACAGCCGGTAATTGTGCAGTGTTAAAAGCGTATACGCTCCTGCGGCTTTAGCTGCCCAGAATACAGAAGGTGACGCACGATAATAAAAATTATGTACGTGTACCATTTGTATTCCATGCCTCATAACCAGTCGAAAGACTTTATAAAAAGCAGAAACATTAAAGAACAACTGAAAGGGATATTGAAAAATGGATCTTAATCCAGCCGATTGATTCTCGAAATACAGAGGAATAACGGTATACCCAGCACTTTGTAAATAGGAAAGTTCCTGAGCTACTACCGTATCTTCTCCTCCTTTGTTCAGGTAGCGATTGTGTATCAGTAGTATGCTAGGCTTTGCTTCCATATTTTTTCCTGAGCCCTACAAATGGTTGTTCAATAAAATAGTAAGACCCGATGGATAATAGTAAAGTTAAGGGCCAGAAAAACAACTGCCATTGCCAGCTCCATTCCTCAAAATAATGATTCCCCATTTTGGCAGCAATCCAATGAAACAAATAAAGGCTATAACTAATCTTCCCAACAAAAATCATTGCCCGATGGCTAAGGATATTCTTTATCCAGGGGTTCTTGAACAAGCCAATGGCAGGTATGGTCAGAAATAACCCAATGCCCTGCAAACTATAATGCAGACTTTGTCTAAATCCTTCGTTTCTAATAACAAGCGACAACAAAATCAATAAAATACCCAGACCAAATACCCAGGTCTTTTTTATTTGCTTTATGTATTGTTTGCTTTCAATACCAAATGAAAGAAGAGCAGCCAGGCATCCCCAGATGATGGAATCCAATCGGGTATGCGTAGAAAAATAAATTCGACCAGCAGAATCTTCAACAGCAGGATAGAATTGCTGATAGGTAAACCAGCGAATAGCAAGGCTGGCGATGCAGAGTGCCATTAGGAACCAGGCAAATTTTACTAACTTTTCATCATTCAGTTTCGCTTCCCTGGATTTTATAAAAAACTGCAGCAGCAACGGAAATGCCAGATAAAAGTGTTCTTCCACAGACAAAGACCAAAGAATATCCAATATTCTTCCCGGATCTTCCACAGGGGTTCGGAACCAGCCTATATAATAATTGGTATAATAAAACAGAGATGCCCAGATATCAGTCATCGGCAAAGGGTACTGCATAATCTTGGTGGCAATCACACTGCAACCAATCATGACCAATAAAGCAGGGTACAAGCGGAACAACCTGCGCAAATAAAAAGAACCAAAATCAATCCTGCCTTTTTCCTCCATTTCTGCCAATAACAATCGCGTAATTAAGAACCCACTCAGAAAGAAAAACAGGGTTACGCCAAATTTCCCGGGAATAATATGGCCCAGCCCAGCATGCGACAATACCACAAAAGCAATGGCAATGCCTCTGGCACCATCTATATAGGGGATATATCCTGTTTTATGGTTTTGCATGGGCTGCTTGTTTAAATACTTCAATCAATTCCTTGCTTGCTTTTTCCCAGGAAAAATACGCCAATCTTTTTTTGCCTTTTTCTTTTAACGATTCCTGTAAAGCAGCATCGGTTAGTACTTGCTGCATAAGTGTTGCCAATGCATGTACATCATTGGGATCAAAACCGAGAACTGCATCACCACCTACTTCAGGCAAACAGGAATTATTCGCAACCAATACAGGCAATTGGTAACTGAAAGCTTCCAGCACTGGAATGCCAAAGCCCTCGTTATAAGAAGGGAATACATAGAGGCTGGCTCCTGCATATACTTTTGCCAGATCCTCATCCGATAAATATCCGGTACAAATAACCTTTTGAGAAAGCCCCAATTCAGCAATGGTTGATTCAATGGCTGCTGTGTCATCGGAAAACATTCGCTGATTTCCTGCACCTGCCAACACCAGTTGATAATTCAGATTGGACTCAGTTAAAAATTGGCTGAAAGCCCTTAATAGAAAGGGGATATTTTTTCTTTTTTCCCATACTCCAACGTGCAATAAATAAGGAGCGCTTATCTTTTTAAAATGAGTTGTAGAATCTTCTAGTTCTGTAGACATCTTTACAGCCTTAAAAGTTTCTCTTTCTTCTGTTTTATCGGATAAACTTTTTGGCCCTGGATAAATGGGTACAATTTTCGCTAAAGGAATGCCAACGAATGCGTTTATTTTTTGTTTCGCATACTGCGAAGTCGTAATAATATACGCTGATTTCTTTGCAGCCGGCAATGCAATTGTTTTAAAGAGTTTTAGCCATAGCTGATTGTAATGTTGCGGATATTCAAAGAAAAATGCATCATGAAAAACCTGAACATTTTTAAAGCCGGGTGTTAAAAGGGGGGCAAAGTAATCGTTGCAAAATAAAACATCTGCTCTCTTGAAAAATGTTTTCAAGGGTAATAAAATCTGTTTCCATAATTGAAACACAAAGTGATTGCCAATAATCCCTATTCTGGTATTTCTGGAAAACTGAGGAAGTGTAGGCGAAAAAAAAACAAATTCAATTGCAGGATCCTGATGTATTAAAAACTGTTTATAATATTCCTCCAGAATTGTTTTTTGACCTGTTTTGGCAAACTGTAAGTCCAGAAGATCTACCGCAATCGTTACTTTATCTCTCCCCATTACTTCAATTTTAAAGGCTCTTCACTTTCATACCAACTCATAGTGTTCAATAAACCTGCACAGAACCAAGTAATATAAGAGATATATACATAGGATTCTGTGTTTGCAGTAAAGGTAGGAATGATCATGCCTATTTTTACCAATAAAACACAGAGGGCAAGTTGCTTGATTTTCCCTTTTTTCTGTTTGAATTGCTGAATACTCAAACGAATCAATCCAATATAAATAGCCAGATAAATAAGTACGGCAATAATACCTGCCTGTACACCAATAATCACTAACTGGTTTTCTCCTCCAATATTATCACCTACTGCTCCTGATACTCTTCCCGACATACCCAAACCCAATCCCAGTGGGCTTGAAACCATTGCTTCCACTCCATCCAGCCATTGTACTACGTGGAAGGCACTGGAACTGTCACTGAAATTAATGGTGTTGATGATAAATTCATAGATGTCGCCTTGTAAATAAAATAAAACAGCAATGCTGATTGCAGCAACTCCCCCGTAAAATAATTTCAACCATTGTTTTTTATGAGTGATGATTGCATATACATAAAAAACAAAAAAATAACTCACAAGGGAAGCACGGGAAATGGCTAGAAAGATAGAAAGAATGCTAACAACTATAGCGATCCTTCCTAATTGATTAGGTATAAAATCCTCATTTCGTTGTGTGTACAAAACCAAAATAGCAGTAAGTGTAAAAATGCTATTCACACCCAATTCCAAAGGTCCACCATAAAAACTTGCATATCTTTTGAGTCCATTACTGGTTTCAAAAGTCCAGCTTAGTCCGTAGTTTCCAGTTGGTTCGGTATCAAAAAAACGAACATGGAATTCAGCATAACCCGTTAAGGTTTGCAAATGAGTATTGGTAAAATATTCGCCTAATAAAACGATACCCGCAGCAATTGATACCAGTAAAATATGACTGAAACTGGTTTTTAGATTGACCAGTTTGGGGTTCATCAGTCTTCCTGTAAAATAAATAAACGGGAAAAAGCTCAGGCTTTTCAAAGCTAGAAGCTTTTGAACGAATCCATAATTGCCCAATGGCAATACCAAATAAATACTGGTATAAATAAAATAGAAGAGAACCAGTTTGTCTATCCGGGTAAATTGTATTTTTTCAGTTTGATGGTAAATCAAATAGCCCAGGGTGCTAATTACAATGATTTCCTTAAATCCTTGGAACAAAGTCATTAGATTACCCAGCCCCAGCTGGTTCAACAAAGACAATGCTGTAATATAGACGGGCAATCCAAAAACAAAAAAACGAAGGATTAACTGAGGTTTATGCTGAATCAGCTGATGCATGGAATAGAGAAAGGAAAATACGTATGCACATGAGATGATATACAGCATGTTCGTGAATTATTTTTTCCAGAATCCGTACATACCTTTTTCTAATTCATATTGATCCCACTCTTTTCTGGTTCTTTTAGGTTGTTGCTGAGCCCAATTCCACATGATTTGCAAACCCTCTTTTAAAGGCGTAATATCTTTATACCCTAAAATAGTCTTAGCCTTTTCATGTGTAGAATAAGCATTAATTACTTCATGTCTTTCTTCAAGGTGTTCTATTTCGGCCCCACCTACAATCTCCTGCAATTGATAAGCAGCATCAATTACACTGGTTTCAATAGAACTACCCAGATTGATGATTTGCTTGGAAGCCTTTTCGTTAACGGCACATTGCCAAAGTGGTTCTAAACAGTCATCAATAAAAGTAAAAGCTCTTTTCTGATGCCCTTTGCCAATTACAGTAAAAGCTTCGTTGTTGAGTTTCTGATACATCCAGATGCCCAAAACATTGCGGTACTTGTCCCAGATATTCTGGTGTTGTCCATATACATTGTGAGGCCTAACAATACACCAATCCAGACCATGTTGCTCACCAGCAATTTGTATATCCATTTCACAGGCATATTTTGCTACACCATAAGGATCTACCGGATTGGGTTGGTGTGCCTCGCTGAAGGGAGGGGTTCCAATGCCATATACCGCCATGCTAGAAGTAAAGACCAATCTTTTTACGCCATATTTAATACAGGCATTCACTACATTGGCAGTGGCAACCAAATTATTGGTATAATTAAAACAACGAATAAACGGGCTCAAGCCTTCAGCAGCATATGCGGCCAGGTGATATACATAGTCCACATTTTGGTTTGCAAGCAGTCCATCCAATGAATCGGTTGAAAGATCAAGTTGTGTAAACTGAACTTTGTCGGGAATGTTTTCTGTGTAGCCACCAGATAAATTATCAACCCCAATTACTTCATAGGAAGGGTATTTTTCAATGATGTATGCCGCCAGTCGGGATCCAATCATGCCTGCAACCCCTGTTATCAAAACTTTCTTCATGCTTTTTGCTTATTCGTAGTGGATGGAACCTTTGATTCCGTCCTTCACTCCATTTACAATGGCCATGAATTTTTTTGGCCTTCTACGGACTGCAAAATACCCTAAAATGAGCGTAGTATAAAAAAAATTAAACAGGATTACTGTTGGAATTGCGTACCATGGCGTGTACTTTTTCTGAATCCAGATGCGGTTTCGCTGGTTCAGATAATGGACAATGGGATTCACTACCCCTTCTTTGTCTTTTACCTTTTTTTTATTGGAAGAACCGGCTATATGATAAATAACAGAGTCTGGTAGATACACCAATTGATATCCCTTTTGCCTTATTCTGAAAGAAAGGTCTACATCTTCGGAATAGATAAACATATTTTCTGCCAGCAAACCCGTTTCTTTTAGCACGGAGGTCCGTACCATAAAAGCGCAACCCGTAATCCAGCTCATCGTCTTTTGCTGCAGGTGTTGGGGCTTGGGCAATTGATTCTCTCCGCTGGTATTTGCCCAGCCAGTAAAGTAGTTGAATCCATTCCCCCCATTCCATAAAAGAGAGCGGTCGTGGTTAAAATAAATACGGGATTGTACAGCCCCTGTTTCCGGATTTGCTTCTAAATGTGCTACCAGTGGCTCCAGAAAATCGGGTTCAACAAATGTGTCGTTATTCAATAACATGGCATAGGTGAAACCATGTTCAATGGCATACCGGAAGCCAATATTATTGCCACCTGTAAATCCTTTGTTGTCCGGAGAAAATAAAACAATAATATCCGGATGTTCATCCTGTAAGCGTTTGCCTGATTCATCCTGGGAACCGTTGTCTACAACGATGATAGAAAAATTAGCTGCACTGGCTTGTTTAAGCGATTGAATACAATCGTTGGTAAAATCAAAACTATTCCAGTTCACTAGGATGATGGCCGTACTCGCTGATTGATTCCCTTCTTTCATGTTATTGTTCTCTCTGGTGCGCTGATTCTTTTGATGAAGTAAAGATACAGGGGGATGCTTCCTATTTCTGCAAATAAAGGGTAAAAACCATAAAGTTCCACTTTGCCTACATACATGAATAAACCGGTTAAAAGAAAAGAAATAACCAACAGGATGATAGAAATAGTAAAAATGGCTCGATATTGATTGAATAATAATAAGTCTGCTACATTTAATACATTCAATCCTATAATCAATGGTACAATGGAAATGGACTGAATGAATTGGGCACTTAATGCATCTTCATGACCCACTATGATTCGTACAATGATATCAGGGAAAAAATAAAGTATGACTGCCACTATGCTAAACAAAGCTGCAATGCCCCAGTTCAACTTTCGTTTCAGTTGTTTCCATTTTTCAGGATTTTCTTTGTTCAATACAACCGACTTTGGGAAAATGGCATTAAAAAAGGAAATGATGACCATTCTTGCAGACCAGACCAATTTATCGCATAAAGAATAGGCGCCAAGCAGGCTTGCATTGCCTAGTGCGGATAAACTTAAAAGAAAAACAGACTGTTGTAACTGAACACTCAGATTGTTGCCGGTTAAATACATGTTCTTTCGGATATACTGACCAATCAATTGAATGGGCAGTCTGAAATTGTACAATTCATATTTCCTGATTATATAAACAAAGAGGCCAAGAAAACCCAGCGTTTGTGATCCCCCGATAATAAGGTTTACATATAAACTATCGGCAGGGCTTTTGATTAAGAAAAGAATCAGTATTACTGAAAGAAGTTTACTAAACAGATTAATCAGGTTATACAGTAAAAGCTTTTGTAAGCCAACAAAGAAAAAAAATGGATTGAATAATTCACTTACAATAATGAATCCTGCAAATGCAAAATGCCAATGTGTCTTTTCCGGTAAAATAATATAACTGATTAAATACAGAATAACCAGTGAAACAATCAGGAACAACAGTCGTGAGTAATAAATGGAATAGAAAGTGGTAGACAATTCCCTGGGAGTGTCCTTGTGTAAGGCTATATCTTTTACACCTGTTTGATTGCTGCCAAAATTAACTAAGATTGAAATTAAAGCAGCATAGGAGCTGGCCAGCATGATTAATCCAAATTCAGACAAGCCGACTTTTCTTAGGATTATCGGAATTAAAAAAAGTTGCAGCAAAACATTTGTTCCCTGTATAATGCTAAGATGAATAAAACTAAAGATCGTAGCGGATTTTTGCATGTGCTGCTGCTAAAAGCTAGTTATAAATGGCCGTGATTTTCAGGTTGTCAATAGACCAGCTCTTACTGCAAATATCTCCTGCACTAAAATTGACATCCTGAAAAATGAGTTCCAGTGAACTTAGATAACCTGTAAAATATTCCATTTTATACCAGCTGGTACCATTCGAAATATTTTGTTTGGCACAAACCCCGGGAAAAACACCCCATGAATTGGCCAAAGCAGGATTATTAATCATGTTGGGTTGATAATTACCCGGAAAAGACTGAGGGTTGGTATCATTGGAAAAAGTAGTAACAGTAACTGGATTATTGTTCAGTTTCATTTGCCAGATATCCGGAAACTGACTGCCCGGTGCAAGAAAATTGCCCTTCCAGTTGTCGTGCAGGTAAAGGTCAAATTCGATCTTAACTACATTATGCCTAGGCAAACTGTCCAATTTCAGGTGAACTGAATTGTCTCTGAATCGCCCCAAAACCTTATTGTTGTTGAAAATAGCAATCGTACTTGTGTCAATCCTTCCGCCTGCACCATAAACACTTAAATGGAAGCTGGAATCATTTTCAAAATCATTGAAGTAGGCAATTGTTCTTTGTGTAACATTTTTAGAGCAACCTGACATGACCATTATCAGGAAAATCATTCCGGCCATATTTCTCAAATGCAACAATTTCTTAAAGCTCATGCTATCGAAGGTACAATTTTATCTATTTTGCATATATGAATTTGATTCAAAAGATTCTTCAAAGCCCGGTGATGCAGGCACAGCCGCTTGTGTTGATTGATATTGGTGCATCCGGAGCCATTCATCCCATCTGGAAACAATTGGCACCCTATGCCACTTGTATTGCTTTTGATGCAGATGAAAGGGACTTTGACCCCAATGGTTCAGAGAAGAAAAACTTTAAACGATTATTAATAAAGAGAAGTTTGGTAAGTAATCAGATTGCTACTAATCAACCTTTTTATTTAACAGCTTCTCCGCATTGTTCCAGTTTATTAAAGCCCAATTCCGCTTCTCTTGCTCACTGGTCTTATGCGCCTTTTTTTGAAGTGGTAAAAACAGTACAACTAAATACAACAACGATCTCTGCTACTTTGCAGGAGTTTGGGATTGATTATATAGACTGGTATAAATCTGATTCTCAGGGTATTGATTTAAGGCTTTTCAAGAGTGTACCTGATCCTATTCGGAACGCTATTACAGTGGCAGAGTTTGAGCCTGGTATTGTAGATGCTTATGAAGGAGAGGATAAGTTGAAAGATATATTACAGTATCAGGAGGAAAATAATATATTTTGGCTGGCAGATTTAAAGGTAAAAGGACGCGTGAGAATGCCTGCTGACTCATTTCAGAAATTAGTGCCCAATGGTTTCTTACAAAAAGTGCTTAGCCAGATTGGTCCAATAGCGCCAGGATGGGCTGAAGTGACTTATTTGAATGCATGCAAAACTTCTGAAGCCCAATCGCAACGAGAATTGATGGTAGGATGGATTGCCGCAACCCTATTGCAACAGCATGGTTTTGCTTACACGCTTGCTGAGAAAGGTATTGAATTGTATGGCGAAAGGCTATTTACAGAAATGAAAGCCTGCTCATCGCGGAAAATAAAGGGTGGCTTTTTTACCTTGAAATATTTCAGTTGGATAAAAAACAAATTAGTTCAATAAACATCTGTCATGAACCCTATCTCCGTCAAAATCATTAACCAGTCCAATAATCCCTTACCCGAATACGCTACTCTGGGTTCTTCGGGGATGGACATTCGCGCTTTTATGGAGGAGCCGATGGTGTTACAGCCCTCTGCCCGAGTGTTGGTGCCAACGGGTTTGTTTGTGGAGATTCCCCTGGGCTATGAAATTCAAATCCGCCCCAGAAGTGGCCTCGCCATCAAACAGGGGATTACCTGCCTGAATACACCAGGCACAATCGATGCCGATTACCGAGGTGAAATCAAAGTGATCCTGATCAATCTTTCTTCGGAGCCGCAGACGCTAATGCCCGGCGACCGCATTGCCCAAATGGTCTTGCAAAAAGTAGAGCAAATCCAATGGGTTCCTGCTACAGAATTAGCTGCCTCAGATCGAGGTGCTGGTGGATTCGGTAGCACGGGGAAAGTTTGAGTTTTGAAGCATATTCAAATTCTCGTTAGCTAATTTTTGCTACGCAAAAATTAAATGCCTCGAATTTATATATGCTTCAAAGCAAACAGTTTCCTTACTTAAAGGATTGATAGAAAATTTGGCATTTAAGATTTTCCGAAGGAAAAGATTGCAGCCGAATTTTCTATCAATCCTTTAAACTAAGCGTATTTTTTGGAGCTTAAAAATTGGTGGCTTGATTTGAGGCTTTCAAAAATATCCCCTTTGCTGATATCCTGCTCCACAAACCAATGCTTCAACCCTGCTTTTTTGCGCGCAGCAAAGATTTTAGCAAAATTAATGGTGCCATTGCCCACTTCGGTAATTTCTCCGCAACTATTTAATAAATCGGGTAATGCGGTATAAATTTCATTGGTTCTTTCATTGGGGGAACAAGTAGGAACAGCCCATGTATTTTGCATCAATGGCTGCCAGGTCTTCCACGGTTTGTTTCCAGTTGTCCTGTAAACTGCCCTTCATTTTCATGCCATACCCCGAAACATGGTGTGAGCTGATCACTTTCATGTCTGTATTGGCCAGAATGGTCTTGAACTCCTTGGGTGTTTTGCCAAAGAAAGTTCCGTTGTAGCCATATATTTCCAATTGGTTATAATCAATACTGCGCAGCTTTCTCAGCGTTCCTTCTAAATCTTTGGCTACGGCATCCCTAACCGAAAAGAGCTGCATAGCAAAGTTTTTGGGCTTTTTTGGATTGAGCAAACACGTCGCCCAGACCCACACTAAGCGCTCCAAGGGCAACAGACTGGATAAATTGACTTCTTTTCATGTCCTCAATTTAGTTAATTCAAATCAAATTCCCCCTTGTCTGCTTTTCTAATTGCTGTAAGGGATTACGCTCTTAGTCCCATAGAATTTTAGGTGTATTATTTCTAATTTCTGTTGCCCTTTCTAAGGCCTTCTTTTCTATCATTAGTTCCAGGCTTCCCGCATTAGGTACAAATCCATAAACAAACTTCATATCCATTGCGTTTGCGATTTCTTGCATTGCTTTTATTGTGATAGCACCTTCTTTTTCGCGTTTTTCTATATCCATAACAACTTGTTTGGTAATGGATAGTTTTTTGCCTAATTGTTCCATAGACATGCCAATCCCAGTGCGAATTGTTTTAATCCAACCTAAAGGCGGCATTATAAAATGCTGTAAATCAGTAAATTTTCCCATTTTTTCATTCAGTTGCTGAAAGTGTATATAATGGGCTGTAAAAAAATTAATGTTAAGGTATTTTTACTCAGTTTCCCCAATGCCACTTTGCTATATTCATAATTCAATTTAATATTTTAAATTTGCTAAAATGTCTAACGCATTTCAATTAAATATTACCCATTCGGCATCCGAACATTCAAATAAGCCTAAAAGTCCTAGATTTCTATCTAGGATCGCAGCATTTTTTATTGCTCATAAGCGTGCAAAGTCTATTTTAAAAGGACTTACCCAAGCAAAGGAAATTAAATCAGGAAAGGTAAAAGCGGTGTCCTTTGAAGAAGCAATTAGGAGGTTATAAAGTAATTCCTACTCAAAACTTTTTAGATGAAGCTAAAAAATTGCAAAAGAAATATCCTAATATAAAAAAGGATTTTCTTGACTTGGCAGAATCACTGAAAAAAGACCCTATCACTGGGCATGATCATATTACAGCTAACTGCTACAAGGTTCGAATGGCAATTACAGATAAAGGTAAAGGTGAATCAGGAGGTGCAAGAGTTATTATTAATGTTGAAATTTCTGAAAGGGAGGTTTATATTTTATCAACCTATGATAAAAGTGAAAAGGAAACAATTACAGATAAGTTTTTAAAGTTAATACTTGGGAAAAAACTGGATAAGTAAACTGTTTTAGCTTCCGGAGGCTATTAAATTGGCTATCTTCGCACCCGCTTAAAAAGTTGAAATTGAGATAATATAAAGTGGAGGATAGACAAAATGAGGCATTTGATTTTTTGAAAAAAAATCAGCTAACGAATTTTGTCTATCCCACACGTTAAAATAATACAATGAAATTTATAAAAATACTATTGCTAATCACCATTCTCGCCAGCTGCAAGACAGTGAAGAAAGTGGCAACAATTCAGCAGGCAATCGACAAAAAAGACACTACCCAAACCGTAGTCATCACCGAAACCCCCAAAGTAGACTCAGCCGCTATTGTCCGCAACATCATGGAGAAAGTGGTGACCAACAATATCCAGTTCAAAACCTTCAATGCCAAAATTAAAGTGGACTATGAAAGTGCGGAGAACAGCGATAGCTATACAGGATATTTAAGCATTGCCAAAGACTCATTGATTTATATCCGAATCCGCGGCTCATTCCTGGGTATTTCTGCGGAAGGACTGCAGGTAAAAATCACCAAAGACTCTGTGGTACTGGTGAAGAAAGTGGGAGAAAAGTATGTACAGTACCGTACCATCGATTACCTGAAGGAAGCGACCCAGATTCCCTTTGACTTTTCTACTTTGCAGGATCTGTTGATTGGCAATCCGGTTTTCATGACGAACAATATTGTTTCTTACAGAGATGGGCCTACTACTTTGTCAGTATTAATGGTGGGTGAAATTTTTAAGCACCTGATTTCACTTTCCAACGAAGATTTTAAAGTGGTGCATAGCAAACTCGACGACGTGGATATTCAGCGGAATCGTACCTGTGCCATCAGCTTCAGCAATTATCAGCCTATGGGAACTTATCAGTTTGCTACCCAGCGTAAAATAGTGGTGGCCGAAAAAAGTAAGCTGGATATCAACCTTGATTTTAAAGAGTTCTCCTTAAACGAACCGTTAAAATATGCATTTGAAGTGCCTAAAAACTACAAACGAAAGTAATTTAAGGACGGTTTTAACGTTTATTGTTTGAAATTGAGGCGTCGCGAATGGGAAATCATCAAAATCTTTGCAATCATTCTTAATTAATAGCTATGTTGAAACAAGTCTTTTCTCTTTTGGTAGTGCTGCTGGTAGGTGGCTTTGCAGCCGTAGCGCAAAACAGAGAAGAATTGCAGAAACAGAAGCAGAGTATTGAAAGAGAACTGGCCGAACTGAATCAGTTATACCGCGAAACCCAGAAGAACACCAAATCTTCGGTGAAGCAACTGGCCATCATCAAAAGAAAAATCAACGCACGTGAAGCCTTGATCAATGGTATCAACCGGGAAGTAAAGCAACTGGATGAAACCATTTATTTAAATGAGCGCGACATTTACAGACTCCGCAAGGAACTGGACACCCTGAAAGTGAAATATGCCAAGAGCATTGTATTCGCTTATAAAAACAGAAGCAGCTACGAATACCTGAACTTCCTTTTTTCTGCCAGCAATTTCAATGATGCGTTGAAGCGTGCGGCCTACTTGAAAAGTTACCGCCAGAACCGCGAAACCCAGGCCAGTGCCATTGTGCAGAGCGAGAAAATGTTGCAGGATAAAATTGGTGTGTTGAGTGCCAATAAAAAAGAACGTTTGAGCACCCTGGAAGTACAGAACAAACAATTGTTGGATCTGGAACAAGATCGTAAAGAGCAAAATCAAGTGGTTGCTCAGTTAAAAGGAAAAGAAAAAGAACTGAATAAACAGATTCGCGACAAAGAGAACCAGCGTCAGAAAGTGGCTGTTGCTATCAATGCGGTTATCCGTCGTGAAATTGAAGAAGCTAAAAAGAGGGAAGAAGCCAAGCGTTTGAAAGCATTGGAAGACGCCCGTAAATTAAAAGCGGCCCAGGATGCAGCAGTAGCAAAGGCTGCAGCCGATAAGAAAAATGCAGGTGCCAAGCCTGCTACCAATACGGGTGCCAATAACAGCGTGGCAGCCAATGGTGCAGTTGTTGGTAATAGCGGCAGTGCCAATCCCCCCAGACCTACTTTGTCTGAAGCAACTACGGGCGTTACTTCTGCTGCCAAAGACAGAACTTATTCTCCGTTGGAATCTACGCCCGAAGGCATGGAGTTATCCTTGAATTTTGAGAACAACAAAGGACGTTTGCCATGGCCGGTAAGCAACGGTGTTGTTACGGTGGGATTTGGAACGCAGAGTTATGCGGGTACCAAGCTGATGCAGAAATCAGATGGTCTTGAAATTGCCGTGCCAGTGGGTTCGCCGGTTCGTTGTGTGGCTGATGGGGAAGTAGTGTATGCGGGTGAAGTAGCCGATGAAAATATTGTATTGGTTAAGCATGGTAAATATTTTACCGGATATAAAAATCTCTCGGCTGTTGCGGTATCCCGTGACCAGAAAGTGAAAGCAGGAACCGTATTGGGTAAGTCAGGTACTTCTATTGATGGAGAAGGCGGCATCTTATTCATGATCATGAACGATAAGAGTGTGGCGCAGAATCCTGCACCATGGCTTCGTTCGAAGTAATTTCTGTATCTTGTTGCAAAGCTTTTTATGCAACAATATATCCTTTCTTTTGACCAGGGAACCACGAGTAGCCGTGCCATTTTATTTGATAAAAACGGTGCCATTTTTTCTACTGCACAAAAAGAATTCACCCAAATATTTCCGCAACCCGGTTGGGTGGAGCACGATGCCAATGAAATCTGGAGTACACAAATTGGCGTGGCTGCGGAAGCCATTACCAAAGCGGGTTTGAGTATTCAGAACATTGCGGCCATTGGTATCACCAATCAACGCGAGACCACGGTGGTTTGGAATAAAACAACGGGTGTGCCCGTGTACAATGCCATTGTATGGCAAGACAGAAGAACGGCGGATTATTGCGATCAGTTGAAAGCGGCCGGACATGCGTCGATGATTCAGGAAAAAACAGGATTGATTGTTGATGCTTATTTTTCTGCGACCAAAGTAAAATGGATTTTAGATAATGTTTCGGGTGCACGTGCCCTGGCAGAGAAGGGTGAACTGATCATGGGTACCATTGATACTTGGTTGGTTTGGAAACTCACGAACGGACAAGTGCATGTGACCGATGTGTCGAATGCATCGCGCACCATGCTGTATAATATTCATTCCCTGCAGTGGGATACCGATTTGCTTGCGCTCTTCGATATTCCGGCAGCTATGCTCCCGCAGGTAAAAAGTTCCAGTGAAATTTATGGAGTTACCCAAAGTATTCTCACTTCGCATCCTGTGCCCATTGCAGGCATTGCAGGGGATCAGCAGACGGCTTTGTTTGGACAGCAATGTACCCAGCCTGGCATGGTAAAAAATACTTACGGTACGGGTTGTTTCATGTTGATGAATACGGGAGAGAAGCCGGTTCGTTCCACCAATCAATTGCTTACTACGATTGCCTGGCAGGTGAATGGGGTTACGCAATATGCATTGGAAGGTTCTGTGTTTATTGCAGGTGCCGTAGTGCAATGGTTGCGCGATGGCTTGCAGATCATTCGTTCTTCTGCAGAAGTGGAAACCCTTGCTGCGAAAGTGTCTTCATCGGATGGCGTATATGTGGTTCCGGCTTTCGCGGGATTGGGAGCGCCTTACTGGAATCAGCATGCGCGCGGTACCATTGTGGGTATTACGCGCGGGACTACGCGTGCACATATTGCCCGTGCTGCGGTAGATAGCATTGCGTATCAAACCATGGATGTGCTAAAAGCCATGGAAGCCGATGCGGGAATTTCTATTAAAGAATTGCGCGTGGATGGTGGTGCCACCGTTAACAATAGCTTAATGCAGTTTCAAAGCGATTTATTGCAAACTTCGGTGGTGCGTCCTACTACGGTGGAAACGACTGCACTGGGTGCGGCTTACTTAGCTGGCTTGGCAGTGGGCTACTGGGGTTCTGTTTCTGAGATTCAAAGCATCTGGGAGCGAGATCGCGTGTTTACGCCTGTCATGTCTTTGGCTTCACGCGACGAACTCGCAGCGGGTTGGGCCAAAGCGGTGGGCGCGGCGATGAATTATTAAGCAGGTTTCTTTGATTTACTCAAAATATTGAGTAATTTTACTCATTGTATTGAGTAAAATTATAATTATGTTTCAACGAACTCATTATCAATTACTTGCAAATAGACTCTTAGAGCCACGGCGCTTTATGCAGGTGATTATTGGGCCTCGTCAGGTAGGTAAAACAACCATGGTAAGTCAGGTTTGTAATGATTTAAAAGCCCCTTATTTATTTGTTTCTGCAGATGCGGTACCACTGGGAAGCGGTATTTGGTTGCAGCAACAGTGGGAATATGCCCGTTTGAAATGGAAGCAAGAAAATGCAAGAGAGTTTGTTTTAATTATCGATGAAATTCAAAAAATTGACCAATGGAGTGAAACAGTAAAATTGCTTTGGGATGAGGATACCAGATTAGATGTACATATCAAATTGGTTTTATTAGGTTCTTCCCGACTGCTGATTCAAAAGGGATTAACTGAATCTTTGGCAGGTAGATTCGAGCTCATTTATATGGGACATTGGAGTTATTCGGAAATGAATGCAGCGTTTGATTATTCATTCGAAGATTTTGTTTGGTTTGGGGGATATCCTGGTAGTGCTGCATTTGTTCATGATGAAATAAGGTGGAAAGAATACATGCTTCATGCAATTATTGAATCAAGCATTTCCCGAGATATTTTAATGCTGACGCGGATAGATAAACCAGCATTGATGAAAAAACTTTTTGAATTAGGCTGTTTGTACGCTGGTCAAATTTTGTCTTATACAAAAATGATTGGACAGCTCCAGGATGCGGGTAATACCACAACATTAAGCCATTACCTGGGACTTTTACATACGGCTGGTTTATTGGGTGGAATAGAAAAATATGCAGGGGATATTATTCGAAAAAGATCATCCAGCCCTAAGTTTCAGGTGCATAATAATGCATTAATCAGTGCACAGTCATCTCAAACAAAAAGGCAGGTAATGAGTGATGCTGCTGCATGGGGAAGGATGGTTGAATCAGCGGTTGGTGCGCATATTTTAAACAGCTCCTTAACCAATCATTCGAATCTGTTTTATTGGCGAGAAAATATATTGGAGGTAGATTTTATTTTAGAAAAGAATAATGAATTGATTGCATTGGAAGTGAAAAGTAATGAGGAAGCTGATTTTCGTGGGTTGGAAGCATTTAAAAAATTGTATAACCCTCATAAAACAATTTTGGTGGGAGCAAAAGGAATTCCTGTGTCCGAGTTTTTACAAATGAATCCTGATGATTTGTTTTAGATTTTTTGTAGCGCTTGTTATTTATCAATCAAAAAAAGGCAATTTATAGCTCATTTAACCCTTCTATTGATTGATAAATAATATATTTATGATTGATAAATCACTTCATGCCCAAAAAATTAGCCGATAATACGGACGCAATAATTGGCTTTATTGCCAATCACCCAAGATGTTCTTCTCAGGAAATATTGGATGGGTTGAATCTTACAATAAGTCTTGCTACTTTAAGAAGGAAGCTACTGGAATTAGTGGCGGAAGATTTGATTACTGCAATTGGTGAATTGAAAAGCAGGAAATACGAACTCAGCGCATCGTACAATATCATTCGTCCAATAAATGTTGAGCAGTATTTTGAAAAAGAGATTGATGATCGAAAAATTCAGGACAAGTTTAATTTGGACTTGATAGAACAAACTTTATATAATGTTACCCTCTTTACAAAATCTGAGTTGGATCTATTGAATAATCTACAAAAGAAGTTTACCAATAATTCGTCCAAATTAACTCAAATTGAATTTCAAAAAGAGTTAGAAAGATTCGCTATTGATTTAAGTTGGAAGTCATCCCAAATTGAAGGAAATACCTATTCTTTGTTAGAAGCAGAAAGATTGTTGAAAGACAACGAAACGGCTGCAGGTAAAACGAAAGATGAAGCAACCATGTTGCTAAATCATAAAGCAGCCATTGATTTTATTATCGAGCATTCAAATTATGTAGACCCAATCACAGTTGCAGGCATTGAGGATATTCACAGTATTTTAGTTAAAGAGTTAGATATTAAAAGAAATATCCGTAGTGGTAGAGTGGGTATTACGGGAACGAATTATACGCCTTTGGATAACGAATATCAAATTAAAGAGGCACTTGAATCAATGTGCGCTTTGATTAATGCAAAGAGTAATGTATTTGAAAAAGCTTTGTTGGCGTTGGTATTAATCTCTTACATACAACCATTTTCTGATGGCAATAAAAGAACAGCGAGAATTATTAGTAATGCCATATTGATGAATCATCATTACTGTTCAATATCATTCAGAACCATTGATTCAATTGAATATAAAAAGGCAATGATTGTTTTCTATGAGCAAAATAATTTGTCCCCATTTAAGCATGTATTTATCAGTCAATTTGAATTTGCAGTGAATGCCTACTTTTAAATGAATGATTTGAACACTACATATGATATAGTAATCATCGGTGGCGGCGCAACAGGATGTGGTGCTGCAGTGGATGCGGCTTCGCGTGGATATAAAACTTTGTTGGTGGAGCAACACGATTTTGGAAAGGGTACTTCTAGTAGATCTACCAAATTGGTGCATGGTGGTGTGCGATACCTGGCGCAGGGGAATATTAAATTGGTGCGCGAGGCACTGGCCGAGCGCGGCCGGTTACTAAAAAATGCGCCGCATGTTACGGGCACGCAACCCTTTGTGGTACCCGTTTTCAGCCTTTGGGAAAAATTTTATTACAGCGTTGGGCTGAAAGTATATGATATTCTTTCAGGAAAATTATCATTGGGTAAAACGCAACTACTCTCTCGCAAGAAAACCCTGGAACTATTACCCGCATTGAATCCCTCGAAGCTGGTGGGCGGAATTTTATATTACGATGGACAATTCAATGATGCAGAACTCTGCATTGATCTGGTGCATACCGCTGAACGTTTTGGCGCAACGGTAATGAATTATACAAAAGCAGTTGGGCTGATAAAAGAGAATGGAATTATTGTAGGAGTGGAGCTATCGGATATATTAAAGGCTTGCGGCAATAAGGAAACTGTTACTGCCGAAAGTGTCGAAGAGCCAGGGTCTTCAGCGGCAGCGCCCAGCAAAGTTTACTGCAAAACAGTAATCAACGCAACAGGAGTTTTCGCCGATGCGGTTTTGCAAATGGACGATCCGCATGCTGATACGCTGGTTTATCCATCGCAAGGCATTCATTTGGTGATAGATGCTAAACATTTTAAAGGCAATAATGCACTCATGATTCCCAAGACCGATGATGGACGGGTTTTATTTGCCGTGCCCTGGCAGGGTAAAGTAGTGGTGGGCACTACGGATACCCATGTGGATCATATTGAAGCAGAGCCTTTGCCATTGGCAGAAGAGATTATTTTTCTGTTGGATCATTTCAATCGGTACTGCAATGCGCAACTCACCAAAACTGATGTGCTCAGTGTTTTTGTGGGATTAAGACCGCTGGTAAAAGCAGCAGGTACAACCGTTTCGTCCATGCTATCGCGCGATCATACGCTGCTGGTTTCTCCCAGTAGATTGGTTACGATTACGGGTGGCAAATGGACCACCTATCGCAAGATGGCAGAAGACGCAGTGAACAATGCGGTGTTTGTGGCTAAACTAGAGGGAGGCAAAGCCGACAAGAAATCAGCGGAAAGAAAATGCATTACAAAAGATCTACCGATTGGTGATCTGGGTGCTTCTAAGAAATTGGCTGAAGAGTTATTGAAAGAAGACCCTTCCTTGAAGGCACGTTTGTTTCAAGATTCAAAGGAAAACTCAAATTCGGATGGCTCTGCCCGTTCTGATGGTGCTTACGCAATTCGAGGGGTAGATGTGGTTATTGCGGCGCGCTGCAAATACGTTAAAACCGTGGAAGATTTTCTTGCGCGCCGCAACAGACTCCTCTTCCTCGATGCAAGAGCCGCTATTGAAATTGCGCCAGCCGTTGCCGCAATACTTCAAAAAGAATTGCATTGGTCCAATGAACAAAGAGAAGCGCAGGTACAATCCTTTATTCAATTAGCACAGCAATATATAATTCATTAAATTGAAACCATGAATGCATTCATCGCTGAACTTTTAGGAACAGCTACCATCATTGCTTTTGGGAATGGGGTAGTGGCCAATGTGGTTTTAAATAAAACCAAGGGAAACAACGGAGGTTTAATTGCCATCACTTTTGGCTGGAGCATGGCGGTGTTCATCGGAGTATATATGGCGGCTGCTTCTAGTGGCGCTCATTTGAATTCAGCAGTAACGATTGGACTGGCCGCTTTGGGAAAGTTTGAATGGACCCTGGTGCCGCAATATTTGCTAGCCCAGCTGCTGGGCGCTATGCTCGGACAATTGATGGTATTTCTGATATACAAA
The DNA here is from genome assembly GCA_039805185.1 of Bacteroidota bacterium. Taxonomy (GTDB): domain Bacteria; phylum Bacteroidota; class Bacteroidia; order Chitinophagales; family Chitinophagaceae; genus Sediminibacterium. The sequence goes on from JBDLUU010000032.1 coordinate 24,252, forward strand.
GATCATTTCAATAGCAGTGAAGGGTTGGCACAAAGAGCCTGCTTCTGCACCGATCCCGCGATTCGCAATCCTTTGCAAAATTTTATCACAGAGTTTTTAGCCACGATGATCTTTATGCTCGCTGTTTTATATATCACCAAAGGAGAACATTCATTAGGATCTTTTGATGCCTTACCTGTTGCTTTAGTGGTATTGGGAATTGGTTTGAGTTTTGGTGGTCCTACAGGTTATGCCATCAATCCTGCCCGTGATCTGGGTCCAAGGATTATGCACTTTATATTACCAATGAAAAACAAAGCCGATTCCGATTGGTCTTATGCCTGGGTTCCCATTGCTGGACCTATTTTAGGAGCGCTTGCTGCAGGCTTTATTTTTAGCGCGATCAATTAAAATTTGAAGAGGAAAATTTTCAAACAAAAATTTTCTGGCAAAAACCTCAATATTATTCAAACCACGCGTTTTATTTGATAAACGGAATTTTAAACTGTTTGCTCGTCACCTTCTTCTTCATAATGGTGGGCGTATGCTGAAATTCCTGGTAGTAGATTTTCAATAAAATCAGGAAGTAAGAAATCAGTAGTGGTCCAAAGATTAATCCGGTGATACCAAAATATTGCAAGCCCATGATGACGCCCAATAGCGTAACCAACGGATGTACATCTGCCATTTTTTTAGCCAGTATAAATCTTACCACATTGTCCATAACCCCCATCACCAAAGATCCCCAGGCTACCAGACCAATGCCATAACCCAATCCAATATTGGCCATGATATAAATACTCACTGGCACCCAGATTAATCCCGCACCAATAATGGGAATCACCGATGACAAACCTGTGAGCACGCCCCAGAAACCAGGCTCTGGTAATCCCACCCACATATAATATAGCCAGGCCAGTCCTCCCTGTATGATGGCAATCATGGGAACCCCGATGGCATTGCTCACCGTCTGTGCTCTGAGCTCGTTGGCAAACAACATGATTTTTTCGCGCTTAAAGGGCAAATAAAATACGATGGCCGCTTCCATTCTGTTCAGATTCAGAATCATGAAAAACAAAATGAAATACATCATACCGATGGCGCTGAGTAAGTTCAATCCCTGACTTAAAAGCCCACTGATAATATTCGTGACATAATCCTGCATACCACTTAAATTTTTCTCTGATAGTAATTCAAAATGATAGTCTGCTCTTAATTGCTGATCCAGACTTTTTAGTGGCGCCAAAAATGCATCGGTATTGCCTGCAATCAACAAAGCTTTTTTATACAACAGGCCAACTAATAAAGAGAAGGGCAGCAATATGATAAAGAAAGACACCACTATTACTAATACGGCAGCAGCCGTTTTGCTCCAGTTTTTTTTCTTCACCAGGGTTTCTACGGTGGGTTTACTCAACACGTAGAAGATAATGGCAGCAAGGAACGCAGTGAAAAATTGTTTTAGCGTGTAAAACAAAAACGCAGCGAACAACAACATGACGCCGAGAAAAATATAGCGGTTTATTTTATGGTCTTGGAGCATTTTTCGTAACTTGTATCAAATGTATTATTTATGAGCGAGAACAATAAATTCATTTCTGGTTTATTACTGGGAGTGTTGGCGGGTTCAGCATTGGCTTTGTACCTGAGTTCCGATAAAGGAAAAGAGTTATTGGCGAATATGAATATTGATACGGACGAAATTAAAGAAGATATGCAGGAAACCTATGGCAAGGCCAAGGAGAATGTGGAAGAACTATTGGCCAAAGCCAAACAGTTGGTGAAAGAATTAGAAAACAAAGTTTCAGAAGCCTAATCTTTTATATGTCCGACAATCCAAATTTTTTTAATGAAGCCAAACAGGAACTGGAAGACTATATCCAGAACCGGATTCTGCTTGCGAAAATGCAGGTGGCAGATAAAGTCAGTGATAAAGTGGCGGCTGGGGCTTTCATGACCATGCTGGGTGTCTTGCTTGTCTTTGTCCTTATTTTCGGGGGGATCATGACTGCCTACTATCTAACCGACCTCACTGGTAGTTTGGTGAAGGGCTTCGGTTATGTAGCTGCTTTTTTTCTGGGATTGGCCGTTTTAGTGCTGATTTTCCGGAAAGCCATTGCCGGCGGGGTACGCAATTCCATCATTAAGAATCTTTTTAAGTAAACACTTTATCGCAATATCATGCCTGTTTTTACGCCTCCAACCATCAGCAACCAGGAAGAACTCCAAAAAGCCATCGCCCAGCTAAAAGGGCACTTGGCCAATCAGGAGAAGGGCCTGGGTGAGCGGGCAGCTAAAATCCCCCATCAACTCTTTAAAAAAGCTGCCGGAGCCATTGTTCCTGCGGTTTTAACCACTGCCAGCCTTGCCGGGGCATGGAATATTTTAAAACTGGTGCCCGTGGCCCAATCCATCTTTTCAATTTTCAAGAAAAAAAAGGGCTAGTTCCTTCGCCTTTTTTGTGGCTTACCCTTACCTTTGCGGCCAAATCAACCATTTATGGCAACAACAGGGAAGATTAAACAGATTATTGGTGCGGTTGTAGACGTTCATTTTCAGGACAGTACATTGCCTGAAATCTACAATGCCTTAGAGATAACCAAGGAAAACGGTGATAAGCTGGTGCTTGAGGTACAGCAGCACCTTGGAGAAGATAGTGTACGTACCATTGCGATGGACGGTACCGAAGGTTTAGTAAGAGGTATGGCTGTAGTTGATACAGGAAAAGCCATTGCTATGCCAATTGGAGAAGGTATCAACGGTCGTTTGTTTAATGTAACTGGTGACGCTATCGATGGTCTTCCTCAATTGGATAAGAGTAATGGTCGTCCTATCCACGCTAAACCTCCAACCTTTGAAAACCTAAGTACGGCAACAGAAGTGTTGTTTACCGGTATTAAAGTAATCGACCTTATTGAACCTTATGCAAAGGGTGGTAAGATTGGTTTGTTCGGTGGTGCGGGTGTAGGTAAAACCGTATTGATTCAGGAATTGATTAACAATATCGCGAAAGGTCACGGTGGTCTTTCTGTATTCGCTGGTGTGGGTGAGCGTACTCGTGAGGGTAACGACTTATTACGTGAGATGATTGAAGCGGGTATCATGAAATATGGTGATAGCTTTAAGCATAGCATGGAAGAAGGTGGATGGGATCTTTCTAAGGTTGACTTGGAAGGCCTGAAAGATTCAAAAGCTACTTTCGTGTTCGGTCAGATGAACGAACCTCCAGGGGCTCGTGCTCGTGTGGCTTTAAGTGGTTTGACTATTGCGGAATACTTCCGTGATGGAGATGGTACTGGAAAAGGTAAGGACATCTTGTTCTTCGTTGATAATATCTTCCGTTTCACTCAGGCAGGATCTGAAGTATCTGCGTTGTTAGGCCGTATGCCTTCAGCGGTAGGTTACCAGCCAACCCTTGCCACTGAAATGGGATTGATGCAAGAGCGTATCACTTCTACCAAGAATGGTTCTATCACTTCTGTACAGGCGGTTTACGTACCTGCGGATGACTTGACTGACCCTGCTCCTGCAACAACTTTCGCTCACCTGGATGCTACTACCGTATTAAGCCGTAAGATTGCCGACTTAGGTATCTATCCTGCGGTGGATCCATTGGATTCTACTTCTCGTATCCTTACCCCTGCTATCGTGGGTGAAGCGCACTACGAGTGTGCCAACCGTGTGAAGTTGATTCTTCAGCGTTATAAGGAACTACAGGATATCATTGCCATCCTTGGTATGGATGAATTGAGCGAAGAAGATAAAATGACCGTACAGCGTGCTCGTAAAGTACAGCGTTTCTTATCTCAGCCTTTCCACGTTGCTGAACAGTTCACTGGTTTGAAAGGAGTATTCGTAAGCATCGATGATACCATCAAAGGTTTCAACGCCATCATGGACGGTGAAGTGGATGAGTATCCTGAAGCAGCCTTCAACCTGGTAGGTACTTTGGATGATGCGATTGAGAAGGGCAAGAAAATGATCGAAGCAGCAAAAGGATAATTTATGATTCTAGAAATATTAACGCCTGAAAAAAAATTATACAGTGGTGAAGTGTACGGTGTACAGTTGCCAGGTATAAGTGGTTTATTCGAAATCCTTGATAAGCACGCGCCATTGGTGAGTGCCTTGGGTAAGGGTAACCTGAAAATTTTAAAGGATAAGAAAGAAATAGAAAAGTATTCTATCCAGAGTGGTTTTGTTGAGGTTTTGAACAACAAAGTAACCGTGCTGGTAGAAGGTGCAGTTGCGCTGTAAGCCTTTGCTGAAACTCAGTAATAAATTTCTTATAAGTTTGAACGGCTCCTCAGTTTTGAGGGGCTGTTTTTTTGTGGGATTACCGATATGGGGCCGCTGATGCTCTCCACTGTAGGTCGCAGATGTTCCACGCTGAGGAAAGTTCCACGGTAGGGGATAATGGTGTGTCGTTTTTGAAAAATGGCTAAAAAAATATACTGAAAGGCTATTTATTAGTAGGTTAATTGTGTCTGCTTAGAATTAGATATTAAACGTAGGTTTATATCTTGAATTCAATTTTATGAAAGCAGTTTCAATCGCTCAATTTAGAAATAATCTAGAAGGATATCTAACTGAAGTAGTTAGTAATTTCGATACACTTATTGTAACTAGAACTGATGAGGAAGAGGCTGTTGTAGTCATTTCATTGAAAGAATATAATTCACATACGGAGACAGGGTATTTATTGTCAACTGCCGCTAATAGAAATAGGCTTTTCGATTCCATAGATCAATCAGAAAATGGACAAACCCCAAAAATTGAACTATAGAGCTTGACTGTATTTCATGTTTTGATGAAATGCTGCTAATCCTGAAATTTCCACTTCCAATAACCGTGAAATAACCGTGGGATTTCAGTGTAAACACTATTTATTGTTCCAATAAAAAGTATTTAATTGACTCTTCAATTTTTCTCAAGTGAGTCAACCTTCATTATATAGTTTGCGCAATTTTTTTATAGCACCGTTAAATAACGCTGTTTTTTGGTTAGAACTGCCTTTTCGTTTTCATAGTCTTATTGGTTCCTTCGTACTGTTCAGAACAAAACCTTGTTGCAACAAGTCGAAGTATTCCGATGTCGAATTTTTAAGTTCGGGAAACACCCAAATAAGTAAAACATGAAAACAATTCTAAAATTCAGATTTCTGTTAATGATTCTGCTGGTTGGCTCCTTTATGGCTTGTAAGAAAAGTGATCAAATAGTTGGACCAGATTATGCTAGAATTCTAGAAGATGATGCTAGTTTCAAGCACTATGTTGCAAACGACATTTTAAATTCAACATTATTTAAAATAAGAACATCATCTAATTTAGGAAGTAATAAGTATCAAAGTTTTATTTCTGAATTAGGCAATGTTAAAAGTGAAGTCGCTTTATCAAATGTATTAAACAAGTATAGTTTAAGCTTAAGCAATTTTCAAGGGTATTTAGAAAATCGAATCCAAAATAATATTGTCATTCGAAAGAACTTCCCACAATTAAATGAAATGCCTGGCGATAAGGAAAGTGAGATTTATGATGAAGCTTACAAGAATATTGCAGTTAGTTTTTTGCAAAAAGTAAAGTTTAAAGTAGACAAAGTATTAGTCAATAGAAAGAAATTGCCTTTTGATAAGTCGGTTAATCCTCCTTATAATCAAATTCAAAAAAATGAGGACTTAAATAGAACATGGGCTGCTAACAATGAGGCAGAAGTAATGCAAGAGTTGGATTTAAATGAAGATCAAATGGTTGAGTTGATGGCTAACATTATAGTTGATCATGTCCAATCTGCTGATATAACATTTGGTGAGTTTTATGTTTGTTTACAAGCTGCTGCAATAGGATCATTCGGTGAAATAAAAAAAATATTTGATGCTGCTCAAACTGCTTCTGCTGCTGCTGTAATACAGGAAATGGTAGCAGTTGGTGCGAAGTGGATTTTGAAAAATATCGGATGGATAGGAGCTGCAATTTTAATATTCAATTTTTCTTCTTGTTTATACATGGTCGCTTAATACATTTTATATGACGCATATTAGAAAAAAAATCTTTTTTAGCATTCTTATTTTACATGGGATAGTAGTAAATATAATAATTGCTATTGTGTTGCTTTTTATTCAAGATATAATATCGGTTTATGAGTTTGCATTAGTCTGGTTCTTATCTAATCAATTGAATTCACTATTGTTTCATTTATATGATTATTTGTACCCAACTGAGCAAATTTTAAAAGTTGCAAGTAAAATTGGAGTTATCAGTAGTATACAACTTTATAAAAAACTATTCTCTCCAGTTAGTCAAACAAATATTAATGGGAGGTTATTTTTTTCTATTACGATGTATATAGCATATTTTGGCTTTTATCTTTTTTTAATTATCTCTATTATTAATGTCTTTTATGAATTGTATCAAATATCACTAAAACAGAATATTATTGTTTATTCTATTTCAGCCTTAATGTATTATTTCATCTTAGATTTTAATAAATCTCTTGGAGTTAGTAATAAAAAGCAAGTGGGATCTTAGTATTCCACTTGCTTTTATCAAATATAATTATACAATTTATTATATGAACCTAATCGTAAAAACAGTTATTGTTTTATTATTTCTTCATGGGATATTACTCAATTTTATCATGCTTCCATTGGCTATTCTTTTTCCTGATTTAACTTCAGAAATATCTATTACTAAGCAATTTCATTTTCAGGACTGGGTAAACGCTGTCTGTATCAATTTTTTTGCCTGGCATCTTTTCTATACAGTTTTAAAAAGCAGGCCTTTTTTTAAGACTCCCAGAAGGTTACGGGATGAGTTAAAAAAATTTTTCTGCATAGCACAGATTGAGAATTGGCTTTATAAAAGCATCAAAGATTTTCCATCAAAAAACACTGCACTCCTTTTTTTAATTGGACTTGTAATTCTTGTAAATATTATTGTGCCAATCATTTTCAGCACCATATTCGGACATAAACTTGCCTACCGTTCACTTGGATTATCCTTTATTAGCATTCAGTTCATCTCTTTCATTGCATTCTACTGTTACAATAAATTTCCCGAAGAAACCATTGGAAAAGATGAGCCCATTCCATCACCCTGGTTACTGGAAATCCTTTTTAGTAAAAATCAGAAAAAAGCCAAGCCTAATTCAACTGCGGATCAATAGGGTAGTTGGTCATCTGTGCGTATTCGCCGCCCAGCTGTTGTAAGCTGCGCTTCCAGATTTGATGGGATTCGTCTATAAAGAGTATGCCCGGATCTGCCTGCGTGAGAATCCAGCTTTTCTCATCAATCTCTTCTTGTAGTTGACCACTGCTCCATCCGCTGTAGCCAATGAAAAAGCGAATCTGGTTTTCTGTGATTTCTTTGTTGTGCAGTGCTGCTAATGCTACATCAAAATCACCACCCCAATAAATGTCTTTGGTAATTTCTATCCCTTCATGAATAATATCGGGTCTGCGATGAATAAAGTGTAGGGTGTGTTGTTCTACCGGACCGCCTTCAAATACCGGCAATGCTATTCCCTCTGCCATTTCTACCAAATCTCCTAGGTATTGATTGGTTTTTTTGTTGAGAATAAAACCGACATCACCTTCTTCATTGTGTTCACAAATTAACACGGCGGTTCTGATAAAATTGGGATCCTTTAAGAATGGGTCCGACAATAATAAAATTCCTCTATTTAGTTCCATAGCTATACAAAAGATAAGAATATTATTTATTTTTCGGAGCAATTGTTAAAAATTCTCGTTAAAAAAGTCTGCCTTTGAATTAATAGACCCCGGGCTGGTCTTTTTAAATTTATATTTGCTGCGCATGAAGAGAACTTTTCCCGTTATCGTTATTCTTATTTTACTTTCACTCTGCGGCTTATTCCTGTTGCAGGCTTCCTGGTTTGATAACCTGATGGAAGTAACTAAGACCCAGTTGGTTGAAAAAATCAATATGGTTGGCGTTAATGTTGCTGGTGACATTGGTAAGTCTACTCGTTCTTCGCAACCACTTCGTTTAAACAGACGGGGTGGACTGTTGCTCGGTACCGAATTGCAAATTAAACTCTTTCGTCAGCCAACTGTGGAGGAGCGCTTTACAATGGAAGAAGTACGGGAGAAAATTTCCAAGGAATTTCAACGGGTTAAACTGAATAACCTCAAGTTTGAATTTGCCATATCCGACGTGGAGGGCGACTACGAATTTTATTCCAATGGGTATGAACAGGAGTTCTGGGATACAGTGCACAATAAGCGCAATTATTATCCTATCCTTAGAGATACCGATAATTTAGCCATGACTGAAACCAATGAGTTGTTGATTATTATTGTTCCTGATGTTGACAAGCAGGTTTGGTATTCGCTTCGCTGGATCCTTGTTGGTGCTATTACTTTCTTCCTGATTATTTTGGCTGCTTTCTATGTTACGGTAAAGACTTTGTTAAATCAGAAAAGATTATCACAAATTAAAAGTGACTTCATCAATAATATGACCCATGAGTTCAAGACACCACTGGCCACCATTTCACTGGCAGTGGATGCGCTCAGGACTCCGAAGGTTCAAGCCAACCCGGAAAAGGGTTCTTATTTTACCAATATTATCAAGGAAGAAAATATCCGCATGAACAAACATGTGGAAACCATTTTGCAGGCAGCTTTTCTGGAAAAGCAGGAGTTGAATCTGAATCTTTCCAAAGTGTCTGTGCATGAAATGGTAAAGGAAGTAGCGGGTACATTTGCGTTGCAATTGCAGGATAAAAATGGCCAGATTGATTTTCTCTTGAATGCATCAAGCGATACCATTAGTGCAGATGATACGCATTTCAGAAATATGATTTCTAATTTAATTGACAATGCTATTAAATATTCTCAGGATCCGGTTCGCATTGTGATTTCTTCGCACAGCACCCGAAACCATTTTGTTATGTGCATTCAGGACAATGGAATTGGTATGAACAAAGAATCTGTGAAAAGGATTTTCGAGAAATTCTATCGCGCACATACCGGTAACCTGCACAATGTAAAAGGATTCGGACTGGGCATGAGTTATGTGAAAACAGTGATTGATGCCCACAAGGGAAAAATCAAAGTAGACAGTGCAGTTGGAAAGGGAACTTCTTTTACAATTGAAATGCCGCTGATGCAGGATTAATTTTGTAAGCAGTAAATTACTTCTACTTGTTAACCCACAGAATGGATCCATCCCCGTACGAAAGAAAACGGTAATCATGCGTTAATGCATACTCATAGATTCTTCTCCAATCGTCTCCTACAATGGCTGAAATCAATAACAGCAATGTGCTTTGTGGTTGATGAAAATTAGTTACCAATGCACGGATCATTCTAAATGTATAACCTGGCGCAATGATGATTTGTGTTTTTGTAATGATGCGTTCTGCATTGTTTTTGTCCATCCATTCTAAAAGCGCGGTCAGTGATTCTTCGGCAGAAAATTCTTTTCTGTTAGCAAGATTTTCGTCAGCATTTTCATAGGGTTCCCACTGCGAAACAGCTAAGTCTGCAGATGCCAAAGAAGGATTATGAATGGTCTTAACGCCAATCCAGTAAAGGCTTTCGAGCGTTCGCAGCGATGTTGTTCCCACCGCTATAATGCCTTTGGATACATGTGAAAGCAACTGTTCTATCGTTGATTTTTTTACATCTATAAATTCTGCATGCATTTCATGATCCTTCATCTGTGCGGCTTTCACCGGTTTGAAGGTGCCGGCACCTACATGCAACGTAACGTATCCTTTTTGAATTTGCTTTTGCTCTAATTGCGCAAACACGTTTTCTGTAAAATGCAGACCCGCTGTGGGTGCTGCCACAGAGCCATCGTGCTTTGCATAAATGGTCTGGTATCTTTCCTTATCTGCTTCTTCTGTTTCTCTGTTTAAATAAGGAGGAAGTGGGATGTCTCCTGCCATATGCAATACCTCCGCGAAGCTTAACCCCGTTGGCTCCCAGCTGAATTCAATTAAGAAACAATCGGGTAGTATTTCTACCTTATTGGCTTGTATTTTTAACCCTGCTACCTCGAGAACCACCGCCCCATCTTTCCACTTTTTTGCTCCCCCTACCAAACACTTCCATTGCACGGAACTCTTTTGCAGCATGGCTGAAGTGATATCTGCATACTGGTCTGCCGGCTCTAAACAAAAGAGTTCAATGGCCCCTCCAGTAGGTTTCTGAAACAGCAATCTGGCTTCTACCACTTTGGTATCATTGAATACCAGTAAACTGCCCTGGGGGAGTACATCTGCTATGTTCGCATAGGTTGACTCCCGAATAGGGATTGGATTTCGCGAAAAACCTGGTCCCCCGTAGATCAGGAGCTTGCTCTGATCCCGCTGTTGCAGCGGATATTTGGCGATTTTCTCGTTGGGGAGCTCGTAGTTAAAGTCTTCTATATGCAGTAATGATGGGTGTTTCATTCGATTTTCATTGTTATTCACGGCTTATCCACAGCAATTCACAGGTTATACAGCAGCATCTATACCAATTCGTCTGTAATGCAATATAGAAAAGGATTGCAGCCGATTAAATCTTGTGGATAAATACAAGCCTCCCTTTTTTGGGTTAAAAGTGGGAAAAGGTGTTATTTTGTGTCAACAAGTGGTAAACTTGGAAATATTTATTCACTTATGATCGGATTTCACGGAGAATATGAAGCAACGGTAGATGCCAAAGGGCGTTTCCTCCTTCCGGGCGGGCTGAGAAAGCAATTGCCTGAAGGAGAGTCGCGCTTTATTCTGGGTCGTGGGTTCGAAAAATGCCTCACCCTGTATCCGATCAAAAGTTGGGAACTCATTATTTCTAAGATTAGCCAGTTAAATGATTTTGATCCAAAAGTACGTCAATTCAGACGTCAGTTTTTGGGAGGTGCTACCGAGATTGAACTGGATGCTGC
>JBDLUU010000033.1:0-3231 GCA_039805185.1 Bacteroidota bacterium
CAAACCTGAATACAGATGCGGAAACAGCAACAGCCACCACAATACGCACAAAAGGGGTGCTGAAAGTATGTGAGTCGATGAGCTTCACCACCACTTCACCTATAGTTCCGCTGAGCAGCGTTGCTGGTCGTTATTCTTTTATTGGTAATCCATATTGGTCGGTAGTGGATTGGCATGCAGTCACGAAGAGTAATGTGGAAGAGAATCTCTACTACTGGGATCCCACGATATCCGGCACCAATGGTCGCGGTGGATATGTAACCTATAATCAGGCTACTGTTTCCAACAACACTGCGGGTTCTTTGGCAGACAGGTATATTCAACCCGGACAAGCCTTCTTTGTGCGTAACAATAGTAATGTGGATGGATCAATACTTCCCGCTGTTACTTTTGACGCCACAGATATTGTAGGCACAGCACCGACGCGCACAGCCATTTTCTCGCGCAATGACATCAAGGCAGGCGAAGAGGCAGGTATGCTCAGTCAGGAGCGGATGCAGCCTGACCTAACATCAGAGATAGAGAAGATATATGTTTCGCTGTTGATCAAAAACAAACCAGGTACCGGTCCTGCAGATGGTTTTTTGGTGGCCTACAACAAGGATTTTACAGATAGTTATGGGCGAGAGGATGCTGCCAAGTTCAGCAACCTGGATGAGAATATTACTGCGGTGTACAATGGCAGTCGCCAGTCGATATTGGGATTGCAAACTGCAAGCGGCAATCAAATCAAATCTGACACAATCCCCATTAGCATGACTAATCTCTACGACGGAGAATACGTAGTCAAGGTTTCTATCGACAAGAGTGTTAATCCTGCCAGAGAAGTGTATGTGTTAAGCCGTGCTACAGGACAGCAAATAAAAGTAGACCATACAAACGGATTGGAGCTGTCGTTTTTGAATGCCCTAGGTGTGAAGACGAAGGAAGACCTGGTGTTGGTAGTAAACTCACGCATTGCAGAACCTGAACTGCCGGTAATAAAGAAAATGTTGCTTTATCCCAATCCGGTTACTGGTGGAGTTGTTTCCCTGAGGGTACCGATTGGAGAACTGAAAGCGGCTCAGTTAAATGGATCCGCAAAGGTAGAGATACGGAATACGAACAAGCGGGTTGTTTTCAAACAGCAGGTACAACTCGATAACCAGGGTCGGGTAACATTGAATATTGGAACGCTGTCGGGCGGAATGTATGTAGTAAAAGTGAGCATAGGTGATAAATCATTCACGTCTAAAATGGTAAAATTATGAGCAGGAGGATATTGATGATTGTTATCGGGATTGCTTTACTGATGACTGATTTACATGCACAATATAACAGTGGTACCACGGGCTATGAAGGCAGGAATCCGTATCAGATTCCTGATCGTCAGCGTAATATATATGGCAATCAGTCTACGGAAAACAATAGTCAGAAGAGGAGCTTTTTCAGTAGTGATGTGACCGTCACTGAAGCGCCTCCAGGGTTTGACCCAGAAGTGCCATCAACCCCTGTAGACGGGGGACTTGGTTTGTTACTGGCAGCAGGACTTGGTTACGGTGTAAGAAGATTAAGGCGAAGAGGTAAAGCTAATGTGTTGTAGTCGGTAACTTAAAATGCAGAGTTTTTGGCAATTAGAAGTGCAGAGTTTTCGGCAACAATAAGTGCAGAAAAATCGGCAACCTAGGTAAAAGCAAATTCTCAATTCGCAAAATGAGAAATGAAAAAGTAATTTGATCTGAAATTCATCACCTCATTTGGTCTGACCGTAAATTTTTCGACATCAACTTACTAAGGGAAACAAATACCCTAATTGACTGGTTTACTATACCAAAAGCATAATAAGTTAGTCTAAATGTAAAATATACCATACATTTGTTTTCATGATCAAATTTAAAACCATGAAAACAAATTATTTACTGGCATATTCATTCAAAAAATGGGGTTGGGGAATATTGATTCCCAGTGCAATACTTGGACTAGTCGTTCTGGTGCTGGATCTCCAACCTGAATTTTTCAAATTTTTTGTCCCTGTTTTAATAAGCGATCAAATAATCTCTGATCTGGTCATCTTTGATATGCAGGAGCAGAATATTCTGGATGAAGTCTTGGGTGGATTTGTCATATTGGGTTCTATGATGGTGGCATTTTCAAAAGAAAAAGTGGAGGATGAATACATTGCCAAAATACGTTTGGACTCTTTGGCTTGGGCAGTATATTTCAATCAGGGCCTGCTCTTGGTGTCTCTGTTTTTTGTTTATGGGATGTCATTTTTATGGGTGATGATTTTTAACCTTTTCACGTTAACTTGGTTTTTTATTGCAAGATTCAACTGGTTGAAATCTAAAATGAAGAAAAGCAGGCAAGATGAAGAATAGTTTGAAGGTGGAAAGGGCAAAGCATAATCTGACTCAAGCAGAATTGGCATCAATGATTAAGGTTACCCGCCAAACAATCAATGCCATGGAATTGGGGAAGTATGTGCCATCAACAGTCTTGAGTTTGCGGCTGGCTGCCATTTTTCAGGTCCCTGTAGAGCAGCTTTTTCAGTTGGAGGAAACTGATTGGTCTTGATTAAAAAAACCGAGGAGCAACCGGGTTAAATGTTATCACAAGGGGAAGAATTTTTTTTGTGATATGCTTCAGTATGTTTTAGGGTTAATCTAGGATATTTACCTTTAAAAAAAACCATCATGCCCAACCGCCGTGAATTCATAAACTGCAATGTCAAGGCAGCATTGGCTTTGCTGACTCCTGGCGTAGATGCCAATTTTTGGAAGTATGTACGTAAAGAAATTAAAGTTGGTGTGATCACTGATCTGCACCAAGATATCATGCATGATGCGCCAAAAAGGTTGGGAACCTTTTTGGATGCTATGGCCAAAGTGAAACCTGATGCATTGTTGCAGTTGGGCGACTTTGCCTACCCGGGAAATAAAAATAAAGTGGTCATCGAACGATTCAATCGTGCGCATGAAAAAGTCATGCATGTCATTGGTAATCATGATACAGATGCAGGTTATACCTCAGCGCAGTGTATAGCTTATTGGGGTATGCCCGGTAGGTATTACCACCAAAGAATTAGCGGAATTTCATTCCTGGTGCTGGATGGCAATGAAAAGGGATCTCCCAAGCATAAAGGTGGTTATGCCTCCTATATTGGCGAGGAACAGTTGGATTGGTTAAAGGTTGAATTGGAAAAAACTGAAAATCCTATTGTTGTGGTTTCGCACCAGCCTCTTGCAGGTGAGT
>JBDLUU010000034.1:0-24324 GCA_039805185.1 Bacteroidota bacterium
AGTCATTTTCAATCGATAAAATAATATTAAAAGTTAGGAGTGTTTGCAAATAGCTTTTCAATTACATAGCGTTATTTCAAACTAAGAATAAAAACTCATATTTATTGAAGAAGAAATGTTACGAGAAATTAGACAGAAGCATTAAAGCAATCTACTAATTTAACAAGACAAGTAAGATACCTCGACAAAATAATAGATGAAATGGCTAAAGGAAAAGCACTTGAAAAGATCATGCGCTAAACCAAAATTGGATTGAACTAAAAATTAAAATAAGTATTTAGTATTATGCCATTGTTGTATTGAAAAATATTTCTGTTGTTCACTTCCCTCCCCAACTGTACAATCTGATTTAGATAACCGGCCTCAATTCTGAAAGAATTATTAATCGCTTTTCCTACCAATACCCCAATCCTATTTTGATCAAATATATTTTCCCCAACATTTTTTCCAAATCCAATTAGAATCTCATTATATGCGGCAGCATAAATTGGATTGGTTGCATTATTAGTCACTGGAATTTGTCCTCTTATCATATAACGCATCCGATTCATAAACAAGAAATCATCGTCTTTTGTGTCAGCCGCAGAGAGGTATCTGCCCAGCCACCTTTGCTCAAGCATAAAACGATGCGACAGAGATACTTTACCAATTTTATCATTGATGGTTAGCATCTGATAAGTGCGATGTTCGGTAAATTGCTTTCCAAAAGGATTTAATGGGATATCACCATAGGCATATGTTTCAGCCCATGCATAACCCAATCTGAATTGAACATCATTATTCAATTGGTAATTCACTCCTAATCTGAGTAAGCTTTGCTGCCAATCCTTAATGATTTGATCTCTGCGCCATTGATACTCTGTATGTAAACTCCATTTTTTTTTGAACTTTATTGTGCCAAAATAATTGAACCAACCAATAGAGTTCCTGTCAGTAATTCTGCCATTCTGTGCTAAAATTTTATTTTTTACATTCAGTAATAAACAAAATAAAATAAATAGAACAGCCGTGATTCTTTTCATTTTCTGTTTTTTATAGCCGCAAAATAATCAGACTTCCTGTTAATTAAACTATCTTGATTAACAATTTAGCAAACGCAAATAGACTATAATAATGAAAGAAGTTCTTTCACAACAATTCAATAAGGCACTGAAATTAGATGAAGCGGAGTATGAAAATTGCTTTTTCAATCAATGTGATTTCAGTAATCAGGATTTATCGGGATTTAAATTTATTGAATGTCAATTTAATGTTTGTAATCTGAGTATGTGTAAGCTGAATAAAACTACTTTGCAGGATGTAGCTTTTACAGATTGTAAATTACTGGGTATTAAATTTGAAACCTGTAATCCGTTCTCTTTATCCTTTTCGTTTGAGGGGTGTCAGCTGAATCATAGCTCATTTTATCAATTAAGCATCCCTAAAACTCATTTTTCTAATACAGCGCTGATAGAAGCTGATTTTACAGAAGCCAATTTAAGTGCGGCTATTTTTAATAATTGTAATTTATCTGGTGCCATTTTCGACAGAACCAATTTGGAAAAAGCAGATTTTAGAACCGCTGTAAATTTTTCTATTCATCCCTTGAATAATCAAATAAAAAAAGCAAGATTTTCAAGGGAAAATTTAATGGGTTTATTGTACCCTTTCAATATTAATTTAGACTAGAGTATATGAAACCTGTCATTATTTTCAGTTATATCTTCTTACTGATAAATCTTTCATGTCAAAACAAAAAAGAATTAAAAACAGAAACTGGTATCAAGCAAACCCCTTCCGGTATTTTATCAAATCTCTTAAATGGGAAGCTTGACAGTACTTCTGGAATAATAAAATGGTCTGCAACTAAAGGAGATATCATAGAATATCATGGTCAGTTAATTGACTCACAGTACCTGTATTCATCCATCGACACCGTTTTTACTATCAATAGAAACAATGAAACAGCGTACTTAGCTATTTTTAGCACTGCTCCTATGACAAAGGATGATACCGGAAAAATGGTGAATGCCAACGACTGTCATGTCTGCGGTTTAAAACTCGGTTTTTTCACGTACAACATTGTAAATGACAGTTTGCAAATTCAAACTTTCAGAAAGAATTTTGCAACAAATGGCACATTTGGCGAAAAGTCTTATACGATTTCTTTTGTAAACCTAGGCGATGGGTATGAATTAATGAAAATTGATGACCCGTACAGTGGCATGGGAATCTCTACCGTAACATCTAAGTTTTATTTGGATGGTGAATTACTCTTGAGCATGATATCCCGGGAAGACAATGCTGGAAACTATGATTCAACTCAGAAAGGGTACTATGAATTCAAGACCGATTTTACCTTTAACCCATTAAAACATTCAATCATAATTAACCAGACCGGATTTAAAATAGATGAAATATCCGGCAAAAGAAAAGCAATTCTCAAGCGTAAAGAATTGCCATTTGACCAATACTCTCTTTCCTTTTAGTAGCCTTTCAATATATACGATAAATTTTAATTTATCTTCATTTTATCATTATAGGAAGAAAGCAGCATAAAATATGAATCAGCAGTTATCGCAGATTGCAATTGTTGTGGATGATTACGACAAAGCAATTGCTTTTTACACTCAAAAACTTCATTTTGAACTGGTAGAAGATACCGTATTGAGTGAGACAAAACGATGGGTAATAATAAAGCCGAGGGGAAATGGCAACTGTAGATTATTGTTGGCAAAAGCAGCCAGTGAAGAACAAATTTCCAGAATAGGAAATCAAACAGGGGGCAGGGTATTTTTGTTTTTACATACTGACGATATACAGAGAGATTATCAAAATCTACTTGACCAACAAATACCAATCGTTAGAGAACCCAGTAAAGAATCATTCGGGAAAGTTGCTGTTTTCCAGGATTTATACGGCAATTTATGGGACTTAATTGAGCCCACGGAATTCACGAACAAACCGGTGCCCAGTTCTGCCATTCCACAATTTGCGCCAACAGCGCTTGAGCCGGTAGAAAAATCGTATAAAACGGTTCTATACATAAGTTGGTCTGTATTCTTTCTTGTACTTACTGCGATTGTTATTCCCTTGTTTATTTGGTTAGATGCTTTGCAAAAAAACTGGATAATTTTTAGCACTTTAGGGGCCTTATTGTTGAGTTGCTTTACTGTTATTGCATTCATTGAAATTGGGTTTAAAAATCTGGCATGGGCACTTCGGGAAAAGGATATTATCTGCAAAAAAGGCTGGATTTTTCAGGATACACATGTTATTCCTTTCGGGAAAGTTCAAAATTGTGTAATTCAAACCGGCCCAATCGGCAGAAAATTTGGTTTAGCGTCTATAAAATTAATGACAGCCGCCAGTCACCTTGGGGATATAAGTATCAATGGTCTTAAACAGGAAACAGCAGAGCAGCTGAAAGATTGGATGATGGAAAAAATAATTGGGAATGAATCGAATTAAAACCGATTGGACTAAACCCCAAAAGCTTTCTTTGGTTGCTTTATTATTCATTATTGGAAAAACAATCAAGGAAAGCTGGGTACTTATTTTATACTTCATCGTAAGAGCATTCGTCAAGCAAAATGAGGATGAAGATGATACCGAGAAGCGATCAGATAAACTGATTTATTTCTTGTTATTGACTGCTGCTTTTCTAATCTTTTTTCAAATACAAAAATTCATTCAGTTTTTTAAGACACGTATTTACATAAAAGACAATGAATTAATTGAGCAGACTGGCATTTTTACCAAAAAAACTAAAACGATACCAATTCAGAAAATTCAATCGGTTCATCTTATTCAAAATTATCTTCATCGGTTTACCAATACCTGTACCATGAAAATTGAAACAGCAGGAAGTGAGAAAACCGAATTAGAACTTTCTGCAATTGATTTTCAAAAGGCACAAGACCTGCAGGATATGCTGCTGCAAAAAGAAGCGATTGCTGCTCCAAAAGTTATGAATGATATCGGAACCCAAATTATGGGGCTACGTAATATTGATTTAATGAAACTGGCTATTTCAGAAAATCATATCCGGACGCTATCTTTAATTTTTGCATTTGCCATGTCAAGACTGGATGATCTCAGGCAGTTTTTTGGTAAGAAAACAGATGCAATAATTGATGAACAGGTAAATCAGATCAACTTCACCGCTTCAATGGTTGCCGGCATGATTGGCTTGGGCATTGCCATTACGCTGGCTTTCTCAGTAATACGTGTTTTATTGCGTTATAACGACATGCAATTAACCGCCAATCAGAAAGGATTTCAGGTAAAATGGGGTTTCCTTCAAACACAGCAGAAAATGATGCTACAGAATAAAGTACAACTGATAAGCTGGAACAGCAACTTTATTCGAAAATTACTGGGTATCAAAATTCTCCGATTCTTTATGGTTGGCGAAAACATTCTGAAAGATGACCAATACATCAAACTTCCCGTTTTGCAGGAAGATATTTTGAAAAAGCTTTCAGCTTACTATCAGCCCGCATGGCCTTCTCTATCCGAAAATCCAAACTATACCCACCCTTCTTATGCCTGGAGGGTATCTATGATTTATATATTTCCTTTGTCATTAATTGCTTCAGTTGCGTTGTATTTCTGGAAACCCTGGGTATTGATTTTTCCTGTATTGGTTTTTCTGTATTTTCTAATTACTAATTATATCAGAAGAAAGAAATTTATTTTCTGGTACAATCAAACTACTTTACAAATTCAGAAAGGTGTTTGGGGCGACGAGCATATTCTGTTGAACTTTAAGAAAGTACAACATGTAGCTTTGGAAACCAGTCCTTTTCTGAGAAGAAAGAATCTTGCTACCCTGGTGCTGCATACGGCCGGTGATTCTATTAAACTTCCCTATATTCCTTTAACAAAAGCTCAGGCTATAGCTGACCGTTGTTTGTATGAGATAGAGTTGTATAAGTCTTAACAGAGCTCGGCATCATAATTGGTTAATTGTTGAATTAAATCACCAAATAAACCATTATGAAACAAAAACTTTACCTAATCTGTGGCCTTGGCATTCTTTTTAGCTCCTGTACAGTTATACGTCAGGGAGAAGTGGGTGTAAAGCGTCGTCTTGGAAAAATTGATCCTCAGTATGTTGAACAGGGGCCCAAAGGATACAATATTTTCACTACAGCAATTTTAAAAGTACCCACCCGAATCATGAATATTGAAGTTAAACCTGATTTGCCATCCAAAGAAGGATTGACAATCCGATCTGAAATTTCAATACTCTACAGGGTTAAACCAGAAGCTGCCCCCAAAATAGTCCAGAACATAGGCTTGAATTACGAAAGCGAAGTAATTCTTCCTGTATTCAGATCCGCTTCGGCAGATATTACTTCTAAATTTCTTGCCAAAGACATGCATAGCGGAGAAAGGGCTCAGATAGAAAATGCAATTAGGAAACAAATGACGGAAATACTGGAACCTAGAGGATTTGTGATTGACAATGTCTTGATGAAAAGTATTCGTTTGCCGGAAGGACTTGCTAGAACTATTGAGGAAAAACTACAAGCGGAGCAGGATGCACAAAGAATGGAGTTTGTGAAGGAAAGAGAAAAGAGAGATGCAGAGAGAAGGATTATAGAAGCAGAAGGCAAAAAAGAAATAGCCCGCATTCAGGCAGAAGGAGAAAAGAATGCTGCAATCATTCAGGCGGAAGCTCGAAAAAAAATCTTCGAAATTGAAGCAGAAGGAAAAGCAAATGCTGTTACCATTGAAGCGATGGCTACCAGAAAAGCAAACGATACAATAAATAAGACACTTACGCCAGCTATTCTGAAATTAAGACAGATAGAAGCATTCAGATCTTTATCTAATAGCAATAATAGCAAACTGGTAATCACGGATGGTAAAACACCCTTCCTGACCCTGCCAGATAAATTTTAGTTGAGATAGCCTTTTTTATAACTTCACGGCAGAAATTTTAAGTATGTCTAGCTTTATTATAACCTGCCCTAACTGTAATCACCAATTTGAACCCGGTGATACCATGCGTGAAGAGATTGAGAAGGAATTGCGCGGCAAAATGATTGATTGGCAAAAGAAAAAAGAAATTGAAACTGCAGAATTATTAGAAGCCGAAAAAAAGCGGATGCATGCTGAAATGCAGGATACAGTAAGAAAGTCCCTGGCTGCTGATTATGAAAACCAAATGAAGATTTTGCAGCAAAAAGCTGCTGAATCCGAAGAAAAGTTAAAAGAGTCCCGCAAAAAGGAATTGGAGTTTCTACAAAAAGAACAGGCTTTGAAGGCGAAGGAAGAAGAAATTCAGATTACCATTCAGCGGCAATTGCTTGAAGAAAGAACCAAACTTAAAGAACAATTACAAAAAGAGGAAGCAGATAAAATAAGCTTGAAGGAACAGGAATATCAGTTAAGAACAAAGGAACTGGAAAAGCAAATTGAAGACCAGAAAAAACTGGTGGAAGAAATGCGCAGAAAACAGGAACAAGGCAGTATGCAACTACAGGGCGAAGTGCAGGAGTTAATGCTGGAAGAAATGCTTCAATCTGCTTTTCCTTTCGACAAAATAGAAGAAGTAGGTAAAGGAGTCCGCGGTGCAGATTGTATTCAGATTGTTCGCAATCAGTTTGGAAATGAATCTGGAAAAATTATTTATGAGAGTAAGCGTACCAAGGATTTTTCAAATGAATGGATTGAAAAATTAAAAAAAGACATGCGCAGTTTTGGCGCTGATGTTGCGGTAATTGTAACCCAGACTTTTCCTAAAGACATGGACCGATTCGGAGAAAAAGACGGTGTATATATTTGTACCTTCTCTGAAGTCAGATCGGTTGCTTTGTTATTAAGAAATGCCTTGTTGAAAATAACTGAAGCCAGAAAAAGTCAGGAAAACAAAGGAGATAAAATGGTCATGTTATACGACTATTTAACTGGCACCGAATTCAGTGAACAGTGGAAAGCTATCCGTGAAGGATTCATGACCATGCGTCAAAGTATTCAACGGGAAAGAGACACCATGGAAAAGCTTTGGAAAGCCAGGGAAAAGCAACTCGAAAAAGTATTGCTGAATGCGGCACATATTCAGGGTTCTGTAGAAGGGATTGCAGGTGCAGATGCGGTTAATCTAAATTTACTAGAAGACAATGATTCTCTCCTAATAGATTAGTCATTCACTACATATACAAGGCTTAGCGTGGAACTCAGTTGATAGTGTAGCACTAAATCCTGGTAAAAATCCCCTTTTACAAAATGGGCTTCTAATTGGCCGGAAGTCCCTAACTTACTTGGTTTTACTTGCATACATTCACTAAAATCCACGTCTCCCCTTCCCCACCATTTGAACATGGCTTCCTTGGCGCTCCATAACAAGGTTAGCGTGCTAAACCTTTCAGCTGGTTCTAATCCCTCTATATTCCAACCCATCAATTCGGCTTCGTGTAAAAATTTATGCTTGATTTTATCCACCCTATAGGTTACCATTTCTACATCAATTCCTACCCTGCAATGGGCACTCACGATAGCTGCGGCATAATCTCCGCAATGTGAAATAGAGAAATGGTATTGATCGTCTGGTAAAAAAGGTTTCCGGGTATCAGCAATTTGAATTAGTTCAGAAGGAAAATCAGCAAACAAAAAAGGCAATAAGAATCTACCTGCTAAGTGCTGTAAACGCTTGTGGGGATGAGTAACCGACTGTTGTAAGCTTACTTTTTGGGTAAAAAATGGCTCCGCTTCCTCTATCTTCCAGAGGGCCAAACGGGTGAAATCGTTGATATTATGTTGATAATGCAGTGGCACGCGAAAATTTTTTATCTGTTGTATGCAGAATTAGTATTTTTTTGCAATACAACTGTAAAATTAAACAGAATGATTTTAAGCGACTTACGTATACTGGAGGAAATTGCCAAAGGGACCATTGTGATTGAACCCTATAACCGCGCAGACCTTGGAAGCAATAGCTATGATGTGCATCTGGGCAAATGGCTGGCAACCTACACAGATGAAGTGCTGGATGCAAAGAAGCACAATACCATTACGTATTTCGAGATCCCCGAAGAAGGATATGTATTACATCCTAGCGGTTTTTATTTGGGAGTAACAGAAGAATACACAGAGACTCATGCCCATGTTCCTTTTTTAGAAGGTAAATCTTCTACAGGAAGATTGGGTATTGATATACATGCAACGGCTGGTAAAGGCGATGTTGGTTTTTGCGGAAACTGGACCTTGGAAATTTCCTGCAAGCAACCAGTGCGGGTATACAGGGGCATGCCCATCGGGCAACTGATTTATTTTCCAGTTGATGGAGAAATAGGCGTGAAATACAATCAGAAAGGCAATGCCAAATATAGTGGCCAGCCTAACAAGCCTATTGAAAGCATGATGTGGAAGAACAAATTTTAATTCAACTTCCAGATACTAGCAGTGAGCAGGGTGGCAAAACTTACCCATGCAATATAGGGCACCATTAACCAGGCTGCTGTTTTTGAAAGTTTACTGAATTGAAGAATGGTAAGCAGGATAAAAACCCACATTACTATTATTTCTATCAACGCTGCTGCTATGGCGTGCAAGGAGAAGAAAATAATGGACCAGAAAAAATTAAAAACAAACTGAATAATAAAAAGTTGAATGGCTTTTTTTCTTGAGTCAGTTGCTGGTTGTTTCCAGATTAAATAAAAAGCAATTCCCATCATGGTGTATAAACTTGTCCATACAGGACCAAACAACCAGTTGGGCGGATTGAATGAAGGCTTGTTCAGACCAGCGTACCAGGTTGGAATTTCTGCGATAGTAAATATTCCACCGAGGGATCCAATACCAATGGTGGCAACCAATGAGATGAATAATTTCTGAATGCTGCTTAAGTTCATGATTTGGTTTTTTGATAATTAATATACCAGGCAATGATTTCATTATAACTTTTAATGCCAGCTGCTTGTTGTTGCAATTTTAAAAACTGATCGTATAATTCATTGCTAATAGGGCTTATGGCATTTTTTCGTTGATCAAAAAAGTCTCTGATTGCTTTCCTGTCCTGTTTCACCAAGGTATCCATCCTTTTTCTATTTTCAATCATTAAATGCTCAAACTCCGCATAAGGCAATTCGGCAGATAACAGGTATTGTTCATAAAAAGCATATCCCAGCAAATCCAGGTAAAGCGAATATTTCAGGGTGGGATTGCTACTGGCTTCTGCGGCTAGGAGTCCAACAAAGCTGGCCTCGCTCTCACTGGCATAGCCCAGTTGGTGAGCTACTTCGTGACAGACAATATAGGGATTCAGAACCGCCGGCAAATCGTCTCGCAAGTTGGCTTCACCAGTAAAGGGTATATAATAGCCTGTAAATCCTATATAGTCGGCTACCGGTGTCAACCAGCTATTTTTAACTGACTTGATTTGAATGGATAAAAAAGGAAATTTCAGGGAGGCCTGCTGATAGCCTGCCTGCGCTTCACTAACCAATTGATCCAGCGTCATTTTTTTTATGTCCCCTTTTCCTATTAAATTTCTATAATAATTGGCTGAATCAATTAATTGATGGGTTAATGCATTAATTTCAGTTCTAGAATAAGTTGCTTTACTCAGTTTCAGTTGGGACGCTATGCCCTTTCGGTAATAATTAATCCCCCAGAAAAGCTGAAAAACAAGTATGGCACTAATTATCCAAATCCCTGCACTTATCCATTTTCTTTGAAACAGCTTCCATAAAATGAGCAGAATAAGACTGACATATAGCCAGTCACCGATATTAAATGGGAAAATGCCAGATAGTGTTCTCAGCCACTCCGACAAAAGTGGATAAATTTTTACCGTATAGCAGTTTTCCACAAAAGCCTCCCATTTGCCCAAAAAAAGGCTAATTGTGGCCAAAACTCCCAGCGAAACACCAATTTTCAGGTTATTTTGGTCTTTTACAAGCATAATGATTTATCCATAACCAGATAAAGTTACAACTGCAAATGCATGAATGGGTCTTATTTTTAGTTTACTTTGGCAAATTCCCTTGTTTTTTCTACCTTTGCAAACCCTTAAAACGTGGATATGAATCATCGGCGCGAATATGAGATCGCATTTGTGGGTTTAAAGCCGGGTGTTCATTTGTACGAATACAAGGTGGACGACAAGTTCTTTATTCCATATGGCGAGCAAGAATTTAGCCAATGTGATGCAACCGTAAAACTGTATCTCGACAAAAAATCGGGGTTCATGCAATTGAAATTTGATATTGACGGCAGCATTCAGGCAGGTTGTGATCGTTGTGGCAATACGCTTCCACTGCAACTTTGGGACGAGTTCAATATCATTGTGAAAATGGTAGATGAACCCGACACCATGAATGAGCAAGAAGAAGATCCTGATGTATATTACATCGGTAGAAACGAAAGCCACTTGATGGTTGCAGACTGGATTTACGAATTCGTAAACCTAAGCATCCCTTTGCAAAAAACCTGTACCCCGGAAGAAATGGGTGGCCCTAAATGCAATAAAGAAGTGTTAGAGAAGTTAAGAAAGATGGAAGAAGATGCTGCCAAAGACAGCACCCCTACTATCTGGAAAGGACTGGAAAAATTTAAGGATTTAGAATAAAATTTTTGATATTATAAATTTTGAGCAATGCCAAATCCAAAACGCAGACATTCACAGCAAAGAAGTGCTAAAAGAAGAACGCACTATGTAGCACAGGAAGTTACTTTAAGCAAAGATTCTACAACTGGAGAAATTCATGTTCGCCACCGTGCGCATGTAAGCGAAGGTAAATTGTTCTATAAGGGAAAACTGGTAGCTGAAAAAGCGCCATTGAAAGCGTAACCTTATAGTTCAACATACCATTTGCTTGCTGAAATGAATATAGGAATAGACATGATGGGAGGTGATTTTGCACCGTTAGAAGCGGTGAAAGGGATACTCCTATACCTGAACAATTCCGATAATTCAGTAAACATATTTTGTATAGGTGATGAAAACCTGGTACAGCCTCTTGTTAAAGAGCACCAGCTTTCATCACCTAATTTGCATTTTGTACATGCACCAGAAATCATTGGGTATCATGAGCACCCCACCAAAGCGCTAAAGGAGAAACAAAAATCTTCCATTGCTATTGGATTTCATTTATTGGCTACAGGAAAAATTGATGCATTTATAAGTGCCGGTAATACTGGAGCCATGCTGGTGGGTGCAATGTTTAGCATCAAAGCCATTGAAGGGGTTAGCAGACCTACCATTGCCACCATCATGCCGAAATTAAATGGTCAGAACGGTGTTTTATTGGATGTTGGCTTAAATGCAGATTGTAAACCAGAAGTATTAAACCAGTTTGCTGTATTGGGCAGTCTTTATGCAGAGCATATTCTGGGTATTCAAAATCCAAGTGTTGGCTTAGTTAATGTTGGCGAGGAAGAAGGCAAAGGCAATATTCTTGCACAAGCCACTTACCCCCTTTTGAAAGATAACAACCAAATCCGCTTTGTTGGAAACATTGAAGGCAGAGATTTCTTCAATGAAAAAGCCGATGTTATGGTTTGTGATGGATTCACCGGAAATATTGTTTTAAAAATGGCAGAATCTTTTTATGATATTGCCAAAGAAAGAAATCTTGCTAACGATGCTTACTTAAATCGTTTCCACTATGAAAATTATGGTGGGACTCCTGTTCTGGGTGTAGCAAAACCTGTTATCATTGGACACGGAATCAGTAATGACAAAGCTTTCTCTAATATGATTGCGCTGGCTGAGAAAATGATCAGCAGTGATATCTGCAATAAAATGGCTGCCTCTTTTAAAGCATCCTAGTTTAACCTTCTTAAATTTATTACATGTTCCGTCTTATTTGTAAGCTTCTTTTAAAGGTAAGCGGATGGAAATTAGATACAAACCTGCCTAAAGACATACACAAGTCCATTGTAATTGCTGCGCCGCATACCAGTAACTGGGATTTTTGGTATATGATACTTTCCTTCGGTATCTACGGATTGAAAATCCGTTTTACAGTGAAAAAGGAATGGATGCGTTTCCCTTTCAACCTGATTATGAAACCGCTTGGTGGAATTGCCATTGACCGCAGTCCCAGAAAAGATGGCAACAGGCCTAGTCTTGTAGAAGCAATGGTTGAATTATTCAACAACAACAAAGATCTAATCATTGTAATTACACCAGAAGGAACAAGAAGCAGGCAGACTTCTTGGAAAACCGGCTTCTTTCATGTAGCACAAAATGCCCATGTTCCCATACTGTTGGGTTATGTAGATTACAAGACAAAAACAGCGGGCATTGGTAAAAAAGTCATCCCTACTACTTACCCGGAAACCATGCAAGAGATCATGGATTTCTACCAAAATATACATCCCAGATTTCCTGAAAAATTTGCGCTCGATCAAAGCTTTTTGTAGAAGCCACTACATCCGCAAATAAACAATATCTTTGAACAAACATTTGTTAGTTTATGTGGAAGAAAAATGTATTGGAGACCATTGGCAATACCCCAATGATTCAGTTGAATAAAGTATCAAAGGGATTACCTGGAACCATTTTAGCCAAAGTGGATTACTTTAATCCGGGCAATTCCATTAAAGACCGTATGGCTTTAAAAATGGTGGAAGTGGCAGAACAGGAAGGGAAATTAAAACCTGGTGGAACCATTATTGAGGGAACGAGTGGAAATACCGGAATGGGGTTGGCTTTAGCTGCCTGTGTAAAGGGGTACAAATGCATTTTCGTTACTACCGATAAACAATCCAAAGAAAAAGTTGATATACTAAAAGCTGTAGGAGCAGAAGTAATTGTATGCCCTACCAATGTAATGCCAGATGATCCAAGAAGTTATTACAGTGTAGCCAAAAGACTGGGGAAGGAAATACCCAATTCTATGTACATGAACCAGTACGACAATCTGGCCAATCGTCAGGCGCATTATGAAAGTACGGGGCCTGAAATATGGGAACAAACCGAAGGCAAAATAACGCACTTGGTTTGCACAGCGGGAACGGGCGGTACCATTACCGGAACAGCCATGTATTTAAAGGAAAAGAATCCTAATATACAAGTTTGGGCCATAGATGTGTATGGTTCTTTGCTTACGCACTATTATAAGACCGGAGAAGTGAATATGGATTATGTTCATCCTTATATCAGTGAAGGCTTTGGAGAAGATTTTGTGCCTGAGAACTACGATATGAGTGTGATTGATCATTTTGAGCAAGTGACCGATAAGGATGGCGCAGTAATGGCCAGAAGAATAGCCAAAGAAGAAGGCCTGTTCTGTGGATACAGTGCTGGTAGTTGTTTGCAGGGATTGATGCAACTAAAAGATAAACTACCGGCAGATGCAGTGGTGGTATGTATATTTCATGATCATGGAAGCCGTTATGTAGGTAAAGTATATAACGATCAGTGGATGATGGAAAGAGGATTCTTGGATGTAAAAACTTTCAAGGATATCGTGAACGGAAGACAAGCCAAACGTTTGATTTCTGTTAGTCCGGAAGATACGGTTGCAGAAGCAGTAGCACTGATGAAGAAATATGATATTGAGCATATACCTGTAATGCAGGATGGGCAACCCATTGGCGCTGTCTCAGAAAATGGTTTATTTCAGAAAGTTTTCAGCAATCCCGATATAAAAGAAGCCAAGGTTGGTAGTGTAAGTGAGCCCTCCTACCCTGTTGTAGATTTTGATACACCGGTGGAAAGATTAGGAAGTTTAATTAATAAAGAGACTGGAGCAGTACTGGCAAAAGATGAAAAAGGGGATTACCATATTGTAACCAAATACGATGTATTGCAGAGTTTAGCTAAATAAGCCAATATGATATCTACGCGACACATGGTTTTCATGCATGTTGCAGAACTGTTGAGTTTTTCAAAAGCCAGCCAGGTTTTGTTTATTTCCCAACCAGCTGTTAGCAAGCATATACAGTTGCTCGAAGCTCAGTATCAAACTAAACTTTTTGAAAGAAAAGGGCTACAGATTGAATTGACGGCAGCTGGTCAGCTCCTGCTCAGTCGTTTAGAGAAGGTAAAGACAATTGAACAACAAACCGAATTTGATATTTCTGTTTTGCAGGATGCCTTACAGGCAAGGGGGAATTTAAAATTAGGTGCCAGCACAACAGTTGCCCTATATATTTTACCCAAGGTAATGTCTGCTTTTAACCAACAGTTTCAGCAAATAGAAATCAGTTTACTGAATCGCAATTCTGAGTCGGTTAAAGAAGCATTGATCAATAAACAAATTAATCTAGGTATTATTGAAGAGAATAGCAAAGTTCCACAGATTCAGTACACTCCTTTTATTACCGATAAAGTCATTGCTGTCTGCAGCAGTAATAGCAAAGTCTTGAAAAAGAAATTCTATACCCTAGAAGAACTTGTTGAATTGCCCATTGCATTGAGAGAAGTGGGAAGCGGCACATTGGCTGTGCTTAAGAGAGGCTTATCAAAACATAAAATTAAACTGTCTCAATTAAATGTAAAAGTAAGACTGGGAGGAACCGAAGCTTTGAAAAATTTCTTACTGGCTTCTGACGCGGTAGGTTTTCTTCCTAATATTTCTGTTCAAAAAGAATTAAAATCAGGAGAGCTAAAGGAAATACAGATAGAAGGCCTCCCATTGCAAAGGCAGTTTTTCTTTATTGAACGCAAAGGAGAAAAAGCAGAATTGAATAAAGTTTTCATTAAAATGACCAATTCTATCTATAACTATTAGTTATTGACCATAATTATATAATCATTTCAGATTATCAAGTCAGGAGTAGCTTTGCTACATGAAAAACCCATCATCGGCAAACATGACTATATCTGGAATACGTGGACTTGAATGCAGTAACTGCGGTAAATTGTATAGCCATACAACCTTGCAGACTTTTGCAACCTGCTGTAATGTTCCATTAAATGCGATTTATGATTTGCCGGCTGGAGGAACGCAATTCATCAACACAGCTCTTCATTCTATGTGGAGATATCAGCCAGTTTTACCCGTTTTAAAAGAAATCAATATTGTTAGTCTGGAGGAAGGATTTACCCCTTTGAGTCAATTAAAAAAACTTTCCCAGCTATTGGGCATACATGAAATCTGGCTGAAAGACGATGCTAGAAACCCTACCGGCTCATTCAAAGCTAGGGGATTGAGTATGGGGGTGTCCAAAGCCAAAGAATTGGGCATTAAAAAAATGGTGATACCCACAGCTGGTAATGCCGGGGGTGCTTTGAGTGCCTATTGTGCCAAAGCAGATATAGAAGCTACCGTTATCATGCCAAAACATACAGCCGATACATTAAAAGAGGAGTGTAGGTTGCATGGGGCTAATTTAATACTCATCAACGGCTTAATTGATGCCTGCGGAAAATTAGCAAGATCCATTGCCGCTGAAACAGGAGCTTTCGACATGTCTACCATGAAAGAGCCATATAGATTAGAGGGAAAGAAAACACTAGGATACGAAATTGCAGAGCAATTTAATTGGTCCTTACCCGATATTATTATTTACCCTGCAGGAGGTGGAACAGGATTAATTGGAATCTGGAAAGCTTTTCAGGAATTACTATCAATGGGCATTGTCAAAAATCCCCTTCCTAAAATGGTTTTGGTACAATCTGATCAATGTTCCCCCATGGTACATTTGTTTCAGGAAGGGAAACTGCCCGAAAATTATGCTCCTCAATCCTCCGCTGCATATGGATTGGCAGTACCGTATCCATTTGCCACCCAAATGATGCTTCGGGTACTTAGAGAAAGCAATGGCATTGCTTTAACCGTATCTGAAAAGGAAATGGAAGAAGGTATTCAACAAATTGCAAAAACAGAAGGTCAATTACTAAGCCCTGAAGGGGCAGCTACTTTTATGGCTGCGAAAAAATTATTGCAGTCCCAATTCATAAAAGATTCTGACAAAGTTTTATTGGTGAATACAGGTTCCTGGTACAAATACAGATAGTTGTATCCTGTGTAAAGTGATAAAGCTTTGTATTTTTGAATTCAACTATGACTTTAAAAAAACAACAGAGAATCATTTCACTCGTCCCCAGTATTACGGAACTTTTGTATGATTTAGATTTAGGAGAACAGGTGGTTGGCATCACTAAATTTTGTGTGCATCCGGAGGAATGGTTTCGTAGTAAATCAAGAATTGGGGGAACAAAACAAATTCATCTTGAGAAGATAAAATCATTGCATCCCACACTGGTTATAGCTAGCAAGGAAGAGAACATTAAAGAACAGGTTGAATCACTTGCCCATTTTGCTGAAATTTTAGTTACTGATGTTGTAGACTATACTTCAGCCCTTGAGATGATTGCATCGGTTGGAAATGCCACAGGAACTTTGGATAAAGCAAAAACCATCATAGACCAAATTGAAGCAGCATTCCAACAGCTGAATGCATTTCTGCAAAAGCAACAGTTCCCATCCCTCCCCTGCACTTATCTAATTTGGAAAGATCCATATATGGTAGCCGGTGGAGATACATTCATTCATTCCATGTTGCAAAAATTGAATTGTCAGAACACTTATGGATATCAATTGAGGTATCCCAGTATTGATTTTCAGGATCCGGAATGGCAGGCGGCAAAAATTGTTTTCTTATCCAGCGAGCCCTACCCTTTTAAAGAAAAACATATCCATGAATTGAGCCAAATGTTTCCAGAAAAAAAAATTGTACTTGCAGATGGTGAGATGTTCAGTTGGTATGGCAGCAGAATGAAGCAGGCCCCTGCCTATTTTTCCAACCTGATGGGGCAATTGAATCATGAAGGTTAATGCCTTTTATTTTTTGTAGGCTTTTCATTATCTTAGCCCAATGAAAAAATACAGCTCTGGTGTACTATTTGGAGCAGAACTGGAGGCATTGTATAACGATGCAAAAGAAAACCAGTTTGCACTCCCTGCCGTTAATACCATCGGTACCAATACGATCAATGCAACTTTAGAAACCGCCGCTAAAGTTAACTCTCCAGTTATTATTCAGTTTTCGAATGGGGGAGCACAGTTTGTTGCGGGCAAGGGCATGCCAAACGATGCTTTACAGGGAAATATCTCTGGAGGTATTTCCGGAGCCTTGCATATTCACAATGTGGCCAAACATTATGGCGTACCGGTAGTATTACATACCGACCATGCAGCCAAGAAATGGTTGCCTTGGGTTAGTGGCTTGATAGATGCTGGTGAGCAATTTTACAAAGAAAAAGGTCGTCCTTTGTTCAGCTCCCATATGCTGGACTTATCGGAAGAGCCTATTGAGGAAAATATTGCTACATCAGTTGAGTTTTATAAGCGCATGGCGCCATTGGGCATGAGTATTGAAATTGAACTGGGTGTAACCGGAGGTGAAGAAGACGGTGTAGACAACAGTGATGTTGAAAACGACAAATTATATACCCAGCCACAACACGTGGCCTATGCCTATACTGAATTGAGTAAAGTGGGCAATATGTTTACCGTTGCTGCTGCTTTTGGCAACGTGCATGGAGTATATAAGCCAGGAAACGTGGAACTACGTCCAGAAATTTTAAAGAACAGCCAGGATTATATTCAGGCAGAATTGAAAACCGGCCCCAAGCCTGTTTATTTTGTATTCCATGGTGGAAGCGGATCGCCACAACATCAAATAAGGGAAGCTATTGGATACGGTGCCATTAAAATGAATATCGACACCGATCTTCAGTGGGCCTTCTGGGAAGGTATCAGAGATTTCTATCAAAAGAACGAAGCCTACCTACAGGGTCAGTTAGGTAATCCTGAAGGAGCAGACAAGCCCAACAAAAAATACTATGATCCAAGGGTTTGGTTGAGAAAAGCAGAAGAAAATTTTTCAAAACGCCTGGAAGTGGCATTTGAAGACCTGAATTGTATCAATCGTAACGCTTAGTATTAATAAAATCAATTACATGAACTCCAAACCGTTGAAAAACAGTTTGGAGTTCTACATTTTAGCGCCCATTATTTGATAATTGATTATCTTTCCGCCCCAATTTGATTGCACGATATATGAAAAAAGAGCGTGAAGAAGACTTCGAACAAAATTTAACTGGAGCCGAATCCAATCCGCAACCAGTTGAACCTGCAAAGTCAAGATGGTTTACCCGTAAGAATAGAAATATCCTTACTTCAACGGCAGATAAAAAAGAAACACCGGAAGGATTATGGAGTAAATGTCCTGAGTGTAACTATATCTGTACCACCAATGAATTGAAAGAGAATTTATTTGTTTGCTTAAAGTGTAACCATCACCACCGTATTGGTAGTGAAGAATACTTTGATATCATATTTGATAATGGGGAATACCAAGTCCTCTTTGATGAAATCAAAAGCAAGGATTTTCTGGGCTTTACCGATTTGAAACCCTATCAGAAAAGATTAGATGATATTCATGCAAAAACCGACCTGAAAGATTCCATGCGTGTTGGAGTGGGTAAAGCCAATGGAGAAGCATTGGTAGTAGCCTGTATGGATTTTGAATTTATTGGAGGATCACTGGGTAGTGTTATGGGAGAAAAATTCAGCCGTGCGGTAGATTATTGCATAGAACATAAACTCCCCTATCTGGTTATCAGTAAAAGCGGTGGTGCCCGTATGATGGAGAGTGCTTTCAGCTTGATGCAGTTGGCAAAAACCAGTGGTAAACTATCTCAGCTAAGTGATGCAGGACTACCCTATATATCCATGTTAACCGATCCAACCTTCGGTGGTATCTCTGCCAGTTTTGGCATGCTGGGCGATTTAAATATTGCGGAACCGGGAGCTCTGATAGGTTTTGCAGGTCCTAGGGTAATTAAGGAAACCATTAAAAAAGATCTTCCGGAAGGATTTCAAAGAAGTGAGTTCTTGTTGGAACATGGATTCCTTGATTTTATCATTGATCGGAAAAATCTGAAAGAAAAGCTGGCACAATTGGTGCAATTATTCAGAAGCTAATGATGAACAATCGACAGGCGTATTTTAACTACCACATTGAAGATAAATATGTGGCAGGAATTGTATTGCTGGGAACGGAAGTTAAATCTATAAGGGACGGAAAGCTCAGTTTCAATGATGCTTTTTGCCTATTTGATGACGGAGAACTCTGGGTGCGCGGGCTTTATATTGCTGAATATAGTCATGGGACTTCTAATAATCATATTGCGGTTCACGACAGAAAACTCTTACTGAACAAAAGAGAACTCAAAAAGCTGCAACTGAAATTAAAAGACAAGGGTTATACCATTGTTCCTTTAAAAGTATTCTTTACTGATAAGGGTTTGGTGAAAGTAGAAATTGGACTGGCAAGAGGTAAAAAATTGCACGACAAAAGAGAGACCATCAAAAACCGTGATGTTGCCAAACAAATCAAAAGATTCTTAGGATAATGGCTGAATTTTTGTCTGCTGAGTACTGGAATCAGCGCTATATAAAGAATGTAGCTCAATGGGATTTGGGTTCTATTTCTCCCCCATTAAAAGCCTATTTTGATCAACTTCCCAATAAAAATATTTCCATTTTAATTCCGGGTGCAGGTAATAGCTATGAAGCTATTTATTTACTGGAGCAAGGATTCACGAATATTACAGTGATTGATATTGCACCTGCAGTTATTCAACCTTTACAAAACCGTTATAAAAATCAGTCAGCTATACAATTTGTTCAAACTGATTTTTTTGATTGGGAGGGTCAATATGATCTGATAGTGGAGCAAACTTTTTTCTGCGCACTCCATCCAGATTTGAGACAACAATATGTAGCAAAGATGGCCACTTTGTTGGCAGAGAACGGCAAATTGGTTGGATTACTGTTCAACAGAGCATTTGAAAGTGGTCCGCCCTTTGGTGGAGACATCCATTCCTACCAGTCATTATTTGAAAAACATTTTCAAATTGACCGTATGGAACCCTGTTATAATTCAATTGCACCCCGTGCAGGTACAGAACTATTCTTTAAGGTGTCAAGAAAAAAATAAATCGCTAGCATTACTTCAACTAGTATAGCTGATTATTACATCAAACCTTCTTTCTATAAAGCTGGCTCCTGCTGACTCAGGCAATGAAAGCTTCCCAGTCCCCAGATAATATCGGTCGAGTCTATTCCCACAACCGTTCTGTCTGTAAAACAAGACTGGATAATCTGCAACGCCTTGTCATCCTTTTTGCAACGAAAAGTGGGCACAATCACATGCTGATTACTAATATAAAAATTTGCATAGGAAGCAGGAAGTCGCTGGTCTTCATATATAACTTCATCAGGCATTGGCAGCTCTACAATATTCAATTGCTTGCCCGATAAGAGTCTCATGGACTGTAGTTCTTTCAGATTGGTCTGAAGCAGTTCAAAATTTTCATCCGCCTTATTATCCTCAATGACAGTAATTACAGTGTCTTCGTTTACAAAGCGAACCGTGTCATCAATATGTCCATCCGTATCATCTCCCACAATCCCTTCTGATACCCAAAGCACTTGCTTTACACCGTAATAGTTTTGCAAATAGGATTCAATTTGTTCTTTGGTCAAATGCGCATTACGATTGGGATTTAAAAGACAGCAGGTAGAAGTTAAAACCGTTCCTGCCCCATTGAACTCTACAGATCCTCCCTCCATAATAATACCTGGAAGATATACAGGAATATTAAAATGCTTTCCTATTAAGGTTGGAATAATATCATCCAAATCATAGGGAGGATATTTATTGCCCCATGCATTGTAATTCCAGTCTACGATTACTTTTTTATGTTCCGCATTGGGATTGATTAGAAATGCTGGTCCATGGTCTCTGCACCAGGCATCATTAGTGGGGTGATGGAAAAACTGCACTTTATCCATTTGTACCCCTGCTTTTTGCAAGTGATTTTTGGCAAAATTTTCCATTGCCACATCTGCCACATTGATTCTCACGAACTCACTCATGGCAAGGTATTTTACAAATAAGCTGTAGTTGGGATAAATACTTTCGATTTTTCCAGGCCAACTGGCTTCTTTGTGTGGCCAGCTTAACCAGGTTGCTTCATGTTTAGCAAATTCAGCGGGAAAGGTATATCCTAAGTGTGCAGGTATTGGATCCATATGCATTTCAGTCAATTAGGCTGCGTTAATTAATCTTCGTCAATAAATCTTTTAGTAATAGGCTGATAAGAATCAATTCTGCGGTCTCTCAGAAACGGCCAATGAGTTCTGTACTGATCTGTTTTTGCAAGGTCCAGCTCAACAACAGTGGTTTCTTCCTGATCATGAGAAGCTTTGTACAATAGACTTCCGAATGGATTAGCAACAAAGGATCCTCCCCAGAATTTCATGGCGCCGTTTTGCTCCAGTCCTACTCTGTTCACACTTACCACATGAACACCGTTGGCTACCGCATGACTGCGTTGAATAGTCTGCCAGGCATTGTATTGTTCTGTATTGGTAGCTTCATCCTGGCTGGTTGCCCAACCAATGGCAGTGGGATAAAATAAAATCTCGGCCCCCATTAAAGCGGTAATACGAGCTGCTTCGGGATACCATTGATCCCAGCAAATTAATACACCTAATGTTGCAAATTTGGTTTTGAATATTTTATATCCAAGATCCCCCGGAGTAAAATAAAATTTCTCATAATATGCAGGATCATCTGGAATATGCATTTTTCTGTATTTACCCAGATAGGATCCATCCGCATCAATGACTGCAGTGGTATTATGATACAATCCCTGTGTTCTTTTTTCAAACAAGGAAGCAATGATTACTACATTCAATTCAGCCGCCAATTCGCTCAATGCATTGGTAGTTGCACCCGGAATGGCTTCTGCTAGTTTAAAGTTTTCATAATCTTCCACATCGCAGAAATACAGGGAAGTGAAGAGTTCCTGCAAACATACAATTTGAGCGCCCTGTGCAGCTGCTTCTCTAATACCCTGCATTGCTTTATTCAGGTTATCCTGCTTTACATTGGAGCAAGACATTTGCACCATGCCCACTTTTACTTTTGCCATATTAAGTTGTTATCTGAATGATATGTTTAAAATCCTGGATACCGACTGTCTTTTCTGTAATGAATCCTTCCCCATAGAGCACCCCAATTTTCTTACCCATCATCATGTCTCTACCCTTTACGGTATCTAGAAACTGAGGAGAGGAAATATAGGTATTGGGCTCGTTGGAGTCAGCACTATAAAATTGAGTAGTATAGGCTCTGATGGAATCCATTTTCTTTTCATAGAAAGCTGTTACATCAAAAACGAAATCAGGAGTTAATACCCTGTCCTGTATATAGTGAAATACTTGTGTTGGTCTGAATGCCTTTTGTGGAATCCCGTTTTCATCCAGGGTCTCAATTTTTTGCAATCCTGCCAGAAAAGCGGCATCCGCAACCAGTTTAGCGCTTCTTCCATGATCTGGATGTCTGTCTTCCACTGCATTTGCCAGCACAATAGAGGGGCGGAATTTGCGAATCACTACAATTATTTTACGGATATTTTCTTCAGAATGCGTAAAAAATCCATCCGCCATTCTAAGGTTTTCACGATGATGAACCCCTAAGATTTTGGCAGCATTCGCTGCTTCAATATCCCTGATTTCAGCAGACCCCCTGGTACCTAGTTCACCACGGGTTAAATCGATAATACCTACTTTTTTGCCCTGATGAATGGAGGCAAGTATAGTTCCAGAACAACTTAATTCTACATCATCGGGATGAACGCCAAAAGCCAGAATGTCTAATTGCATAAAATGAAATTAATGAAAGGGTTCCATTGAACATAAATAAAAAATCCTGCACCCGTGAAGGAGCAGGATTGAATGATATGCTGCAAAGCATTAGTCTTTTTTAGCGTAACGCTTCTTGAATTTGTCAATTCTACCTGCAGTATCCACCAACACGTTCTTACCAGTATAGAAAGGGTGAGAAGTATTAGAAATTTCCAGTTTAATTACTGGGTACTCTTTACCATCTTCGTGTACGATGGTTTCTTTGGTAGCTGCAGTTGACTTGCTCAAGAAAGATGTACCATTACTCATGTCTTTGAAGACAACGAAACGGTAATTTTCAGGATGGATACCTTTTTTCATGTTATTTGGTTTAGGTTGTACGGATTTGGCCGTACGATTATTTAAAATTTGGATGGCAAAGGTACAGGAATTCTACTTTTTAACCAAAAAATAGCTGTTTAACTCTTCATATTTACAAATTGCAGGGGCACTCCAAAGTTACCAGCCTTGCAACGGGCAATTACATCCTGTAAATCATCAATTTTTTTACCTGTTACCCGGATAATATCGTCCATAATGGCAGCCTGTACTTTGGCACCACTATCCTTGATCATTTTTACAATTTTCTTGGCATCTTCCTGTCTGAGACCGTTTTTTACAGAAACTTCCTTTTTGATCACTTTCCCACTTGGATAGGCATCTTTGGAAAAGTCAAAGGCACTCCCGTCAATACCCTGCTTCATAGAACGGCTAATCAGAATGTCAATGAGCTGTTTCATTTGCATTTCTGTATTCACTTCCAGCTGAACAATGAAATCCTTTTTATTCAACTCTACTTTTACATCCGTGTCCCTGAAATCATATCGGGTAGCCACTTCCTTTTTAACTGTATTAATGGCATTGTCTAATACCTGAACGTCTACGCTACTGGCAATATCAAATGATGGCATAAATGTATTTTTTACAAAGTTACAAAAAAAGGCCCTGGTAGAAACCAAGGCCGTATTATACGACATGAGAGAAAAACTTATTTGCCGGAGTCTACCCCTACTCTGCTTTGTTCATCTTCTGCACCACCTCTTTTTCTAGGCCCTGCAACTCCTTTTCCTTTACTGAAACGATAGGTGAAAGTGATATTGGCAATTCTGTTATCATTAAACTGTCTGAAATTAGCGTCCACTGTACCGTATTTGCTTTCTCCTTTAATTTTCTGAGACCAGAAGATATCTCTTACATTCAGTCGAATGCTACCTTTATTCTTCATAATCTGCTTGCTGATTCCTACATTAACAATACCAAATGGCTTGATTCTGAAAACTCCCTCAATGCTCTCTGTTCTGTAGAAACCACTGATTTCTGCACTATATCCTTTATTAAATTTGAATTGCTGACTAATATTGGCCATGAATGAAGTGGCAGATATATTCACTTGTGCATTATTGATGGGTCCGTTTAATTGGTTGTTGGCTACGTTCAGGTAAATATTACCACTCCACCATTTGGTATACTGATTAAATGCATTCACAGATAAACCAAATTGTTGCTGCGTAGCAATATTATCCTGTTTAATAAAAGTCTCATTTTTGCTATCATCCTGCATGATTACTTGTTGAATCATATCGGTGGTTTTGGTATAATTTAAAGTGGTAGTAAGGAATCCTTTGAAAGTATGGCTCAATTCAATATTATGGCTGAACTGAGGTTTTAAATA
>JBDLUU010000035.1:0-8095 GCA_039805185.1 Bacteroidota bacterium
TTGGTAGCTTCTACCAATTCCTGTATTGACGCAGGATTTGATGAACGAAATGCTTCGCCGAATAAATTCACCATGGTGGTTTTGAACAAAGCATATCCTCCGTTTTCTCTGATAAATTCCATGCTCTTCAGTCGAACCGATTTCTTTTCTTCAGAATCGGCATAGGCAGTACTATGCACCAATCCCAGCGCCTTCAAATGATTGGGATAATGACGTGCAAAAGACAGCGCGATATAACCACCCATGCTATGGCCCAGCACAACAGCGGGTGCTACATCTTCGGCATGAACAATTTCGTGAATGCATTCGGCCAGATCATCTATGCTGAGCTTTGGCAACCATTCAGCCATACCCTTAGTTGTAATAACAGATTGTCCCGATCCGGGTAAATCCAGTACAATCAATTGGCAAATAGCAGAAAGGGTTTCAATCTGGTTGTTCCAGATACGGCTGTCTTCTCCATATCCATGCACTAAAAAAACAGGCTGACCCTGACCAATAATACGATAGTGTATTGAATAATAGGGCGTATTAAACTGTTTGTTTTGTATGGACATTTTTGCTGCGTTTACGCAAAGATATCAGTAGCAGGAATACGCTGGAGGCAACACCAATTTTAAAAATATAATCACCGTGCTGCACATAAAAAGTCTGCTGATTACCGGCGTATATATTTTGCTGTAAAGCACCTGCCTGGTCCCATCCCAATTCCTGAACAAGGGTGCCGGAAGGATCAATAAATGCCGATATGCCAGTGTTGGCCGAGCGTGCCACCCATCTGCGGGTTTCAATAGCTCTAAGTCTGGCATATTGTAAGTGTTGTTTATGTCCGTCTGTATTGCCCCACCAGCCATCGTTGGTCATGATGGTTAATACATTGGCTCCTCTTTTAACATAGTCTGATACATATTCACCGTACACACTTTCATAACAGATAATGGGTGCCGCATTTTGCTCATACAAAGGATGCCTGAAAACAACAGGAGTATCTGAAACACCATATCCTCCGGTAGATCCGCCAAACTGTTCAAACACGGGGGCCATAAAACGGAGAAAGGAAGGAAGGGTTTCTACACCGGGAACCAGTTTACTTTTATTATAAAATACAGGGGCTTGCATAGTGGCCATTGCAGTAGCCTCTTTTTTCGCCTGCAATTGAATAGCCGCATTAAATGCGTCGTAATAAATACCTTCTTCTGTTTTGCGTGCAGTGGCTGTTGCCGCCGTAGTTCCATAACGCTTAAAAGTTTCTATACCTGAAACCAATTGCAGGTTAGGGTATTGCTGCAGCAGCTGAAACACGGGCTGGTAATACCGATTCACTAGAATATTATCCTGCCAGTCTGCCGCACTCATGGCTGTTTCCGGCCAAACCAACATACTGGTGTTGGAATTGATTTTGCTTTTACTAATGCTTACTAATTTCTCAATTTGTTGTGCAGCTGTTAGTGATTCAAATTTCTGGTAGGGATCAATATTCGGCTGAACCACAACCATATTTTCTTTTGTGTTTTCCTTACCAGGATTCCATTGGGAGAGATAGCTCATCCACCCTACTAATAACCAAAGCAATAAAATGGATGCACTGAAAATACCCACTTGAACAAGTTTTCTTTTTTGCTGTGCCAAAAGAAACTGAAAGGCCAGGATATTCATGATCCAGATGAGTAAAGAACCTCCTGCAACTCCTGTGTAGGCATACCATTGTATCATTGGTGTAATGGAACTTAATCCATTACCCAGTGTTAGCCAGGGCCAGCTGATGCTCCAGTTCAGGTGAACCCACTCAAAGCACAACCAGAAAGCAATTAATCCCAATAAAGAAGGCCATGGTTTCCAGCTTTTCTTAAGGTTAATATATCCCCACCAGGGCAAACACATTAAGCAGGTATTGATGATAATGGCAGCTACAGCACCAAAGCCCGTGGAATTCCACAACCACCAGGTAGAACCGGTATTCCAGACCAACAAAGCAATAGCAGGATATCGCATTAACTTAAATGCAGGAGGATGCTGTTCAATTACCCAAAGCAAGGGAACCCAGGCAAAAAACAAGGCAATGGTATACGACCAGTCGGGCCAACCCAATGTTAGCATTAAGCCAGAGAGAACACTTAATCCGATTGCCGAAAACGCATATCCCTTTTTCATGAGAGACCGGTTTATTTTCTGCTGTAATTCGGAGCTTCTTTGGTAATATCTACATCGTGCGCATGGCTTTCTTTCATGCCGGCATTGGTAATTTTTACGAAAGTAGCTTTCTGCAATGCAGGGATGTCTTTGGCACCGCAATAGCCCATGCCCGAACGAAGACCACCCATATACTGATAAATGATTTCACTCAGATTTCCTTTATAAGCCACACGACCTTCAATGCCTTCCGGAACATATTTTTTAATATCGGCTTCAACGTCCTGAAAATAACGGTCGCCGCTGCCCTGGCTCATGGCGCCTAAGCTACCCATGCCACGGTATTCCTTGAATTTTCTTCCTTCGTAAATAATGGTTTCGCCCGGGCTTTCTTCTACGCCGGCAAACACACTACCCATCATCACCATATTGGCGCCTGCTGCCAAAGCTTTTACCATATCCCCGGTGTAACGGATACCACCGTCTGCAATTACCGGAATCCCCTTAGATTTTAAAGCCTTAGTGGCTTCCATAATAGCGGTTAACTGAGGAACCCCTGCACCGGCTACAATACGGGTGGTACAAATAGAGCCAGGTCCAATTCCTACTTTCACACAATCTGCTCCAGCTTCTGCCAATGCTTTAGCACCAGCGCCCGTACCTACATTGCCTGCAATGATGGGGAGTTTTTTAAAGTTTTTACGCAAGGCTTTCAGTGCTTCAATTACACCCTTGCTATGACCATGAGCAGAGTCAAGGGTAACAATATCTACCCCAACATACTGCAAGGCAGCAGCACGGTCCATCAAATCTTTGGTAATGCCCAAAGCCGCACCCACTCTCAGTCTTCCAAGATTGTCCTTAACGGCATTCGGGAAGTTTCTGATTTGTAAAATATCTCTGTAAGTAATTAGTCCAATTAATTTCCCCTGCTTATTTACAACAGGTAATTTTTCAATCTTGTACTTGCGAAGAATATTTTCAGCCTTCTTCATATCGGTTCCTTCCGGAGCAGTTACCAGATTTTCCTTCGTCATTACTTCCTTTACCTTTTTCTTATAGTCGGTTTCGAAGCGCAAATCTCTGTTGGTTAAAATGCCCACCAGTTTTCCTGCATTGTCTACCACAGGTATGCCCCCGATTTTATTCTCTCTCATTAGTTTCAGCGCATCCCCGATGGTAGCATCTACCAACAAAGTAATCGGGTCAATGATCATTCCGCTTTCACTGCGCTTTACTTTTCGCACCTGCTCTGCCTGCTTTTCAATGCTCATGTTCTTATGCAGAATGCCCAAACCACCTTCTCTGGCTAAGGCAATGGCCAGATTGGCTTCTGTAACCGTATCCATGGCTGCAGATAATATGGGAACATTTATAATAATGTCTTTGGTTAAATGGGTACTGATGTTTACTTCACGGGGAAGAATATCACTGTAAGCGGGCATCAGCAAAACGTCATCGAAGGTTAAACCTTCACCAAAAAGACGGGAAGCAGAACTGCTTTTGCGGGATTGATTGAGATTTGTTGCCATAGGCAAAGATAGCAGATGCCTGAAGTTTCTTCCAAAATTATTTCTGTTACCTTCGCATCTGTTTAATCAATCGCTCAAAGAAATTCGCGCATCTACGCAATGGAATCCAATACGCTACAACCGCATCATCAATATTTTACCTTTCAGTTTGGATTGCTCTGCGTAAGTAATTTTTTGTTTTCAGCCAGCTTTAATATGATGATTCCTGAATTGCCAGGTTATTTAACCAGGATCGGGGGTGCAGAATACAAGGGGCTGATTATTGCTTTGTTTACCCTGATGGCGGGTATTTCCCGTCCTTTCAGTGGAAAGTTAACCGATACCATTGGCAGGGTTCCGGTTATGGTTTTTGGTTCGCTGGTTTGTGTGGTTTGCAGTTTGTTGTATCCGGTACTTACCTCTGTAGCGGGCTTTTTATTGCTGCGCTTTGTGCACGGGTTTTCAACCGGTTTCAAGCCCACTGCCACAGCAGCTTACGGGGCCGACGTGGTGCATGAATCCAGAAGGGGAGAAGCCATGGGGGCACTGGCCATTGGCTATACCATCGGAGCTTCAGCAGGCCCTATGCTGGGTAGTTACCTGGTAAATAATTTCGGATACAATCCCATGTTTTATGTATCCGCCTTTTTAGCCCTCGGGTCTGTTATTATTTTATACAATGTAAAAGAAACGCTGCCCACGGCACGGAAATTCAAATGGAGTGATTTGCAGATTCAGCGCAGCGATATTTTTGATGCATCTGCTTTAAGGCCTGCCATCATTACTTTATTGCTTTGTTTTTCTATTGGAACCATTTTGACCATTGCACCCGACTTCAGCGAACACCTGGGGCTGCACAATAAAGGAACCTTCTTTGCCTTTTTCACCGTGGCATCCCTGTTCATTCGTTTTGTTGCCGGAAAAATTTCAGATCAGTACGGCAGGGTTCCGGTATTAATTGGATCCAGTGCTGCTTTGGTAGTTGCCATGGCCATTTTATCATTGGCGGGATCGGTGCCGGTAATGCTTGCAGGGTCTGTTTTGTATGGGCTAAGCTGGGGCATCAACAGCCCTGTAATAACTGCCTGGACCGTAGATTTATGCGAGCCGGAAAATAGAGGCAAAGCCATTGCATCTATGTACATAGCCCTGGAAGTAGGCATAGGTACAGGTGCTTTGTTTTCCAGCTGGATTTATCACAATGATGCCCGTTATTTTGTTTGGGCTTTTGCTACCCCGGCTGTACTTTCTTTGGTGGCATGTCTGTTGCTGGTTAAATGGAATAATAAGCGGGCATCAGCGTAAGCTGATTGCCAGGTAATACTTGAATAATCTGTTTCATTTCCAATTCAAAAATCAGACTGGCCAATTCGCCAAAATCCATTTGAGTAAATACCAGCAATTCATCCTGCGTAAACAGTTCCTTCGTTTTTAAAAATGCAATGCATTTTTTTTCTGTTTCATTCAAAGGAGCAAAAGCAGGTACCCAGTTTAATAGCTGCAACAAATCTTCGGGATTGGTATAAATAGAAGCCCTGTTTTCCTGAATCAGTTTATTACAGCCCCTGCTTCGCTGATCGGTAATTCTGCCAGGCACGGCAATTACTTCACGGTGGTATTGCGAAGCAAAATCGGCCGTTATCATGCTGCCTCCTTTTAAAGCCGTTTCAATTACAAGGGTTGCATCGGCCATACCCGCCACCACCCTGTTTCTCTTTGGAAAATTGTGTTTTTCCGGAATGGTTTTGCAATGAAATTCTGTAATTAATCCGCCTTGCTGCAACATGGCTTTGGCCAGGTTTTTATTGGGGGGAGGATAGATTTCATCCAATCCGTGCGCTAGCACACCAATGGTTTGCAGTCCGTTTTCTAAAGCCAGTTGATGAGCAATGGTATCAATGCCCATGGCCAGACCGCTCACAATCAATACTTCTTTGGGCAAGGCTTTTAAAAGAGTTTCAATAATATGATATCCATAAGCAGTAGGCATTCTGGTACCTACTATGCTGATGATTTTAGCAGCATTTATATTGGCCGTTCCTTTGTAAAACAATAAAGTAGGAGCGTCGGGGCATTCTTTTAATTTCTGCGGGTAGCCGGGGTCGGTAATAAAAAGCGGAACAATTCTGTGTTGCTGAATAAACTGCAACATCTCTGTTACTTTTTCATTGGGCTGAAGAGATTTTATTTCCTTAGCCATTTTTTCTCTTACCCCTCTAACTGCGCATAAATCAGAAACGGATGCATTAAAAATATTTTCTACCGATTCAAATGATTCCAATAATAATTTCCGGGTAACGGGACCAATGGAAGGAATCAGGGTAAAGGCAATTTTATTGCGCAGGGAATCATCCATAAATGCTTTTGCGAAAACTAAAGCATGCAGATGAAAACCCTTTGCGTATTTCTACTTTAGAGACCGGTTATTTCAACGGAAGTTCTTCTGTTTTTAGCCCTGCCCTCCGGAGTATCATTGCCTGCAATGGGTTTGCTGCTTCCATATCCTTTGTGCGTAACTCTTTCCGCTGCAATACCTTTGGATTGTAAATAATGTACA
Organism: Bacteroidota bacterium; assembly: GCA_039805185.1. Taxonomy (GTDB): domain Bacteria; phylum Bacteroidota; class Bacteroidia; order Chitinophagales; family Chitinophagaceae; genus Sediminibacterium. The sequence continues at coordinate 6,199 of JBDLUU010000035.1, forward strand.
ATGGCCAAAGCCCTGTTTTTAGAAAGCAAAATATTGTCGGGCTCACGGCCTGTATTATCGGTATGACCACTTATTTCAACCTGAAGGGAAGGGTTCTCATTTAACAGATTCACTAATTTATCCAGCTCAATAGCTGCCGTTGCAGGTAGGTCAAATGCATTGCTGGCAAATTCAATATTTTTAAAAGTAAACACTGCATGAAGCTGAATGGGTTCCAGTGCAATATCCTGTATATACACACTGTCGGCTTCTTTATTGGCCAGTGAATACTGAGCAGTATAGGGCAGGTATCCTTTTCTGTTAACAGATAAAGTATAGTTTTTGCCTACCGGAAGCGTTACAAAATAGCCACCTGTTTCATCGGTCTGAATTTTCATCAATACCACACGATCCTTGTTCTCAATTAACTCCACCAATGAAGGTAATTTCTTTCCGGTAATTTTATCAGAAACAATTCCTTTCAGGTAAAGGGTTCGGATGGGTCTGATTTTTTCCTTTAATGGAAAGCGATACAAATCGAGTTCGCCCCTGCTGTCGAAACGATCACTGGAATAATAGGCGGTAAGTCCGTCAGCTGAAACAGCCATGCTCCCTTCGTTCTCAATGGTATTAATGGGATAGCCCAGGTTCTCAGGAATGCCCCATTCACCATTGTTGTTTTTTCTGGTAACAAATAAATCCGCTCCGCCGTAACCCGGCAATCCATCAGAAGTAAAATACAAAGTCTGATTGTCTGCATGAATAAAGGGCGCCTGGTCATCACCCGCCGAATTAATATGGGGTCCCATATTTTTAGCAGGAGACCACTTGCCATTGGGTAATCTTTCGCTGTAATACAAATCCCTGCTACCATAGCCTCCGGGCCGGTTACTGCTGAAATACAATACTCTTTTATCAGGACTTAAGCTAGGAGCACTCTCCCAGAATTCGGTATTGATGGAAGGACCCAGGTTTTCAGGTTCACTCCATCCATCTGGTGTGTAATAGGAAATATATAAATCAAAATGATCGTAACCACTTTCTGCGAACCTGCCGGTAAACAACATCCATTCCCCATCCTGAGAAACAGTAATGGCGCCCTTCTGTGCTTCCTCATTAATGCGGCCCCCTATAGGAACCGATTTTGAAAATTGCTTTCCGAGAATGGTGCTGGAATAAAAATCTTCGCGCATGAATTTTCCCCTGCGGGTAAATACGAGTAAACTGTCGGTTACGGTAACCGAAGGATAATATTCGGAAGAACTTGAGTTTACACTGTCGCCTAAATTTTCCGGGAGGAAGGTATAGTTTGAATCGGACGCATGTTTATTTGCATAATCAATAGCAAACTGATAGGTCTTTTTTCTATACGCTGCGCTACGAATACTTCTGTCGTTCAGTTTGGGGTTTTGCAGAAATTGGTTAACCGCTTTTAATGCGGCTTCAAATTGTCCATCCCCTGCCAGATTAATAGAGTAGGGTAATAAATAAGGTTGAAAATAAACAGTGTCCAGCGACCTTCCCAATTCATAAAATTGTAAAGAGCGTTTGTATTGTTTTAATTCGCCAAAAACACCTGCCAGCGAAAAATAGGCGTCTGCAAATTTTTTATCTGCCTGAATGCTTTCCAGTAAAACAGGAACCGCTTCTTTCAATGCATCTTCTTTTAATAAGCCAATGGCTTTATCGTACAATGCCAAAGCTTTTTTATTGACCTTATCTGGAGTATAGCTCTGCGCTGAAAGTGCAAAACAGCCGGGAAACAGTAAAAGAAAACAAAACCATTTTTTCATCGGGAACAAGTTCGTAAAAATTCAGGAGTTGCTTTGTTAAATCCATTCTAAATAAAAAACCCGGCACGAGGCCGGGTCAGAGATTGGATTCTATAAAACCTGCGTTAGAAAGTTTTGGTTCCGTT
>JBDLUU010000036.1:0-6162 GCA_039805185.1 Bacteroidota bacterium
GGAGTCATGTTAGTGATTTAAAATTCTGGGACAGTAAAGTGGTTCCCCTTTATGGTATTGAAGGGATTCCTTTTAATGTGTTACTTGACCCCGAAGGGAAAGTTATTGCCAAAGACCTTAGAGGCTCTGAACTTCATGCCAAGCTCAATGAGGTTTTGAAATAAACGCTAGACCAATAAAAAAGGGAAGGGCCGGATCAACTGATCCGGCCCTTCCCTTTTTTATTCCAGAAAAGCTATTACAACTGGGAAATCCTTAATCCAATTGTTTTGTAGTTTTCGCTAACCTTGATGTTGTTTGTTCCTCCGCTTATGGTTAAGTTCAAATCAACTGGTGTTGATGAGGCTGATCCGGGATTGAGAATTTCTATTTCGATCTCACCGAAACTTGACTTAGCAGGGATTTTAACTGGTGTATTTTTTACCCTAAAGTGTTTTTCAGCCTGTGCAGTAGTTCCTGTACCCAAGATGACAAAAACATCTGTTTCTGTAGTGAGTTGTTTGCCGATCAGATTTATTCTGAACTTTTTTACGCCAGTATTGCTTCTGCTTAGAATTGGATCTGATGTGCCAACAGATCTTCCATATCCTGCAACTCTTGTGAGGATTGGATAGGTAAGACCAGCTCCATTTGCGTTCCACGCTGCTGCATCAAACTCAACTACCGGATCTACAAATACGGGCAGTTCATTTTTAACGCAACTATTCAGCAACACAATTGATGTTAGGCCCAAAATAATTAAATATATTCTTTTCATATTTCTTTGATTTTAGTATCCTGAATTTTGTAAAAGATTCTTGTTTCCATCTACTTCTCTGGTAGGGATGGGAGCAAGGAGTCTTATATCAGTAAAGGCTACTGAATTATAATGTGGTGCCTTTACGATGTCCCTGCCAAGACGTTTGAGATCAAAGAAACGATGTCCTTCAAAGGCGAGTTCAAGCCTCCTTTGTTTCAATACTTCTTCGTAAAGTGATGAACCTGTTAATGAAAACGCCGATAAACCTCGGTTTGTTGCAATTCTGTTGAGGTCGGCCAAGGCATCGGATTCATTGAATACAGGTGATCCAGCAGTAGACATTGCTTCTGCCCTATTAAGATAAACTTCGGCGATACGTATTACCGGGAGATTATCTAAGTTAATGAAACCATTTTTACCTAAGTATTTGGTGCACTCGATATAAGCTTTACCCCTACCAGTTGTGCCCGGTTCATACAATAGATTTCTTACATCATCTGTTCTAGCAGATACACTTGCATTTACTGTAGTAAAGTTGGCTGTGGTATTTCCTCCGGCAAGACTTATTCCAAGATCATTTAATAGAGAAATGGATGGAACAAGATCACCAAATCCTCCTGTAACAACAGTATTTCCAGGGGCGGTAAGCGTAGAGAAGGATGTCTGTAATGACTCGTTAACACCATTGTTTTCTGCGTTGGTTGCGAGTGTAAACTGGAAAAGGGTTTCGTTGTGCGTTGAGGCTCTCCATTGAGCTACATAGGCGCCGGCACTGGACAGCTTGGATCCTGCGGCAAGGATACATGCATCTGCCCATTTTTTGGCATTGGCATAATCTTTTATATAAAGGTAAACCCTAGAAAGCAAACCTTGGGCTGCCACCTTGTTGGCAAATGTTGGACCAGCAGTAGTAAGTGTACTTTCAGCAGTCAATAAATCAGAAATAATTTGTTTGTAAACATCATCTATGCTGGCCCTAACAGGTTTAAGTGCAAGTGCTCCTTCGGAAGTGTTTACTCCATTTATAAGGATGGGAATTCCACCTTTATCCTGAGATGCAACAATTGCGCCAGGCATGTATGCATAAACTTTAATCATATCAAACATGTACAATGCGCGTAAAAAATACATTTGTGCAAGCCAGGAAGTCTTGTCTGCAGAAGTTATTCCAGGTGCATTTACGCCCGGAACTGTTTGGATAATCAGGTTAGCTTGATTGATGCCATTGTAACTTGCAGACCATAAGGCGTCTCCAAAATGAGCCCTATATACATTATTCGCTTCAGCTAATAACCTGCCTGATTTATTAGTTGCAAAACCATTATCTGCAAGTGCTTCAGGAAGTGCGATCAGATCTCTTCCGTAAAGTCTAACACTTTTAAAGCGGGAGTAAACAGAAACTACAGCAGCACTTATACCATCTTTGCTGGTAAGTGCAGTTGTTGCATCTATTGATTGCCTGGGTTCAATAACCAGTGCATCGCGACAAGCGCTGAAGCTGGTTGCAACCAGGGTCAATAAACCAAATCTTACTATTAAATTTTTCATTGTCGTAGGTTTTATAATTTAGAATCCAAGCTGGATACCTGCTGTTATGTTTCTGCTTTGCGGCACAATTCCAGTAGCAGTGCCAACAAATTCGATGTCATAGCTAAACCAGTCAGAGGAAGTCCAAAGGTTAGTTCCCTGGAGGTAAAAACGCGCATTATTGATTTTAAGCCTGCGAAGAACTTCGGTTTTTAAGTCATAAGAAAGTGTAATATTTTTCAGACGTATATAGTCTGATTTGAACCACATTCTGCTCCCTGACTGTGCTGCTGATCCCTTTGGCTCTGCTCCTGCAGATCGCATCCTCGGATACCAGGTTATTTGACCGGGGGTAGTCCATCTATTGTCATACACATCAACAAAACTATTTAGACGTGCAATGTTTTCGAGCATGAAGTTGACCTGACCGTCGTTTGCCATCCTGCCGTATTCATATTGGAAGAATACGTCCAGTGTAAAACCTTTGTAAGTAAAGTTATTGGTCCAGCCGCCCCAGAAATTCGGTTGTACATCTCCAATGTAAACACGATCTTTGTTTTGGGGTTGATAAGTGATGTTTCTCAATGAATCATACCACATCGGTCTGCCAGTCGCAGCACTCACACCTGCGTATTGTTGGGTGAAAATTGATCCAAGCTCTTTTCCGACTCTTGTGCCAGGGTCTCCGGGAAGTTCTTGGAGATTGTCATAAAGTTTTGCAACCTTATTTTTATTATACGTAAAAACAAAGGTGGAAGTCCAGTTGAATCCATCCTGCCTTGAAGACCTTACGGGTTGAACACCAAGGGTCAACTCGATTCCCCTATTGGATATGGAACCAACGTTACGGGTGATGCTTCCGAAACCTGATGTAAATTGAACTGGCTGAGAGAGGAGCAGATCTGAAGTAATCCTGTCATATACTTCTAATGATCCAAAAATCTTGTTGCTCAAAAAGGAGAAGTCAAGCCCGAGATTAGCTGTTTTATTTTTTTCCCAGCGTAATTCAGGGTTTGCGAGCTGACTAAATGTGATACCTGGTGATCCGCTGTAAGGAGATGCTGCACCATACAGTCCCAATCCATCAAAGTTACCGATTTGGTCATTACCAGTAATACCATAGGATGCCCTCAACCTAAGTGATGATATCCAATCAGTGTTTTGCAGGAAATTTTCTTCATCAATATTCCAAGCAGCTCGGATAGAAGGGAATAAACCATACCTGTAATTTTCTCCAAATCTTGATGATCCATCATAACGCATGATACCACTCAGGATATACTTTCCAGCCAAATTATAGTTGAGGTTGCTGAAGACAGACTGTCTTCTGTAGCCCGTAAAAAATTCACTTGTGGTAAGTGGTGTAGCTGCTGTATTCAGGGTTGTAAACTGGTAGGTAGGAAAACCTTCTGCGGTTGCACCTATCCCTTCCTGATTTTCCCTCCTGTACTCGAAGCCTATCAATCCATCAATTTTATGTTTTTCTTCAATATTGAAATTGAAGTTCAGCGTTTGGGTGGAAAGTACATTTGTATTCCACTCACTTTCTACCTGACCAAAACCTTTTCTGTTGAATCCATCTGGCGTTCTTGGGTCTGTGAAACGCTTACCCTGTACCAGTCTATAATCAATGCCAAAGAAAGGACGGTATGTTAGCCACTCCGCAATCTTATAGTCTGCGCTGATATTACCTACAAGCTGGTTTGTTCTGTTGAAGCCTTTGTTGAATTCATTAACAGCAATAACATTCTGGTTCAGTACGCCTGCAATATTTTGTGGAGGAACACCGAAATAGGTGCCGTCTGGGTTATATATGGGGTTGAACGGGAAAATAGTTGCAGAAGCAAATGCCGGACTACCGAGAAAACTACCGCTTGTGGCAAAAGGTACGTTTTGGTTAAAGGAGCTTGCATTTATTGAAGTGTTTATGGTAAGCCTTTCTGAAGCTTTGTTGGAAAGATCGAGCTTAAGTGTTCCTCTTTGAAAGTTTGCAGCCGTAACAATTGCTTCCTGCAAGTTATAAGATGAAGAGATTCTGAATGTGGTTTTATCATTGCCACCAGCTGCGCTGAATTCATAATTTTGAATAGCACCCGAGCGGAATGCAGCATCCTGCCAGTCATAAGTTGGTAATGCTGCAATCGCATCATCGGCTCCCTTATCTGTTGTGATATTGGTTATGGGTACCCTGAATTCATTGAGTACTGTCCTTTTTATCAGTAGGTCGTTTGCTGAAAGGTTGTTGGTATTTCCTATTGCCTCTGCCCTTAATTGAAAGAGTTGTTGAGAATTAAGAACATTCAACTTGTTGAGAGCGGTTGCCTGTCCAACATAACTGTTAAACTGGAATTTGGTTTTTCCTGCACGTCCTTTCTTGGTAGTAACTATCACAACACCATTGGATGCCTGGGCTCCATAGATGGCAGCTGATGCTGCATCTTTGAGGATGTCAATCGACTCAATGTCATTGGGATTTAAAAAAGCGAGTGGATTTGATTCTGTAAAGTTTGCGTCACTCCTTGTATTCAACTGAACACCATCAATAACAAAAAGAGGTTGTGTTCCCGATAGGAATGAACCTGTTCCCCTGATCCTTACATTAATCCCACCACCTGGAATACCACTGTTGGATTGAACAAGTACACCGGCAGCACGACCTTGTAACGCTTTATCCAATGAAGGGTTTGGTAAATTCTCAATCTCTTTACCTCTAACGGTTGATATAGCACCTGCCTCGTCTTTTTTCCTTCTGGTTTGGTAACCGGTAATGATTACTTCGTCCATTTTTCTGTCATCCTGTTGAAGTGTAGCATTGATGTTGCCAGAAGACGGAATACTGACCTCTAATGGTGCCAGTCCGATAGCAGAAATTACCAAAGATTTAGCCCCCGAAGGGATTGTGAAACTGAAATTTCCATTGGCATTGGTAGTAGTACCGGTTCGTGTGCCCTTAACAATCACGGAAGCGTTAGCAACCGGTGTTCCAGTGGCATCAGAGACCTTTCCGGAAACAGTCCGGGTTTGTGCAGTTAGTTGCCCAATCATGAACAACATGCCGCACAAGAAAAGCAAGATCTTTCTCATGTCTTTTTGTTTGGTTTAAGATTTTATTAACATTACGCGAATGTAAAACAAGACAACCAAACAAGGATTTTGTTGAAAAAATTTTAAAAAACGAATAATTCTTGATTTATTTTAATAAAAAGGCAAAAAGGCGTACAGTATTCAATTTTGTTATAGAATTATTTGATAAAATCAAATAAAATATTTATAATGTTTATATTGTACGAAAATGGCTCATTGAGGATTTTTTTAATTTTTCTTTTTCCCCATCCACAAAAGCAATACGGGCAGTAAAATGAGGTTAGTTAAGGTGGCTACGAGCAATGTAAAGGATGTTAACCAGCCGAGTGCCTGCGTGCTGCCAAAACCACTGAATACAAAAATTATAAAGCCTGCTATCAATACAAGAGAGGTGTAGATGATGCTGATGCCGGTGTCTCTGATCGTCTGCACAACTGTATCGTGAATCCTGCCTTCCTGATGCGGTAATTCCTGTTTGTAGTTTACCAGGAATCTGATGGTAATATCGATGGCTATCCCCAGTGCCACACTAAAAACCAATACTGTGGAGGGTTTGATGGCAATGCCCATCCATCCCATGAGTCCTGCTGTCATTACCAACGGAATAAGGTTTGGTATCAACGAGCATATCAAGATTCTGAAAGACCTGAAAAGGTAAAGCATACAAAGAGAAATGAACAAAAATGCCCATAGGATACTTTCTTTCAATCCTCTGATAATGAATCTGCTGCCTTCCAGAAAGGTTATGCTCGACCCGGTCATGGTAACAGTATACCGGCTTGTGTCAAAATAGCTGGCTGCTTCTGCTTCCA
>JBDLUU010000037.1:0-4664 GCA_039805185.1 Bacteroidota bacterium
CGTTTGCTGATTTCATCGGCATTAAAAGTACAATAATCCCCTAATTACTTTAGGAATGAAAGGTTAATTTCTTAACGCACTATTTCAGAAAAATATCATAACCAAAGCGAACCAAAGTAGCTGCTACCACAAACAAAAAGAAAATCCGGATAAACTGATTGCCCTTGTATATAGCCAGCCTGGCCCCCAGAATTCCACCAATTGCATTACAAATGGCCATGGGAATGGCAACCGACCATAGAATGGACCCCTTTAACATGAACAGGCTGATGGAACCCAGATTGGTGGCAAGATTAATCAGTTTTGCATGTGTACTGGCTTTTAAAAAATCAAAACCCAGTATGCCAATAAAGGCCATGATAAAAAAACTACCCGCACCAGGTCCAATAAAGCCATCGTAAAATCCGATGATTACACTAATCAGAATAGTATATCTCCATTCTTTTTTTGGAGATAATGGTTCTCTGTTTGTCTGACCAAAGTTTTTCTTTGAATAGGTATATAAAGCCACCAGACAAAGCACTATAAAAATAACCGGCTTCATGTATTGATTGCTGATAACAGAAAGCAATTGAGAACCACTGAAGGCAGCGGTAAAAGCAATGGCACACATTGCTCCAACCTGTTTCCAGTTAACAGCCACTTTTTTAAGGTATTGTCTGGCTGCAAATGCAGTACCTGTGAATGCAGGTATTTTAAGTGAACCAACCACTGTTCCCACAGCATATTGCGGAAGCAGTATTAATCCAGCGGGTAATTGTATCAATCCGCCACCTCCAACAATGGCATCTACAAATCCCGCAAGGAAAGCGAAGAAACACAATAGCGCTATGATTTCAATTTCCATTATGGTTGAAGTTTACGAAGGTTGAGGTTCGCGATGATCAGTCCTGCAATAACGATAACGCCACTGGCCAAATGAATCAGGGTCATTTTTTCACCAATAAAGAATACGGCTTCCAGGGTACTGAAAACAGGAATGAGATTTCCGAACAGGACTGTTTTGCCCGCTCCCAATTTAGCAATGGCCAGATTCCAGCACCAGAAAGCCAATACAGATGTACCTATACCCAAATATAGAATAGAACCCAATAATTCAGTGGACCAGCTGGTATGGTTACTGCTTACATTAAGTTCAAGCAAATAAAATGGCAATAGCATGCAGGAGCCGAGGCAAAATATAATCCACAGAAAAGAAAGCGGACCGATACCTGAGGGTTTCTTGCGTACCAAAATATTATATACAGCAAAGGCAAAAGCTCCTGCTAATATCCATGCATCGCCAATGGAGAATTGAAAGTGTTTAAGAACATCCCAGCTTCCTTTTGAAATCAGCAGGACAATCCCTAAAATAGAAATGATCATGCCAATGATTCTGAAGAAACCAATTCTTTCCTTTAAGAATAGGACCGCCATTGCTGTAGCAAAAATGGGGGAGGAAGTGGTGCCAATTAATGCCATATTGATAGCAGTGGTATAATGTCCGGCAACATAAACGAATGTGTTGAACAGCGCAATACCTGTAAAAGACAACAGCAATAAAATCTTCCAGTTTATTTTCATTGCAGCATATTCCGCCATAACCTTTTTGTAGGCAAAAGGGAATAAGACAATGGTGGCACAAGTCCAGCGATAAAAAGCAAGACTCACAGGACCGATGCTTTCACTTGCTTTTCTGGCAATAATAAAATTGCCAGACCATAAAAGTGTAGCGGTAATTGCGAGTATAACCCCATCTCTTGTTTGCGTATTTGCTTTGGCTTGCATGGGTTATTGGGCGCCTGCAAATTGATGATTGAAATCGCCTTTGATTCTTTCCATTGGGGGATTAAAGTAGCCGAATTTTACAGAAGGAAATTCTTCCTGTATCAGGTCCATTAATTGCTTAACACCCAGCATGTCTCCGGTTTCACCCATTCCAATTTTACCCATATACCAGTCCGGATCAATATTGAAATTTCTCCACTGAATCATATTCAGTTGGGTTTCAGCAATCAGTTTTCTGAGTGCTTCATATTCTGCTTCACTATCTGTGATTCCAGGAAATACAAAGTAATTAATACTGGTCCAGCCACCAAACCTGCGAACTACTTTGAGACTTTCTACAATGTCTTCAAAAGTATAGTTGTTGGGTCTGTAATAAGCTTCATAAATATGTTTCTGTGCAGAATTCGTGCTGACCCTGATGCTGTTTAAACCTGCTTTGCAGAGTTCTTCAACCGCAGCGGGCTTAGATCCATTCGTATTGATATTAATACTTCCTTTATCGGTATGCTTTCTGATTTCTATGATAGACTGCCTGATGGTTTCCCACATCAGTAAAGGTTCTCCTTCACATCCCTGACCAAAACTGATAATGGGGAAGGGAGCATTCAGTAAATGCGGAACGGTGAACTCTACAATCTCCTCTGCACTGGGTTTGAATGTTAAGCGATCCTGCGTGCTTACAATGGTTTCTTCTTCGGGCTGAAAAGAAATACAGCCAATACAGTTGGCATTGCAGGCAGGAGAGGTAGGCACAGGGCATTCCCATCTGCCCAACGAAAAGTTTCTGGCTGCCGGACAATGATAAGTCATACAGCAGTTTTCCATCAAATGCTTTACCAGCCTGTTGTCCGGATATGCTTTGAGTAAATGAGCCGTACCCGATTCAATCGCTTCAGGATCAAATCCGGCAGCTTCCTGTCTGATGTCTTTTTCTATTCTTACTGCAGGTACATAGTTTTTATCGTTCATCCAGCCCACTGCTGTATAACAGAACAAGGGTAGGGTTGGTGCATCCAGCATGGTTTCGTATGCTGCAATAAATAATCCGGTATAAGCGGGTGGTATGAATGCTGCCACTGCCCATCCTTTTTCACAAAGCCGCATTTCTCCTGTTTGCACATCAATCCCAATGCCTCTTCTTCCGGGCAATTCATATAAATTTCCTCCCTGCGGTAATTCTATCCACTGATCTGGCTCAACGGGGAATGCATCCCAGCCGGCACGTCCTACTGCATAAAGGGTGTCGTCTTCAAAAATATTTCCTTCACCATCAGAGTAAAGCAGGTATGGACTAGTTTGCATAAGTCGTTTTTTCTAAATGTAATTTGGCATAGGCATTGAATTCATTTTCCAATGCCTCTGTTGTATTGGATTCCAGTTCTTTTTGTATCAGCTGGTTGTTTTTGAAGTCGATGGTTAACAAGCCATCTTTTAAAACCACATTGTTTAGTTCTGACCAGCTGAATCTTTTTTTAGGGAAACTGTTTTTTACAATTTCGATTTCATCAAAAGCGATTTCTTCCGGAAATTTCACCTGCTTTTCCAGCATCGCAGCCAGTAAGTAAATCCAGGCAACCCAGATGCCATCTTCCAGCGAATACCATCCAATAGCACCAATCAATAGTCCAAAGCGATAGAAAGGAGCAATGCCTCTTTTGTTTTGCCAGATACAATAGATTAACCAGGCAATCACTGCTACCGCCATTACGATACTAATGGTACCTATAATTAAGCCGGTGAAATAGGCAGCTACAAATGCAATGGCAGCAATAATCAGCATGATCTGACTTACCAGGTCAACAGTGGCAAAACTTCTTTTTTTCAGGACAATGATGTAGTCGTAGGTTTTCATAATACCATCAAGTTACAAAGTCTCCACAAGATTCTTGCACCCACATTGCTGTCCCAGTCTGTCTGGCCTACGCCAATTTCAACCAGGTCAAATCCAATCAACTCTCTGCCGCTTTGTTTTATCTTCTTTAATAAGTAAATAATTTCTTCTGTTTCAAAACCTCCCGGAACCGGTGTTCCCGTGTTGGGGCAAAGTTTTCTGTCTAATCCATCTATATCAAAACTGATATATACTTTTTGTGGTAAATGTGCAATGATTTCATCGGCTATTTTGCCCCAGGTCTGGCCTTCAAACTGCCGCTCCTTAACGTTCTTGTCAAAGTAGGTAATAACCCTGAAATTGCTATTGCAGATATACTCCCATTCCTGTTCACAATAATCCCGGATACCTACCTGCACCAGTTTGCTGATTTCCGGTATTTCCTTCAAAGCATTGTACATGATGGAAGCATGAGAATAGGTAAAGTCTTCATATTTCTCTCTCAGGTCGCAATGCGCATCAATCTGAATAATTCCAAAATCCCCGTGCTTTTCTGCCAGTGCTTTCATTAAACCCAAAGGCGTGCTATGGTCACCGCCCAGAATGCCAACAAGTTTTCCTTTATCAAGAAGTGCTTTGCTCTGTTCGTATACCCAGTTATTCAGGTAAACACTGCCTTCGTTTATTTCCTTCAGGCTTTTGCACATGAACTTGTTTTTAATTAGTTCTGCACCCTGTGAAATATAGTCTATATACAGCTCTGCCTCTTTTCTTAGATAATCCCCTTTCAATAATAATTTTTTGTCGATTTCTTTCATGAAGAAACCTTTCTTCCATCCTGCATCTCCATCCATATCCAGTAAGTCTACCTGCATGCTGCTTTTAAAGACATGTTCAGCAGCTCTGGCTGTTCCTGCTCCGTAACTAACCGTTACTTCCCAGGGCACAGGAAGGATTACAACGCTTGATTCTTCTTCGGTGAAGGGTAGCCCAAAAATATTGTTATTGGGGTTGGCAACCGCATTGGGGTTAAAGCCAGATAAGTCTGTCATATTGAGCAGTGTTG
>JBDLUU010000038.1:0-148071 GCA_039805185.1 Bacteroidota bacterium
GGAATTCTGTTTCCGGGTACAATCCGTTCCTGCCCCCAATCTTTGTTGATTAATCCCAGCAGATTAATCAGTTCAAAATTCAGTGTCAATTTTAGTTTAATATGTTGGATGCTGGGATAAAATTGTTTTTGCATGGATAAATCTACCCGGTGATAAAACGGGGACCTGCTTCCATTTTTTTCTGCATATTTTCCTCTTCTTTTTCGCAGATAGGAATCCTGACCAATAAAATTATCTAGCGCTTTTCTTTGTTCCTCAGATCCAAAATACCAGCCATTGAAAATGGTAGGTTTGAAAAGAATGGATGAGAGTTCGTCTGTTCGGGGGATATAAATAAGATCATAACCTACTGAAGTGGGATCATCTCCAGACAAATTGTTTTCACCATAAACATAGCTGAATAATCCACCTTGCTGGCCGGAATAGTGTAGGGATATACTTGTCTTCTTTTTTTGGGTTGCATTGTTTTGCCAATGTAAGGAAGCATGAATCCGATGTCCCTGACTGAAATCAGAAATAGCCAGTGTTGGATAATTTCTACCGTTCGTATTTTCCTGCAATCTCCAGTAATGTAAAGTATTGGTGTAGTTTCCGTCGTACAATGCAGCTGATTTTCCAAATGAGTAATTTAACATCAACCGGATAGGGGCTTTGTTATAAACAGTCTGCAACTGCCATTGATAGCCGCCAGGTTTTATACTGTCCAAATTGTGAATCAGCATGATTTGCTGGTATGGATTCATCCCATTGCTTTGTAAGGCCATATTGACCGGCTTATCCGGATGATAGATCCATCGCTGGTCTGCCCCGGATAGTTGGGTATTCGGTCGGGTAATATTGATATTCTTAAATCCTGTTTCTGTTTTTTGCCTATAATATAGTAACTCTGTTTCTACAGAGAAATGTTCGCTGATGCGTTGTTCCCAACTTATCACCGAACGCCAGATGGATGGGAGTTTCAGCTCGTTACTGCTAATATATACTGTGCCTTTTGATGATGTGAAATTGACTGGCAGGGTAGGGACTTCATTATTGTGAGGGGGCGTAAAAAAATAACCGTTGAGCTGATTCCCTTTCGCCGTTATGCCGACAATTTTATTCCCGTTATTGCTTTGAATTCCGGAGAGCCAGGAATTAGGAATCGTCCCTGTAAAAATTCCCGATCCTATTTTAATTGTGCTGTTCCATTTGGGTAATTGCCAGATCCATTGTAACCTGGGTGCAATACTCCAGTTGAAGTGAGGTAGTTGTCCTGAATGTAACTGACCGGTTTGGTAATAGGAGGAAAGAACGGGCAAAGCAATATGCTGTGTAAAAGAGTCTGTTTCGTTTGCATTGATAAAATACGCTCTTTGTAATCTGACTCCTGTCTGCAATTGCATATTTGACTTCAGCAATAATCTGTAATTGAGAAATACTGCTTTTTTTATTTGATGTATGCCCGATAAATAATCGTTCTCCATCCATTCCCTGGTTTTTTGATTGATGATAAACTCTGCCGGTTTTCTATTTTGTACAAAATCACTGATGCCGAAATAGAAATAAGTGCCGTGTCCATTCGGTATAAAATTATTGTTGAGTTGATGGAATTGAAAATCAATGCCAGCTTCAATTAAATGCATCCCTGTTAACCATTGCAACCGATTGATGATTTGAACACTTTTTTGTTGTGAACGATTCTGGTATGTCTCATCATTTGCACCCATCACAATGATGCCTTCTCCATCCAATATACGGATGGTAGGGTATGCCTGTATTTTCGGAAGCGTATTCCGATGATGCTGATTAAAATAAAAGGAGAATCTGTTTTGCATCTGATTCCGCCAGGATTTTTTCCATTCTGCACTAACTGTTAACTGTTGTTGATTACTGTATTTTATATTGTTAGAAAAAGAAAGAATAACTGCATGTTGTGGAAAAGCCTGTTCCCTGTAATCCTCATTCCATCTACCTGTTATGCTGATTTGATGTTGTTTGTTCAAATGCGCATCTATTCGAAGAGAGATTTTGTTGTTTCTGTAATGCGCAAGCTGGTCTGTTGTGCCAGGGTCATAATGAAATTGCTCCATCATGGTTTGTCTTAGCCGGTTCAATTTTTCAACGGATCGGGTCTCACCTTTATACTGACTGCTGTCGTATGAAAAAGCAGCTTGAGATGAAATGAATTCGGTGTTCAGAAAAAAGAAAATTTTATTTCGGATAACAGGGCCGCTTATATTGATACCTTTATGACTGTACTGTTGATAATTGGCTTTTGTATGGGAGTAAATTTCTTGTCTGGGTTGATTGGAACCTCTGCGGCTGACCAGCTGGACTACAGCTCCGGTAAAGTTTCCGAGTGAAGCATCTAAAGGACTTTTCATCAAAGTAATTTGTTCTATGCTCTCAAGCGCTGCAGGACCTTGCCCGCTTTCTCCGTTCAGTATGCCACTGGGAGAAAGTCCAAATGGGTCATTTTGCAATATACCATCTATATAAAATGCATTGGCCCGATATCGTTGTCCGGAAAAGGAAATGGCTCCTGATCCATCATTTTTCACAGTTGCGGATGGTTCGTGTAAAAACAAATTACTCCAGTGCTGACTATTCGGACTTTGATCGGATAGTATCGTTATTCCGTTTCTCCATTGCCTGCCGGATACTTTGTTTTGAATGATTATCGGGGTAAGGATATTTACAGCTGGTTGCAATGAAAAATGAATCTGCAGATCTTCTCCGGCAATTACCTGAACCAATTGTATCTGTATGGTGTCGGCATCCGGAAAACTAACTGTTATCTGATATTGACTGGCAGGACTGAGATGATAAATGCCATAGGTTCCCGAAGCATTGCTTCTGGTAGCGTAAACTGTACCGGTTCCATTGTCTCTCAGGGTGATGGTAGCACCGGCAGTTCTAATCCCCCTGAAGCTGACAACTCCGCTGACTGCACCCCAGTGATTTTGTGTGAATGCTACAGACAGAAATAAAAAGAGACAGATAAAACAAAGTATGCTTTTCATATCAATGATTTCTTCAATGCTATTCCGATTAATTGTTAAAATCAGGGGTATTTGTACTGAATACAATTGTTTTAAAGCGGTTGCTTGAATGGGTTTATGTAATTTTGCAACTCAATTCAGAATTATGTTAGATAGCATTTCCGCAGCGATTGAAGATATAAGGAACGGTAAGATGGTGATTGTGGTAGACGATGAAGATCGTGAGAACGAAGGCGACTTTATCATGGCAGCCCGATTTGCAACGCCGGAAGCCATTAATTTCATGAGCAAGGAGGGAAGAGGGTTGATTTGTGTGGCGTTAACGGAAGAAAGATGTAAAGAACTCGATTTAACACCGATGGTTTCATCCAATACTTCTTTACACGAAACCGCTTTTACTGTGTCTATCGATTTGATTGGTCAGGGTACTACCACGGGTATTTCTGCTTATGATCGATCCAAAACCATTCAGGCACTGGTACAACCAGAAACTAAGGCATCCGATTTAGGAAGGCCCGGACATATATTTCCGCTGAGAGCAAAAGCTGGCGGTGTTTTGAGAAGAAGCGGGCATACGGAAGCAACGGTTGATCTGGCTCGTTTGGCAGGATTGGAACCGGCTGGGGTTTTAGTGGAAGTAATGAATGAAGATGGATCTATGGCCAGACTTCCCCAGTTATTGGAAATTGCTAAAAAGTTTGATCTTAAAATTATTTCGATCAAGGATTTAATTGACTATCGCCTGAGTTCCGATTCTTTAATTGAAGAATTGGTTCGCGTTAATATGCCTACTAAATATGGTTCCTTTGAATTGATTGCATTTAAGGAAACTTTATCCGGAGCGGAACATCTTGCCTTGGTTAAGGGAAGCTGGGAAAAAGACGAACCAGTGCTTACCCGTGTACACAGCAGTTGTTTTACTGGCGATATATTAGGAAGTCTTCGTTGCGATTGTGGTGAACAACTGCACAAAGCTATGCGCATGGTGGAAGCCGCTGGTAAAGGGGTGATTCTTTATATGAATCAGGAAGGCAGAGGAATCGGTTTGATTAACAAATTAAAAGCCTATCAGCTGCAGGAAGCCGGAATGGATACCGTAGAAGCCAATTTAAAACTGGGCTTCGGAATGGACGAAAGGGATTATGGGGTAGGTGCGCAGATCCTTCGTGCCTTGGGCATCACCAAACTGAAATTGATGAGCAATAATCCGCGAAAGCGAGCCGGCTTAAAAGGCTATGGTCTGGAAATAGTGGATACGGTTCCGATTGAAGTAGTTCCCAATCCGCACAATGAAAAATACCTAACAACCAAAAGAGACAAATTAGGGCACGCTATTCTTGGCGAGTAATGCCTATGTTTTCTTTTTGATGAGTTTTAATGCCTTGCTCATCATATAATTTATAACTGTCTACCTTGTATTTACATCGCTACTTCTCACGCGGCCTTCGTATGAGTCAATGGAGAAGAATTCCTTCTCAACTGCATCAGAAGCCTCTTTATGGCTGATTTTGTAAGTCTGTGGTGTTTTCAGCACTTTGTCACGGTAAACCCACTCATTGCTGAGTTTTAATAGAATATTTTATTGTGCGTATTGCCGCACCTTTCTTTATTTCCATCTACCGGTACCGCATCAGTTTTGGGTTTCCCACTGGGTCTTTTTGCTAATAAAGAAGTATGTCCAATGGTCATAACAGATAATAAGAGCAATATTCTTTTCATAAAATTCAACTTATTCAATTCATTAAGGAAATTAAGTTAAAAATAGTGTGTGTGGTGGTTTCGGTACGGCTCTTGCTGGTTTAAATAAAAAAAGCGCCAATGGCGCTTTGTAATTGATTGAAATATCGGTTATCGGTGGTAGGGAGGGTTTTCCTTGTCCTCTCTGTCTTTTTCTTTGTCATAAGCCTTAATGATTGCTTTAACCAGCCTATGTCTTACCACGTCTTCTTCGGTTAATTCAATATGGGCAATGCCCTCGATGTTCCGTAGTATCCGTGTTGATTTATCCAGACCACTGCGCATATTTCGCGGCAAATCAATCTGGGTTGGATCACCTGTGATGATGGCTTTTGCATTGGCGCCAATACGGGTTAAAAACATTTTTAACTGAAGGTCATTCGCATTCTGGGCTTCATCCAAAATGATAAATGCGTTGTCGAGTGTTCTACCGCGCATATAGGCAAGTGGTGCAATTTCGATGGTACGGGTGCTCATATAGTACCCCAGTTTGTCCGCTGGAATCATATCGTCCAACGCGTCATATAATGGACGCAGGTATGGATCAATCTTTTCCTTTAAATCACCGGGCAGGAACCCAAGGCTTTCCCCCGCTTCTACTGCGGGGCGGGTTAAAATTATTTTCTTGACTACTTTGTTTTTCAGGGCCCTTACCGCCAGCGCAACCGCTGTGTAGGTTTTACCGGTACCTGCTGGTCCAATGGCAAAAACAATATCGTTTCTGTCGGCAGCATGTACCATTTTTTTCTGATTCTGGGTTCTTGCCCTTACTGTCTTGCCATTGGGGCCAAATACCAGGATATCATTGGGGTTCCGGTCTACAAAGTTATCGATGGCTTCGGCGTCGTCGCCACCTAAAATCTGCTCGAAATAGCCTTCACTCAGATGGCCGTTTCTTTGCAGGTACTGTACAATTAAATCAATTTTTTCTCTAGCAGTATCAATCTGTTCGGGCGCGCCGCTCAGTTTTAATTGAGTGCCTCTAGACAAGATTTTTAAAAGGGGAAATTTTTTCTTCAGTAAATCGAGTTTTCCGTTATTGACGCCAAAAAACTCAATGGGGTTTACCGATTCCAGGCTAATGATTGTTTCTGTCAATCTCTAGGGTTTTAGTTTAAAAATCAGGTTCTTCGGGTAACTTTACCGTTCTCTCTCAAATTTAATTCAGCCATACAGATATTTCCTAAAGATTCTTATGCACAGCTGTGGAAAGATTCATAGCTTAACAATCCGGTAACCGGAATGTTTGCTTGCGATTTGTTATGATGAAAATTATAATGCTTTTAAAGCAGCAATGGTTGCTTTTGGGTCTGCAGATTTAAATACCGTATTGCCTGCAACCAATACATCGGCTCCGGCCACTAATATTTCTTTTGCGTTTTCCAGTGTAACACCACCGTCAATTTCAATGAGACAATGGCTCGAAGCGTTGCTGATCATGTTTTTCAGCTGTTTTATTTTTTCGATGGTTCTTGGAATAAAACTTTGTCCGCCAAATCCCGGGTTCACACTCATTAAACATACCAGGTCTACATCGGCAATAATGTCTTTCAGTAAATCAACTGAAGTGTGCGGATTTACAGCTATACCTGCCTTCATTCCGAGTGCTTTAATCTGCTGAATATTTCTGTGCAGGTGATGGCAGGCCTCAATATGTACAGTTAAAATATCGGCACCGGCTTCTTTAAAAGCGGGTGTATATTTTTCTGGTTCCTCTATCATTAAGTGCACGTCACATACCTTGTTGGTTCCTTTTCTGATATGACTGATTACAGGAAGTCCAAAACTGATATTGGGAACAAACCTTCCATCCATTACATCCAGATGAAACCAATCGGCCTGACTTTCATTCAGCATCTGACAATCTTTTTCCAGGTTCAGGAAATTGGCGCTTAAAAGGGAAGGAGCTATGAGGGGCATGAAATTGATTTTATGCTGCAAAGCTAATTTGTTTTTTCTTCTGTTCGGAACCTATGACAGTTTCCTGACAATATTCATCCTTCATCAATCTAATTTTGCTGCATATATAAATATTATGAAAAAAGCTATCCTGTTTTTTGCGCAAGTTCTTTATGTACTGGGCGCTTTTGCCCAGCCCGGAGCGCAGCATGGTGCTTTGCCATTAGCGAAAGTACCTGGTGATACCCTGCGTTTTGAAGGTGAAAAATATTTTAAAAACGTACAGCAGCTAACGTTTGGAGGCGATAATGCAGAAGCCTACTGGAGTTTTGACAGTAAGCATATTGTGTTTCAGCGGACCAATCCTAAAGAAGGGGTAAACTGTGATCAGATTTTTGTGGGTAAAATACCAACCAAAGCAGGAGAGAAGTTCGAATATAAATTAGTGGGAACCGGAAAGGGAAGATCTACCTGCGCCTATTTTATGCCCGATGGTAAGCATATCATTTATGCCTCTACACACGAAGGCGGAGACGAGTGTCCCCCCGTTCCGGATCGCGCCAAGTACGGAAACAAATATATCTGGCCTTTGTACAGCAGCTACGATATTTACATGGCAGACCTGAATGGTAAAATTGTAAAGAAGCTAACCAATGCCAAGGGATATGATGCAGAAGCAACCCTTTCTTACGATGGAAAGAAAATGATTTATTGCAGCGATAAAAGTGGTGACCTTGAATTGTATATCATGGACCTGGCTTCTGGCAAGGAAAGGCAAATTACCCATGACTTAGGATATGATGGGGGTGCCTGGTTTAGCCCGGATGGGACGAAGATTGTTTGGCGTGCCAGCAGACCTAAAACAGAAGCTGAAGTTGCAGAGTACAAAGAATTATTAAAAGAAGGGTTGGTTGCTCCAACCAATATGGAAGTTTGGGTGGCGGATGCAGATGGATCCAATGCAAAACAGATTACCAACTGGGGACAGGCCAACTGGGCACCCAATTTTACACCTGACAGCAAAGGGATTATCATTTCAAGCAATCACGAATACAAAAGAGGATTCCCTTTTAATATGTACCTGGTAGACCTGGATGGCAATAATAAGCAGAAGATAAGCAGAGATCAGGGTTTTGATGCCTTCCCAATGGTTAGTCCAGACGGCAAGAAAATTGTGTTTGGTTCCAACAGGAACAATGGAGGAACCCGCGATACCAATTTATTTGTTGCCGACTGGGTTAAGCAATAATCCCGTTTGTTTATTTGTTTGTTTGGTTAGAATGGTTTACGTGAAAGCGTAAACCATTTCTGTTGTATCTTGCCCTACATTTTATTATTGCCTTAAAATTATTTTATGCAAACAGGATTTGTTCATTTACACAATTTTTTACGTTGGGTGATTCTGATTTTGTTAGTGGTATCTATTGTGAAAGCGTATTACGGATGGTCTGCTAAAAAAACATTTCAGCCGGGTGATAAGAAAGTCTGGTTGTTCACCATGATTGCTTCGCATATCACATTATTGTTGGGTTTATATCAGGTAGCCTTGGGACGTTATGGTATTTTAACTACCCAGTTGCCAGAAGGGACTACTTTTATGAAAGATAAGTTTTATCGTTTTTTCTGGATGGAACATCCAGTAACCATGATTGGGGCGATTGTATTTATCACACTGGCTCACGGTATGTCTAAAAAACAAGTTGCAGATGAAGTGAAGTATAAGAAAGCTTTTATTTTCTTTCTGATTGCAGCTTTGTTAATTTTAGCTGGTGTTCCCTGGCCTTTCAGAGGGGAGGTTATTGGTAGACCGCTGTTCCCGGGAGTATGAAAGTTTGATTCGTTTATTTAGTTCGCTTTAAAACAGATTGTATGCCACATTATATTCAGTTGGGATCCATCCCTCATAAACGTCATACACAGTTCAGAAAGCCGGATGGTGGTTTGTATTCTGAGCAGTTGTTTTCTACGGAAGGATTCAGCGACGACTATTCGCTCTTGTATCATATTTATCCTCCAACACAGATCATCAAAACGGATGATCCCATTGATGTATCCCCCAAAGTGGCCGAAGAGAAAATGCTGAAGCATCGTTGCTTTGAAGGATTTCAGGTAAAACCTGAAGCGGATTATTTAAAGAGCAGAAAGGCCGTATTGGTTAACAACGATTGTCATATTGTACTGGCTGCACCTCAACAAAGCATGTCCGACTATTTTTATAAAAATGCTGATGCAGACGAATTGATTTTTATTCACGAGGGAAGTGGTACGGTCAAAACCCAGTATGGTAAACTGGATTTTTCTTATGGTGATTATATTGTTATTCCAAGAGGTACCATTTATCAGATTCATTTTAATGATGCCAATAACCGACTTTTTATTGTAGAAAGCTTCAGCCCTTTCCGCTATCCAAAGCGTTACCTGAGCAGACATGGACAACTATTGGAACATGCGCCCTATTGTGAAAGAGATATCAGAGGACCAAAGGAATTAGAGACAATTGACCAGAAAGGCGACTTTTTAATTAAGACCAAAAAGAAAGGGGTGCTATATGGTTTGCATTATGGCACGCATCCCTTTGATGTAATTGGATGGGATGGATGTTGCTATCCTTATATATTCAGCATACACGATTTTGAACCTATTACTGGCAGAGTACATCAGCCGCCACCCGTGCACCAGACTTTTGATGCGCATAATTTTGTGGTTTGTAGTTTCTGCCCAAGATTATACGATTATCACCCACAGGCCATTCCTGCTCCGTACAACCATAGTAATATTGACAGCGATGAAGTATTGTATTATGTTGACGGAGACTTTATGAGTCGCAAAAATGTAACCAGGGGAATGATTACCCTTCATCCTGCAGGCATTCCGCATGGTCCGCATCCGGGCGCAGTAGAAAAAAGCATTGGTAAAAAAGAAACCCTTGAACTGGCTGTGATGGTGGATACTTTCCATCCGCTTCAGTTAACCGAAGAAGCCATTCGGATCGAAAACGAGGGGTATACCATGAGCTGGGCAGAGTAGGGAGGGTGCTTTTTGGGGGCAAATCCGGGGTTAAAACTGCCTTTTTTCGGTGGAAAACTAATTTTTTGTAACTTTTTTCCACATTTTTATGAGTTTTCTCCCCTTATTTTTCATAATTCGGTTGTATTCTAATATCTTTGCAGCCCCAAAAATAGTATGTCGAAACAACCATTGATTAAACAGGACGGAGTCATTCTGGAAGCATTGAGTAATGCTATGTTCAGAGTGAAGTTAGAAAATGGCCACGAAATATTGGCCACTATTTCAGGAAAAATGAGGATGCACTACATCCGTATTTTACCAGGGGACAAAGTGGGTGTGGAAATGAGCCCGTACGATTTGAGCAGAGGAAGAATCATTTTCAGATACAAATAAAAACAACGAACGTAACAGGAAAATAACAGTTAAACAATCAAAAAATGAAAGTAAGAGCTTCCATTAAAAAACGCAGTGCCGATTGTAAGATCGTGAAGCGCAAGGGTAAATTATTTGTGATTAACAAAAAGAATCCTCGCTTTAAGCAGCGTCAAGGGTAATCCGATTAATCAAATTAACAGCATAAAACAATTATAATATGGCTCGTATTGCCGGTATTGATTTGCCAAAAAACAAAAGAGGAGAGATTGGTCTAACCTATATTTTTGGTATTGGACGTTCAACAGCTCAGTACATTCTTGCAAAAGCAGGTATTGACTTTGATAAGAAAGTAAACCAATGGAATGATGAGGAGCAAACTGCTATCCGTAACATCATCAATAACGAATTCAAGGTAGAAGGTGCACTTAGAAGTGAAGTTTCTATGAGTATCAAGCGTTTGCTGGATATCGCCTGTTACAGAGGGTTACGTCACCGTAAAGGACTTCCTGTTCGTGGTCAGAGAACAAAGACCAACAGCCGTACCAGAAAAGGTAAGCGTAAGACAGTTGCTGGTAAGAAAAAAGCAGCTAAGAAATAAATAGTCAGCCCGAATGAACATTCGGGCTTTCTTGCATAAAATCCCTGTTGGTTGGATCTCTGTAAAGAGGGAGACCGCCGGGTTCCGTTCCAACGGATATTTTTTAACCATCCCCTCGGGGAAGATTACCTAAAAAAGCAAAAATGGCTAAACCACAAAAAGCGCAGAACAGTGCAAAAGCTGCTGCCAAGAAAAGAGTAGTAAAAGTAGATGCTGCCGGCGAAGTAAGAATTTCTGCTACTTTCAACAACATCATCATCAGTTTTACCAACAAGACTGGACAGGTTATCAGCTGGAGCAGTGCTGGTAAAATGGGTTTCAAAGGTTCTAAGAAAAACACTCCTTACGCAGCTCAGATGGCTGCTGCTGATGCTGCTAAAGTTGCATTGGACGCAGGTTTGAAGCGTGTTGATGTATTTGTAAAAGGACCAGGAGCCGGTCGTGAAGGTGCTATCCGTTCTATCTCTCAGTCTGGTATTGAAGTAACTTCTATTAAAGACGTTACCCCTATGCCACACAACGGTTGTCGTCCTCCAAAACAAAGAAGAGTTTAATATACCTAAGCCCCAACTGGGGTATTGGAAATAATATTGAGCCACAAGGTTTCATTTATCAAAAGGTTGCCCGATTCATTTTTTACGATTTTTAACCGATCGACGCAACGAATGCTAAAAAAATCGAAATGAAAATTTAAATTATGGCACGTTACACAGGTCCAAAGACCAAAATCTCCAGAATCTTCGGCGAACCTATTTTAGGAAACGCCAAGTGGTTAGGTAAAAATTCTAACCCTCCAGGACAGCACGGTGCTGCCCGTAAGCGTAAAACTTTAGGCGAATACGCCCTACAGTTGAGAGAAAAGCAAAAGGCTAAGTACACTTATGGTGTATTGGAGCGCCAGTTCCGTAAGACTTTTGAAGAAGCTCAGCGTTTAAAAGGTGTTACCGGTGAGAACCTGATTAAATTATTAGAAGCACGTTTAGACAATACAGTATTCCGTATGGGATTAACTGCCAGCCGTCCAGAAGCTCGTCAGTTGGTTAACCATAAGCACATTACTGTGAACGGTGAAATCATGAATGTACCTTCTTACACTTGTAAGCCAGGTGATATCATTGCTTACCGTCCTAAGAGTGCACACAATTCTGGCATTACCAGCAAAACCCGTGGTAAGAACCCTAAGTTTGGTTGGTTAGATTGGAACGAAACTGAAATGAAAGGTACGTTCATCACCATGCCAGAGCGCGAGCATGTTCCTGAAAACATTAAGGAGCAATTGATCGTTGAATTGTACTCTAAGTAATTTATCTACTCACACAACTAATAAAACACGTTTTAATATGGCAATTTTAAGCTTCCAAAAGCCAGACAAAATCGTTCTACAGAAAGCAACTGATTTTGAAGGTCAGTTTGAATTTCGTCCGCTAGAGCCAGGATATGGTTTAACCATTGGTAATGCTTTACGCAGAGTACTTTTGAGTTCTTTAGAAGGATACGCTATCGTAGGAATTAAAATTGATGGAGTAGACCACGAGTTTGCTACTATCAAGGGTATTACCGAAGACGTTACTGAAATGATCCTGAATTTAAAGCAGGTTCGTTTTAAGAAAAACGCCGATATGGATCTTACTTCTGAAAAAATCAATTTATCAATCAAAGGTCGCAGCGAATTCACTGCCGGAATGATTGGCGAAGTAACGCCAAGCTTCCAGGTGATGAATCCTGAATTGTTGATCTGCACCATGGATCCAACCGCAAAATTAGACATCGAGCTTACCATTGCAAGAGGTCGCGGTTATGTTCCAGCTGAAGAGAACAAGGTAAAAGATGCACCATTTGGATATATCGCTATCGATTCTATTCACACACCTATCAAGAACGTTAAGTACGCTATTGAGAACTACCGTGTGGAACAAAGAACAGACTACGAAAAATTAATTTTGGATGTTGCTACTGACGGAACCATTCATCCTGAAGAAGCGGTTAAACAGGCTTCCAGAATTTTGATTCAGCATTTGATGATCATCACCGATGAAAACATCACTTTCGACAACAAAGAAGATAAGAAAGAAGATGTGGTTGATGAGCATGTATTGCAACTGCGTAAAGTATTGAAAACACCATTAGAAGATTTAGATCTTTCTGTGCGTGCGTTCAATTGCTTAAAAGCAGCAAAAATCAATAGCTTAAGCGAATTAGTTCAATACGAACAGGAAGATTTGATGAAGTTCAGAAACTTCGGTCAGAAATCCTTGTCTGAAATTGAACAGGTATTAACCGAAAGAGGTTTAAGCTTTGGTATGGATCTAGGTAAACTAGGTTTAGATAATTTAGATAATTAATTATTCACTCACGCTTCGTTTACACAATAAGCGGGGCAACCTCCACAAATCCTGACCCGGTGTGGAGTTAAAACTTAAATGTCATGCGTCACGGAGACAAAATCAACAACCTCGGTCGTAAGAAGGCACACAGAGTGGCCTTGTTGCAGAACCTTGCCAGTCAGTTAATCACGCACAAGCGTATCGTTACTACTTTGGCTAAAGCCAAAGCTTTAAGAGCTTACGTAGAGCCTTTGATTACCAAGACTAAAAAGAATGAATCTGCTTTACAAATCAGCCACAATCACCGTTTGGTGTTTGCTGAGTTGCAGGATAAAGCTGCTGTGAAAGAATTATTCACTGTAGTTGGACCTAAAGTTGCTTCTCGTCCAGGTGGTTACACCCGTATTTTGAAACTAGGTATTCGTCCTGGTGACAATGCGGAAAAAGCAATGATTGAATTGGTTGACTTCAACGAAATCTATGGTAAGTCTGCAACAGCTGCTGCTGAACCTGCTAAGAAAACCCGTCGTAGCCGTGCTCCTAAAAAAGCCGAAGCTGCTGAAGAAACCACTGTAGCTCCAGAAGCTGCTTCAACTGAAGAAAAAGCCGCTGAATAAATTAAATGAAGTGGTATTAACATAAAGGCAAAATCGTTTCGGTTTTGCCTTTTTTTTAATCTGTCTGTTAGCAACTTCATTCGTTTTTTTGACAAATTTGATTTTCTTTTACACACATAATTTTCAATATGCCTCACTCTACGCTTATCCGCAAACCCGCAACACTTGTTCTTGCAGATGGACATGTTTTTCATGGTCTTTCCTTTGGTAAAATTGGTACCGCCACTGGTGAAATCTGTTTTAATACAGGTATGACTGGTTATCAGGAAGTGTTTACCGATCCCAGCTATACCGGACAGGTAATTATCATGAATACCGTGCATATTGGCAATTACGGGGTAAAGGAAACGGATGTAGAGAGCAATTCAGTAAAGATTCATGCGCTGATTGCCAGAAATCTGGAAGAACAGTACAGCAGACATTTGGCTAATCAGGATCTAAATGCTTACTTAATACAAAACAATATTGTAGCCATCGATGGTATTGATACGCGTGCTTTGGTTGCGCATATCAGAACAGTTGGCGCAATGAACTGCATAATTTCTTCTGAAGATCTTTCTGTAGAAGACTTGAAAGCCAAATTGAAAGAAGTGCCTAGTATGGATGGACAGGAACTGGCAAGTAAGGTAAGTACTACAGCAGAATATGAGATGGGAGATGCTAATTCTCCTATCAAAGTATCTGTATTGGATTTTGGTGTTAAGCAACATATTCTGCAGTGTCTGGTGAGCAGAGGGGCGCATATACGTGTACACCCTGCCAAAACGCCCATGAGTCGTTTAAAGGAGTTTAATCCAACAGGATACTTTATCTCAAATGGCCCAGGTGATCCTGCTGCCATGCCCTATGCTATTGAGACGGTAAAAGATATTCTGGATGAACACAAGCCTGTATTTGGAATATGTCTGGGGCATCAGTTGCTTGCTTTGGCAAATGGTATACCTACATTTAAGATGCACCATGGTCACAGAGGCCTTAATCACCCCGTTAAAAATATCATTACCGGTCAGTGCGAAATAACCACACAGAACCATGGGTTTGGGGTAGATCCGGTTGCGGTTAAGAATCATCCAAATGTGGAAGTAACCCATGTGAACCTGAACGATGAATCCATTGAAGGAATCCGTTTAAAGGACAGACCTGCATTCAGTGTTCAATACCACCCGGAAAGTACGCCTGGTCCGCACGATAGTCGTTATTTATTTGATCGTTTTGTAGAAATGATGCAGTAATTTCAGCTTATGAATATTGCAATCATTAATGGACCGAATTTAAATTTACTGGGAAAGCGAGAGCCGGAAGTATACGGTAGTCTTTCCTTTGGGCAATACCTCGAGCAACTGAAAGCGAAATTCCCTCATGTACAGTTTACCTATTATCAATCGAATATAGAAGGCGAATTGATTAATGCCGTTCAATCTGCAGGCGAGACCGCTGAGGGTATTATATTGAATCCTGGCGGCTATACGCATACCAGTGTTGCAATTGGAGATGCTATTGCTGCTATTCAGCCACCTGTTATTGAAGTTCATATCAGTAATATTCATGCACGGGAAGATTTCAGGAAACTATCTCATGTTTCTGCAAAAGTGAAAGGAACCATTGCTGGTTTGGGACTAAGCGGTTATGCTTTGGCTGTTCAATGGATTTTGGAGC
The DNA here is from genome assembly GCA_039805185.1 of Bacteroidota bacterium. Lineage (GTDB taxonomy): Bacteria > Bacteroidota > Bacteroidia > Chitinophagales > Chitinophagaceae > Sediminibacterium. The sequence continues at coordinate 15,197 of JBDLUU010000038.1, forward strand.
ATAGGGCTAAGTAAATACCATCCGGTGAATTTTTCTTACTTTTAGTGTTCAATATTCAGCTACCTAAATGCTGTTGGTGAAATCCTATACAAAACCAGTTCTCTATTTAATTGGCATCAGTTTTATTATTAAACTCCTGCTTGCCTCTACCATTGAGTTAGGTAATGATGAAGTGTATTACTGGACCTACCTTTTAAGACCGGATTGGAATTATTTTGATCACCCACCCATGGTTGGCTGGATGATGCGTGTTTTCAGCCTCAATGGATGGTGGGCTTCTGAGCTTTCTTTAAGGCTGGGCAGTTTTGTTGGAGCTGCTTTTTCAACCTGGTTTATATTTAAGACGGGCAAGTTGATTGGGAACGAAAGAATGGGCTGGTATGCGGCACTTTTGTATACTGCCTCTGTTTACACAGGATTTATTGCAGGGTTCTTTGTGTTGCCTGACTCTCCGCAGATGCCCTTCTGGACAGGTGCGCTTTATATTATGGCTTATCTGATTACGCATAAATCGGACGAGAAGAATTGGAGTATCTGGATTTTTCTCGGTGTAATCATTGGTATGGCTGCATTGGCCAAAGTGCATGGTTTGTTTCTCTGGGCTGGATTTGGTTTGTTCATTCTGTTGCAGAAGCGTCATTGGTTAGCCAATCCCAGGATCTATATTTCTGCCATCATAACCATTTTGTTCCTGACACCCATTCTTTACTGGAATATTCAATATGATTTTATTACCTACCGTTTTCATTCAGGAAGGGTTACCCATACCGGTGTAAATACCGATGCCTTTCTTCAGCAAATAGCAGGGGAGTTTGCCTATCAGAATCCCTTTGTCTTTGTATTGGTATGGTTGGCCGTTATCTTTTTTGTTAGAAAACAATTCAGGTTCAGACAGCAAAGAATTGGTACCTGGTTATTCTGTATGAGTATTCCGATGTTACTGGTTTTCTGGAGCATCGCTTTATTTAATCCTACTTTGCCGCATTGGTCTGGTCCGGCCTATATTCCGCTTTATTTTATTGCAGCTGCCTGGCTGGAGCAGCGTAAAGGCATTTTCTTTCCTCGTATTTTAAAGTGGGCACTGGGGTTTGTGAGCTTTGCATTACTAACGGGTATTGCCCTTATCCGCTATTCGCCGGTGAATTTTGGATCAAAAGCCCCTGAATCTTTTGGTGAATATTGCCCTACGCTGGATCTTTCCGGCTGGACATCTTTGGGAGACCAATTCTCGGACATTGTAAAAGAAGATATTGGAGAAGGTCAAATAAAATCCAATCCTGTCTTACTTACCAATAAATGGTTTCCGGGCGGACATCTGGAATTTTATGTGTCCCGTGTTTCGGGAGTCCCTTTAATAGGTGTTGGATCCTTACAAGACCTTCATCAGTTTGCCTGGCTAAACAAAGAACGCGGTTCTTTGCAAATGGGTATGGATGCCTATGTAATTGTTCCTTCTAATTTGCCACTGAATGTATCAGAAGCCTATGGTGCTTATTTTACAAAGATTGAACTCGCTGAAAAATTAAAACAACAAAGAGGGGGTGGAGTGGTACGCTTTTTTTATATTTATCGTTTAAGGAATTGCAGGAAAGTTCCCGATCCGCTTTTGCCCTAATCCAATGCTTATTTCTTTTGTGCAGGATCTGTAACGGTAACTTCTTTTTCTTTCTTTGCCCATAATTTATCAAAATCTCTTCTGTAAGAAATGCTGGCACCAGTTCTGTTTCTTCTTCCGAAATTGGAACCGCTAATATCCAGGCTATTTTTATTGAAGATAATCGCTCTTAGTTTTCTGTCTTTTGTTAGTATGATTTCAATATTTAAATCGGGTAACCACTGAAAATTATTGCCAACACTGCTGCGGGCACCTAAATTAAAATCCAGATCGCCACCGAAAGTAACAATCACATTGTTATTGAGGAAGCTTTTACCCAGTTTAAAATTAACCCTGGATCTGTCCAGTACATTGCTGTTGTTTTGAACCCCTCCGGTTGTTGCGCCAAATATGCTGGAGCTATTGTACAAAGAAGCACCCAAGTCGAATCGTAAACTTCTGTCCCCTGTAATCTTGTACAGCAAACCAGATAAGGCTTTGTTGACTTCATTGGTTAATACCTGAGAAAGGGTATTGATGCCCAAAGAACTGATATTGTAAGGATTGGCGCCTCCGGATCGGTTGTTAAATTCTCCGGGAGGAGCAAAGGATCCAAATACAATCAGGAAAGAAACCTGCTTTAATATTTCATTTTCATCCCGCTGGATTCTGTTCAGGAAGGCGGAGAATTCGTTGTCGTTTTTTACCGGACTTCCCTGAGGAAAATCCAATCTAAAACTGATATCTGGTTGGCTCAACTGATTTCTCAATTCGGCTATTACATATACATCACCCCGGTATCCTCTTACAGATCCACTGAAGATATTGTTGCCAATTAAATCAGAAAGAGAGATACGTTCAGCAGTGTATTGAGCATCAATACTCATAGTGGCTTTATAAGGATCTCCGTTCCATTCAATGTAGTTGTTTGAATTAGGCAATAATACAAATGGTTTCTTTAAGAGGGACTGAAAATTAAAATCATAGTTTCCTCTTTCAATGTTATATCGCCCTTTGATGGTTAAGGGTTCAATGGTTCCTGCTTTAATTAATAAACGACCGTTACCAACTGCCTTAATAACATCACCACTCACTTCATCTAAAATAACATCAATCATTACTTTGTTATTCGCGGTAACATCCAGGTCTACTGTTAAATTGAAATTGCTTTTCTGCGAACGGGTTTCCAGTTCTGTTCCATAAGATTTAAAAACAATAAAGTCGGCACTCCCGCTTTCCTTGCTTTCCTTATTGGGAATATAAATATGAGAACTGTCGTTGGCTTCCGCTACAATCGTCATTTTGCAATCGTTCTCAGGTCCTTTAAAGCTCAGGTTTGCCCTGCCAATTACTTTGCCGTAAAATTGTTCATTGTCCTTTGCCTTGGTGTCTATCATGAGTAATTTGTCAGTCTTCACATCAAAGTCGAATGCCATATTCTTAAAGCCATTCTCATATAGTTTCCCACTTGCCGTTCCGGTGTATCCGAATTTGTCCCTGATGGTAAAACTTCCGAAATTGATTCCATCTTTTTCAAATACGAGGTTGGCTGAATCAATGGTATATTCTACCTGTGTAAAATCAACTTTCAGTCCGGCATCTTTCAGCGTAAGGGCCCCCAGGAGCTGGGGAGCATTTAAGTCTCCACTGATTTCCAAATCTCCGGAAGCAATTCCTTTTAGATTACTGAAAAGGCCTGTCAGCAGGTTTTCAATGACACCAATCTCTGTTTCGTTCAGATGAATTTTGGTGGTAAAAGAATTGCCGCTCGTGTCTTTAATATTGAAAGAGCCCTTCGCGCTCAGGTCATAGTTTTTATTAGGTGATATTACTTCAAATGGAAGCAATCCGGTTTTGCTATTGTATGCAGCTTTAATGTCTACCACACCAATGGAGTCCTGCTCATAATAAAAAGAAGCTGCTTTTAAATTGGCAGTTGCCTGTAAGTCTCCAAAATAATCAGATACTTTTATTTCTCCGCTTACTATCCCTTCCAGCGTTTCTTTTCTCATGAAAGGAGAAGCGATATCACCCAGTACAATATTTTTCAACTTCACCAGTAAATTACTTGTATTGCCTCCGTCTTCTTCTTCGGTTACAATTTTTATTTCCTGAAAATCACCCTGTGATATCTTTACATTATTGGCGCTTAAGAGGTTCTTTCTGATGACGAGTTCTCCATTGTCTTCAATACTCCATTTTTTCTCCTTTAATACAAATGAAGAGGGTTTGAATTGAATTCTTACACCATCTTCCAATGTAAACACATTTGTAAGCAGTGCAGCATCATCCAGTGTACTGTTTGCTTTTGTATTAATGGATACAACCGAATGGTCATTGGAAGCAACAATATTAATGACAGAATTGGGCAAGCTTAAACTATCCCCGATTTCAAAATTTTTGATATTGGTGGTGACTGCTAATGAATCAAAATCGCCCTTTCCTTCCAGTTGAAAACCGGTAGCTGCATACTGGTCATATTTGCCATAAGGTATATAGGCATTGATGCCCAGTCCAATATTTCTTGTGTCAATTTTACCCTTTATACTTACATCGTTGAATCCGGATATCTTATTGGTAAAGATTTTGAAATAGGGTTCAATATAGAATGTGTTGATGGCAAAATCGAATTCCTGATTAATGGGTGTTGTTTTGGGAGACGGTATATAAGCAGGGTAGTAGTTGTTCAGGAATGCCTGAAAACTGGATGGCAATTCCTTGATATTGAATTTACCATTGATGGTAGCATTAAATTCGTTACTGCCTACGTGCAGGGTTTTGATGGAATCGCTGTAAAAAGAACTTAGGTTTAAAGAGTCGAACTGAATTCCTTTACTGGCATTTTGTATGTTCGCATTCAATAATTTGGCCGTTCCTATAAACTGGTCAATATTGCTACCGGTAAAATTTACATCGAGCAATCCTGCGATTTTAATGGAATCTTTTACCAGGTTCAATGCATGCAAATCTGCTTTGGACAAGTCTCCTACGATATTGAATAGCGGCACTTCTTTACTGAAATCAACTTCTACGTTGCTGGTAAAACCAATATTCGGGTCTTCAATTTCCAGTTCGCCGTTAAAGGCCTTTCTTTGGATGGTGCCATTAGCGATGATATTGCTATACGCATATCCATTGTATTCAAGGCTGTGAACAATGCCGTCAAACTGGGTTTTCAGTTTGTCAATATTGAAACTGGATCCAATTACCTTGCCACTGAAATTGATATGGCCAAGTGAATCCAATTTCAGGAATTTGCCGAGGTGAAATTTTTTCGTGCTCAAAAAGCCTTCAAAGCTGGGTTCTCCTTTTTCCGGGAAAGCCAGGCTGATATTGGTTTGTGCGCCACCCAGTCTGGTTGAAATGACTCCGGTCGTATTGAAGTTGTTGATAGTCCCTTTAAAATTTCCACGGAATACAATCGGACCCAGGGCGGGTAAATCGGGATTCCTGATATCTTTCATGGCCGGTATAAAAAGGCCCAGGTCGTAAGCATTGGTGTTCAGAACCCCGTTGCTGAAATTGATCTGTGTGATGTTGATATCCGGCAAGCCCTTCATGGTCAGGGATCCGGTAATACTGGTATTGGCACCAATATTACCATTGAGTCCAGACACACTAAAGTCTTCAATAGTGCCATCAAAATTTCCTCCCAGTGTAATCTGTTTGTTCCATCCCTTCAGTTCTGGGGCAAAGAAAGCGATATCATCGCTGTGCACTTTTGCGTTCGTGAAACGGGCTTTTAATTTTACCTGACTGAGAAAATGAGCAAAGTCTTCATTGAAATCCTGGTATTGCATGGCATAATAACTACCCAGCCTGCTTTTGTTGGTTTGCAGGTCAAGATTGTTGAACTCCATGATTTGTGGCGTAAACCGAATATTGGCTGCCAATTTTTTGATTTCGAATCCGCTTCTGTCTTTTACACTTAAAACGGCAGCTGCTTTCATGGTGTCCTTGTTCAGCACAAAATTTTTCAGTTTCCCATTTAGCGCTGAAAGTTCTATATGGGATTCATCAAAGCCCGCTCTTGCGTTTTCTGTATTGCCTTCAATAAAAAGTCGTCCGCCTTTAATTTGAATGTTTTTAAACTGAACCTCGATTTCACCGGGATTAAAATAGAAGGACTTGCCGTCGTAGTAAGGAACTTTCTTTTTTAGTTTAGGCGGTCTCAATCCCTCCAGATTCTGAAGTATGACACTCGGCTGGGTAAGGATACATTCATTAACGATGTATTGATTGCGGACAAAGTCAATCCTTTCTGCATCAACAATCAGCGCCCCCACTTGAATGGTATTCTGTGAACCAACCCATAAGTCATTCTGAAAGAAGCGGATATTTTTTAAATCAATTTTCTTCAGGTTGAGGTTGATATTGTTTTCTTTCTTTTTTGCCGGAGCGGGACTGCTGAAATAATCTGCAATGAACTGATAATTCCAGATACTATCTTTTCGCTGCAGTTTTACCACAGCATTTTCCAGTCCTATATATTTCAGTTCAATTTTGTCTTTCAGAAAAAACCAGTCGGTGATATTTAATTTGAGACTGCCTGCATAGAGGATGGTGTCTTTTTGCTGGTCTTTTACAAGCGTTCCTTCCATGCTTAGTTTGCTGAAGAAAGAAACACTTACTTTTTTAATGCTTACTTCTGTACCCAGCCCCGCACTTAATTTGCCGGTTGCATATCTAACCAATGCATTCTGCACCATATCGGTCTGAATGGCTATATACAGCAATAGCAATACGGATATCAAAATCAATATTACTTTTCTAATTATGTTGAGTGCTTTTTGCAGCATGCTGTATTAAGGAATCAATAAATAAATAGCGTTGCAATCATGATGCCATATTAATAATTAGGGTTGATTCCCGTATAATTAGCTGGTGTAATGGCTTTCAGCTCTTTTTTGAGTGCGGCGCTAATTTTTAACGATTGTATAAACTGATGAATGGCTTTTTTGTCAATTTTTTGTTTTCCCCTGGTCAGCTCCTTCAATGCCTCATAGGGATTAGGGTAGTTCTCTCTTCTCAGAATCGTCTGAATGGCTTCTGCCACTACCGGCCAGTTGTTTTCAAGGTCGCCTTGTATGGCTGCTACATTCAGTATCAATTTGGATAATCCCTTTTCCAGCGATTGAAATGCAATCAGGATATGGGCAACAGGTACACCTATATTTCTAAGTACGGTAGAGTCGGTTAAATCCCTTTGTAAACGGCTAATCGGTAATTTGCCACTCAGGTGTTCCAATAATGCATTGGCCATACCTAAGTTCCCCTCCGCATTTTCAAAATCGATTGGGTTTACCTTATGTGGCATAGCCGAAGAGCCCACTTCTTCTTTTTTGGTTTTCTGTTTAAAATAATCCATAGAGATATAGGTCCAGATATCGCGGCATAAATCAATCAGGATATTGTTGATTCGCTTTAATGCATCAAAATGTGCGGCAATGGCATCGTAGTGCTCTATTTGTGTAGTGAACTGCATGCGCTGCAAGCCTAATGTTTCCTCAACAAATTTATTTCCTAGGGCAACCCAGTTCTTTTTGGGAAATGCGATATAATGTGCATTGAAATTACCGGTAGCCCCTCCGAACTTTGCCGCATAGGGGATGCTGGCAAAGAGTTCTATCTGATTGTGTAAACGTTCTACAAATACCATAAGTTCTTTTCCCAAACGGGTAGGAGAAGCTGCCTGTCCATGGGTTCTGGCCAACATGGGAACTTCTTTCCACTGTGTTGCGAGGTTGTAAATGCCATTCTGCAAATTGATCAGCATGGGCAGGTATTCATGTTCCATCGCATGTTTCCAGCTCAATGGTATGGCGGTATTGTTGATGTCCTGTGAGGTTAACCCAAAGTGAATCCATTCTTTTAAGTGTCCAATACCCGCTTTGTCAGCTTGTTCTTTTAAAAAGTATTCAACCGCTTTTACATCATGATTGGTGGTCTTTTCCAGTTGCTTGATATGTTCTGCGTCTTCCAGACTAAAATTTTCGAGCATGGTTCTGAGTGCCTGTTTGGGCTTGGCCGCCAGTTTAAAAAAACGCTGATCGGCCAGAAAGAAAAAGTATTCTACTTCTACCAAAACGCGGTATTTAATCAAAGCATATTCTGCAAAATATTCCGCCAATGGGGCGGTTTTTCTTCTGTATCTTCCGTCAACTGGTGAAATAGCGGTTAATTGAGTCAGTTCCATGGATTTTTAAGGGGTATACGTTAAATATTTAGATTTAATCTTTTCTTTGTACAAAAGTAGCTGAATTGAACAAGAAGATAAGAATTGGAGCCGTAAGTTATTTAAATACCAAGCCCATGATGTTGGGCATTAAAAGATCGGGCCTGCTGGATAAAATTGAATTGACGGAAGATTATCCTGCCCGAATTGCTGCTGACCTGCAAAATGACCGGATTGATATAGGATTGATTCCGGTGGCCATTATCCCCACTATACCCAACGCGCAGATTGTTTCTGACTATTGTATTTCTGCAGAAGAAGATGTGGCATCTGTTGCCATTTTTAGTGAAGTACCCTTAACGGAAGTAAAAACCCTATTGCTCGATTATCAGAGCCGGACTTCGGTGAACCTTGCCAGAATACTGGTTCGCGATTATTGGAAACTGGACCTTCGTTTTGAAGCAGCCGGACCCGATTTCAGGGAACAAATCAAAGGAACAACCGCAGCAGTGGTAATTGGAGACCGTGCCCTGGAGCAGCGGTTGCAATCCCCCTTTATGTATGATTTGGCCACTGCCTGGAATAACTTAACCGGATTGCCTTTTGTTTTTGCCGCCTGGGTGGCCAATAAGCCGATTGATCCGGATTTTATTGACGGGTTCAACAAGGCTTTGGGATATGGACTTAAACACCTGGATGAAGTGGTAGCCGATTTGTCTTTTGATGCCTATGATCTGAAAACCTATTTTACAGAGAATATTCATTACGAAATGAACGAGGACAAGCGCAAAGCGATTCAGTTGTTTCACGAAAAATTAAAAACCCTTAGCCCCATCTATCCGGCATGATACAAATAACGGTAATCAGTATTTGCTTTAATAACCTGGCCGACCTGCAGAGAACCTGTGCATCGGTTGACCAACAATCGGTTTTGCCGGATGAGCACCTGATTATTAACGGATCTACTTCACCCGACATTGCCAACTGGCTGGCTGATTCGTCTCAGCCTGCATACAGACGTTGGATCAATGAAAGGGACAAGGGAATCGGTGACGCTTTTAATAAAGGAATTGAGCATGCCCGTTATTCGTTGTTGCATCTTTTGCATGCAGGAGACTGCTATGCAGGCAAGGAAGTTATTCAGGTTGTCAAACAATTCTATACCTCACACCCTCATATAACCTGGAGCAGCGGGAATATCAGGGTTACCCGGGCCGGACAGGAAATCGTAATTGGAAAGCCTTTTGAAGCCAACAAGCTATACAGAGGAATGCGCAGCGTGGCACACCCTACTTGGTTTGTTAAAAAAGAAGTGTACGATAGGGTAGGGAATTTTAATAATGCGCATAAGATTGCCATGGACTACGATCTGATGTGCCGCATTCATTCTGAACCTTATGGGTACATTAACCATACCATCAGCATTTTTGACGATACCGGAATCAGTACCAAAAATTATGTACAATCTCTGAAAGACAATATCCGGATTTATGAATCTTATTTTGGTTTTTCTTTGCGTTGCCGATTTTGGCAATTCAGATTGTTGATTCTTCACAAACTATTGCAAACTCCTTTGGGTAAATGGCTTTTCCAGATAAAAAAAGCATTGGGTCTGGCCAATGCCTAAAATAAAATTTCTATTACCTTTTGTTAAGGCTTAACTGCTGAACGTCCTGTTTCATCCATGCGATGCAGCATTAGCGGAATCTGGTGTTGTTGCAGGTATTCATCCACTGCTTTTTTGGACCCCTTCCAGAATCCATAATCATCAATGATTAAAATGCCTTTGGGAACCAGCAGAGGATAGAGATGTTCCATTTCGTGCTTGGTAGACTCATACCAGTCTGTATCCAGTCTTAACAAGGCAGTTGTAGCTGGCATATGCGCAGGGATCGTTTTCAGAATATCGCCCTGAATAAAATGAATTTTATCAGCGGGATAGCCCGTACGTGCAATATTTTGTTTCACTTCATCCAAGCCCGAACAGGCCCATACCACACTTTCCGATTTTTTGGAAGCATCCTGTTTCAACTGACTGGCTGCATCTCTGTTCAGCTGATCTACATCTTCCTCAGTAGGAGCCGTCATGCCTTCAAAAGTGTCGTACAAATACAATTCACGGTCTCTAATACCCAAAGCCAGTAAAGTTTCGGCAATCGCCATCATGGATCCTCCTTTCCAAACTCCGCATTCTACCAAAGCGCCGCTAATATTGTTTTTTACAACGTATTGAACGCTTTCAATTAAACCATACAGCCGCTCAGGACTGGTCATGGTATAGGGTCTTACTTTTTCAATAATGGTTGAATGTATATTTTCGAAATCAGGCGGCAATTGTTTTGTTTTTTCGTCCTGACCAAATAGTACTCTTATTGCTTTGATGGGCTTGATCTTCATAAATATTACTTGAACACTGTTTTTGCTTATACCAGTGACTGGTATAATTCAAAGGTTTGCTGAGCGGTTTTATCCCAATTAAAATGAGTGGCTCTTTCCAGACCTTTCTGAATCATATCCGCCTGCAAGTTACTATTATTCATCACCTGCAAAATTTTTTCTCTTATGTCCTTTTTGTCATTTGGGTCAATTAAAACTGCCGCATTACCTGCAATCTCTCCGGTACTGGAACCTGCTGATGTTATCACCGGGCAGCTGCAGGCAAAAGCTTCAATAATCGGCAATCCAAATCCCTCATATAAACTGGGATATACCAATGCAATGGCATGATTATAGAGGGATGCGAGCACTTCATCCGTAGAAATGGGTTGATAAACAACCTGCTCCGAAATGCCCAATTTCCTGAAATGATTCATTTCTGATGCCTTGAAAGGACCGCCCCCTGCACAAACCAGTTGTAAGTAAGGGTGTTCCTTCAATAACGGCTCCATACTTTCTGCAAACAGACTGAAGTTTTTATAAGCATATCTTTTGCCTGTATACAAAATATACGCTTTAGTAATCATCCGATTCAAGCTATGCCTTTCTATGTTTTTTTCAAAACTATTTCCGTGGTAAATGGTTTCAATTTTTTCAGGAGGCACGCCGCATAACTCAATCAAATCCTTTCTTGTATTCTGAGAAACAGCAATGATTTTTGAGGCTTGTTGTATATGCCTGGCCCGAACAGAAAGAATTGAATCAAAATCTTTATTCTGCCTGTGAAAGCGTTCATCAATCATATCGTGGATGGTAATCACCATGGGCTTTCCGGTGGATCTGGACAATGAAGATTTGTTGTAATAAGTAGGATGAAAAATATCAAAGGGCTGCATTCTCGAGGCAAAACTGTCATAAGCATTGGACAGAAGCCGGTTCAGGTCTTTCTTTCCCTTGAATTTTACTTCATTCCAAGCAGTCTTTCCTCTTAACTGCTCCAGAAAAATATTGTCTGCAGAAAGAATGTCCAGCTGTATCTGTACACCGGGTTTTTGCTGCAGTCTTTGAATCAACTCATAGAAATAGCGGGAAATGCCGCCATATGGCTGTTCGCAAAAAATCTGATAATCATACCTAATTGTCATATTCCGTATCTTGCCTGCAATATTTGCGTTCACAATATGGTGCCTAAAAACTTCAATCCCTCCATCAAACATCCGCTTTATTTTATCCGAAAAGGATTGTTCCGTAAAATTAGTTTTTATGCACCACAACTCAATGGTAAACTGCTCGACTTCGGTTGCGGAGAGAAGCCTTATCAATCTCTGTTTACACAAGTCTCTTCCTATACAGGTCTGGACTATCAGGGGGAGGGGCACGATCACCGAAATGAAAATGTAGATGTTTTTTATGACGGCAAAACCATTCCTTTTTCAGACGAAACTTTTGATGCGGTATTTTCCAGTGAAGTTTTTGAACATGTTTTTGGATTGGCGCAGATATTACCTGAAATCAATCGGATAACCAAAAAGGGAGGGCAGCTCTTGATTACCTGTCCTTTTGCCTGGGAAGAGCATGAAATGCCGGTGGATTATGCCCGCTATACACAGTTTGCGCTGAAAGACATGCTAGAGCAGAATGGATTTGCTATTCAGGTGATAGATAAGAATGGACACTTTGCATCGGCATTGTTTCAGTTGTTTGTCTTATATATTCACGACCATTGGATGCATAAAGTTCCGTTGCTGGGGAAATTCAATTGGTTTAAAAAGCTGGTACGCCAAATAGGTATACCGGTATTGAATGGAGGATTTCGTTTATTTGAACCCCTTTGGCCAAAATCGGACCGTTTCTATTTGAATACGATTGTACTGGCAGTGAAAAAATCCAATCCATAAATCATGAAGAAGATAGTTTATACGGTTTGTTCTGCCAATCATCTGGCGCATTCCAAAACCATGGCCGATTCTTTCCTGGCGCACCATCCGGACTATATTTTGTTCATTGTATTGGTGGATCAGGTGAATAATCGTTTTGATTTAAATTCATTTAAGCCTTATAATATAATTGAAATCAGTGAGTTAGGTATTCCTTCTTTTGGTGAATTTACTCAGCGCTACACTGTTATTGAATTGAATTGTGCGGTAAAATCCTTTGCTGCCCAGTATTTCTTTCGTCAGTACTCACCTGATATTTTATTGTATATTGACTCTGATACATTGATTTTTAATAGTTTATCTATAGTTGAGTCTTATTTAATTCAAAATAATATTGTTATTACGCCCCATTATACCATGCCGCTTCCGGAAGATGATTGGCTTCCAAGGGAAAGGGATATACTTCGTTCAGGTTTATACAATGCTGGCTTTATAGGTTTCAGAAATAATGAAGAAACCCATCGCTTTCTGTCCTGGTGGTCAGGTCATATGCAAACGGAATGTCATTATAATTTTGAAGAGGGAATGGGGGTAGATCAGAACTGGTTGAATTGGGTGCCTTTGTTTTTTGAAGGGGTAAAGTTGGCTAATGATCCCGGCCTGAATGTAGCATATTGGAATTTGCATGAAAGAACCATCAGTGAAAAAGAGGGCCAGTATTTTGTAAATGAGCAATATCCTTTGTTATTTCTGCATATCAGTGGCTATCATTTTAGCATGCCCGATCAATTGTCTAGACACCAGAACCGGCATGATCTTGCATCGCTTTCTGTATTACAGTCTCTTTTACATGCCTATATGGGAAAAGTAAAAGCCAATGGTTGGGATTTCTATATTGATTTGACTTGTGCCTATGCAAAACCTGTTCAAAAAAGCAGAGGTATTATGAAGACAATCAATCGTTTATTGAGCCCATTTCAAATTAAAGTCAGTAAGATTAATTAGGGATTGCTATCTCATTTCTTATTGTCCGGTTCTTCCGGTAACCACCAGCTTATTTTTTTTGGCCTGCTTTTTATTGAATTCTGCCACTTCTTTGGGTAAAGCTTTTGTTTTTCTTTTGGCTGAACTGTCGGCTTGCGGTTTGCTGGTTTCTGTTTTGTCTTGTCGTAGCAGATTTTCTCTTTCCGATTTCAATTGCCCCATGATATATTCTTCTGCTTCAATTAGTGCTCCGGAATAAGGATTAAAGGTCCTCCAGATGCCATGTTTAATAGACCCACCTTCATTTTTAACTAGGATGCGTTCAAACTGCAGGGGATTGGCGGGATCGGGAACGTCTAAGGTATCAAATGCTTTATCCGGGTTGACTGCTCTCCAGCTCTCTTCTCTTTCCAGACCGGCTAAAGTATAATATCGTTGTTTTCCATGTAGATTTCCCCAGCGATAATTTTCCTGTGCAATCAGATCGCCCATTAAATTAAATGTGTGCCAGACTCCTTCTTTTTTATCGTTGAAAAATATGCCTTCAGATTCACTGCCAGGTTCGCCTCTTAATTTGGGTGTACTAATAATCCATTTGCCCTGTTTCAGCCCTTTGTAATCGATGCAATTCAGGGTATCTCCCTTAGAAGATAACTGATAAGTTTTGCACTGTGCAAAACTGATATTCACCGAAAAAATGAACAGCGGTAGCAATAGAAATCTCATATTACTTACATTGGGATTCGAAAATACTAAGCCGATATGAGAAAAACATTTTTATCGCTGTTAATGATTTCCTCTTTTTTTGCGCAGGCGCAGGTAAAACCTACTTCGGCCAGCGAAAGACTGAAAAGTATTGAAATCAGAAAGCAGCTGAGTACAGAATCCCCGGCCAATAAAACTTCGTTCAGAAATATTGGTCCTACAGTGCAAAGCGGAAGGGTAGTAGACATGGATGTGAATCCTTCCGATCCTACTGAGTTTTACGTAGCCTATGCTACTGGTGGGTTGTGGCAAACAACCAATAATGGTATGAGCTTTACACCCATTTTTGATTCTGAAGACATAATTGGGATAGGTGATATTGCAGTGAACTGGAAAACCCGTGAAATTTGGGTGGGTACCGGTGAAGTGAATAGCAGCCGTTCTACCTATGCCGGATTAGGTGTATATAAATCTGTCGATAATGGTAAAAGCTGGACCTGGCTGGGATTGCCAGAGAGTCACCATATTGGAGAAATCAAGTTGCATAGTACTGATCCCAATACAGCCTGGGTGGCGGTATTGGGACATTTATACTCCCCCAATAAAGAAAGAGGTGTATACAAAACAACAGATGGAGGAAAAACCTGGAAGCAAACCTTGTATATTGATGAAAATACAGGGGCTGTAGACCTGGATATCAATCCATCCAACCCAAATGAGTTATATGCAGGCATGTGGTACCGTACCCGTAAAGCCTGGAATTTTGAAGAAAGCGGGAAGTCTGGCGGTATTTTTAAAAGTACCGATGGCGGAGAAACCTGGCAGAAGATTTCTGTAGAAGGTGCCGGATTCCCAACTGGGGATGGTGTGGGTAGAATTGGATTGGCTATTTATCCCAAAAACCCCAACATCGTTTATGCAGTGGTAGACAATAATGAACCCAGGCCAGCTACCGCCCGCGCCAACAATGGGGCAACCGCAGATACAGGTGCTTATACACTGAATACTTTTCAAGGTATTACCAAAGAGCAGTTTGCTGCATTGGATGATAAAAAACTAAACAATTTTATCCGCAGTCCTAGATATCGTTTGCCTGCTGAATATACTGCTGCTTCCATTAAGGAAGGAGTGGCCAGTGGTAAATACAGCCCCAATGTAATCTGGGATTATTTCTACGATGCAAATGCGGCCATCACCGCAGCAGCCGTTAAAGGTTGTGAATTGTACAGAAGTGACGACGGTGGAAAAACCTGGAAGAAAACACATAATGATTTCATCAATATTTACAGTTCTTATGGATACTATTTTGGTAAAGTTTTCGTGAGTCCGGTTGATGAGAACAAAGTGGTGTTAACCGGAGTAGACTTATTGATGAGTACAGATGGTGGAAAGAAGTTTACTTCTATTGACGGACCTTCTGTTCACTCTGATCACCATGCTTTCTGGTTCAGCGCTACCAAAGACGGACATGTTATCAATGGTAACGATGGCGGTTTGAATATGAGTTATGATTATGGAAAAAACTGGTCTAAATTGAACTCTCCTTCTGTGGGTCAGTTCTATGCTATTGAAGTGGACATGGCTACGCCTTATAATGTGTACGGTGGTTTACAGGACAACGGTACCTGGTACGGTTCCAGCAAGAATGTAGAAAATATTGGCTGGCATGGTTCGGGTAACTATGCATATAAGAGCATTAATGGAGGAGATGGTATGCAAGTGCAGGTAGACTGGAGAGACAACCGAACTGTATACAGTGGCTCTCAGTTTGGTAACTACAATCGTCAGGTAATTGGCACACCTGCATCCGGTGAAAGAGGCCCAAGAGGCGTAATGGTGAAACCCAATCGTGCATTGGGTGAATCTCCACTTCGTTTTAACTGGCAATCACCCATTATTTTGAGCAGACATAACCAGGATGTATTTTATTTCGGAAGCAACAAGTTTCACCGTTCGCTGAACAAAGGAGAAAATATGGTGGCGATGAGTGGAGATTTAACAACCAATCCACAGCAAGGGGATGTGCCTTTTGGTACGCTTTCTACCATCAGTGAGAGTCCTATGCGTTTTGGTTTGATTTATACCGGCTCTGACGACGGTCTAGTTCATGTTACCAAAGACGGAGGCTACAGCTGGACCAATATCAATGGTAAATTACCAAAGGGCTTATATGTGAGCAGGGTAGTTGCCAGTAAGTTTAAAGAAAGCCGAGTGTATGTTACTTTAAACGGATATAGAAATGATCATTTCAATGCATTGGTATATGTAAGTGAGGATTACGGCAATACCTGGAAGCAGATTGCCAAAGATCTTCCTTATGAATCTGTGAATGTATTGAGAGAAGATCCGGTGAATGAGAATATTCTTTACATAGGAACCGACGGTGGATTGTATGTTAGCTTAAATGGCGGTAACAGTAGCATCATGTGGAACAAGGGTTTGCCTTACAGCATTCCTGTTCATGATATTGCTATTCATCCAAGAGACAATGAAATTGTGTTAGGTACGCATGGCAGAAGCTTGTATGTAGCCAGCTTATCTGAAATTCAGAAAGCTGCGAAATAGAATAGATAGTTGCTAATGATTTTTTTTAGTTCCGGTTGCTCAGGCGTCCGGAACTTTTTTTATGATCCAGCAATCCTGACCGCCCATTTTTTCTAGATGGGTTTTACCTTCCCAGAATGCTTCTATTTGAAATCCATTCTTGAGCATGGTACGGAATGATTCGGCTTCATGATATGTGGTCATTAAACGATGTCCTTTTTCTTTATAATCTATTGTGAACATCCCCTGGTTTTTTAATTGACTCTGTTGAGATAAACTTAATTGGTCAAAATAATTGCTGCCATGTGTGGTAAGAACGGCTATGGCATTGTCCTTCATGATCCGGTGTAACTCTGCTATCCAATCTGCTGTTTCTTTAGCCGGAATATGCGTAAAAACGGAAATGCCCCAAATAGCAGAAAAATAATAAGAGGGATAGGGTAGGTATTTGTTGTTAATAGTGTCGAAATAAACGGCATCAATATTTTTTTTACA
Organism: Bacteroidota bacterium; assembly: GCA_039805185.1. GTDB lineage: Bacteria > Bacteroidota > Bacteroidia > Chitinophagales > Chitinophagaceae > Sediminibacterium. The sequence continues at coordinate 31,947 of JBDLUU010000038.1, forward strand.
CCAGCTAATCAATGCCTCATCCAGGTCTGCTCCATAACAAACGGCATTGGGTAGAAGAGTAGGAACATGTCGGATGATTCTGCCAGTGCCGGTACCCCAATCCAGTATTACGGGCCTTTCCTGGTTCTTAATATCACTCCATTTAATCAACTCCTTTGCAGAAAGTAATCCGTCTTCGTAATAGTGCTGATAATGTAACTGAAAGGTATTAAAAAGCGCTCTGTCTGTTGGAAAGACAAAGCGCTGGTGTTTTTTTTGAAATTGGCGGTTGCCAAAATAGTGTCTGCATTGCTGGAAGCGGAAATTCAGTTCATTTAGTAACTGGCCTGCGCCTAATTGGTGAAAGAATTGTTTTCCTGCTTTTTTTGCCAGCTTGTTCATTTGGTAAAGTTACTTCTCCGGATATAACACAGCATGAATAATATTGCTGTTGTTCAGTACCAGACCTGCTGCTTTACGAATGTCTTCAATGGTTACATCATTTACAATTTTGGTATAATTCAAGATTCTTTCCGGATCATTTTCCGAAAAATAGATACCCTGCAGTACATTACTCCAGTAACGGTTGTCCTTGATGTTTACCGCATATTTTTCCAGTAAAGATTTTTTTACTTTGTCCAGGTCTTTCTGTTCGGGTCCCTGTTGTTTTATTTTTTCAATCTCTGCATTGGCTGCAGCAGTTAATTTGTCTACGTTCTCAGGACCACAAGGCAATTGCAAAGCCATTGTATATCCTTCGTAAGGATATTTAGAAAGAGAGCCATTGATCCCTCCGCCATAAATGCCACCAATTTTTTCTCTGAGTTCTTCAATGATTTTGATATTCAGAATTTCAGACAGCATTTCTGTATGTAATGCCAGTGATTCGGAATAAGTAACAGGGCCAGAGTAAACATCGAAAATAAAACTCTTAGGCTCTTTGCCTTTATAGAATTTCAGCTCTTTCTGCCCCGGCAGAATCCTCACTCCATTATCGGTAAATGCGCCTTTGGCTCCTTTGGAAGGCAGACTTCCAATATATGTAGCCAGAAATGGTTTTACTGCGTTCACATCCACATTACCTACCATGATAAAAGTGTAATCACTGGCGTCGCTGGTTTGTTCCTGATAAATTTCAATGGCTCTGTTCAGGTTGATCTGGTCAAAGTCTGAAGCTGTGGGCACTACAGATGGTGCCAATGGATTGCCGCCATACATGACTTTGTATACCGTGTCAATAAATGCAGTGGTTGGGTCGGATAATAAAAACTGTATCTGACTTTTGGTTTTATCCTTCCAGCTGTTAAATAAGCTTTCTTCTTTTCTGACTTGCGTAAAATTCAGGTACATTAACTGGAACATGGTTTCCATATCCTTAATACTGCTGTTTCCACTTACCCTTGTGCTTAAAGCATTCAGGCCAACATTGGCATTTGCAATTTTACCAGAGAGGAATTTTCTTAAATCTACCGGACTGAATGCACCGATTCCCATTTGCTGAACGGCAGCAGTGGCATAAGCTGCGCTGTATTTGTCAGCCACTCCGTATCCGTTGATACCCCCTTTTTTAAACCCGGTCAAAATGATTTCATCCTGTTTGAAATTGGTGTTTTTGATGATTACGCGGGTTCCGTTGCTATAGGTTAATTCAGTAATGTCTAATGCATCATTCTTTTTTTCGCTAAGCAATTGGCCTGCTGCCGGCATTTTTTGAAGTAATGAGCTGGCAATTGCTTTTTCTTCATAAGCTTTTAATGGGCTATTGGCAGCTGTTTGAATAGATGCCAGTAATTTTTCCTTATTGGGTAAGGAGAAATTGCTTTTTTCGGGTCCCTGAACAGAAACAAAGAGTTTTTCGTTTTTCTTTAGTTCGTTGGCCAGTGCATTTACTTCAGCCAATTGAATACCTGGCATCAGACTATTCTTATAATTGAATTCCATTTCAATTCCCGGAATCGGTTCCTGTTGCAAGAAGTTTCTGATATATTCTTCTACCAGCACACTGGATTCTGTTTTGTCTCTGTTGTTGTAGGATCTTTCAATACTTGCCAGTTGTTGTTTTTTGGCTCTTTCCAGTTCGGATTGGGTAAACCCAAATTTTTTAATTCTTTCAATTTCTGTGAGGGTTGCTAATAGTGCAGTGTCCGGACCTTTGGGGCCGGGTATCGCAAACGCATTGAAGGCTTCATGTCCTCTAGCATAGGATCCAAAATTACCTCCGGCAAAACTGAAAGGAGGGTTGCTGCTTTGTGCCAGCTCATTCATTCTTTGATTCAGCATGCTGGTAAATAAAGACTTTATGATGCTGTTCCTTCTGTAATCTTCAATAGTGATTTCAGGTTGCGTTTTTACTGTTGAATAATTTAATTCTACAGTGAAATTGGTGGCTTCCTTATCGGATACTACCATTCCATCGTGCTGCGTTCTTGCAGGCACTGTTGCATACGTGCGGGGTCTTGGATTGGCCGGATTTTTTAATCCCCCAAAATACTGTTGAATTAATTTTTCAGTAGCAGCAATATCAATGTCACCTACTACCATTACTGCCATTAAGTTAGGTCGGTACCAGTCTGCATAAAAGCGCTTGATAGCACTGTGTTTGAATGTTTTTAACAGACTGTCTTTACCAATAGGCAAACGTTGTGCGTATTTGGATCCTGCATATTGTTTCGGATAAATTTTGCGGAACATTCTGTCTTCCGCACCTTTACCCAATCTGCTCTCTTCCAGAATAATGCCTCTCTCATCGTCAATCTGCTTGCCATCAAAGGTTACACCTCCAGCCCAGTCCTGCAGAATCTGTAACCCCTTTGTAAAATTGTTGGGGTCACTTAAAGGGATAGGGAGAATGTAAACCGTCTCGTCAAAACCAGTATAGGCATTTAAATCGGCCCCAAAATCTACACCAATGCTTTGGAGGAAATTCACCAACTCATTCTTTTTGAAGTTTTTGGTTCCGTTAAAAGCCATATGTTCTGTAAAGTGTGCAAGACCCTGCTGATCATTGTCTTCCAATATGGAACCTGCATTGACAACCAATCGCAGTTCCACTTTCTTTTCCGGCTTGGCATTCTGTCTTATATAATAAGTAAGGCCGTTGGATAACTTGCCAATTTTAACTTTGGGATCTACCGGAATTTTTTCAGATAGATTCAGCTGTGCATTGGCCGTTAACACAGCACTCAGGCAGAACAATAAAAAGACTCTGCTAATCATTCGGATTTTCGTCATAAAAAAAGGTTGTATCGCAAGATACAACCTCAACTATATAGCTTCATAATAATATTAAAAATATTATGAATGTTTTTTTTACTTTAATACTTCTTCTATCGGATTGCCGATGTTTCCGCTGGGTTCCTGAATTTTTAAAAGAGCAGCTAAGGTAGATGCGATATCGTGCATATATACTCTTTTGGCTGATCTGCCTTGTTTTATGCCAAATCCGTACCATAATAATGGAATATGGGCATCATAGGAGTACCAAAGTCCATGGGTAGTTCCTGTTTCACCCCCATCAATGTATCCAGACTTTAAAATCATCTGAATGTCTCCGCTTCTGTTATAAAGAAAACCGTTGGCTACTTTTTCTCTAAGGTACTGAGGCATGGGTGATGTTAAAATTTCACTGGTTGGGAAGGCATTCAAGATATAATCCTTCTTCATCAGGTAATTGATCATGAATTGGTTAATGGCATTTCTGTCTGCATTTACACTGTCTAGTAAATCCCTGTTAAAATGCACCTGATAATTATATAGACTTACAACCGCCTTATCAATGCCAAATTTATTTTTGATGGCTTTGTTCATTTCATCCATAGCTACTCTGTCATTCATTATGCCACCTGGCAATTTGTTGTCTTCCATGAAACCTGGCACATGGGCTACGGCATGATCTGCACTTAAAAATGTGGTATATTTTCCTTTACCAACGGTAGCATCCAGAAAGTCCAATAATTTACCTAAATCTACATCTAGTTTTATATAGTTATCTACTACTTCCCATGAATTGGGACCAAAACTATGGCCAATATAATCAGGTGAAGAAAAGCTTACAGTCAGCATATCGGTGATGGTGTCCTTGCCAAGTTCTTCTGCAATAATAGCTGCTTTAGTCATTTCGGCAGTTAAAGTGTTGCCCCATGGAGAGGTTATAACTTTTGAAAAACCTTCGGTTTCCTTTCTGGACAGGTCATAAGGCATTTTTACCTGATTGGAACCGAATGGTTTGGATTCATAAATTTTTTCATCAGCATTAGCATATAGCAGGTAAAGCTCATCGGCCAATGATTTATTCCATCCTAATTTGCTTAGCGAGTCTGGTACCTGTCTGTTGTTGAATTTAGCAACCCACTCAGGTAATTCTTTAAAATAGTAAGTACTGGTAATGAATTTTCCCGATTTAGCATCGAACCAGTAAGCGCCGTTGGCACTATGACCCGCAGGCAAAATAGCACCACGGTCTTTTATAGCCACCCCAATAACTTTACTTTTAAAATTGGTTGCCATTCTTAATTCATCGGCAATACTGGTAGTAAGCATATTTTTGGGACTCATTTTTCCGTCGCTCGCACCTTTGGTACCCACGCCTTCAACGGTTCTGTCTTCGCTGCAATAGACGGTTCTTTTTAATAAAGCGTCATACCAGGCATTACCTGTAATGCCGTGAATGGCGGGTACGGTTCCTGTGTAAATTCCGGTATGACCACAAGCAGTTACAGAGGGAGTATAACCAATCTGACAATTGTCGTTGCTGAATCCCTGATTCATCATTCGCTTAAAACCACCATTGGATTTAAATAAGGGAGCAAAGCGCTCCAGATAATCCCAGCGCATCTGGTCTACTACGATTCCCACTACCAGTCTGGGGGCTTTTTCTGTTTGAATGGTCTGTTTGTTTTTTTGTGCAGCTGCACCCGAATGAATGAGCAAAGCAAGTCCGAATGTCTTAAGAACTTGCTTGTGTAGTTTAGCGTAATTCAAGGTCTTCTGATTTTTGTTCTAAATAAAGGCAAGATAGGGCATGCGACACAATATGCCTTGTGCTTTGCTCCATATTTCTTAAATTTGCAAAAATTTTAATCTAACCAATCCCCATTGTTTATGGCAGATATATTTGAGAAATTATTGAAAAATGCCGGTCCTTTAGGTCAGCATCGTGAGCGTGCGCATGGTTATTTTGCCTTCCCTAAATTAGAAGGAGAGATTAACAGCCGCATGAAATTCAGAGGGAAGGAAATGATTGTATGGAGCCTGAACAATTACCTGGGTCTGGCCAATCATCCTGAAATCAGAAAAGTGGATGCAGAGGCTGCAAAGGAATTCGGTTTGGCTTATCCAATGGGGGCCAGAATGATGAGTGGGAATTCCAATTACCACGAACAGCTGGAAAGGGAACTGGCCGCTTTTGAACATAAGGAAGATGCCATTTTAATGAATTTTGGTTACCAGGGTATCATGAGTGCCATTGATGCTGTTTGTGGCAGACACGATGTAATTGTATACGACGCGGAAAGCCATGCCTGTATCATAGATGGTTTGCGCTTGCATCCCGGACATCGTTATGTATTTAAGCACAACGATGTAGAAGATTGTGAAAAGCAACTGGTGAGAGCGACACAGTTAATTGAAAAACAGAAAGCAGGTGGAATTTTAGTCATTACAGAAGGTGTTTTTGGAATGGCAGGAGACCAGGGTAAACTAAAAGAAATTGCCGCTCTTAAATCCAAGTACCAATTCCGTTTACTGGTTGATGATGCACATGGTTTCGGTACATTGGGTAAAACAGGAGCCGGTGCCGGTGAAGAGCAGGGATGTCAGGATGCGATTGATTTATACTTCTCTACTTTTGCAAAAAGCATGGCCTCTATTGGGGCATTTCTTGCAGGAGATAAAGCCATTATTGATTTTATCCGTTACAATATCCGTAGTCAGATTTTTGCCAAGAGTTTACCTATGCCAATTGTAATTGGTAATTTGAAGAGACTGGAGATGTTGCGCACTATGCCAGAATTGAAGGAAAAGCTCTGGAGCAATGCACTGAAATTACAAAATGGATTAAAGGAAAAAGGATTTGATATAGGTAATACCAATACACCTGTAACGCCTGTTTACATGAAGGGTGGGGTGGAAGAAGCAACTGCCATGGTGATGGATCTGAGAGAGAATTATGGTGTATTTGCCTCCATTGTTGTGTACCCGGTTATTCCAAAGGGTCATATTATTTTCCGTTTAATTCCTTCTGCAGCGCATACAGATGCGGATATTGACGAAACACTAAAAGCATTCAGTGAAACCAAAGCCAAGTTGGATGCAGGTGCCTATAAAGTGGAAGTTATTCCTGATATGGCAGAGAAGCAGGCTAATAACTAATAAATAACCGCATAAAAAAACCAGGTCAAGTGACCTGGTTTTTTTATTTTTCAAATTCTTTGCAATCAATTGAATGGGTTCAAGAATAAACCCAAAGCTGCTTTTATAATTTGCTGATCAGTTCTTTTGCCATTCTAACATAGTCGGCATTCTTTGCTTCTGTAGCAATGCTGATACATTTTTCTGCACTTGCTTTAGCATCCGCTTTCTGACCCATGTCTTTCTGAATCTTTGCCGTTAATAAGAATAACCAGAAAGCTTTAGGATTTACTTCTGTAGCCTTATTTACATTTTGTAAAGCTTTTGCATAATCCTTTTCCCACTCATAGTAGAAGTTGGCTGCAGCCTGGTAAACATTTGGATTTACTTTTTCTGCACTTAATGCTGTTTCTACCTGTGCACGCAATCTGTCTTTTACGTTGGTGCTGATAGGGATGCTTACAGCTACCTTACCCCAGCTCAATTGCAAATCAATGCTTTCTGCTTCTACGTTGGCAAACTGGAAAGTGAATGTTTCTGTATTGCTGCTTGTTTTAGCTGCTTTAACCTTAAAGCGAACCACGTCTTCACTTTGTTTGTAACCATCGGTACCCCAGTTATTCAATCCTTTGTTTACCACAACTTCCCAGTAATCAACTCCTGGTACAGTATATAAAACATAAGCTCCGGTATCTAAGGTTGTTCCACCCATGGTTACCTTATCAGAAAAATGAATTCTGGTGGCAGCATTTGCTCCTGTTCTCCATAATTGATTCAATGGAACCAACTCTGAGTTTTCTTTTAACATTGCTCTTCCCTTAACATTAGGGCGGGAATAGGTTAATTCAATTTTGCCCATACCAAAATCCTGAGAAATCTTTTGTGTCGTACTAGGCTGGGGCATTCTTATTTGTGCAAAACCCATTACGCTGCTCAATAAGGCAGCTGCAAGTAAAGTCTTTTTCATATCATTAAATGTTTGAACTTCAAACTTAGTTCTTCCCCTTCAATTGCCGCAATTTTTTTAGAAAAATCGGAAGATTGTTTAACGATTTAACAAATTGGTTATTTAAATCCGGGATGAAAACGTTGTAATGTATCCCTTAAATAATTATTGTCGAGGTGCGTGTATATTTCAGTAGTGGTAATGCTTTCATGTCCCAGCATTTCCTGAACGGCTCTCAAATCTGCTCCTCCTTCCACTAGGTGTGTAGCAAAAGAATGCCGAAAAGTATGCGGAGAAATGCTTTTGGTAATTCCTGCTTTCAGCGCCAGGTCTTTGATGATGTAAAATATCATCACCCTGGATAATCCCTTGCCTCTGTTATTCAGAAACAAGAAATCTTCATATCCGGTTTTTATAGGCTGATGTAACCTAACCTGATCCTTGTAAATTTTAATACATTTTATAGCTGAACTTCCAATGGGGATTAATCTTTCTTTGTTTCCCTTTCCAATTACTTTGATGAATTCAACGTCCAGATAGAGTCCTGATATTTTTAAACCCACCACTTCACTAACCCTTAAGCCACAACTATACATGGTTTCCAGTATGGCTTTGTTTCTGGTTCCTTCCGGTGTACTTAAATCAATTTGTTGAATAATACTTTCAATTTCGTTGAAGTGCAAAGTGTCGGGTAATTTTCTTTTTGCTTTGGGAACGGTAAGTAATACCGATGGATCGCTGGTGCAGATTTGTTCTATGATGCAGTATTTAAAGAAACTGCGAATACCCGAGATGATTCTGGATTGGGAACTGGCTGTCATGCCCAGTTGATTAATCCACTGTATAAACGCCTGAAGGTCTTTTAAAACAATATCTGATGGGGACTTCTGTTGTTCTGAAGCAGATAGAAAACTGGTTAGCATTTCAATATCATGCAGGTAAGCTTCTACGGAATGTTCACTTAGTGATTTCTCCAGTTGCAGATAAGCTTTGAATCCTTTTTTATAGGCTGTCCACATGATTGATAAAGATAACAGCTATATCATTATATTCGTGTTTATGTTAGTTAATCTTAGATCCTTTAAGCAGAAAGTACGTCATAACGCCAAAAGCATGAAGAAGTTTTTGGGTAAGATTGAAAAGAATCCTCCGAAGGGTTTGGATAAAATGGCTGAAAAGGTTGATGCAGAAGTTTGGAAAGAAGTGGATTGCCTTAGCTGTGCCAATTGTTGTAAGTCAATGAGTCCTACATTTAATTCTAAAGATCTTAAACGCATTGCTGCCCATTTGGAAATGTCGGTTGCGGAGTTCAAGGAAAAATGGCTGTATTTTGATGAAGAAGACGGCGATTGGATGAATAAGAAACAACCTTGTCAGTTTCTGAATCTGACGAATAATATGTGCAGCATTTATGAAGTAAGACCAGACGATTGTTCCGGTTTCCCCCATCTGAAAAAGAAAAAGATGGTTGAATACATTCATGTTCATCAACAGAATATTGAATACTGTCCGGCTACTTACAAAATGGTGGAAAAGTTTCAGGAATTACTCAAGAAGTAGTCTGGCAATTCTACCGCCACCGCCTGCTAAGAAAACAGCCTTACTTTTTTTGGCTTTCTTCACCACATGAAAGCTGAGTTTGCTGATATTTTCCCAATGCATGCCACCATCGCGTGAAATGTCTACGCCCGAAGTGCCACAACTGATTAGCGTATTTTCATTGATGTAAACAACGCTGGATCGGTAACCATGCGGAGGTGTTATGGGTTGAGTAAAACGGATGCTTTTGCCGAACTCAACTTTTACTGCATTGCCCTCTCTAACGGTATCTCTGGCAAAATCTCCGCCAACAATAAATGCAAATTTGCCGGAAGGACTGATGTTTATGGAATTGGCACCTGTTGATTCTTTTCCCTGTAAAAGGGGTAATGCATAGCTATCCCGCTGATCTCTTGCATTGATGATTCTGGAAGCCTTCCCACCGGTAACCATCCAGGTGGCCGATTTAAATTGCTCATAAGGAGATGCAATCTGCAGATTGCTGCCGCTGGAAGCAAAAAATGCTTCCCCTTCCTGTAATGGGATTCCGTCTTTTAACTGTGATGACCAACTCTCTCCTTCATTGTGGCTGATAGCAAAAAAAGCTTTGCCGTTGATTGGGTCACCAACAACCTGAATGGTTTTTCCTTCTGCATGCATGGCATCTAAAAACATGCCCTTGGTACTGTCAGTAAAAACGGTGTACCAGCTGTTGCCACCGTCTTTGGTTTTTAATATCACTGCCGGTTCAGCAATTCCCATGATAATAGCCACCTGATCGCTGTAGGCTTCAATGTCTCTGAAATCCCTTTTTTCAAAACCGGGAACCTGCATCCATTGAAAATTTTTTCCGCCATCGGTAGATTTGCCCACCATGCCATTGCTTCCGCTGACCCAGATAATTTTTTCTGATACCACACTTAATCCACGTATACTGGTCTTGTTAGCCTGTGTCAAAACCTCGATAGTTATATTGGTTTGAGCATCTACCACAGTACTGCAATGAGCCAGGATGGCAATTAAAAATATTTTTAAATATGACTTCATAGCTTCATTTTTGCGCTTGATAAATTGAGTTTACTCCAATCAAATGGATTTTGTAAACGGTAACAATATAAATTAATTTATACTCAATATAAATTCAAACGAATGATTCCATACTGGATGAGCAGAACCCAGTTATTGCTGGGAGATGAACCCATTGAAAACTTGCAAAAGAAACATGTGCTGGTTGTTGGATTGGGGGGAGTAGGAGGTATTTGTGCGGAAATGATTGCAAGGGCAGGTGTGGGGAAAATGACCATTGTAGATGCAGATACCGTTGATCTTAGCAATACGAACCGTCAGATTCCAGCCTTGCATTCTACAGCAGGAAAACTAAAGTCCGAAGTAATGGCCGAGAGATTGAAAGATATCAATCCGGAGATTGAATTAATTATAAAGTCCATTTACATTAAAGATGAAATTACCGGTCAGCTGCTGGATGAAGCTCAATACGATTTTGCAGTTGACTGTATTGATACATTGTCCCCCAAAGTGTATTTTATTAAGGCCTGCCTCGACAGGAAAATACCCATGGTGAGTTCGTTGGGGGCAGGTGGAAAAGTTGATCCTTCACAAGTAGTGATTACGGATATTTCCAAAACTTATCAATGTAACCTGGCAAGTTATGTTCGGAAAAAGCTACACAGTTTCGGAATATACAAAGGTGTGACCGTCGTTTTTAGTGCCGAAAGAGTAGATCAGTCGCGCATTATTGAAACAGAAAAAGCCTATCCTAAAAAATCCATCATCGGAACCATTTCCTACATGCCAGCCATTTTCGGTTGCATGGCTGCCAGCGTGGTCATTCGAAGCTTAATGAAACAAGCTGAATAATACAGTGTGATTAGTAAAGCAAGTAGGGTTCAATGGCCTTGTTCCAACTAAATGCAGTTGTCAATTTTGTGCATTGTTGAAGAAACAAAGGCATCGGTAATTCATATAACTTTTCTGCATTGACCATTCCTGTGAGTTTGTCTAAGTGATTTATTCCGTCAGGATTTACAAAGGTTTTATATCCAGCCCAGGCAAAATGATCCGGGTGCATGTCTTTAATTATTCTGATTAACACCAGACCAAAAAATACGGGTTTAAATGTATCCGGATGGATAACTGTAAAATGTACTCCATTGCATTGTTCGCCAGCGAATTTGGCATCCTGCGGTATAAAATGAACGGGTTTCGCTTCCAGTTCTTCTGCAAATAACTGATTGATTTGTTTTGCCAGCTTTTCATGCTGCAACCAGGGAGCCCCAACGGTTTCAAAGGAAAAATCGGTGGATCTTCCTTCAGAAAGATTAGTGGCTTCCAATAAACATAATCCGGGATAAAGCAATAAAGACTCCGCAGTTTGTATAGCCGGAGAAGTCGGAACAAAAGGTATCCCCCAATCGGATTGAAACATAGACCTGTTCCAGTTCTGGCAGGGTATTACTTTCAAGTCAGCTTTAATCCCCCTGGTAACATTAAAATACAATGCCAGTTCACCAAGTGTACAACTGTGTCGTACAGGCATATTCCATCTGCCTATAAAAGAGGCGCAGGTTTCATCCAGAAAAGGGCCTTCCTGTAGATTGGCTAATCCGGAAATGGGATTGGGGCGATCGAGTACAATCAATGGCTTTTGAAATTGGGCACAGGCTTCCAGTAAATAACTAAGCGTCCATAGATAAGTGTAAAAACGAACACCTGCATCCGGCACATCAAATACAACGCAATCCAGGTCTTTCAAGTCTGACTGGTCGGGCGCCAATTTGGTGCCATATAAACTAATAACGGGCAGGTCGGTTAATTCATCTACACCATTGTGCATAGGAGCACCATCTGCTCCTTTTACATTAAGACCATGTTCCGGAGAAAATAGTTTGCGAATATTAAAACCGGCTTTTTGTAGTACGAGTCTAGACGGTTCTAAACTTTGTGTTGTGGCTGCTTCATTGGTTACGAAACCAATTCTGCTGTTCTTCCATTCAACGGTATCCAGTTGCAATAAATAATCAATTCCAAATAATACAGACATATCAACAAGATTACTGGTCTTTGGTAAAATGCATTTCCTCTTTCAGGGCTTCCACTACATTGAATATGATGGGACAGCGGTCATAATGCATGAAAGTGGTAAAAATCCTTCGCTTGAAATGGGGCATATGCAAAGCAGGAAATTCCTTACAACCTTCAAAACGATATTCGTAAACAGAACATTTGTTATTGGCAAGAAAAGGGCAGGGCATCCGGTTCATAATCATGAGACCATTGCTGCCTTTTTCCAGATAGGCTTCATCAAAATTAGATCTGGTCATGTTCAGGTGCCCGGACAATCGGTCAGCTTCGCCTTCGTTAAGGCAAACCATCAAACTTTTACAGCAATTGCCACAGTCTGTGCAGGAGATGGTTGGACTAATCAGGGCATCCAGTTCCTGAACCTTGGCATCAATTTCCTCGTCGTTGAATTCCTTGATAAAAGCGCTGAAACGATCATTTTCCTGTTGGTGACTGGCTGCGTATTCGGCCATTATGGCTAAGTTGGTCTGGGGCTGAAAAGGGCTTTTCATTGTTGTAAAGGTAGGATTTGGGCTATAAAATCCACCAAAAACAAGGATTTATCCACATAAAAAGCCCTTTTGTAGATAATAAAAATTGGGCTGCGATTTGAGGGACTTAGATTTGCCGTTAGCAATATTCGACTTAAACAGGAATTATGGCAGAAGACAAGAATTTGGTAAAATACGACGAGGATAGCATCCGGTCACTGGATTGGAAAGAACATATCAGGCTCCGTCCTGGTATGTATATTGGTAAGTTAGGAGATGGATCTGCTGCTGACGATGGGGTATATGTGTTAATCAAGGAAGTGATTGACAACTGTATTGATGAATACACCATGGGTCATGGAAAGCAGGTTGAATTGACCATTGAGGGAAAAACGGTTACAGTCAGAGATTATGGTCGTGGTATTCCTTTAGGGAAAGTGGTGGATGTAGTGAGTAAAATAAATACAGGAGCTAAATACGATAGTAAGGCTTTTCAGAAAAGTGTGGGTTTGAACGGTGTGGGTACCAAGGCAGTAAATGCCCTGAGCAGTCATTTTTCAGTAACCTCCTTCAGGGATGGTAAAGCAAAAACAGCTGAGTTTGAGAAAGGCGTATTGGTTAAGGATCAGAAGGAAGCCAAAACCGATGAACCCAACGGTACGCTTGTTCAGTTTACACCGGATGATACGGTATTCAGAAATTTCCATTTCATTCATGAATATTTAGATAACCAGTTGTGGAACTATTGTTATCTGAATGCGGGGCTGGCCATGCATTTCAATGGCAAAAAATATGTGAGTAAAAATGGATTGCTCGATTTATTGCAGCGCAAGACCAATCCCGATGAATTGCGTTATCCAATCATTCATTTAAAAGGGGATGATATTGAAATTGCCATTTCTCACAACAACGATTACGGGGAAGATATTTTTTCCTTTGTGAACGGTCAGTATACAACGCAGGGGGGAACACACCAGCAGGCTTTCAGAGAAGCTTACGTGAAAGTGGTCAGGGACTTTTATAAAAAAGACTATGATGCTTCAGATATCAGAACCAGTATTGTTGCTGCCGTTTCGGTTCGGGTTCAGGAACCGGTTTTTGAAAGCCAGACCAAGACCAAGTTGGGGTCTCAGAATGTGTCTGAGGGCGGACAGAGCATGAAGTCATTTGTGTTGGATTTTTTAGCCAAGGAACTGGATAATTTCCTTCACAGAAATCCGGCTACTGCGGATGCTTTAAAAAAGCGGATTGAACAGAATGAGCGTGAGCGAAAGGAATTAGCAGGCATTAAAAAACTGGCCAATGAAAGAGCTAAGAAGGCTAATCTCCACAATAAAAAGTTAAGAGATTGCAGGGTGCATCTGAATGATGAGTTGCCAGCCAAGAATAAGGAAGCATATATTGCCCTTCAAAAAGATACCACCATTTTTATCACCGAGGGAGACAGTGCCAGTGGTAGTATCACTAAAAGCAGAAATGTAGATACGCAGGCGGTTTTCAGTTTACGTGGTAAGCCTTTGAATTCCTTTGGAGAGACCAAGAAAGTAGTTTACCAGAACGAGGAATTCAATCTGTTGCAACATGCTTTGAATATTGAAGATGGATTGGAAGGATTGCGATACAATAATATTGTTATTGCAACCGATGCCGACGTGGATGGCATGCATATCCGTTTATTGCTAATGACTTTCTTTTTACAGTTCTTTCCTGACCTGGTTAAAAAAGGACATGTCTATATATTAGAATCTCCTTTGTTCCGGGTAAGAAACAAACAGGAAACCATTTATTGTTACGATGAATCGGAAAAGCAGGCGGCATCTGCTAAACTGGGAAATAAGCCAGAGATTACCCGATTCAAGGGATTGGGTGAAATTTCACCGGAGGAGTTTGGTCGCTTTATTGGCAGAGATATGCGTTTGCAACCCGTTATTTTAGAACAGGGAGATCATATACAGGACTTCCTGGAATATTATATGGGTAAGAATACCATGGAAAGACAGGAATTCATTATCAATAATCTGAGAGTAGAATTAGATTTAGTTGACTAATAAAAAGCAATCAATGATTCATATTGTATTTGAAGCAGCCAATGTAAAAGTTTTGCAGTCGGCAATGGAACTGGATGAGAGTTTGCAGGGAGAAGTCCTTGAAATAAAAGACGATTTTGCCGTGGGGCCTATTGAAGATATTTATGGAACCGAAGGTTATCAGCAAAGAAGAGACTGGTGGAAAGAAGTGCTAGCGTTTTCTCCTTACGAAAACCAGCTGGATATTGTTGATGATAAAATGACGGTGCATCAGTTGATGAAACAGCTGGAAGAAGATCCTTCTCAGGAATTGTGGATCTGGATGGGACAAAATGCACATGATGTGTGTGGCTATTATTGGTTAATGAGTCAGCTGTCTGTTTTTGCCGGAAGAGTTCAGGTATTATATCTGAATAACCTCCCATTCTTTAATGAGAAGGGAAATATATTCTATCCTACACATTTGCATGAAATACAGCCGAGAGAATTTACCAAGGCTAAAAAACTGGCAAGACCCATTACACTAAGTGAATTTGAAGTAGATCCGGATGAGTGGAAGAAGACAATGAGGGAAAATGCAATGGTTCGATTTTTAGAAGGTGGTAAAAAAATAGTAGCCAAAGAAGTTCAGTTCTTTGATAAATATCTTTTGGCTCAAATTGGTAAAGACGCGCAGAAGCTAACCAAAATTATTTCGGGTGCTCAAAGCAAAATGCCGGTTCAGACTGGGGACGCTTTTCTGGTATGGCGTTTAAGAAGTCTTGCCAATGAAGAAAAGTTGACTGTTCAGGGAGACTTTTCAAAAGGATGGAAGGAAATCACATTTCAGCTTCCATCTGAATAGTTCGGATTAAAGTGTTGCAAGCGTTTCTATAAATTAAGTTGGTTGTATTAAGGATAAAGCATGGCAAAAGAGAAAATAGACAGAAGAGTTTTTGAAAATGAAACCGGTGTTCAGGGACAATATAAAAATTGGTTCCTGGAATATGCATCTTATGTAATATTAGAAAGGGCAGTTCCTGCATTGGAAGATGGATTAAAGCCGGTGCAGAGAAGGATTCTTCACTCCATGAAAGAAATGGACGATGGAAGATTCAACAAAGTGGCTAATATCATTGGTCAGAGTATGCAGTATCACCCACATGGAGATGCCAGCATAGGGGATGCATTGGTGAACCTGGGTCAAAAAGATTTACTCATTGAAACACAGGGTAACTGGGGCGATGTAAGAACAGGCGATGCGGCAGCCGCTTCCCGATATATTGAAGCCCGTCTTTCCAAATTTGCCCTGGAAGTAGCTTTCAATGCAAAAACAACCGAATGGCAATTGAGTTATGATGGAAGGAAAAACGAGCCTGTTCATTTGCCCATGAAATTTCCCTTGTTGCTTGCCCAGGGTGCAGACGGTATTGCCGTTGGTTTGTCTACCAAAATATTGCCGCACAATTTTTGTGAACTGATTGAAGCTGCCATCAAATATTTGAAGGGCAGAAAATTTGATTTGTATCCCGATTTTCAAACCGGGGGAATGATTGATGTTTCTGCTTATAATGAAGGTAAGCGTGGAGGCAAAGTAAGGGTGAGAGCGCATATTGAAGAACTGGATAAGAAAACACTGATTATCAGGGATGTGCCCTACGGTGTGACCACTACCCAGTTAATGGAAAGCATTACCAAGGCCAATGAACAGGGAAAAATCAAGATTAAAAAAGTAACGGATGTAACAGCCAAGGAAGTTGAAATCCATATTGATCTGGCAACCGGTATTTCTCCGGATATTACCATTGATGCCTTATACGCATTCACCGATTGTGAAGTGAGCATTTCTCCCAATGCCTGTGTTATTGAAGCGCATAAGCCCCGCTTTATGGGCGTACAGGAGTTGCTTAAGTCTTCTGTAGATTTAACCAAAGGATTGCTAAAGAAAGAGCTGGAAATTAAATTATCTGAGTTAGAGGATAAATGGCACTATACATCTTTGGAGAAAATATTCTTTGAGGAAAAAATCTACAAGGAATTAGAACAGAAGCACGCAACCTGGGAAGAAGTGATTGAAGCGATTGATAAGGCATTCGGGCCATTCAAGAAAAAATTGAAAAGACCTATTGAGCGGGAAGACATCCTAAAGTTAACTGAGAAGCCTGTTAGAAGAATTTATCGTTTGGATATCAATGAACTGATTAATCAGATCAAAAATATTGAAGCCGATATTCAGCAGGTGAAGTTTGATCTGGAACACCTTACTGAATTTGCGATTGCATATTATGAGAATCTGCAAAAGAAATTCGGAAAGGGACGCGAAAGAAAAACGGAGATTAAGGAGTTTGATACCATTCAGGTAAAGCATGTTGCCATTGCTAATACCAAACTATACATCAACAGAGCAGAAGGCTTTATTGGCACGGGTTTAAAGAAAGACGAGTTTTTATGTGAATGCTCTGACTACGACGATATCATTGCATTCACCAAGTCAGGCATCATGAAAGTGATAAAGGTTTCCGATAAAACCTTTATTGGAAAGGATATCATTCATGCGGCCATTTTTGTGAAAAACGATGAGCGTACTACCTACAACATGATTTATCTGGATGGTAAGTCTGGCGTGAGTTATGCCAAGCGGTTTAATGTTACCGGCGTAACGCGAGACAAGGAATACGATTTAACCAAGGGTTCAGAAAAAAGCAAAGTACATTATCTGTCTGCCAATCCCAACGGGGAAGCGGAAGTATTGAAAATTGTGCTGAGCCCCAATTGTACTGCCCGTATCAAGGAACTGGATTTCTATTTTGAAGAACTGGAAATCAAGGGAAGAGGCAGTATGGGTAATCAGGTTACGAAGTATCCAATCAAAACAGTCAAACTAAAAGAAGCAGGCAAGAGTACATTGGCTGGAAGAAAACTCTGGTTCGATGATAAATTCGGCAGACTGAATACAGAAGAAAAGGGACAGTATCTGGGAATTTTTGAAGACGAAAGAATCCTTGTGATTTATCAGGATGGTTCTTATGAGTTAACCGATACAGAAATTACGCAAAGATTTGAACCCGAGAAAGTGGCTTTGATTGAACAGTTTAATCCGGATAAAACCATTACGGCTGTGTATCTGGATGCAGAGAAGGGGCAATACAATATCAAGCGATTCAAAATTGAAACCAGTACACTGAAAACCCAGTTCGCCTTTATCAAAGAAGGAAAGGACAATCGTCTGGAAGCAGTAACCACAGAAGCTGAACCCATTCTGGTGGTACAAACCGGACGCGGACAACAGGTGCGCAAAGCCAAATTTAAAGTGGCTAAAATGGTGGAAGTGATGGGGTGGAAGGCTGTTGGTGCTAAGCTGACCGATTTTAACAAGAGCATTGAAATGGAGTGGGAAACAAGACCTCATGCAGACACTGCACAAACTGAGTTATTTTAAATCAGCCATATGGAACCTATTCAAGTTGGTCAATACAATACATTAAAAGTGAGCCGAAAGGTAGACTTTGGTTTTTATTTGGACGATGGTGCAGAAGGAATTTTATTGCCCAAGCGATTTGCACCCAAAGACCTGAAAATTGGTGACGAATTGCGCGTGTTTGTTTATCACGATTCGGATAATCGTTTAATTGCCACAACACAGGAACCCAAAGCGGTGGTGGGTGAAATTGCCAAACTGAAAGTCGTATCTGTTACCAAGCAAGGTGCTTTTCTTGACTGGGGATTAATGAAGGATTTATTTGTTCCGGTTTCTAAACAGATTTCCGGAATGCGTATGGGTGGTTCTTATCTAGTGATGCCCTATATTGATGAAATGACGGGTCGTGTTGCTGCTACGGAGAAGATTGAAAACCTAATGAGCAACGATGAATTAACGGTGAAAGAAATGGAGCCGGTAGATTTGTTTGTTTACAGAACCTCAGAGCTGGGTTATGTGATGATCATCAATAACAAACATATTGGTATCCTGCATGGCAATGAAGTTTTTCAAAAATTGGAAATCGGAGATAAAGTAAAAGGGTTTATAAAAACCATCAGACCGGATAATAAAATCGATGTGGTATTGGGCAAACCTGGTTTTTCCAAAGTAGAAGATGAGGGACAGAAAATACTTCAGCTCTTACGCGAGAACAATGGATACCTTCCGTATAACGACAAGTCTGATCCCACAGATATCTATGATTTTTTTGGCATGAGTAAGAAAGCTTTTAAAATGACCACAGGGAATCTATATAAGCAGAAACTAATCAGTTTTACCCAGACAGGTATTCAGTTAATTGAATCCTAATTGTGCTAACGTGTGTTAGTATTTTGATTAACTTCGCTGCTCAAATTCAAGGAATATGTCTACAAAAACAGTTTATATTGTTTCGGCAGTAAGAACGCCTATTGGAAGTTTCGGTGGAAGTTTAAAAGATTTTACGGCTACCCAATTAGGTGGTATTGCCATTAAAGGTGCATTGGCCAAAGCCGGCATAGATGCCAATCTCGTAAACGAAGTGTTGATGGGTTGTGTGATACAGGCCAATACAGGTCAGGCGCCTGCCAGACAAGCTGCAAAATTTGCCGGACTTCCCGACGGCGTAATTGCTACTACCGTGAATAAGGTTTGCGCCAGTGGTATGAAAGCCATTGCACAAGGGGTTCAGTCTATTTTATTAGGCGACTCAGATATTGTTGTGGCTGGTGGAATGGAAAGCATGAGCAATGTTCCTTTTTACAGCCCGAATATGCGCTGGGGAAATAAGTATGGCAATGTGCAAATGATAGACGGTCTTGCCAAAGACGGATTAACAGATGTGTATCACAATTATGCAATGGGGAATGCGGCTGAATTGTGTGCCAAGGAATGCAATATTAGCAGAGAAGACCAGGATGCATTTGCCATTGAAAGTTATAAGAGAAGTCAGGCTGCATGGGAAAAGGGATGGTTCAATGAAGAAATTGTGCCGGTAGAAATTCCCAATAAGAAAGGGGATCCTATTATCTTTTCTAAAGATGAAGAACCATACAATGTTAAGTTCGATAAAATTGCAGGACTAAAGCCGGCTTTCGTAAAAGATGGAACCGTCACGGCAGCCAATGCAAGTACTATGAATGATGGTGCAGCTGCTGTGGTGTTAATGAGCAAGGAAAAAGCCGATGCTTTGGGCATTAAACCTCTGGCGATTGTTCGCTCTTATGCGGATGCAGAACAGGCGCCTGAATGGTTTACTACCACACCTTCATTGGCTGTACCGAAGGCGGTTGCCAAAGCAGGATTGCAAATGACTGATATTGATTTTGTAGAATTGAATGAAGCATTCTCAGTGGTAGGAATTGTGAATAGCCAGAAAATGAAATTGTCTCCGGATAAAGTGAATGTACATGGCGGTGCGGTTTCTATTGGACATCCATTGGGATGCAGTGGTGCAAGAATTATTGTGACCCTTATCAATGTGTTGAAACAACAGGGTGGTAAAATTGGTGCTGCCGGTATCTGTAACGGAGGCGGAGGTGCCAGCGCAATGGTAGTGGAACTTGCTTAGTAATTGCTGATTCCTACTCTTTGTTGAATATATTCAGATTGCGTGGCGGCTTTCAGCATTTCCAATGCAAGGTCGCCCGCATTTATTCTGAAATGATTGGGTTCGGGTGCATAGTTAAGGCTCGTAATATAAATACCCGTTTCTTCTTTGTCTTTTATATCGGCAGGGCAGAAAAAAGTCCAGTCCAGATTACTTCCCAGTAAAGTTTCAAAAGCTTTTAAATGTTCATTGCCTACCGCAAGGTATTCCTCCGGATAGTCCTCGCCATGCAAAATCAGGGTGTTGTCTTCAGCATTTAAAACACCTAATCCGCCCAAAGCCACAATTCTTCTTTTCCCTTTTTTCTGCATCTGTTCAACAATATGTTTGATGCCCAGGCTTCTGGTTTTATCTGATTCATCAGCGGCTCCGCCTAATACAGAAATAATTACATCTGCATGCTCTATTGCTTTGGCAACATCTTTCTCATTGAATAAATACCCCTTTTGTGCAGTCAGTAATTCATTGGTATGATCCCTGTCTATCAGTGATTCAACATTTCTGCCGAAAGCGGTTACATGGTGACCCTGGTTTAAAGCCATTTGCACAATTCTCTTGCCCACCTGACCAGTTGCTCCAAAAACAGTAATATTCATATAAAGCGAATTTAGGTACTAGGCTGCTACCTGCTCTGCTATTTCACTCATATTAATGCCCTGATGGCTTTCATCATACACACATTCACCGTTTCTGATAATAAGAATCTGCGGAGACTCATGGTATACATTGAATTTGTCTGCAATGGCATTGGAAATATCGCGGTGCTGTAATAAATCAAGGTAATAGAATGTAGTATTATCCGGAGCGTCTTCTCTTTCCAGACGGTTCAAAGCCATTGAACTAATGGAACAACGGGTACTATGTTTAAAGATGACCTGAGGCTTGTCAAAAGAATCTTTAATAATCTGATCGATTGCTGTTATTTCTGTTAAATGAATCCAGTTCATACTGTTGCTTTTCGCAAAATTAATTCATTTGAAAGTAGCAAAGCAGATTACCCTCTGAAATAGCGGGGATTGGTTGTTGGGCATCCTTTTCCTTTAACAGAAGCGCAGGAACTGAATACCAGTGCTGTGCTGATGGCAATAAGAAGAATGAGACTGATTTTTTTCATGTGGTTGGGCTTTATCTTGAAAGATGTATTTTGCACCTGATCAAAGATATTCATTTAGGCGAATATGCTGCCTGATTTTGGCTTTGATATTGTTAAATTGTTTTGACTAAACTTATAAACGCATGAAGGTTCATTTTATTTCAATAGGGGGAAGTGTAATGCATCAACTGGCTATTGCATTGAAAAAGAAAGGATATGAAGTTACAGGCACGGATGACGAAATTTTTGAACCCGCGCTCAGTAATCTGAAAGAAGCCGGCATTTTGCCTGATACCATTGGCTGGAACCCGGCTTATATAAAGCCTGATCTGAATGCAGTTATTTTGGGAATGCATGCCCGTGCCGATAATCCGGAGTTATTGAAAGCCAGAGAATTAGAACTTCCCATTTATTCATTTCCAGAATACATTTATCAGGAATCTGTGCAGAAAAAGCGGGTTATTGTGGGAGGGAGTCATGGAAAGACCACTACAACCAGTATGATTATGCATGTGCTGAAAGAGCATGGTATGGCATTTGACTATCTGGTGGGAGCGAAACTGTCGGGTTTTGAACAGTCGGTTCAAATAACCGATGCCCCCGTTATTGTATGTGAGGGAGATGAATATCCTGCCAGCGTTTTAGAGAAGCAACCCAAATTCCATTTTTTGTTTCCACATGTAGCCATACTTACAGGGATTGCCTGGGATCATATCAATGTGTTTTCCACATTTGAATTTTATCTGGAACAGTTTGTAATATTTATTCAGAAGATAGAACCAGGGGGGATATTGATTTATAATGAAACAGATTCGGTACTGGCCGAACTGGTAGAAAAAAACAAAAGGACAAATATTCAATATCAAGCTTATGGTATTCCTCAGCATGAAATAAAGAATGGAAATACAACAGTGGAAGTAAATGGTATTAAAGGTGTTTTAAGTGTTTTTGGAAATCATAATCTAATGAATGCCATGGCTGCGTATTATGCCTGTTTGCAATTAGGTATATCTACGGAATCATTTTTAAAATCTATTGCGAGTTTTACAGGAGCTGCTAAAAGATTGGAATTACTGGCAAAAAGCGATGTTACCAATGTCTATCGTGATTTTGCACACGCGCCAAGCAAAGTAAAAGCTACGGTGGAAGCTGTAAAAAAGCAGTTTCCGGAAAGAAAATTAATTGCCATTCTGGAGTTGCACACTTACAGTAGTCTGAATGTAAATTTCATGAATGAATACAAAGGCGCCCTGGATGGGGTAGATGAAGCAGTAGTGTTTTATTCAAAGCATGCATTGGAAATCAAGAAGATGCCCGATTTGCCAGCAGATAAAGTGAAGGAAGGATTTGGAAATGATGCATTGATTGTTCTGAATGACAAGTCTGAATTGTTGAATTGGCTAAGGAAAATTAACACTGTTAATGCAAATATTCTGTTCATGAGTAGTGGAAATTATGATGGATTAAACATAAATTCGTTGGCAGAAGAAATCATGCCAACCTCATCCTGAAATTATAGAATGAAATTAAATTTAACCAGACCCATCGCTTTTATTGATCTTGAAACAACCGGTGTAAATATCAGTAATGACCGAATAGTAGAGATTGCCATAGTAAAAATATTAACGGATGGAACCAGACAGGTAAAGAGAAAACTAATTAATCCCCAGATACCTATTCCTGCCGGAGCATCTGATGTTCATGGTATTACAGATGAAATGGTTAAAGATGCACCTAGTTTTAAACAAGTTGCCAATGAAATAAAACAGTTTATTGAAAATTGCGATTTAGGCGGATACAATAGCAATCGTTTTGATATCCCGATGCTGATTGAAGAGTTTTTAAGAGCAGGTGTTTCTTTTTCGGCAGATGGAAGGAAATTGGTAGATGTTCAGAAAGTATTCCATATGATGGAGCAGAGAACATTGGGTGCAGCCTATAAATTTTACTGCAATAAAACGCTGGAAGATGCGCACAGTGCGGAAGCAGATGCCACTGCCACCTGGGAAGTACTGGAAGCACAGATTGAAAGGTATCCTCAGATTGGGAATACGGTAGAAAGCATTGTGAAATTTACCGGAGAAGACGATATAGTTGATTTTGCCAGAAGGTTTGTAAAGGAAAATGGTGTGGAAGTTTTCAATTTCGGAAAACACAAGGGTAAACCTGTTGTTCAGGTACTGAAGGAAGAACCGCAATACTACGACTGGATGATGAAGGGAGACTTTGCCATGAACACAAAACAGAAGTTAACAGAAATACTAAACAGAACACTGCTTAAAAAATAAATGCCGGAGAAAATTGTTATCATACCAACCTATAATGAGAAAGATAATATTGCTACCATGATTGATGCCGTGATGGCATTGCATCAGGGATATCATATTCTGGTGATTGATGACGGTTCACCGGATGGCACGGCAGATATTGTAAGAGCTTCTATTGAAAAATATCCCAATGAGGTTTTTCTGGAAGAAAGAAAAGGTAAGTTAGGATTGGGAACCGCCTACATTCATGGCTTCAAGTGGTGCCTGCAAAGAGATTATGCTTTTATTTTTGAAATGGATGCCGATTTTTCTCATGATCCCAAAGACCTTGAACGTTTGTATCAGGCTTGTAAACAGGGCAATGCAGATATGTCTATAGGCAGCCGTTATGTAAAAGGAGGG
The DNA here is from genome assembly GCA_039805185.1 of Bacteroidota bacterium. Lineage (GTDB taxonomy): Bacteria > Bacteroidota > Bacteroidia > Chitinophagales > Chitinophagaceae > Sediminibacterium. The sequence goes on from JBDLUU010000038.1 coordinate 55,666, forward strand.
CAAACAGAGAACTGGCCTTTGGATCGTCAGTTGTATTCAAGAGGCGGGGCACTGTATACCAAACTGCTTACCTGGATGCCGATTCAGGACCCAACCGCAGGATTTGTCTGCTACAAAAAAGAAGTGCTGGAAGCGATCAATTTTGATATGATTTCCTTTGTTGGATATGCTTTTCAGATTGAAATGAAATTTGCCGCATGGAAACTGGGTTTCAGAATAGAGGAAGTCCCCATCATATTCAGAGACCGTAAAGTGGGAGTCAGTAAGATGAATAAAGGAATTATTACGGAGGGGGTACTCGGGGTTATCAGTATACAATGGCAGAGTATGTTTAAGAACTACAGAAAAAGGGTAAAAGCCAGTTAATTATTTTTCGTGAAGCAAGCATTAATCAAATTACATATTTCGGTATTTCTGGCAGGGTTTACCGGGATACTGGGTGTGCTCATTCATTTGAATGAAATGACCCTGGTCTGGTACAGAATTATGATTACGGTAGTTAGTTTGTCTGTCTTGTTTGCACTTACTAAAAAATCTACACGGATACCTAAACAGCAGGCTGTCCGTTTTTTTCTGATTGGAACTTTAATTGCTTTGCATTGGGTTGCCTTTTATGGGAGTATTAAACTTTCCAATGTGTCCATTGGTTTGGTTTGTTTCTCTGCAACAGGATTGTTTACAGCATTGCTGGAGCCGTTATTGGTTACGAAAAAATTACAGTGGGCAGAATTAGGACTGGGATTACTGAGTTTACTGGGGATTTATCTGATTTTTCATTTTGATGAAAGATACCAGACGGGAATTCTTGTAGGAATTATTTCTGCATTTCTCGCTGCATTTTTTTCTGTTTTAAATAAGAAGCAGGTAGCGGATGCAGAGCCCACAGTTATGATGTTATACGAATTAACCGGAGGATTGGTAATACTTACTTTACTGATGCCGGTATATGCTTATTTTTTTCCTGAAACCTCCATTGTGCCTACTTTGTCCGATTGGGGATGGTTGTTTGTTCTAAGCTGGCTTTGTACCATTGTTGCCATGCAACTGATGCTGGATTCTTTGAAAAAAGTTTCTGCATTCACACAGAATCTTAGTCTGAATCTGGAGCCTGTATACGCAATTATTATGGCTTTTATTCTCTTCGATGAAAACAAATACCTGTCCAACAGTTTTTACTATGGTGTTGGACTGATTATACTGTCTGTTATTTTACAGATGGCCAGAATGCTGGCCAAACATTCCCTTAAAAAGAAACAATAAACCCAAACGTAGGGGTAACGTTTGCATCGTTGTTACTTAACAGAAAAGGTACAGCATTGCTACCATTGGGTTGTACTGGTAACCCATCTGTAGTAATGAATGCTGTGTTGCTTGCATTACGCTGGAAAGTATATACGGATGGCGCCGGGCTTTTGGCCAGGTACCAATTGGTGATATCCAGGAATACGTTTAATGTATATTTTTTGTAGAACCATTTTTTATCAATTCGGATATCACTGCTATTGAATGCATTCAGTCTTTGAGAATTGACCCTGCTGAAATCGAGTACACCCGTTCCCAGAGCAAGGAAGTTTTGGCGGCTGGCAACCAGGTCATAAGGTGTGAACGGTACACCTCCCTGAAAACGGAATTTTAGTCCAATCTCCCAGTTCCTTTTTAACTTGTAACCCAGAACAGCACTTAGTAAATGTCTGTTATCCCAAGAGCTGGCTATAAAGTTGTTACCCGTATTGGTATACTGACTTACAAACCAGGTATAGCTAAAAACTCCATAGAACTGCTTGGTTAATTTCTGCTGCGCAAAGAATTCAAAACCATATGCTCTTCCTTTGCCATTGGTGGTTACCGCTTCGTTTCCAAGTACGGAGAAATCCGCCCCCTGATTCGATAAACTGATTCCATTTCTTTCACTGACTGGTACGTTGTTATATCGCTTATAAAACCCTTCAAATGTAAATCGGGTAGAGGCAGAAGGCAGGTACTCAAATCCTGCTACATAATGTGTGCTCCGGGTGTAGTCGGTTTGTTTGTTAACCAATTCATTGTTATTGTTTCGGAAGCCCAGTACGGTATAAGGCAGCATTTTAAAATAAGTGCCAACGGATGCATTGAAATTTAATTTGTCCGAAATCTGATAGCTTGCTGATATTCTTGGGCTCAATGTTTTCAGTGGGTTCATGCCTGTAGCCGTAAATGTATTCTGATCAAATCTGACCCCCCCGCTGATGCCCAGTTTATTATTCCAGAATCTTTTGCCTAACTGGGTAAATGCCCCAAACCTGGCAAATTGGATGGTGCTATTGTAATTGTAGGTTACTGCGGGCTGTATAATATTATTGTTGTTATCTGTTATGGCATTACTAATCAGTTGATTTGTGTTGTTGCTGTAGTTTACCCATTGAGCAACTACTCCATAACTCCATTTTAAGCCATTAAAATTCTGGTTAACATCGAATCTGAGTTTGTTTTCTGTTTCTCTTGAACCCAATTGCAATGTACGGGCACCTTTTACTGGCCCCAGATTGTTTTCGTATTTCTCCAGTTGATTGTCCAAACTGTTTCTACTGATGGCCAGATTCCAGTATCCATTTTTTAATTGGTGCCTGATAGAAGCACCAATGGTATAATTCCACTGTTTGATGGAAGGATTGCTGTTCAGAACATAGAGTTTGTCAGGAGTGGCTTCTCTGGGTGCTGCAAAATTAAATTCATCAATAGCGCCCACTCCTAAAAGCGTTAAGGTTGTTTTTTTACTTAGCTGGTGAGAAATTTTGTATTGAAAATCCCAGTAATTCGGACGAATCGGAAGATCAATGGCTTTAAATAATAATTGCAAATAACTTCTTCTTGCAGAAGCCAGAAAGGTGGTTTTACCTGATTTTCCCATCGGGCCGTCAAAAGTAGTTGCCAGTTCTGTTCCGCTCAGGCGGATATTGCCCTGTACACGATTGTTGTTTCCTCTTTTTTGATTAAACTCAAATACAGAGGAAAGGGCGTTGTCGAATCGGGCATCAAATGCAGATGAAGAAAGTTTCACATCTTCAATAAAACTCACATTCAGAATCCCTGTTGGCCCACCTGCACTTCCCTGTGTGGCAAAATGGTTGATGACAGGTATTTCAATTCCATCAAGGTAAAATACGTTTTCATTGGGAGCACCACCTCTGATAATGATATCGTTTCTGAATCCGGCTGTACTGGAAGATCCTCCAACGCCTGGTAGCGCCTGGATTACCCTGGATATATCAAAGTTTCCACCCGGATTGGCTTTGATTTCCTCAGAAGTTAGTCTTTGAACACTTAAGGGTGTTTCAAGGGTTGCCGCTTTTGCTGAACGGTTTCGGCTGGTACTGGTAACCTGTACATTCTGTAGTTCACTGATAGCAGGTTCCAGTTCAATCACCATGGTATTTTCGTTACCTGTTACAATCGGTACATTGTATCGGAACTGTGTACTGTATCCCAGCGCTGAAAACTGAAATGTGTAAAAGCCGGGTTTCAATTGACTGAATATGAATTTACCTGCAGAATCGGCAACAACCTTTTGGTTCAATTGAACCAGTTCGATAGTTGCACCTGCAACAGGCTTTTGTAATTGTTTATCAATGACGATTCCGGAATATATTCCGCTGTTTTGTGCCAATGTAATATTCACCATCCATATAAATATCCAGACGCCTGACCATTTTTTCATATTCATCCATTTATCAAATTCACCTTAATTACAATTTATAATTGGGTATTGTTTAATTATCTTCGGAAAATCCAAAATTACAATCAACATGAAACTTCTCCCAATTATCGGTTTGCTTGTATTAAGTATACCAGGTTTAGCCCAGAAAAAACCACTAGATCATTCAGTGTATGATGGCTGGCAAAATATCGCTGAAAGAATCCTTAGTGATAACGGAGCTTTCGTTGCTTTTGCCGTTACACCTCAGGAAGGCGATGGCCATTTGTATATCAAGAAAAAGGACGGTACTACTGTTGCAGAAATTGCGAGAGGTTACAATGCTAGTATTACTGATAACAGCCAGTTTTTGATTTGCAGAATCAAAGCGCCTTACAAGGATACCCGTGATGCGCGCATTAAAAAGAAACGTCCGGATGAAATGCCTAAAGACTCTCTTGCCATTGTGAATCTCTCCAATGGTACGATACAGAAAATGGCAGGGGTAAAAAGTTTTAAAGTGGCTGATGAAAATGCAGCGCATGTGGCCGTACTTTTTGAAAAAAAACCAGTACCTGCTGCTCCCAGACAAACACAGGGAGATAGCACTGCAAAGCCTGCAACACCGGCACCTACTGCGAGAAATAATGCGGAACCTGTTGAAGAAGGAACTGATTTGCTAGTGATGAATCTAACTTCTGGTGACACAATGGTTTTCCCATTGGTGAGCGAATATTTTTTTAATAAAAAAGGAAATGTTCTTTTAATGGAAACCACCAAGAAGGCAAACGATAATAAAGTGAAACCGGCCGTTGTAAAATTGAACCTGAACAATCGTTCGTCCCGTGTGGTTTTAACAGGCTTTAATGATGCAAAATCTTATCGGATGGATGAAGCTGGTATGCAGTTGGCTTTTATTGCGGAAAGGGATAGCAGTGCTAAGTCTCTGCAAAAATTTTATAAATTATTCTATCACAAAGAAGGTGCGGATAGTGCTGTTGCCATTGCTGATAGAAATACTACAGGAATGCTTGCAAACTATACCATCAGTGAAAACGTTCAGGCTGTCGGTTTTAGTAAGTCTGGCAATCGTTTGTTTTTTGGTACCGCTCCGGTATTACCTGTTAAAGATACTTTGACACCAGAGTTTGAAAGGGTAAGCGTTGATGTATGGCACTACAATGATGATTATTTACAACCCGTTCAATTGAAAAATCTGCAACAGGAATTGAATAAAGCGTACCTGGCAAGATATGATTTTGATAAAAAGGCGGTTGTGCAAATTGGAACACCTGCATTCAGATCTGTAATGCAAACGCAGGAAGGAGATGGGGCTGTGTTTTATGGCATGGCAGATGAAGGAAAAAGAATAGCCACTCAGTGGCTGGGCGGATCCTACATGGATATTTATGCCATTGATCCTATGAACGGGTCCAAAAAAATGATTCAGAAAAATATAAAGGGGAATGCATATGCATCTTCCACAGGCAAATACCTGGTTATGTATAATGATATTGCCAGAAAGTACAGTGTCTATTCGGCAGAAACTCAACAGATTGCTGCTTTGGGTGCAGATATTAAATTGCCTTTGTATGATGTGGAGAATGATGTTCCCGATGAGCCAAACCCTTATGGTGTATCTGGCTGGCTCGAAGATGACCAGGCCTTACTGGTTTATGATCAGTTTGATATCTGGCAGGTAGATCCGACCGGGAAAAAAGCTTCTGTTAATATTACCAACGGGTTGGGCAGGAAGCATCAGTTGATTTTTCGCAATATCAATGTAAACAGGGAAGAGCGTTTTATAAAAAACAATCAGCAATTGTTGTTGAATGTGTTTAATCGTAAAAACAAGGGAAGTGGATTAAAAACCTATGCCTTAGGTACCAACTTTACCATTTCAGACATTGCTGCTGCAACATTGCCTTTGAGAATTTCAGCCGTGGCAAAAGCTAAAAACGCAGATGTAATTTCTTTTGGTACAGAAACATTTGAACGCTCTGCCAACATAGCCGTTACAGCTTTAAATGCGAATACCTTAATGAAAGATGTGCAAGCTGCTGCCGTGCTTCATCAACCGAACCCACAGCAGGCTCAGTACAATTGGGGTACGGCTGAATTATTTACCTGGAAAGCCTATACAGGTAAAATGGCTGAAGGAATTATTTACAAGCCGGAAGACTTTGATCCAAAGAAAAAATATCCCATGATTGCTTATTTCTACGAAAGAAGCAGTGACGGATTGTATGGATACAGCGCGCCTGCACCTACGCCATCCCGTTTAAATATTCCCTTTTTTGTAAGCAGAGGATATATTGTATTTGTTCCGGATATCTGGTATAAAACAGGATATCCTGGCCAGGGTGCTTACGATTATATTGTGAGTGGAACAAGAGCTGTAGTAGCCAAAGGATATGTGGATAGCACGAAACTTGGGTTGCAGGGACAAAGTTGGGGTGGATACCAGATTGCACATGTGATAACCCGTACAACATTGTATGCGGCAGCATGGGCTGGTGCGCCTGTGGCCAATATGACCAGTGCTTATGGTGGAATCAGATGGGGCACTGGATTAAACAGACAATTCCAGTACGAAAAAACACAAAGCAGAATTGGCGCTAGCTTATGGGAGAAGCCCAATTTATATATTGAGAACTCTCCGTTGTTCCATTTCCCCAAAGTTAAAACCCCGGTAGTGGTAATGGCAAACGATGCAGATGGCGCAGTGCCATGGTATCAGGGCATTGAAATGTTTACTGCACTCAGACGATTGGGTAAACAGGTTTGGATGCTGAATTATAATAACGAAGACCATAACCTGGTTGAGAGAAAAAACAGAAAAGATATTCAGATAAGAGAACAGCAATTCTTTGATTATTTACTAAAAGGAGAAAAACCCGCCAAATGGATTGCTGAAGGGGTTCCTGCTGTAATGAAAGGCAGAGACTGGGGGTTAGGATATTAAAGAAAAATAATTTAACTTAAGCTATGTAATCCGAATGCGAAAAATCGTAAAACATAGCAGATTCACTTCCTGGCTGGTATTTGTGTTGATGAATCTCATAACGCAAATGCTGGCCTGGAAATGGTATCAAAAGGAAGTTCTTCTAGAAAAGCAATTGGTTGAAAAGGAGGTTGATCATATAAACAATCTTGTTGAAACTACCATTCAGAGCAGCAGTACCATTACTAGTATAATAGCTTCCATGGTTGAACACAATTTACTGAACAATCATTTCCTGCACATATAAGAGAACTCATGCTGAGCAGTTCTTTAAATCAACTACATTTTGAAGGGCCATTCAAATTAAAGCAAGGGGGAATTAGTTTTGCAGGGAGATTCCCGATTCTTCAACAGGATACCCTCTGGGGTTTTGCTGCTGTGATCATCCGGAAAGAAAATTTTATAAAAACACTTGGATTAAACCAAACCGATTTTGCTACAGGGGTAAGCGTTGAAAGATATCATCCCATAGGTGATTGGATTATACAGGAAAACTGAAAAAATCCAGGGCTGAAAAATGGGCTGGTCGTTTTCTTTGGCAGGCCTTTTGGTTTCTTTTATTGTATTTTATACCATGTTACTCAACCTGAAACGCAGATAAAAAAATAGTCCCTAAAAAGGGACTATTTTTTTATTATCATCTGTCAAATTTTATTTCGCATTCTTTACATATTTTTCCAGCCATTGGAATTGTTCCCAAAGCGTATGCAATACGTTTTCTTTTCCTCTGTATCCATGCGCTTCATATGGCAGATAAACAAATCTTACTGTTCCGCCGTTGCCCTTAATTGCGGCAAACAGTCTTTCGCTATTGATGGGATAGGTGCCGGTATTATCGTCGGCTTCTCCATGAATCAACAGAATGGGGGTTTTAATTTTGTCGGCATAACTGAACGGACTCATCTGATAGTATAATTCAGGTGCCTGCCAGTAAGTTCTGTCTTCATTCTGAAAGCCAAATGGAGTTAGGGTTCTGTTATACGCTCCGCTTCTGGCTATTCCTGCTTTAAACCAGTTGGTATGCGCCAGTAAATTGGCAGTCATAAAAGCCCCGTAACTGTGTCCGCCAACTGCCACCCGGTTTTTATCGGCAATGCCCATTCCCGATAAATGTTCAATGGCAGCAGCTGCATTCAATTTCAGTTGCTCAATAAAGTTATCATTCGGTTTTTTATCTGCACCGGAAGCTACGATTGGCATTTCTGCATTGTCTAATACGGCATAGCCTTGTGTTACATAGTAAATAGGAGATCCCCAGCTTAAAGTGGTAAAGCGGTCTTTGCTTCCTCTGATCTGAGCCGCATCTGCTGCTGAATTGAACTCTCTTGGATAAGCCCAGATAATTAAGGGTAAAGGTCCGCTGCTCTTATTGTATCCACTGGGTAAATATAAGTCTCCGGTAAGGTCTACGCCATCAGCGCGCTTGTATTTTATTTTCTCTTTTGTTACGGTTTCCAAAGCAGGATAAGGATTGGTAAATGAAGTGATGGCTTCATCTGCTTTTCTGAGTTTCAGGTTTTTAATATAATAGTTAGGGACCTGTTTCTGCGATTCTTTTCTGGTAAGTAAAACCAGGTTGTTCGCATCCAAAACATCCGTTACCTGTTCAAACTCCCCCTCATTGCATCTCCAGATAATTTCATTTTGTCTGGTGGCCAAATCAAATTTAGCCAGGAAGGGTAAATCTCCTTTTGGAGAGGAGCCCGTAGTATTGTTCATTAATAATTTGGTGCCGTTGTCAATGGTGATGATCACGTTTCTTCCATAACTGTTTTTGGCAGTAACAGGGGATCCCGGATTGCCGTATGCATCGGTCTGGTTTCTTTCGTACAACAACTCCAGGCTTTCTTTTTTGCTGTTGTATACACTTACTCTGTTGAGTTGCTTACTTCTAGAAATCTCATTTACCAATGCAATATTTTCATTTCCCCAGCTGGTTCCTGCATAGCGCAGCTTTGTTTTAAACAAAGTTTTTTGGGGCCCCGTGAATGGAGCGCTTAGTGCGTAAACAGCATCTCTGTATTCTGCTTGTTTTTTAATCAATCCACTATCCAGCGGTTCTGCCCAGGTAATGGTTGCTGCTTCGTCGTCTCTCCAGTCAAATGCTCTGGGAACATTCTGTGTATTGTCGTAGCCTGATGGAGTTCCTTCAGTAGATGGCAATTCTACCAGTAGCTTAATGGTATTGCCGGCAAGATCTGTAACGATCATTTTGGAAGGAAATCCATTGGCGGTTACCAGATAAGAGAAAGGTTGCTGTAACTGTTTTTGCAACAGATATTTTTTGTCGGGTGATAAACTGAAATTGCTGAGAATACAAGGCTTTCCTGAAAGGGTTTCTACCCCGTTTTTATTGATAACCAGTTGTGAAGTAGCATAAAAGTGAAACAACTGTTCATCATAAGGACTTTTAATTAAATCCTGATAAGTAGGGCTTGGTGCCGCTTTCCCCAGATTCTGCTGAATGGTTGGTCCTTTTGGCGTAATGGGTTTTTTGGGAGCAGCTGCACCAGCTGATACGGTTGATTTGTATAGAATGGTATTGTCGTCTACCCAGGTATATGCATTCCCTAATACCGTATTCAATGGACGTTTATTGATTTTTGTTGCTTTTTTTGTTGCAATATCAATTACATACAGATCAACCTGTGAGCCTGAAGTATGTGTAAAGGCAATCTTATTTTCAGATGGGCTCCAGCTTACTGAACCGGCTAACAAATTGGCAGGTAATCCGGCAATTGAGAAAGTCTTGTTTTCTTTCAATTGCTTCAGTTGGAAATTGTTGATGAAATTCTGTCTGCTGGGAGAAAAGTTATTGGGGTTCAATCTTAAACCGGCAACCCTGATTTCCGGTTGTCCCAATTCTTCTACTGTTGGATAAGAGTTTCTGCCAGACAAAAGCATCCAGGTGGCAGTACCATTTACGCTTACGGAAGGTGTAGGGGCGGCCAGCAATAAATCTGTAATTACTTTTGGAGGGGTCTGATAACTGATGGCATCCTGTGCTTTCAGTAAAATGCCTGATCCTGATAGCAGAAGCGCCAGCAGAAAGATTTTTTTCATTTTCATATGATGATAAAATTTTTAAGGGAATCAATTCCCCAAATTAGCAATTAATATCCTTGATTGCGGCTCTCCGTATTGCTTTTAAAATATTTTTTGTCTTTCCAAATCTCCCATGTAGTTTTGCAACGAAATGAAACTAAACCTACATATACACCATCATCATATGCAACCCAACGGGTAGGCATCGGTGTATTGTATTATGATATTAAACACGAAGCTTACCAACTGGTAGGCTTTTTTGTTTTTATTAACTGATTAAAAAAATGAATATGAAAGCAAACAATGAATGTAACAAACTGAGGCTGGCTATTCAGAAGAGTGGTCGTTTGCACGATGATTCCATGAAACTTTTAAAAGAATGTGGAATTGATATCAGTAATGGTGTAAATAAGCTGAAAGCTGAAGCAACTAATTTTCCAATTGAAGTTTTTTTTCTGAGAGACGACGATATCCCTCAATATGTGGAAGATGGTGTTGCAGATATTGGGTTCGTAGGAGAGAATGTTATTTTCGAAAAAAATAAGCAGGTTGCCATTGCTGAAAAACTGGGATTTGGAAAATGCAGGCTAAGTATTGCGATTCCCAAAGGGCAGGAGTATCCCTCGTCCCAATATTTGCAGGGCAAAAAAATTGCCACCAGTTATCCAGTTATTGTTAACAACTATTTACTAAGCAAGGGTGTTAAAGCTGAGATACATGAAATCAGTGGCAGTGTAGAAATAGCACCCGGTATTGGTTTGGCAGATGCCATTTGTGATTTGGTAAGCAGCGGATCTACGTTGTTCATGAACGGATTAAAAGAAGTAGAAGTGATTTTTGAATCACAGGCGGTATTGATTAAACAAGCAGCTTTGAATCCCACACAGGTTCAATTGCTGGAAAGATTGATTTTCCGCATTCAGTCTGTAAAGAAGGCAAAAAACAATAAGTATATTTTATTGAATGCGCCGAATGAAAAATTGAATGAAATCATTGCACTGCTACCCGGTATGAAAAGCCCGACGGTTTTACCGCTGGCAACACAAGGGTGGAGCAGTGTGCACAGTGTATTAAACGAAAATGACTTTTGGAATATCATTGAACAGTTAAAGGAAGCAGGTGCAGAAGGAATACTGGTTGTACCAATTGAAAAAATGATTATGTAAAATGAAAACAATTACTTTCCCTCAAAAGTCAGCATGGAAATCCATTATTTCCAGACCTGTGGCAGATAGCAGCACGCTATTGGTTAAAGTAAAATCTGTGCTGGAAGAAGTTCAGCAGCAAGGTGATGCTGCTGTTCAGAAATATACCCTGCAATTTGATGGGGTAAGTCTGACTCAGCTGTCTGTTACGGAAGAAGAATTACAGGAAGCTGTTGAATCATTGGATAAAAATTTAAAGAAAGCCATTGAAAGGGCAGCGGACAATATCCGAACATTTCATGCCCATCAGTTGAAGCCAGAACCAATCGTTGAAACCATGAAGGGAATTCAATGCTGGAGGAAATCGGTAGGGATTGAAAAAGTTGGCTTATATATACCCGGCGGTTCTGCTCCTTTGTTTTCAACTATTTTAATGCTGGGTATTCCTGCTTCCATAGCAGGATGTCGTGAAGTAATTCTTTGCTCACCACCAGATAAGTCGGGTAAACTGCATCCGGCTATATTATTTGCGGCTCAATTGGTAGGTATCCGGAAAATCTTTAAGATAGGTGGTGTGCAAGCCATTGGCGCTATGGCATATGGAACAGAGACCGTTCCTGCTGTGTACAAGATTTTTGGACCCGGCAATCAATATGTAACCGCTGCAAAACAATTGGTTCAAATGGATGGATTGGCCATTGATATGCCTGCCGGTCCCAGTGAAGTTTGTGTGATGGCCGACGATACAGCCGTCCCTGCTTTTGTAGCTGCTGATTTGTTAAGCCAGGCAGAACATGGACCCGACAGTCAGGTTTTACTCGTAAGCACTTCGGCTTCTTTGATCAATCAGGTAAATGAAGAAATCGAAAAACAACTGTCAGCATTACCCAGAAAGGAACTGGCTGCCATTGCACTTTCCAATAGCAGAGCTATTTTGATGAATACTATAGAAGAAGCCATTGAATTGGTAAATGCCTATGCAGCGGAACATTTGATTATTGCCTGCGATCAGGCGGAAGCCATAGCAGAAAAAATTGTGAATGCCGGATCTGTATTTATTGGGAACTATTCACCGGAATCTGTTGGAGATTATGCGAGTGGTACCAATCATACCCTGCCTACCAATGCATATGCAAGAATGTATAGTGGGGTAAGTGTAGACAGTTTTGTTAAGAAGATCACTTTTCAAAAACTAACCAGAGAAGGTTTGTCGTCCATTGCCGGCACCGTAGAAATAATGGCAGAAGCAGAAGGATTATCAGCCCATGCCAGAGCTGTAACTATCAGAACTAAATAAATAATTATGTTTAATTTAAATACACTGGTAAGAGAAAATATAGCCAAACTAACTCCTTATTCTTCTGCTAGGGATGAATTCAGCGGTGAAGCAAAAGTTTTTCTGGATGCCAATGAAAACAGTCTTGGGTCTCCATTAAAAAAATGGTACAATCGGTATCCGGATCCACATCAAAAGTATGTGAAAGAAAAGCTGGCTCAAGTGAAAGGGATTTCTACCGAGCATATATTTCTTGGAAATGGGAGCGATGAGTGTATTGATTTACTCTATCGTTGTTTTTGTAATCCGGGTAAAGACAATATTATTATTTGCCCTCCAACCTATGGTATGTACGAAGTGAGTGCGAATATCAATGATATTGGGGTGAAGAAAATTGCTCTTTTGCCTAATTTTCAACTGGATCTATCTGGTATTGAAGATGCAATAGATGAACAAACCAAATTAATCTGGATCTGTTCTCCCAATAATCCAACCGGCAATTCCTTAAACCGAATTGATATTGAGACCTTGTTGAACAATTTTAAAGGTTTGGTAATTGTGGATGAGGCTTATATTAATTTTTCCAAACAAAAATCCTTTGTTCAGGAATTAACAGAATATCCCAACCTGGTTGTATTGCAAACATTAAGTAAGGCCTGGGGGTTAGCGGGATTGAGGCTGGGTATGGCTTTTGCCTCTGCTTCCATCATAGATATTCTGAATCGGGTGAAGCCACCCTATAATATCAATCAGGCAACACAGGAGCTGGTGCTAACGGCACTGGAAGAAGTAGGGCAGGTGAATGATATGATTCGATTACTGGTTGATATGTGGGATGCTTTGGCGGAAGTGTTTGCTTCTATGCCAACCGTTGAAACCGTCTATCCTTCTGATGCCAACTTTATACTGGTAAAAATAAAAGACGCAAGAGCTGTGTATGAATTTTTGTTAACCAAGGGCATTGTGCTGAGGGACAGAAGTAATGTGCAGCTTTGTAACGATTGTCTCCGCATCACAGTTGGGTCGGAACAAGACAATACCTTGCTGGTGGATGCTATGCAGGACTGGTATCATTTGAAGGCTTAAATTCACACCTTAATTAATAAAACACTATGAAAAAATATCTCTTGGGATTTCTTGGCTTTTTGCCCATTTTATCTGTTACAGCACAAAAGCAACCAGAAGTACCTATTAAACTTCCTGCTGGTTTTTCCAGTCAGATTGTTGCCAGTAATTTCGGTAGGGTAAGACATATTGCCGTAAACACCAACGGTGATTTGTATATGAAACTCGACCGATTGGTAAATGGCAAAGGTATTTACCGATTAAGAGATAAAAACAAAGATGGTATAATGGAAGATACCCTTGCCTTTGGTAATTATACCGGAACCGGCATTGGTATTTACAGAGGATATCTATATGCTACATCAGACGAAACCGTATATCGCTATCAATTGGATGCCAATCAGGATATTGTAAATCCGGATAAACCGGAAATTGTAATAGAGGGCTTGTTGAACCAACGTCAGCATGCTTCCAAGTCTATTACTTTTGATCAGGCAGGAAATATTTATGTTAATATCGGCGCTCCATCTAATGTTTGTCAGGAAAAAGATCGTCAGAAAGGTTCGCCGGGAATGACTCCATGTCCTATTCTTGAAAATGCAGGAGGTATCTGGCAGTTTAGTACAACCAAACTCAATCAGATACTATCGGATGGCGTTCGGTATGCTACCGGAATGCGAAATGCATTGGGAATTGACTGGAACCAGGAAGTAAATGATTTGTATGTAACCATTCATGGAAGGGATATGTTGTTTCAGTATTTTCCTGAAATGTATGATCAGAAAAAAGGAGCAGAACTCCCTTCTGAAACCTTTTACCGGGTGAAAAAAGGAGATGACTGCGGCTGGCCATATGTGCATTGGGATCATTTCCAGAATAAAAAAATTCTGAATCCTGAATATGGTGGGGATGGCAAAAAAGAGGGAGCACCAAATGCCATCAGCCCATTGGTTGGGTTCCCGGGGCATATGGCTCCCAATGCTTTATTAATGTATAGTGGGAATCAATTTCCTGCAAAGTACAAGTATGGCGCATTCATTGCATTTCATGGCAGCTGGAACAGAACACCCGAGCCTCAGGAAGGATTTTATGTGGTTTTTGTGCCCATGAAAAATGGAATGCCAACTGGTAACTGGGAGGTTTTTGCGGATGGTTTTTCCGGAATGAGTCCGGTAAACAATTTGTCTGCTGCCAAGCATCGCCCAACAGGGTTGGCAATGGGACCGGATGGTTCTGTATATGTATCTGATGATAAAGCAGGCTATGTCTGGAAAATCACTCATAATAAATAAGCATGATGAATAAACGGAGTATTGTCTTGTTCTTTTTGATTGCCGCTTATTTTTCTGGTAATGCACAAGCCAGGCCCGGTGTTGCAGGCAAACAGGTAAGGCCGGGTGGAGCTTTAATGGTTAAGCAGGGTTTAAGTATTTCGCAAATGAGCAATGGCAAAAAAGTATATGATTTATACTGCCAGGCCTGTCATCAGGCAGATGGGAATGGGGTGCCCAGATTGAATCCGCCTCTGGCCGGAACAGTATATGTAAACGGAAGTAAAACAAGATTAATTGATATAGTGCTGAAAGGACTTTCTGATCCCATTGAAATTAATGGTGAAGAATACAACAATCCCATGGCAGCCCATGATTTTTTAACCGATCAGCAAATTGCGGACGTGTTAACGTATGTGCGAAACAGTTTTGGAAATAAATCAGGACCCATTACAGTGCAAGAAGTGAAAAAGCAAAGAGCAAAAAAATAATATGAAAAGGATTTTATTTATTGACAGGGATGGAGTGGTTTTACAGGAGCCTCCGGTTGATTTTCAAATAGATGATATTTATAAGACCAGTTTTGTAAAAGGAGCTTTAACGCAGATGTCAAGGATTGCTGCCGAATTTGATTTTTACAAAGTTATGGTAACCAATCAGGATGGGTTGGGTACCGATTCCTATCCGGAGTCTCAGTTTTATCCTTACCACGATCTGATGATCAGAACACTGGCTTCTGTTGGATTCGTGTTTGACGAGATGATTATAGATAAAACATTTGCCTCCGACAATCAACCCACCCGCAAACCGGGTACAGCTTTACTCACCCATTTAATGAATAATCCTGCTTACGACCTGGCTAATTCATTTGTAATTGGTGATCGCTGGAGCGATATTCAGCTGGCAATTAATCTGGGTGCAAAAGCCATTTATTTCAAATCGGGTTTACACGAGTTAAGTCCGGAACAGGAAGCATTATTCAAAGAAGTGATTGTGTTGGAAACAGATTCCTGGGAAGCGATTTATCAGTTTTTAAAATCCGGTCTCAGACAAGTACATCACGAAAGGAATACCAATGAAACCCAGATATCCATCAACTTGAATATGGATGGAACGGGAAAGGCAGCTATTCATACAGGCCTTGGTTTTTTTGACCATATGTTGGATCAGATTGCCAGACATGGAAAGATAGATCTGTCATTAACAGCAAAAGGGGATTTACATATTGACGAACACCATACCATCGAAGACACAGGTATCGCCCTTGGAGAAGCTTTTGCCAAAGCACTTTCAGACAAGCGCGGCATGGAACGATATGGTTTTGCATTGCCAATGGATGAGGCAGACGCAAAAGTGTTGATTGATTTTGGAGGCCGAAACTGGCTGGTATGGAATGTAGAGTTCAAAAGAGAAAAAATTGGGGAAATGCCCACAGAAATGTTTTATCATTTCTTCAAAAGCTTTAGCGATGGGGCCAGGTGCAATCTGAATATTGAATGCAAAGGAGAGAACGAGCATCATAAAATTGAAGCCATTTTCAAGGCCTTTGCCAAAGCCATCCGAATGGCAGTAAAAAGAGATCCGCTGAGTAATTATTTGCCTTCTACCAAGGGGGTTCTCTAATTATTTTTTGTGTTTTCCTTCTTAAGTCTCATATTTGCTTTATGATTTTAGTAAACAAGCATTGGTGGTGGCATACTGACTCTGAACGGGGAATGTAGTGCTATAGCCAGTACTGAACAATAATGTAAGAGCCCCGGATGTAATTCTGGGGCTTTTTATTTTAAGTTAAATCAAATGAGTAAGATACAATTGCGTACTACCGGCAAAAAAATGTTAGGAGATATTTACACTCCGGTAGGAATTTATTTAAGACTAAGGGATCGTTTCAGGGACACCATTCTGCTGGAGAGCACCGATCATCATGCACATGACAATAGCTATTCTTTTATTTGTATCAATGCAATCGGAGGGATTGAAATAAAATCCAAGGATATCATTGAATGCAAACTGCCAGGTTCCGATCCGGTAAAGACAGTTCTTGACCAATCTAAGAAAGTGGCTACCCATCTTTGGGATTATATGAATTCATTTCAGGTAACAGTTCCTGAAGACGGATCTTATCAATTTGCTCAGGGTTTATTTGGTTATAACTGTTTTGATGCGATTGACTTTTTTGAACCTTCCATTGCCTCACAAACAGAAATGCCCATGATCCCGTTGGTACGATACAGGCTTTATCAGTATGTGATTGCTTTCAATCATTTCAAGGATGAATTGATTATTTGTGAGAATACAATCCCGGGAATAAAGGGCGATCTACAAATGGTAGAATCGCTGATTCGCATAAAAGATGTACCTGTATATCCTTTTGCCGTTGCAGGTGAACAACAGTCGAATATGACAGACGATGCTTATATATCCCTGGTAAAAAAGGGTATAGAACATTGTATGCGGGGGGATGTTTTTCAGATTGTTTTGAGCAGACGTTTCAGTCAGGCTTTTACAGGGGATGAATTTAATGTTTACAGAACATTGAGAAGTATCAATCCATCTCCTTATTTATTCTTTTTTGATTATGGTGATTATAAAATAATGGGTTCCTCTCCGGAAGCACAACTTGTAATTAAAAATGGCAAAGCTATTGTTCATCCGATTGCGGGAACATTTAAACGAACCGGGGATGATGCAACCGATCAGCAGGCTGCTACGGCTTTACTGGCAGATCAAAAGGAAAATGCAGAACATGTTATGCTGGTAGATCTTGCCAGAAATGATTTAAGCAGGGTATGCGAAGATGTTAAAGTTGCACAATACCGTCAGGTTCATTATTACAGTCATGTAATTCATCTGGTAAGCGAAGTTGAGGGGAATATTAAAGGAAAGCAAAATCCATTTGAAATTTTTGCTGCAAGTTTTCCTGCAGGCACTTTAAGCGGAGCGCCTAAAATAAAGGCAGTAGAAATTATTAAGCAATTGGAACCTACCCAGCGGGGCTTTTATGGTGGAGCTATTGGATTTGTTGGTTTTGATGGCAGTTTTAACCATGCCATTATGATCAGAACATTCCTGAGTAAAAATAATCAACTCATCAGTCAGGCAGGTGCGGGTGTTGTAGCTGCCAGTGTTCCGGAAAATGAATTGCAGGAAGTGAATAATAAATTGAATGCCTTACATCAGGCAGTCGCGCTTGCATCAACTGTTATTTAATTGATACTATGAAAATTCTTGTTTTTGATAATTACGATTCCTTTACCTACAATCTGGTGCATCTGATTGCAAAGATTACCGGTGAATATCCCGACGTGTACAGGAATGATCAGATTGATCTGGCTAAAGTTAACGAATACGATAAGATCGTTTTGTCTCCCGGACCGGGTATTCCTGAGGAAGCGGGATTACTCAAGCCGCTCATTCAGGAATATGCTGCCACTAAATGTATTCTTGGTGTATGCTTGGGACATCAGGCTATTGGAGAAGTCTTTGGTGCCAGACTGATTAATCTGCCCAAAGTTTATCATGGAATTGCAACACCCATATACCCTCAGCGCTTAACTGATGGACAATATTCTTGCCTTTATGAGGGATTAGGCGATGTTGTTGAAGTAGGCCGATATCACAGCTGGGCAGTTTCCTCCGATGACCTGCCGAAAGAATTAGTGGTAACAGCCAAAGACGAAAACGGTTTGATCATGGGCCTGATGCACAGCGCGTATGATATTGAAGGTGTGCAATTTCATCCGGAAAGTATTCTGACACCAAGAGGAGAAACCATTATGCAAAACTGGTTAAATAAGTAAGATGAAAAAGATATTACAATACCTTTTTGAGTATAAGTCGTTAAGCAGGGAGAAAGCCTATGAAGTGCTCGTTAATATGGCGAACGGTCAGTACAATGATTCAGAAATCACAGCCTTTATCACTGTTTATTTAATGCGAAGTATCACCATTGATGAATTAAACGGATTCAGGGATGCTTTGCTTCATTTATGTGTAAAGACAGATCTGGGCACCAATGATCTGGTAGACATTGTTGGTACTGGCGGAGATGGAAAGAACTCTTTCAATATTTCTACGTTGGCTTGTTTTGTTGTTGCCGGAGCCGGGCAGAAAGTTGCCAAGCATGGCAATTATGGAGCATCCACTATCAGCGGGGCCTCTAATGTGATGGAGGCGTTGGGTTATCGTTTTAAACAGGATGCCAATGCATTGAAAAAAGAAATTGATGAGGCAGGTATTTGCTTCATGCATGCCCCATTGTTTCATCCTGCCTTAAAAGTGGTTGGGCCAATCAGAAAGCAACTCGGAGTCAGAACCTTTTTTAATATGCTGGGGCCAATGGTAAATCCTGCCAACCCTGATTACCAGCTGGTGGGTGTATACAATCTTGAAATGGCCAGAATCTATAATTATCTGCTGCAGCAAACAGGGAAGTCCTATACCATTATTCATAGTCTGGATGGCTATGATGAAATATCCTTGACCAGTGATACGAAAGTCATCACCAATAGAGGGGAAGCTGTGTATTCTCCACTGGACCTTGGTAAAAAAATTGTATTGCCAGAAGCCATACATGGAGGGGATACAATTGAAGAGTCCGCCGCTATTTTCCTGCGTGTTTTAAAAGGAGAAGGGAGCTGGTCTCAGAACGCAGTGGTAATGGCAAATGCAGCCATGGCATTGAACAGTACTGGTAAGTTTGAAAATTATGATGCGGCTTATCAGGCTGCCGTAAAAAGTCTGGAAACAGGTGCTGCTTATCAATGTTTTACCAAACTTATTCAAATGCAATAGCTAAACACAATTCATTATGACCATTCTTGATACAATTGTTGAACAAAAAAAACGGGAGGTAGCGCAGAGAAAATCAGCGACTCCGATTGGAAAATTGGAACAGTCCGTATATTTTACCAGACCCTGTATTTCTCTCAGGTCTAGTTTGCTGGACAAAGATAAAACAGGTATCATAGCAGAATATAAACGAAAGTCGCCCAGTAAGGGAATCATCAACTCGCTATCAACTGTTGCCGAAGTAACAAGTGCCTATGCAGAATTTGGGGCCTCTGCTGTTTCCGTATTAACTGATGAAATATTTTTTGGCGGTCATCTGAACGATTTGGCTGATGCAGTTGGTTTACCCATACCTGTTTTACGCAAAGACTTTATGATTGATGAATACCAGCTATATGAAGCAAAAGCTGCAGGTGCATCCGTTATTTTACTGATTGCCGCTTGTTTAACTCCGGTTCAAGTAAGGAGTATGGCAGTTTTAGCGCATCAATTAGGATTGGAAGTGTTACTGGAAATACATGGTGCTGATGAGTTGGGCCATATTTGTGAGGAAGTAGATTTTGTGGGCGTAAATAACAGAAATCTGAAAAGTTTTGAAGTCAGTATTGAGCATTCCCTGGAATTAATCAACAAAATACCCAATCAGATGCCCGCCATAGCAGAAAGCGGCATCGACCATCCCGATACAATCGTAACTTTACAAAAAGCCGGTTTTTCAGGTTTTTTAATAGGGGAGCGTTTCATGCGTGAATCCAATCCCGGAATTGCTTTTGCCAATTTTGTTAAAACTTTAAAAGAAAAACAAAATGCGGGCTAAAGTCTGTGGATTAAACAGCATACAGCAAATGATGCAACTGGATGAGATGGGAGTTGAATTCGCTGGATTTATTTTTTACCCTAAATCTCCAAGGTATATTTTCAAGACCAGTTCCAGGGCAGAATTAAAAAGAGCCAAAGGAAAAACCATTAATAAAGTGGGTGTATTCGTAAATGAGGATCCCGATCAGCTTTTGTCGTTGGTGGATGAATGCGGCTTGTACTTGGTGCAATTGCATGGAGATGAAACGCCCAGGTATTGCGAAAAAATAGCTGACTATATTTCTGTAATTAAAGCTTTCAGGCTAAGAGATGACGACGATGTATTATGGAAGATTAAAGATTATCAGGACATAGTAGATATGTTTTTATTTGATACTGCCGGTGCTGAATATGGGGGAACAGGAAAAAGGTTTAACTGGGATATATTATTATCACTGAACATTAATAAACCATTTTTTCTGAGCGGGGGGATTGGGCCAGCTGATATAGAAGCTTTGCAATCTTTTAAGGCGGAGCCTGTTGCAAAAGACTTATTTGCCATTGATGTGAATAGTAAATTTGAAATCAGTCCCGGTGTTAAAGATATGGAGCTGATAAAGCCATTTATAAAGCAATTGAAACAAATATGAGAAAAGGAATACTGATAGGTTTATTGGGTCTGCTTGTATCTGCTGGTCTTTCTGCGCAGCAATTGAGTAATATTTTAATGAATGTAAATGGAAAGGCACAATACAAAGTAAGTGCCGGGAATACACTTATTTATCTGGATGATCAGGGAAAGATTCTTTCTGTTGAAACAGATGCATCCGGTGAAGTAATCTACAATAAAAATTTTCAGCCACAACAGGTTGGAAACCTGATTATTCAGTACGATCATACAGGCAGGATTGATAAAATTGGCGAGCTGGTTTTCAGGTATAATTATCAGAATCAGATATCATCGGTTGGCAATATCTCAATAAACTATAATGCCAATAAAACAATAGACCAGATTGGGGTGTATAAAATCTATTATAATTATAGTGGTAAAATATCCAGAATGGATTCCAGCAAAGGCCTTATTGCTTTACAATTAAATTTTTCAAAATGAGTAGTGTAAGGGTAGATTATCAGTCTCCGGATCTGCAGGGATATTATGGTGAATTCGGTGGTGCGTATATTCCGGAAATGCTGCAGCGTAACGTGATGGAGTTGAAGGAAAAGTATCTTCAGATTATGCAGGAGCCCGATTTCCAAAAGGAGTTTGCTCATCTGCTTAAAGATTATGTTGGCAGACCCACTCCTTTATTTAAAGCAGAAAGGCTCAGTGAGGAATACCATACACAGATTTACTTAAAAAGAGAGGATCTGTGTCATACGGGGGCGCACAAAATTAATAATACGATTGGGCAGATATTATTGGCTCAGCGCCTGGGTAAAACCAGAATCATTGCTGAAACAGGCGCCGGACAGCACGGGGTAGCCACTGCAACTGTATGTGCTTTAAAAGGGCTTGAGTGTATTGTTTATATGGGTGAAAAAGACATTGAGCGTCAGGCACCGAATGTGGCCAGGATGAAAATGCTGGGAGCTAAAGTTGTTCCGGCAACCAGTGGCAGTAAAACCCTGAAAGACGCTACCAATGAAGCTATAAGAGACTGGATCAATCATCCTGAGAATACCCATTATATTATAGGAAGTGTAGTAGGGCCACATCCTTATCCGGATATGGTAGCCCGTTTTCAAAGTGTTATCAGTAAAGAGATGAGAGCGCAATTATTGGAGCAAACCGGAACCGATTTGCCAACACATGTAATTGCCTGCGTGGGTGGTGGCAGTAATGCCGCAGGTGCTTTTTATCATTTTTTAAATGAACCGGCTGTAGACTTGATAGCAGTAGAAGCAGCAGGTAAGGGTGTTTCAAGCGGTATGAGCGCTGCTACTACACAGTTGGGTTCAGTTGGAATTTTACATGGCAGTAAAAGCCTGCTGATGCAAACAACAGATGGTCAGGTTGTTGAGCCACATAGCATTTCAGCTGGTCTGGATTATCCTGGTATTGGGCCGATGCACGCTTTTTTATTTAAATCCGGAAGAGGCAGATTTTTAAGTGCAACAGATGAAGAAGCGCTTGATGCGGCATTTCATGTAAGTAAAACGGAAGGGATTATTCCTGCACTGGAAACCTCACATGCATTTGCGGTATTGGGACAACTGAATTTGAAGCCAACAGACCGTGTAGTGATTTGCTTGAGCGGAAGAGGCGATAAAGACCTGGCAACTTATATGAATAGTGGTAAAATGAACGCATAAAATTGATTGATGAGTAGATTAGAAAAATTATTCCAAGCCAACAGGCAGCCTGTATTGAATGTCTATTTCACTGCGGGTTACCCTACCCTGGAAAGTACAATACCTGTAATGGAAGCCCTTGCTAAGAATGGGGTAGATATCATAGAGTTGGGTATGCCTTACAGCGACCCGCTTGCAGACGGACCAGTAATACAGGAAAGCAGTACCAAAGCCATTTTCAATGGAATGACCATTGCTGCTCTTTTCAGCCAAATTGGTGAATGCAGGAACAATCCGCATTTGCAGCATACAGGAATTGTGTTGATGGGATATATGAATCCGATACTTCAGTATGGTTTTGAGCGATTTTGTGCAGATGCAGCAACAGCCGGAGTAGATGGATTGATTCTGCCGGATTTACCAGCATTTGAATTTGAAAATGCTTACGGAGCAATCATTAAAAAGTACGGATTGGATTTTATTTTCCTCGTAACACCGGAAACAACAGAAGAAAGAGTTAGAGAACTCGATAATTTAAGTTCTGGATTTTTGTATGCAGTAAGTGCTTCCGCAACTACAGGAGGGAATACGGATTTTGAAAAAGTGAATGCATATCTAAAAAAACTGGCGGCTTATCAATTAAAGAATCCTGTGATGGTTGGCTTTGGAATTAAAGACCAGCAAAGCTTTACAATGGCTACTCAATATACGCAGGGGGCAATCATAGGATCTGCTTATATTAAAATGTTGGGTACAGCAACTGATATTGAGTCGGCAACCAGCCAGTTTATTGCACAGATAAGACCTAAATTGTAAAAAGTGAAAACAGTAATAATAAAATACAATGCCGGAAATATTCAATCCGTTCTTTATGCACTGGAAAGGATTGGGTATACAGCAGAGGTTACAGACGATCAGGAACAGATACAAAAAGCAGACAAGGTAATTTTTCCGGGTGTTGGTGAAGCAAGTACTGCCATGCATTACCTGAAAAGCCGAAAACTGGATCAGTTGATTGTTAATTTAAAGCAACCTGTTCTGGGTATCTGTCTGGGTATGCAACTGATGTGCAGGCAGAGTGAAGAAAACAATACAGAATGTCTGGGTATATTTGATGAAAAAGTGAGCAGATTTTCTCCGGATAATGGTATCAATAAGATTCCTCAGATTGGTTGGAATACCATTGAAAATCTAAAGTCACCTTTGTTTAGCGGTATTAATGAATCCTCCTTCTGCTATTATGTACATAGCTTTTACGCTTCTATTGGAGCGCATACCATTGCAACTACCCAATATGGAATTGCTTATAGTGCCGCTTTGCATAGGGATAATTTTTATGGTGTACAGTTTCATCCGGAGAAAAGCGCAGAAACAGGAGAACAGATCTTAAAAAATTTTATTGCATTATAAGCATATGGAAATTATACCCGCTATTGATATTATAGATGGAAAATGTGTCAGGTTAACCGAGGGCGACTATGCTCAAAAGACCATTTACAACGAAAATCCGCTGGAAGTAGCAAAGTCCTTTGCTGATGCGGGTGTTAAGAGATTACACCTGGTAGATCTGGATGGTGCCAAAGCCGGTAAGGTAACCAATTGGAAAGTGTTGGAATCCATTGCATCCAATACTTCCCTGATTATTGATTTTGGGGGAGGGATTAAAACCGAAACAGACTTGAAGTTGGTTTACGAATCAGGGGCCAGTCTGGCCACGATAGGAAGTCTGGCTGTAAAAGATCCGGACTTGTTTGCATCGTGGATTGCACAATACGGTGCGGATAAGTTTTTAATGGGTGCAGATGTTAAAGGAGAATTTATTGCAATTGGTGGCTGGTTACAAGTATCTGAAGAAACGATTATTCAGTTTATTGAGAAATATATCAAGAAGGGGATAAAGCAACTGTTTTGTACAGATATAAGTAAAGACGGAAAACTGGAAGGCCCTTCTTTGGAATTGTACACCAAAATTGTTCGCCGGTTTCCCGATTTGCATTTTATTGCAAGTGGTGGGGTCAGTTCAATGCAAGACATTTATGCATTAAGAGAAATTGGTTGCAAAGGCGTGATTGTTGGAAAGGCCATCTATGAAGGAAGAATTAAAATTGAAGAATTGTGTTAACAAAAAGAATCGTACCCTGTCTGGATATAAAGGACGGAAGAACCGTGAAAGGCGTGAATTTTGAACAGATTCGTGATGCCGGTGATCCGGTTGAACTGGCATCCATCTATGCAAAGGATGGGGCTGATGAATTGGTGTTTTTAGATATTACTGCCACCAATGAAAAAAGAAAAACACTGAGTGAACTGGTAAACAAAATTGCGCATCAGATTAATATTCCTTTCACAGTTGGAGGGGGAATTAATTCTGTGGAAGATATACAGGTTTTATTGAAAAATGGAGCTGATAAAATATCAGTAAATACGGCTGCATTTAAAAACCCTGATTTAATTAATGAACTTGCCCTGGAATTTGGCAGTCAATGTGTAGTATTGGCCATTGATACTAAACAGGAAGCCGACGGTAAATGGTATGTGTACCTGAACGGGGGTAAGGTAAAAACAGATATTTTGTGTTTTGATTGGGCCAGGGAAGCAGTGGATAGGGGTGTAGGAGAAATATTACTGACTTCCATGAACAATGATGGCACTAAAAAAGGATTTGCGCTGGATATTACTAAACAATTAGCAGGTGCTTTACCCGTGCCCATTATTGCATCCGGGGGTGCCGGCAGTAAGGAAGATTTTGCTGATGTATTTCAGCAGGCCCAGGCAGATGCAGCGCTAGCAGCAAGCATTTTCCATTTTAAAGAAATTGCTATACCTGAATTGAAAAAATATTTGTCTGAACAGCATATTCCTGTTCGTTTATAAATAACCGATTATGAAAATTGATTTTGAAAAAAACACGGACGGGCTGGTACCAGCCGTTGTTCAGGATTACATGACGCATAAAGTATTAATGTTGGGCTTTATGAATGCTGAAGCAGTTGATAAAACAATGGAGTTGCAAAAAGTGACTTTTTTCAGCAGGTCAAAACAACGTCTCTGGACAAAGGGAGAAGAGAGCGGTCATTTTCTGCATTTGAAAAGTATTGCAGTTGATTGTGACAATGATACCCTGTTAATCAAAGCCTTACCTGAAGGTCCTACCTGTCATACAGGTGCAGATACCTGCTGGAATGAAAAAAATCATGCAGATCATTTCCTGACCTATCTGGAACAGATTATTGAACTAAGAAAAAAAGGGAATCCGGAAGAGTCTTATGTAGCCAGAATGTTTGCCAAGGGATTGAATAAGATTGCACAGAAAGTGGGCGAGGAAGCTGTTGAAATGGTTATTGAGGCGAAAGATGACAATACCAATTTGTTTTTGAATGAGTCCGCAGACCTGCTGTTCCATTATTTGCTTTTGCTTAACGCTAAAGGACATAACTTAGCGGAAGTCTTACAAATTCTACAATCAAGGCACGCCAAATAAACTATGAAAACAATCTTGACTTCTTTATTGCTGTTGACCGGGTTTTCCATTTATGCCCAACCCAAATTTCAAATCAAGGGAAATATTACGAATGCAAAACCCAATATGCTTGTTTTTTTAATGAATGGGAATGATGGGAAAACCATTGCAACAGATACTGTGAGAGATGGAAAATTCATCCTGAAAGGAACCATTGCAGAGCCAGATATTTTTCAATTGGGTTTTGTAGGATATAAAGAAGCCCTGGATATTTTTCTGGACAATGATGAGATAGAGATTACTGCCGATTTCAATCAGTTTTCGGCTGCAACGATTACCGGTTCTGCTGTTGAGTCAGATTATCAGCAGTTCAAATCAACTTTTAATCCTATCAGAGACCGCCTGAATTATCTGGTACAACAAATCAATCCCGAAAAAAACAGATTCAAAAGAGATTCATTGATTCAACTTTATGAATTGTCCAAGGGCAAAGTATTACAGGAAGCCACTTTGTTCGCCAAAGAAAAACCAGGTTCTCCAGTTAGTTCTTTTGTCTTGTTTGCTATTAGTCCATTATTAAACGGGAATGATGATCTTGAGCAGCGCTATACTGCTTTAAGTCCTTCAGCTAAAAAGGGAACTTTTGCTAAAATGATAGAGCAAACCATTGCTGAAGCCAATTTGAATAAAGTAGGGACGGTTGCATTGGATTTCAGTCAGAAAGATACATTGGGTAAGGTGGTTTCATTAAAATCATTCAGAGGCAAGTATGTTCTAATTGATTTCTGGGCAAGCTGGTGTGGACCTTGCAGAGCAGAGAATCCCAACCTGGTGGCCGCATATAAGCAGTTTTCCAGCAAGAATTTTACTGTATTAGGTGTTTCTCTGGACGATAATAAAACAAGCTGGATGAACGCCATCAGAAAAGATAAACTAACCTGGACACAGGTAAGTGATTTGCAAAGCTGGAATAATCAGGTGGCTCAATTATATAAAATCAGGAGTATACCCGCCAACTATTTACTGGATCCCAATGGTACCATCATTGCCAGGGATTTAAGGGGGGAAGAACTGCAGATTAAGCTGAAAGAACTGCTCAAATAACCAGTCATCCCAGAAATTGAATCTGCTCTTGCAGATTAGTTAAATTGCCAAATGTTTTTAAGGATTTCCCTGTTGTTTTTTGCATGCTGGCAATTTTCTTTTGCCGGTATTTCTCAGGTAAATGCATTGAAATCTGTTTCTGCTCATCTCGGAATTATAACAGGGACAATAACAGATTCAGCTAAGGGAGAGGGAGTGGCTTTTGCCAACCTTGTTGTAACCAATATGTCCCGTACGGAACTCAGGTACCAGGGAGTAACAGATAAGAACGGAAATTTTGAATTCAACCAACTGCCACTGGGTTATTATTCGCTTCGGATAAGTTCTCTTGGCTTTTCTCCAGCTCAAATTGACAGTATTTTTCTAAGGGCAGAGCGTTACGATTTTAATCTGGGTGACATTAAGCTGAAATACCCTGGTCAGTCAACATTAACAGAAGTTATTGTTTATGCGGAGAAACCTTTGTTTGAAAATAAGGATGATAAACTAACCTACAATATTGGGGAAAGTGCATTGAGTAATGGAGCAAGCACTGCAGAGCTCCTCAAGAATATCCCTTTGGTAAATAACGATCCCAACGGGAGAATACTTTTAAAAGGCAAGGAACCCAGAATTCTGATAGATGATAAGCCCACAGAATTAAATGCACAGCAATTACAGGATTTACTGGAGAGCCTTCCGGGGGGAACAGTTGAGAAAATAGAGATTATGACCAATCCACCCCCACAGTATGCATCTGAAGCAGGCGGGGTGATTAATATTGTTACCAAAAAAGGTAAAATTGGCTGGTTAGGCAGAATCAGTATCAGTGCAGGCACCAGAGGCGAAGGCAATTTTTCAGGCAATATCAGTTACAGAAACAAGAAGTTTTCCTACAACCAGACCCTGGGTTTGGGGGCAAGTAAGTTGCTAGGGAATGGCTACAGCTACCGCACCAATATATACAAGGACTCAATTAATCAATTCAACAGCTCCAATCACTACACCAATCAAAATTTACGACCCAATATCAGGAGTCAGTTTGATTGGCAATGGTCAAAGCAGTTTCAAATGGGTTTAGTGTACCAGGGTAATATGATTTTTTTTGATAACCAGAGCGTAAATCAGTTCATCAATATCAATCGTTTTAATGAAGCTTTTAAAATAAGTAATAGAGAGAATTGCAGTATTGGTAATGGATATACGCACGGTTTACAATTATCTGCTTTTGTAAAGGGGAAGAAGAATGCTGCAGAACAACTCAGGATTTTTCTTTCTGCCAATACCAGTAAAAACGATAATGACAGGGATTTTTATCAGCAGTTTCTGGCAACGGGTATGGTGCCTACAGGAATTGATTCAACTCAATCTCAGTATTTCAACAACGTTAATAGCAATTGGTCTGGCAGACTGGAATATACCAAACCACTAAAACACAAGGGCAGCAACTTTAGTGCAGGGGTTAATTACAATGCTTCCCGATTTCATAATACATTAAATACCAACTTTCTTAGAAAATCCGACGGCGTACTTATCAAAAATGATTTACTAAGTAATGACTTTTTCTTTTACCAGGAGATTGCCAGCTTCAGGTCTGGCTTTAGCTGGTTATTTGATAAAGAGGTAAGACTTACCGCTGGAGCACAGGCGGAATATACTTCCATGTCTTTTGATTTTATCAAAGGGAATGTAGCTAATGTAGAAAATAGCTACTGGAATGTACTTCCATATGTAACCTTGCGAAAAGATTTTAACAGACAATTCAATACTGCATTGGTATACAGAGCAACCATCAGAAGGCCAGGCATTGGAGAATTGAATCCCAATATTGATTATTCAGACCCTTATAATCTGCGTTATGGTAACCCTGGGTTGTTGCCTACCTTGTCGCATAATTTTGACTGGAACCTCAATTATTCCAAAGGGAAATATTATATCAATACTTCAGTTGGATTTAATAAAGTGTCACAGGTGTTCAATACCATACGCAGTTTAGCAGAAGAAGGAAAGACCCATATTACCTGGTTAAACATTGCAGACCGTAATGAATATGAAGCAAGTATTTTCGGAGGCTATACGTTTACCAAACAATTCAGAATGAATGGTAGTGTAGGTTACACGTACAATGTTTATGGCGAGAATGAGAAAAAATTATACCTATACAGAGACGGAGGGTCATTGTATACCAATATCAACTATACTTATTCCCCTAACAGTGTATGGACTTTTGAAGGTACAGCCCGGTTTAACCGATACGCCAATCCACAGGGTGTCAGCAGGTCTAATATCAATACCAATTTTGGTGTTCAGCATAAAATGTTTGACAGAAGATTAATTATTTCTTTCAATGCCATTGATCCATTTACGCCTCAGTCTATTCGTTCCTTTACCACAGGGCCCAGATTTGAACTGGAAAGCTTCAGTGCTACCCGAAGCAGAAATTACAGGATTTCTATCAGTTTTCAGTTAAACAGAATGGTACAGAAAACACCTGCTGTTGCTAAAAAATCAACAGGGGCAAAAATCTAAAAGCACATATTAAGTCAGGTACTTATTCTGCTGTTTTTTTAATTCTGGAGGATAGCCAACTTTCCTTTACTGGAATAATCCACTCTTTTAGCCAGCTGCCTTTGGTTGCAACCGTGTTATTAAAATAGGGGGTATCCAATTGAATAAATTGATTCTCGAGTGCATAATTGAACTGATTAAGCGGTAATAGTTCAATTTTATCCTTGATGTAAAAAGCCAGATTCTGTCTGTTGAACAAGTCAACTTTGCATAACTGCTCAATTTTTTTAATTAAGTGTACGGAACTGTCTGTACTGCAACCGCCAACAGTTGTGGCAGTTTCATCCGCCATTAACACGATAAACTGACCAAAATACAAATTGGCAAAACCTTTTACAGGAGCACCATGGCTTTTCCAGCTGGCTATGAAATCCTGTAAAATATGGTCAATATCAAATGCTTCACTAATAGTAAACAGCCGATTGCTCTGATATATCCAGACTTTAGACTGATCACTGAAATCTGCCGGGCAATTCGTTTTATATGCTTGAATATACATTTTACAAAATTACAGTTTATGCCATGCTTTCCGCAATCATTTCTGCAATATCCAGTACAGCAACTTCATTCTCTTTTTCTCTGTTCTTAACACCATCCATCATCATGGTATTACAAAAAGGACAAGCAGCGGCAATAAAGGATGCGCCCGTCTCCAAAGCCTCGTCAGTTCTTTCAATATTGATTCTTTTTTTGCCAGGCTCATCTTCCTTAAACATTTGCGCACCACCAGCTCCACAGCAAAGCCCTTTGGTGCGACATCTTTTCATTTCAATCAACTCTGCATCCAATGCTTCCAGTACTTTTCTCGGGGCTTCATAAATATTATTAGCCCTTCCTAAATAGCAACTGTCGTGGTAAGAAATCTTCTTGCCTTTAAAAGTGCCGCCTTCTTTCAATACAATTTTTCCCTGGTCAATTAATTCCTGCAGCAGGGTAGTATGATGTATTACTTCGTAATTGCCACCCAGTTCAGGGTATTCATTCTTTAGTGTGTTAAAGCAGTGAGGACAGGTTGTTACAATTTTTTTGATATTGTAACCATTTAGAATCTGAATATTCTGATAAGCCATCATCTGAAATAGGAATTCATTGCCCGCTCTTCTGGCTGGGTCTCCGGTACAAGCTTCCTCCTTACCTAAAATGGCAAATTTTATCCCTACTTTATCCAGAATAGTGGCAAATGCCTTTGTGATTTTTTGTGCGCGCTGATCAAAGCTTCCTGCACATCCTACCCAGAATAAGATTTCAGGAGTCTCGCCATTTGCCATCATTTCGGCCATTGTATTGATCTTCATATACTCTTTTTAATGTGTTGATAGTTTTAATTAAGATGCCATTTCTGTAGCCCATTTGTCGCGATCATCCGGAGAAAACTTCCAGGGAGCAAAGTTGTTTTCGATATTGCTGAAAGTGCCATTCCACTCTTGAGGCGCATTGCTCTCTTCCATAATTAATGA
This sequence comes from Bacteroidota bacterium, assembly GCA_039805185.1. Classification (GTDB taxonomy): domain Bacteria; phylum Bacteroidota; class Bacteroidia; order Chitinophagales; family Chitinophagaceae; genus Sediminibacterium. The sequence goes on from JBDLUU010000038.1 coordinate 86,591, forward strand.
TCTTCTTAATTCTACAATAATATCAAGTGGCGAAATACTAACCGGACAGGCTTCTACGCATGCATTACAGGTTGTACAGGCTCTCAATTCTTCAACGGAAATATAATCGTGCAGCAATGATTTGTTGTCGGATACAAATGATTGGTTGGCATTGATGTTTTTGCCCACATCTTCCAGTCTGTCACGGGTAGCCATCATGATTTTTCTGGGGCTCAGTAATTTGCCGGTCTGGTTAGCAGGACATTCTGCCGTACATCTTCCGCACTCTGTGCAACTGTAGGCATCCAATAAATTCTTCCAGCTTAAATCAAAAATATCTTTGGCGCCAAAGCTCGCCGGGGGTGCTGCATTGGCAGGGGCCAGTTCGGGTTGCATGGCATATAAAACTTCATTTTGCACTTCAGGCATATTCCTCATTTTCCCGGGCGCTTCCAGTTTGGCATAATAGGCATTGGGGAATGCCAGCGCAATATGCAAGTGTTTGGAATAAGGAAGGTAATTCAGGAAGGCAAAAATGCCGGCAATATGAATCCACCAGGCAGTTCTTTCAATCGCAATTAATGTGCCGTCAGAAAATCCTTCAAATAGAGGAATTAATTGTGCAGACAGAAAAAAACTGCCGGTTTGTTCATAATGTGCAACCGTTCTGTCCTGTAAAATCTGGTCAGTTGCATTCATGGTTAAGAACAAACTCATCAATACAATCTCTGTAATCAGAATCAGGTTGGCATCTGTTTTAGGCCATCCGTTTAAGTCTTTGCTAATAAAACGTTTTAGCTTGAGCCAGTTTCTTCTGGAAAGGAAAATAATACATACGAAAATAACACCGGCAGCTAACCACTCAAACGTATTAATCAACCAACCATATACTTCACCCAGATAAGGGAGAAAAAGCCTATGTGTCCCCAAAATTCCATCCAGTACAATTTCCAATACTTCAATATTGATAATAATAAAGCCGGCATAAATAATGAAGTGCATAATGGCAACCGGTACATTATGAAACATCTTCTTCTGACCTAAAGCCAGCAGGATTACATTGTTCCACCTTTGACCCGGATTGTCCGATAAATCCTGCGCTTTTCCCAGGAAAATATTTCTTCTGATTTCAGCCACTTTTTTCGAAAACCAGTAAATGGCGCCTGCGGCCATGATACAAAACAAAACCTGTTGTACGTACTGCATAAAGAAAGTTATACGCTAAGATAATACAATTGGAGAATGCATTATTGTTGTTATTTTGAGGTATAATTTATACTATGTCAGAAAGAAAATACGTTTTAACGGCATCAGCTGCTCAGCAGAAGCTAAAAAGAATGAGTCTGGAAATTGCGGAAAGCCTGAGTGGGCATACTGGGGAGTTGTATTTAATAGGTGTTCAACAGAGCGGGATGATTATTGCTGAAGAAATGTCCAGGTTGCTGGGTACTTTGCTGAACAGAACAATTAAAACAATTGCCGTTCAGCTGAACAAGCAAAAACCCGAGGATGTGGTTCTGAGTGAGAAGATTGATTTAAACGGAGCTAATATTGTTTTGATAGATGACGTAACCAATAGTGGTAAAACACTCTTGTATGCCCTGAAGCCGCTGTTGGAATCGCATCCGCGCAGTATTCAGACATTGGTGCTGGTAGAAAGAATGCATAAACAGTTTCCTGTAAAACCTGATTTTGTTGGCGTATCTGTTGCAACCACACAGGAAGCGCATATTCAGGTTGAGACGGAGGGAGGTAAAATTCTTGGGGCTTATGTGATATAATTGAAATAATAGTATATTATATTTTTAAATATAAATCAACATTCAATATGGACGCAGCAATTCTGGCCAATGTTAACGCATGGTTAAATGGAAATTATGATAAGGATACCAAAAATCAAATTCTGGATTTGCAGGCCAATCATCCTGATGAACTGGCAGACGCTTTTTATCGTAACCTGGAATTTGGTACGGGGGGATTAAGAGGTTTAATGGGCGTTGGCACCAACAGAGTGAATAAATACACTATTGGTATGGCTACCCAGGGTTTTTCCAATTATTTAAAGAAAACCTATCCGGGCTCTACCATTCAACTGGCCATTGCACATGATAGCAGAAACAACAGCCGGTTTTTTGCTGAAACCACTGCAAACGTTTTTGCTGCCAATGGCATCAAAGTGTTTTTATTTGAAGCGTTGAGACCTACTCCTGAGTTGAGCTTTGCTATCCGCAAACTGGGATGTCAGGCCGGTGTTGTGTGTACTGCATCTCATAATCCTAAAGAATACAATGGGTATAAAGCATATTGGAATGATGGTGGACAGTTGGTACCTCCTCATGATAAAAATGTAATTACCGAAGTAGAAGCTATTAAAAGTGTGGACGAAGTAAAATGGAGTGGGGGTGAAGCAAATATCACGATTATTGGCGCGGAAATGGATGATCAGTACATTGATATGGTAAAAGGGTTAAGTGTTTATCCTGATGTAGTGGCTGCGCAGAAAGATCTAAAAATTGTTTATACGCCTATTCATGGTACAGGGATTACACTGGTGCCCAAAGTGTTGAAAGCATTTGGTTTTGAAAATGTACATGTAGTAGAGGAACAATCAACACCTGACGGAAATTTCCCTACCGTAAAATATCCCAATCCGGAAGAAAGTGAAACCATGAGCATAGGTTTGAATAAAGCCCGTGAATTGAATGCCGATATTCTACTGGGAACAGATCCGGATGCCGACCGTGTGGGTATTGGTGTTAAGAATCATAAAGGTGAATGGGTGTTGATGAATGGGAACCAGACAGCGGTACTGGCATTCGCGTATATGATGGAAGCCAGAAAAGCCAAAGGTATTGCACAAGCCAATGATATGGTTGTTTCTACCATTGTAACCACTGAAATGATTAATGAAGTAGCAAAACAAAATAATGTTGCCTGTTACAATGTTTTAACCGGCTTTAAGTGGATTGCTGAAAAAATTAAGGAACTGGAAGGGAAAGAAAATTATGTGATTGGAGGAGAGGAAAGTTTTGGTTTAATGATAGGAGATCAAATCAGAGATAAAGATGCGGTAAGTGCAGTTGCATTGATGTGCGAAATGGCAGCTTATGAGAAGAACAAGGGCAGATCTTTGTTTGACAAGATGATTGATTTATATATTCAGTATGGTTTTTATTATGAGAACCTGATTAGTATTACCAAAAAAGGCATGAACGGACAGAAAGAAATTGCAGATATGATGGAAGGGTATCGTTCCAATCCACCATCTTCCATTAACGGTTCTGCTGTAACTACTTTGCTGGATTATCAATTACAGGTGGGTAAAAATTTACAAACCGGTGAAACCTGGCCGATACAACTTCCAAAAAGTAATGTGCTTCAGTTTATCACTGCTGACGGAAGTAAAATTTCTGCCAGACCTTCCGGTACGGAACCCAAAATCAAGTTCTACTTCAGTGTAAATACCCGCTTGGAAAGCCGCGAAGCATTTGATGTGAAACAAAAAGAACTGGAAAACAGAATTGAAGGGATTATCAGTAGTATGAACCTAAAATAGTAAGGTATATTCGCAGCATGCAAAAGAACCGAGAATACAAGGATGAATATTATCACAAGGGAATGCGCAAGAAACTGGTGGATACCTTGCGCGAAAAAGGAATTACAGATGAAGCAGTGTTAGAAGCAATGAATAAGATTCCCAGACATTATTTTCTGGAATCGGCTTTTGATAAAATTGCATACGAAAACCGCGCATTCCCAATTTCTGCAGATCAGACTATTTCACATCCTTATACAGTAGCTTATCAGACGCAGCTGTTACAAATTAAAAAGGGAGATAAGGTGCTGGAAATAGGAACAGGAAGTATTTATCAAACTACTATTCTGGCAGAGTTGGGACCTCAGTGGGTCTATACGATAGAAAGGCAGAAAAAATTATATGATGAGCAGCAGCAATACTATCATTTCAAAAGAAATTACCCCAATATCAAATTCTTTTTTGGAGATGGGTTCAAAGGTTTACCAGCCTATGCACCTTTTGATAAAATCCTGATTACTGCGGCAGCTCCGTTTGTGCCTCCCTTGCTGATTGAACAATTGAAGCAGGGAGGAATGATGGTGATTCCGGTAAATGAAGGAGAAGCACAAAGGATGATGCGAATAACCAAACTCGCAGACGGAAGTTTACAGGAAGAATTGTTTGATGAGTTTTCCTTTGTTCCTATGTTGCAGGGAAAGTCTGCTGATTAGGTCATTATTTTATTTTTTCTGAAAGCTCTCTGAAACAATAAAATTCTCAAAATATAGTGTTTTATAAAACTAAGGCCCCTGTAGAAACAGGGGCCTTTCATCTTAAACTAAAACTAAAATTATTGCTGCATCATATCCATGCCTCCACTTTGGTCAGCCTTGGTATTTTTGCGTTTAAATAAGCTTGCATCAAATTTGCCGAAACGGTAGCTGAAATTCAGACGTAATACCTGAGGATCTCTTCTACGTTGGTTGGTTTGGTTGAAGAATGAACTTTCAGAATAACTCTGGAACAATTGAGTTCTGAAGATATCGTTCATGCTCAAAGTCAGGTTGCCCGATCTTCCATTCTTCCAGGTAAATTCCTTTCTGATGGCCAGGTCAACACCATATCTTGGTAAGTTGTAACCCTGAGCGCCGGATTGCGGACCACCGCCAAACATCATACCACCACCACGGCCACCGCCACCACCGCCTTGAGGCAATACGGTTCTGGCTTGATAATCTCCGCTTAACTGGATTGAAAATCCTTTACCTAATTTGAATGTATTGTTCATTTTGGTAAACCAGCTCCACTGTTCCTGAACCAGATTAGGTTGGCCAGGTACAGTTGCATTTAGTCTTGAATTGAAAATATTCAGGTTAACAGTCATTTCCCACCAGCTGTTTACAGCAGTTTTATTGGTTAATTCTAAACCAAATGATCTGGCGCTGTTTGCATTAATAAAAGTGCTGAAAAAAGCACTGTCACCCGGAATTAATGCATTAGCATCTCTGTAAACATAACGGGTAATTAAATTGGTAGAATGTTTAAAGAAAGCTGTCACCAAAAAGTTAGAACCTTTTTTGTACGCATTGTTCCAGCTCATTTCAAATGAATTGGTGAATTCAGGTTTAAGACCAGCATTACCCATATTGATATTCTGAGGATCAGAATAATCAGGGAATGGCATTAACTGAAAGAAATTAGGTCTGTTCACTCTTCTTGAATAGTTGATCTGGAAGTCTTGCTTCTCATCAATTTTATAAGTGATGAATGCACTTGGGAATAAGCTCAATGGGAACTTAACAGAGAAAGTAGCTGAATCAGCGCCTCTGGAATTTAAAAGGGTTCCGGTATAGTTGGAACTTTCAGCTCTTAAGCCCAACTGATAACTCCACTTATTAACTTTAAAGCTATAAGTACTGTATGCTGCATATACAGCATCTGTGTACTTGTATCTGCTGCTAATTAAAGGAACCAGTTCGTATTGACCAGACAATTGATTAAAACGGAATTGATCTAGTTTGTTATTAAAATCTCTGATAGCCACACGTCCGCCTGCTTCAAATTTGCTGTCATCTGTAAGCGGATTCTCGTAATCTATCTGGAAAGTGTGGTTGGTTGTTCCACCAGATCCAATACCGCGTTGCAACAATGGGTTTCCTTTCTGAGTACCATTCAGGTTGTAGGTGTAATTACCAATATTTGAAAGGTTATCATTAGTACTCTTGTTATAATTATAGTCAGAAGAAATATTGTGTCCGTTCTTCGCAAAATTGTGTTTATAACTGATTTGAGTACCCAGGTTTCTGAAATTCGATGTAGAAGTGGTACCAATATTTGAGTAAGAAGTAGGGATGTTCTTGATGGTAGAATCAACCCTTTGTGTTTGCATGTTGTCAAACTGTCCTCTGTTAAAATTGGCAGTAACAGAAATGGTATTTCTATTGTCTATAAAATAATCAAGTCCACCTCTGAAGAAAGCAAAATAGCCTTTATTGGTAGCATCCTGCACATTGTAAATGCTGCTGGGGGTAGCCAATAAATTGTTTCTGTCCGTAATACCTTCTGAAATAGATTTACGCTGGTTATAAACACCACTACCGGTAAAGTTCAATTTATTCTGACGGATATTGATATCTCCACCGCCATTCAACATGCCTCGTGAGTCTACACCAGCTCTGATGCCACCATTGTAACCCACTTTCTTATTTTTCTTAAGAACAATATTTAATATACCGGCATTACCTCCGGAAGCATCAAACTTAGCAGAAGGGTTGGTTATCAATTCAACACGTTCTATTATGTCGGATGGTATCTGATCCAAAGTGATGGTAGTGGGTCTTCCATCGATGAATAGGGTTGGCGAAGCGTTTCTTAATGTTACATTTCCGTCAATGTCTACGTTCAAAGCCGGGATATTACGCATTAATTCGGTTGCCGTTTGTCCAGAACCCATTAAGTTCTTGTCTACATTGAAAATTTTGCGGTCAATTCCAAGTTCAAACTGAGGTTTGGTTGAAGCAGTAACCGTTACGTTGCCAAGATTGGTAGCATCTTCCTCCATTTTAATATTCCCCAGGTCTTTATCTGCCATACCCAGCATTTGCTGCATATTTCCACCTCCACCCGAAGGCATTTTAATGCCGAATGAAATGGTCTGGTCTATCGTTTTATAGGCAAGAGCAGTAGCATTTAATTTGAAATTGCCAAACAGAGGCAGGTTTTCGAAACTGAAATCACCATTGGATTTGGTAATAACGGTTCCCAAAATGGCTTCTTTCATTTTTTTGGTAACGGTATCGAATTTATTACCCCTAAGTTGTACGGTAACTCCCTCAATTCCTTTATTGGTTTTACTATCGACCATTTTTCCATAGAAATGTCCAATATTCATGTTCTGGCTGGCGCCTGCACCGGCACGTCCGCCCATCATTGGGGGCATTTGTGCCTTGGCATGACCCATGATCATCCCGGCTAAAAGAAAAATTCCTAAAAATTTACGCATATTCATCATTGTTATTAATTGCAAAGTTGGTTTAGACCCATGGGGATTGATTCTCCCATTTTATGAGCGGTAATATGACAAGCCTGAGTGGATAAAGTTTAACAAAATCGGCGAATAGGGCTTTTAATCCGTCGGTGACTAAGCAATCATTGTTAGCAGCACCTGAATGATACCAATAATAAAACCTAAAACACCTCCAAGAATTTCAATAAATCGGAATTCCCTGGACATGATATCATTTAATATTTGCTCTAGTTTTTCAGATGAGAAACCCTTGACTTTTTCAATCACAATTTTTTCGAGGTCTAGTTGAGATTGCAGGTGCCCCATATAAGATTTTAATAAGCTCGGAAAAAGTTCCTGCAGTTCCGCCATAAAAACGGTTTTCATCTGAGCAATGGTCTGGTCACCAATAAACATGCTGATGATGGGCATATGATCGGCTAGTTTTACCCTTAGAAAATGATCAATATGGGCATCTATCTGGGGGATCAGTGCCTCCAGATTCCTGGGGTTGGTAATCTTTTGTTCAATGTCCTGAAAGGAAAGTAGTTCCGCACTCACCAGTTTGCCCAGTTTCTCTGCAAACTGTGCCTGTCTTTTTGGAAAAATTCCGATGAATGTGATGCCCAGAATCTTCACAGGTTCTTTCGGATGAAAAAGCATTTTAATGGCGACCCAATTGGTAAACCAGCCAATAAAAGCTGAAATAAAGGGTATCAGGTAAATAAGACTCATGCTTTAAAATTTAAAAACCTATAAAACATACGCTTTATAGGTTTTAAGTGGGAGCGCGAGGGGTCTCGAACCCCCGGCCTTCAGTGCCACAAACTGACGCTCTAACCAACTGAGCTACGCACTCCGTTTTTGTGGATGGCAAAAGTAGGAAATATTTTTTAAAAAAACTTCATCCAAACCTTTGTTAATTGAAAACGTAGTTGCATTTAGCATCTTATTTTGGGTTATTTTTGGAAGGACCATGCAAAAATTCAAGCAATTTATGAAGAGTAGAAAAGGGTTAGTGTTAACGGCTCTGGTATTATTTGGCTCACTTTTTATTGCCTTTCGCAGCATAAACGGAGCAGATTCCAATGAAAAAATAGCACAGCAGCAAAGACTTTTAAATACGGTTGGCATGTTGTTGGAACAGCAACATTACAGTCCCAAAAAAATCAATGACGAATTTTCAAAAAAAGTGTTTACCGGTTATCTCGATCAACTGGACGGGGACAAAAGTCTTTTTACTGAAGCGGATGTGAATGGGCTAAAGAAAATGGAAACCACCATTGATGATGAAATTCATGGTGCAGCCATGCAGTTTCAACCTGCGGTAAGTGCCATTTATACCAAGCGTGTAGAAGAGACGGTTCGCTTTTACAAAGAGATTCTCTCCAAACCATTTGATTTTACCGTGAATGAGTCGGTACAACTGGATGGTGAAAAATTGAACTATACACATACAGATGCAGAGCGAAAAGATCGCTGGAGAAAAAAGCTAAAATATTACACACTAGAGCGATTTGTGGATTTACAGGAAGAAAGAGAAAAAAATAAAGGCAAGGATAGTTTCAGGGTCTTGCCCGATGACAGCCTTGAGCTGAATGCAAGGAATAGTGTCTTAAAAATGATGGACCGTACTTTTAATCGGATCAAAACTACTTTTACTGAGGAACAGCGTTTTAATTCTTTTATCAATGTTATCACCAATTTGATGGATCCGCATACCGATTATTATCCACCGGTAGAAAAAAGAGCTTTTGATGAAAGAATGAGTAACCAGTTTTATGGCATTGGTGCGCAATTACAGCAGGATGATAACGGTATTAAAATAGCCAGCATCGTAACTGGCGGACCCGCCTGGAAATCCGGGGCAATTGTGGCAGGTGATATTATTATCAAAGTTGCACAGGGAGCCAATGAACCCGTTGATGTGAGCGGTTACGGAACCGAAGACGCTGTTAAATTAATCAGAGGAGACAAGGGCACAGAAGTAAGAATTACTTTTAAGAAACAGGATGGTACTACCCGTACTGTTTCACTGGTCAGAGAAAAAATTGAACAGGACGAAGGTTTGGCACGAAGTGCAATTGTAATGCAGGGCAATGATAAAATAGGCTACATTGCTTTGCCAGATTTCTATGCCAATTTTGAAGACAAAAATGGTTTTAAGTGTTCGGAAGATGTAGCAGAAGAAGTTAAAAAGCTGAAAGCTGAAAATGTAAAAGGAATTGTGATTGATCTTAGAAACAATGGGGGTGGTTCCTTGTTGGAAGTGGTTAAAATGGTGGGCTTATTTATTCCTTCTGGCCCGGTTGTACAGGTTAAGGAAAAAGATGGAAGGGTAGATCAGCAAACCTGGAGAGACAACGACGAATCTGTTTTATATGATGGGCCCCTGGCTGTTATGGTGAATGAATTAAGTGCATCCGCCAGTGAAATATTTGCGGCAGCTATCCAGGATTACAAAAGGGGAATCGTGATTGGTAGTAGCTCCACTTATGGAAAGGGAACGGTACAAAGACCCATTCCTTTTGGCAGACCAATCGACTTTTATAGCAGCAGAACTGAGTTTGGTGCAGTGAGTTTAACCTTTCAGAAATTTTACAGAGTAAATGGTGGAAGTACCCAATTAAAAGGGGTAGTGCCAGACATCATTATGCCAGACACTTATGAGTACCTGAAAATAAGAGAGAAGGATAATCCGAATTCTTTACCCTGGGATGCCATTCCCCAAACCAGTTATCAGTTGTGGAATGGAGGGGAAGGAAGTCAGCTGGAGCAAATCATCAAAAAAGAACAGGATAGAATTGTATCTGATCCCAATTTGAAATTATTGCAGGATAATTTAAAGTGGTTATCTGCCAACAATGCGAATCCCATTAATCTCCATATTGATCTGTTCAAGCAAATGCAGAAACAAATTACGAGCACGGTAAATCAAAATAATACTTTGCTTAAACTGAAGAATGAATTGAATGTTCAGGCAATGGAGGCAGATAAGGATAAGTTTTACAATAATCCGGATAAAAACAAGGGAATCCGTTACCAGGAATGGTTAAAATTATTGAAGCATGATTTACATATTGACGCTGGTGTTAAAGTGATTCAGCAATTGTCGGAAAATCATTCAGCAACAGTAAGAAATTGATTAGTTTAACAGACAGTATGATTCCTGAATAAAATGGAAAACAAACTAACCAAAAAGTGGTACGCCATTTACACCAAACCCAGATGGGAAAAGAAAATTGATTCTGTTTTAATCAGAAAGGGGATAGAGAGCTGGTGCCCATTACAGAAAGTAGAAAGGCAATGGTCCGACAGAAAGAAAATTGTAGAAGAACCACTTTTTAAATCCTATGTTTTTGTTCGCATTGATGACACAGAACGTTCCAAGGTTCTGATGACCGATGGTGCATTGAATTTTGTTTATTACCTGGGTAAGCCCGCTGTTATTAAAGACGAAGAAGTAGAGAATATTAAATTATATCTGGCTGAGAAAGATGCTAAAATAACCATCATTTCCGATGAGGGTTTTTCCAGTGGTGATTTGGTAAAAGTTAACTATGGCGTTTTTATGGATCAGGAAGGTACTGTAATAAGGGGTGGTAAGAAAAAAGTATATGTACAGCTACAGGGCTTAGGTCAGGTAATGATTGTAGAGTTTCCTGCCACTTTTTTATCAGTAAAATAAGGGGGGTGATCAGGGCTGTCTATAATTTCCAGTTCACAATCTGATTGGCCCACTCTGCTCTGTAGGGAGTACTTACCCTGATATAGTTATCTGTGTATCCCTCCATCATTCCCTCTTTGTTGAATGCCTCAAATAAAACAGGCCTGGAACTGCCAGAATGCTGCTGTGTAAAGTATTGCAGCTTCATATAAGACAGATTCCGAAGGGTTTTATTGCGTTCATTTCTTACAGATACAGGAACGACCGGCTTAATTTCAAGGGCTTTGGTATTGTCTCTTTCTGAATAAGTAAAAACATGCAGGTATGAAACATCCAGTGAATGGATGAAATCAAATGTTTCCTTAAAATCTTCATCGGTTTCTCCAGGGAAGCCAACAATTACATCCACTCCAATGGCCGCATGGGGCATCAATTGTTTTATCAGTGCCACTTTTTCTGCATACAAAGCACGCTTATATCTTCTTCTCATCAGCCCCAGTATTCTGTCTGATCCACTTTGCAAAGGGATATGAAAATGAGGCATAAACTGGTCGCTGTTTGCTACCCATTCAATGAGATCGTTGGTGATTAAATTGGGTTCAATCGAAGATATTCTGTATCGTTCAATGCCTTTTACTTCGTCCAGTGCCTTTACCAGATCAGTAAAGCTTTCCAGGTGTTGTTTTTCTCCATCAGGCCCCTTTCCAAAATCTCCCAGATTAACTCCAGTAAGAACAATTTCTTTTACTCCGTCTGCTGCAAGTTGTTCGGCGTTTTTAATCACATTGGCAATACTATCGCTTCTGCTCTTGCCTCTGGCCATCGGAATGGTGCAGAAGGAGCAGTTATAATCGCACCCATCCTGTACTTTTAAAAAAGTGCGGGTACGGTCATTTTGTGAAAAAGATGCATTGAATCCGCTTACTTCACTGATATCGCAACTACAAATTTTGGCAGGGTCGTTGGTCTTGGTAAGATTACCTATATGTTCTGCAATATTGAATTTTTCGGCAGCCCCCAATACCAGGTCTACGCCGGGTATTCTGGCAATTTCCTTGGGCTTTAACTGGGCGTAACAGCCAGTGATGATGACAAAACTCTCGGGTGCCTTGCGCTGGATTCTTCTAACAATCTGGCGACATTCCTTGTCGGCATTATCAGTAACAGAACAGGTATTGATTACATAAACATCTGCTACTTCATCAAAGTCTTTCTTCTCAAATCCTTCCTTCTCCATTAACCTGCTCAGTGTGGAGGTTTCGGAAAAATTCAGCTTACAGCCCAGGGTGTGAAATGCTACTGATTGTTTCTGATTCATGCGGGCGCAAAGTTAATACAGGCATTTGATATAACCGCTTTACAATTAAATGCTGGTCAAAAGCATTCAAACTCATTGAAATACAGGTGTAAAAACTTTCTTAAAATGCCTGAATCCCCCCAATGTATTTCAAATTTCACCTATAATAAGTTATGTTTGCCAGTCTTTAAAAACCAAAACAAATATGCAGTTTAACAAGATTAATAACATTATTGGCTGGCTGGTTTTTGCAATTGCCAGCATGGTTTATACACTTACTGCGGAAGCGGGCGGAAGCTTATGGGATTGTGGTGAGTTTGTAAGTAGCTGTTTCAAGCTTCAGATACCCCATCCACCGGGCGCCCCTTTATTTGTTATTCTCGGTAGAATTTTCATCATTCTCTTCGGAGATGATCCAATGAGTGCAGCCAAAGCGGTGAACATGATGAGTGCAATGGCCAGCGCGTTTACTATTTTATTCTTATTCTGGACGATTACCCATTTTGCCCGCAGAATCATAGGGGTAAAAACTTCAGATGCCATCAGTAGTTATCAAATCTGGAGCATTATGGGTGCGGGTGTTGTAGGTGCCCTGGCGTATACTTTCAGTGACTCATTCTGGTACAGTGCTGTTGAAGGGGAAGTATATGCCCTTTCATCCTTCTTCACTGCCATAGTATTCTGGGCCATTTTGAAATGGGAAAATCATGCAGATGAGCCAGGTGCTGACCGCTGGATTGTTTTTATTTTCTTCATGATGGGATTGTCAATTGGGGTTCACTTATTGAACCTCTTAACTATTCCGGCCATCGTTATGGTTTATTACTTTAGAAAGCGTGAGAATTTCAATTATGCCTTAATTCGTTCCTGGTTTATTAAACTGGTAATTATTGGTGGGGTTTTGGCATTCTTTGGCGCATTGGTTGGCGCAGCAGCAGAAGCCACTGATAATGTGGGCATGGATGGGACAGTGGCAGGATTAATGATTTTAGCCACGCTTCTTGGTGTAGGATTCCTTTACCTGATTGAAAAATGGAAGCCTGAACAAAAAGCTTATTTCGGTGGTATCTATATTTTCTTTGTCATAGGCTGTGTTATCACAGGTGTTGTTCAGGTAGGTGTTATTCAGTATTCCATTAAACTGGCTGGCTCTTTTGATCGCTGGATGGTAAATGGTGTAGGTCTTCCTTTCTTCTCCGGATTTACCCTTTTCTTTGTTTTGGTTGCTTTGTTGTTATGGCAGGGATTAAGAGTTGCTGCAAAAAGGGCATGGCCTTATTTAACGCTTTCTATCTGGTGCATCAGTTTTATGTTCATCGGATACAGTACTTATTTAACTACCATGATTCGCAGTAGTGCCAATCCTTCAGTGGATATGTACAATGTTGACAATCCAATGAGTCTGGTGGGCTACCTGGGAAGGGAACAATATGGCGATTTCCCCTTATTATATGGTCAGAAATTCACCGCACAACCTATAGACCTAAGAAATACAGGTATGCGTTATCAGAAAGCCCGTGATAAATACATAGAAGTAGGTCAGGATAAAAAATATGTGTACAATGCGGAAGACAAAATGGTATTCCCAAGAGTATGGGATGCCAGTGACGATCAGTATCATGCTTATTATTACTCGGCATTCCTGAATATTCCTAAACTAAAAGATGGCACTTACGAAAGAGCTCCTAATCAGGTAGACAATGTAAAGTTCTTTGTTGGCTACCAGGTATACTGGATGTATTTCCGCTACTTTATGTGGAATTTTTCCGGTAAGCAAAATGATATTCAGGGTGTTTATACCGGAAATGTAAGAGATGGCAACTGGATTACTGGTATCTCATTCGTTGACAATTTAATTTATGGTGATCAGTCTCAATTGCCTGATTCACTTAAGAATAACAAGGCCAATAACAAATTATTTGCGCTTCCGTTTATTCTGGGTATTCTTGGTTTTGTGTATCACCGCAAAAAAAGAGGAGACGATGCATTTGCCAATTTATTGATGTTCTTCTTTACAGGACTGGCCATTGTTTTGTATCTGAATCAGGCCGGTAACCAGCCACGTGAACGTGATTATGCATATGTAGGAAGTTTCTATGCTTTTGCTGTATGGATTGGATTAGGAGTAATGGCGGTTGCTTCCTATATGGAAAAAAAATTAAAGCCAGCCATGGCAGCCAGTCTGGCAACGATTCTTTGCTTATTGGCTGTTCCAGCCCTTATGGCTCAGCAGGAGTGGGATGACCACGATAGAAGTAAGAAAGTTTTAGCAAGAGATCTGGCTAAAGATTATCTGGAAAGTTGTGCCCCCAATGCGATTCTATTTACTTTTGGAGACAATGATACTTATCCGCTTTGGTATGCGCAGGAAGTGGAAGGAATACGTACGGATATTCGTGTAATCAACTATAGCTTATTGGGTATTGACTGGTATATTAATCAGCTTCGTTATAAAGTAAACCAGAGCGATCCGATTGATGTAATCTGGTCTGCTGAACAAATTGAAGGTGGAAAAAGAGATTATGCATTGTATAGACCCAAGCCCAATATTCCGGAAAATCGTTACTATGATTTATACGATTTAATGAAGAATTATGTAGGTAGTGATGATCCGGTGAATATGGAAGACAGAGGGAATGGAGAAGCATTAAGCACTTTCCCTGTTCGCAAGTTCTCTGTACCTGTAAATGCCGCTGATGTACTGGCTAACAAAACCGTCAATGCAAATGATAGCGTAGTTGCTGAACTTCGCTTTGAATTGCCAAAAGGTTCTATGATGAAGAACGATATGGCGGTGCTGAATATCATTGCAGCCAACAAATGGAAGCGTCCTATTTACTTTACTAACCCGCAGGTGGATCTTGGCTTTGATGAATATTTAAGAAGAGATGGATTAAGCCATCGTTTGGTGCCGGTTCAGGGTTCTAAAGTAAATACAGACTGGATGATGTCGAAAGCCATGAATGTATTTGTTGCAGGAAATGCCAATGTAAAAGGCGTTTACTTTGATGAAGAAAACAGAAGACATTTAAACAGCATTCGTACTGCCTATACAGAGCTTTCCATTGATTTAGCTTCAAAAGGCAGAAAGGAAGATGCCAGAAAAGCCTTGCAGAAAGTAGATCAGTTGATGGATGAAGAAAACTTCCCTTATGGAATGGTTAGTAGGGGTAATATGCACAACAGGAATTCATTGATGTTCCTGGAAGCTTGTTATATGGCTGAAGACCAAGCCCTGATTGAAAAAGTATCCAAATCTGTAGGCAAGGATTTACAGCAACAGATTAAATACTATAATTCATTAACCGGCAGAAAAGCCGAGATGATGGAAGATGAAAAGCGTATTGCTGAAGGCTATATGGAAGGAATGGAAAGAATGAAATCGGTTTATAATCCGGCCATTCAGATTCCGGGAAAACTGATGACTCCCAGAGATAGCAGCAAATAATAGAGATAGCAGTCAATAAAATCACATGATAGAACGTCCCGAATTTTCGGGACGTTTTTTTATTATGGCTGAATTTCATGAACTTAACAGTCTGAAAACTGTTAATGATTAGTATGATTGGGTATCAGTTTTTTTCATTTAATCCTGCTTCAAACGAACAATCCAGGTTCGACCAGCTGCTGCATATTTTTTCACAACTACTGGTTTATACCAATGGCAGTGCCGAGGAAGCCATTAGCTGGATGAATGAGCTGGACAAACAATACCATTTTACCAGCGAAGAGTATGGGATGGGTGATTTTATTGAGGATTTGAAGAAGAACGGCTATCTGAAAGAAAATGACGCTAATGGAAGTTTTCAGATAACAGCCAAGTCGGAACAAATCATTCGGAAGAAAAGCCTGGAAGAAATATTCGGAAAACTAAAAAAGGCAGATAAGGGCAATCATTCCACTTTCAAAACAGGTCAGGGTGACGAAGCCAGTGCCGATACCCGCCCATTTCAGTTTGGGGACATGCTGGAACAGATTGATTTTACAGAAAGCATTCGCAATGCCCAGATCAACAGAGGCGTGGAATCCTTCTCTATGCAGGAAGACGATTTACAAATTCGGGAATCTGACTTCAAAACACAGACTTCTACGGTGTTGATGATTGATATTTCCCATTCCATGATATTGTATGGGGAAGACAGAATTACACCTGCCAAGAAAGTGGCTATGGCGCTTTGCGAACTGATAACAACCCGTTACCCCAAAGACACCATTGATATAGTTGTTTTCGGTAACGACGCCTGGAGTATTGAAATTAAAGACCTGCCTTACTTAACAGTAGGACCTTATCATACCAATACGGTTGCTGGCTTGGAACTGGCTATGGACTTGTTGAGGAGAAGAAAGAATCCCAATAAGCAGATTTTCATGATAACCGATGGCAAGCCTACCTGTTTAAAAATCGGCAATAAATATTACAAAAATAGTTTTGGTTTAGACAGAAAAGTGGTGAACAGGTGTATTAATCTGGCCGCTCAGTGCAAGAAGTTAAAAATCCCCATTACAACTTTCATGATTGCATCCGATCCTTATTTGCAGCAATTTGTGGAAGAGTTTACAGAAATGAATAATGGGAAAGCCTATTTTGCTTCACTCGATAAACTGGGCTCATTTATTTTTAAGGATTTTGAAAGTGGTAAAAGAAAAAACGTATTCTAAATGAAAAAGAACAAAGCATTGAACTATACAGAAATTTATACACTGGGACAATTAAAAGCCAGCGGATACAAGCCAAAATCGGTTAAGCAGGAAATAAGAGAGAATCTGATTCAGAAAATCCGGGATAAGGAAAATCCTTTTGAAGGGATTATTGGTTATGAAGACACGGTTATACCAGATACAGAAAGAGCGATTCTAAGTCAGCATAATATTTTATTTCTGGGTTTAAGAGGACAGGCAAAAACCAGAATGGCCCGTCAGATGACTTCCTTGCTGGATGAATATATCCCGGTGATTGCAGGTTCTGAAATTAATGATGATCCCTTGCAGCCCATGAGCAGGTATGCGATTGATTTAATTGCTGAACAGGGTGATGAAACGCCGATTGAGTGGATTCATCGCAGTAAGCGCTACGGGGAAAAACTGGCTACGCCGGATGTGAGTGTGGCTGATTTGATCGGCGATATTGATCCCATCAAGGCCGCCAACTTAAAATTGAGTTTTTCCGATGAAAAAGTAATTCATTATGGCATTATCCCCAGAAGCAACAGAGGAATATTTGTAATCAATGAATTGCCCGATTTGCAGGCCCGTATTCAGGTGGCCTTATTCAATATTTTGCAGGAGGGAGATATTCAGATTCGCGGATTTAAATTGCGTATGCCATTGGATATCGTTTTTATTTTTACTGCCAATCCCGAAGATTACACCAACAGAGGTAGTATTGTTACGCCATTAAAAGACAGGATTGAAAGCCAGATTCTTACCCATTATCCCAAGCAGATAGAAGATTCTCTGGCGATAACAGAACAGGAAGCCCAGATTTTACCAATACAAAAAGAAAAAGTGGCTATCAGTGATTTGGTGAAGAGAATCATTGAGCAGGTGGCATTTGAAGCCCGATCCAATGAATACGTAGATCGCAAAAGCGGCGTGAGCGCCCGCTTAACGATTGCTGCTTATGAAAATGCAGTGAGTGCTGCTGAAAGAAGATTATTGATTAATCAGGAAGAGAAAACGCAGGTCTGGATCAGTGATCTGGTGGGGATCATTCCAGCGATCACCGGTAAGATAGAGTTGGTGTACGAAGGAGAGCAGGAGGGACCTTATCAGGTGGCAGTTAACCTGATTGAGAAATCGATGCGTCAGTTGTTTATTCAGTATTTCCCCAATCCGGAGATCACCAAAAAAAGAAAACCAACCGGTAAAAAATCTACAGAAGAATCGCCTGTTGCAGAGAATCCTTATCAGGTAATTACACGCTGGTTCAATAACGGCAACCATTTAGAGTTACTGAATGATCTGAACGACCAGCAAAAAATTGAAACCCTGTATCAGGTGGAAGGATTGTATGCGCTGGTTAAAAAACATTATCCATTGGCTAGTATTCAGGAGAATTCGTTACTTATGGAATTTGTATTACATTGCCTGGCTGCTTATTCTCTTATCAGTAAAAAATCCATTGACGGAAGAATCAGCTTCAATGATTTAATGGGAAGCATGATGAATTTTGGTCAGCTGGAATCCGACGAAGAAGATGATTTTTAAATCAGTTCTTTTAGTTTGGTAATTACCTGATTAATTTCATCTTTTGTATTGTGTTTGCTGAAACTGAAGCGGACTGTAACTTGATTCGGATTGTTGTTGATGGCTCTGATAACATGTGAGCCCTGATCGGCACCACTGGTGCAGGCACTTCCTCCGCTGGCACAAATATTATTGATATCCAGATTAAACAGAATCATTTCACTTTTCTCTGTTTTAGGGAAGCTGACACTTAATACTGCATACAAGGATTTGCCGGTAGGATCTCCATTAAAAGCAACTCCGGGTATTTGCTTCTGCAGCTGTTGCATCATATACATTTTTAAATCGTTGATGTACTTGCTTTCGGTTTCGTAATGTTCTGTTGCCAGTTCCAGTGCTTTGGCAAAACCAATTATGCCATAAAGATTTTCTGTACCTGCCCTCATATTTCTTTCCTGGCTACCACCGTGTACAAAGGGTTTTATTTTTACATTTTCATTAATGTATAACATTCCTGCACCCTTTGGGCCATGAAACTTATGACCCGCACCAGTAATGAAATGAACAGGTGTATTTCTTAAATCAAAGGGGAAGTGTCCTACAGTCTGAACAGTGTCGCTGTGAAAAATAGCCTGGTATTTTTTACAAAGATTGCCTACAGCATGCAGATCAATCATATTACCGATTTCATTGTTTGCATGCATCAGGGTAACCAGACATTTTTCCTCACTTTCTGCCAGTAATTCTTCCAAATACTCCAGGTCAATATGCCCGTTCGGCAACAGTTTTACATAACTTAATGCTGCTTCTCCATTGTGATATAAATATTCAACCGTATGACTGGTAGCGTGGTGCTCAATGGGAGAACTGATGATATGCTTGCACCCCAGATCTCTTACAGAAGCAGTAATTGCAGTATTACTACTTTCTGTACCACCACTGGTAAAAAAGATTTCGGCAGGGTGAGCGTTCAAAATTTTTGCAACGGACTTTCTGGCATTTTCAATCGCCATTCTGGATTCTCTGCCATAGGAATAAATGGAAGATGGATTTCCGAAATACTTGGTCAGGTAAGGCATCATAGCCTCTAAAACTTCGGGATCCAGTGATGTGGTGGCGGCGTTGTCCAGATAAATTCTTTCCATTGGTTATGTTTTTATTTTCCTGCTGCTTCCTTAATATCTTTCATTAGCTGCTTGGCAATATTGCTGGCAACGGTTTCACTGTTGCTTTCTGCATAAATACGAATGATGGGTTCTGTATTGCTGCTTCTTAAATGAACCCAGTCGTTGTCGAATTCAATTTTTAGCCCATCTTCTTCATTGATTGGGTGCTTGCTGTATTTTTCCTTGATCTTTGTAAAAATGGAACTCAAATTAACATCTGCCGTTAATTCAATTTTATTCTTACTCATGAAATAGTCGGGATAGCTGTTTCTAAGCTGCTTAACTGTTTTTTTCTCTATAGCCAGATGGGTCAGAAACAAAGCGATTCCTATTAAGGCATCTCTGCCGTAGTGTAAGTCAGGAACAATGATGCCTCCGTTTCCTTCGCCACCAATAACAGCATTAACTGCTTTCATTTTGCTAACCACATTCACTTCTCCAACAGCGCTTGCTGTATAGGTTCCGCCGTGCTTAATGGTAATATCTTTTAAGGCACGGGTACTGCTCATATTGCTAACGGTATTGCCTTTTCTGTGTTTTAAGATATAGTCTGCAATAGCTACCAGTGTGTATTCTTCGCCAAATAAACTGCCATCTTCGCAAACAAAACAAAGCCTGTCTACATCCGGGTCAACGGCAATCCCCATGGAAGCTTTCTGTCTGTTCACTTCGTTGCAAAGATCTCTTAAGTGTTCAGGAAGTGGTTCCGGATTATGTGCAAACTGACCGTTAACTTCCCCGTTTAATACGGTGTACTTTTTTACGCCCAATGCATCCAGTAGTGCCGGAACTGCAATTGCACCAGAGCTGTTGATGGCATCAATGACAATAGAGAAATCGGCAGCTGCGATTGCCTCTCTGTTGACCAATGGATAGTTTACACAGGCTTCAATATGCTTCTGTAAAAGGTCTGTTCCATTTGTAATGGAACCCAGTTCATCCACTGTTGAATAACTGAATGCTTCATTCTGTGCTATTTCCAGTAATTGTTTTCCCTCAGACCCACTAATGAATTCACCTTTGTTGTTTAATAATTTCAATGCATTCCATTCTTTGGGATTATGACTGGCTGTTAAAATAATTCCGCCTACTGCTTTTTCCATCACTACAGCCATTTCTACGGTTGGAGTAGTACTCAACCCAAGGTCTATAACATCAAATCCCAACGCAATCAACGTATTGGCAACCAGCCCCTGAACCATAGAGCCGCTGATTCTCCCATCTCTTCCAATGACGATTTTCTTATTTTCCGGGTTGGCATTTTTTAACATAGTGCCATAAGCCGAAGTGAATTTTACTATATCCAATGGGCTTAGTGTGTCTCCTGGTTGTCCTCCGATTGTACCTCTAATGCCTGAAATGCTCTTTATTAATGCCATAAATTCTCTCTTAAAACGGCGGCGAATATAATTCAAATTTTTTGTATGGTTAGGTGCACTAACTTTGTCGTTTAAACATTAATATGGCAGACAAAGCATGGTTTAAAGATTGGTTTAATTCGCCATACTACCATTTGTTATATCAACATCGTGACGAAGCAGAAGCTGAGCAGTTTATCAAGACATTAATTTCCCATTTGAATCCTCCCATGGGGGCAAGGGTGCTGGATATTGCCTGTGGAAGGGGCAGACATAGTATGGTTCTTGCCAATCTGGGTTTTGACGTAACCGGCATAGATTTATCTGAAGCGTCAATTGAGGAGGCAAAAGCAGCAGAATCGGACCAGCTTCATTTTTATCAACATGATATGCGGAAACTATTTCGCATCAACTACTTTGATTTTGCATTTAATTTTTTCACAAGTTTCGGATATTTCAAAACCAGAAGAGAACATGATAATGCCATAAGAATGATGGCAGACAGTGTAAAAGTAGGTGGGAAACTGGTGATAGATTATATGAATGTACACTATGTTGAACAACAGCTGGTGCCCAATTCACAGGTTGAAGTGAACGATGTAAAATTTCATATCACCAAATGGCAAACTGAAACCCATTTTCTGAAACAGATTCAGATAACCGATAAGGATCACTTACAACCAATGCACCTGTATACTGAAAAAGTTGCCAAATTTACCCTGGGCGATTTCACTGATATGCTGAGTTATCATCATATGCAGGTAACCGAAGTTTTTGGTGATTATCAGCTGGGAAATTATGACGTAAAACAATCTCCCAGAATGGTAATGGTTGCCCAAAAATTAAAATAAATCTTTACAGATTGAAGCCCAGGTACTGAATCAGGCTTTCCGGTAGTTTAGGAAGCTTTCTTCTTTCTATCAAGAAAGTAGAAAGGCCTGATAAATCTCTGTACACATAGTGCTTGTTCAATGCTCCCTCAAGGTATCCTGCACCTGAAGTATTACCAGTACCTACCCGCATGCCAATCATTCTTCTCACCATTATTAAATGCTTGTGTCTCCAGTTGCTCATCAGGTGATCAATTTCAATCAGCGCATCCAGTATCTGATAAGAAGTCTGAAAGACAGGGAAGTCTCTGTAAAGCATGATGAATAAGGCTGAACGCATGGCTGCCGGACTGAAGCTGGTACTTAATAATTCCTTTTGTTCATTACTGATATCGTTGGGATACAATTGAAAGAAAATGGCATCAAAATCCACAGACTTATTTTTTTCCCTCTCGGAAAGTCCACTCAGATATATATCACGGTATGCTTTCCAGAAAGGATGGTTTTCAGGAAGGCTTTCTCCGGTTTGTTCCCAATAGGCAGGGTTAAAGAAAGGCATTCTTTCCAACCAGTCATTAACCAGTTGTAGCAAATTTTTATTCTGCTCGGTATGGTTAATATCCTGATAGTCTTTCTGGGTAAATCCGCCCTCATTGGTTCTTTTATAATAGTCTTTCTGGTGCCTTTTCTCCAGTATTAATCCCAGTCTTGCTTCAATTAAACGAAACTGTTTGCTCTGAAATCCGGAGGACGGCGTAAGCAGGTTTCTGAAAGCCAGAAAATCCATCGGCGTCATGGTATCCAGGATGCCTACCTGCTGATTAAGTAATTCAAGAATTTTTATGATGCGTTTAAACCGGTGTCTGACCAGGTTTAAGTCTTCTGAATTGTCGTTGATTTTTTCTTTTTGAAAAACGCCCATGCAATAGTCCAGTTCAAACAGGATTTGCTTGAACCAAAGTTCATAAGCCTGATGAATGATAATGAAAAGCATTTCATCATGTGCAGGTTCGTTGCCTGGTTCAAAACTTACCGGATACTGGCTTTCTATAATTTTTTCAAGCTGCAGATAGCTGCCGTAATACATGGGTTCCTTGTCCATATTCAATCGTTAGGGTTCAAATATAGCTTCATTCATTCAATTCAAAAAGAACCATTAATTTCGTTACATGACCATCACCACACTCAGCCAGCATATTCAGGAAAAACAGTCTTACCTATGCGTTGGACTGGATACGGATTTTCAAAAAATCCCTTCGCATTTAAAAGATAAGCCGGATGCAATACTGCAGTTCAATAAAGCAATCATTGATGCAACCTTGCCTCATTGCGTAAGTTATAAAATCAATACGGCTTTTTATGAATCTATGGGACTGAAAGGATGGGAAATTATGCAAGAGACACTTTCCTATATACCCAAGTCTCACTTCACTATTGCGGATGCGAAACGAGGTGATATTGGCAATACTTCCACTCAATATGCCAAAGCATTTTTTGAGGCGATGGATTTTGATGCCATCACCGTTGCCCCATACATGGGTGAGGACAGTATTCGTCCTTTTCTGGAATACGATAATAAAGTGACGATTGTGTTGGGGCTTACTTCTAATGCCGGAAGCAACGATTTTCAACAGTTGTTGTTAGAAGAATATGATGAGTCGCTTACCATGATACCACATATTACTCAGGGAGCAGTTAGCAAAAGATTATATGAACATGTTATTGGGAGGGTAGCTGAATGGGGTACTCCGGAAAACCTGATGTTTGTTGTAGGCGCTACGCAGGCAACGGAATTTGAAAATATCCGTGGAATCGTACCTGAACATTTCCTCTTGGTTCCTGGTGTAGGTGCACAAGGGGGCAGTTTGGAAACGGTCAGTAAATTTGGACTGAATAAAAACGCAGGGTTACTGGTAAATGCCAGCAGGGCAGTCATTTACGCATCAGAAGGGGAAGACTTTGCAGAGCAAGCAAAATCAGTTGCAAAAGCCTATCACGAAGAAATGGCAGCCTATCTGGTGAACAGATGATTTTATTCCAGTATTTGCTGAATGGTATCTGCTACTTTTTTAGCCCAGATCAAATGCGTTTCATTCGAAAAATGAAGACCATCAGAAGCAATGGCTTTTGTATCTGATGAAAAGAATCTTGTTTCAGCTGTAATATCAATAAACTGCGTATGGTATTGCTTGGCTGTTTGCTTACAAACCATATTAAATGCATCAATTTCTCTGGCAATCTGTTCTCTGTTCTTATCTGCAGCAAAAGGGGTACAACTCCAGTCGGGAATGGATAGGATGATGACTCTTTCGGTTTTCCCGGCTGCCAAATGAATGGCTTTTTTTACCAGGAATTCAAAATCATTCAGGAAATTATCTACCGATAAGTTTCGATACTGATTGTTGACCCCAATAAGTAGGCTCACAAAATCATACTGTTGATTCAGCTGTGTATGCAGCAAATGCTCAGCCAGTTCTGTGCTTGTCCATCCTGTTTTGGCAACCATTTCTGGTGCGTGAATAGTTATTTTTTCCTTTCTCAATAGTTGCGTTGTTATATATGGAAAGGACTCATGAATGGGCACGGATTCTCCAATGGTATAAGAATCGCCCAGCGCAAGGTAACTATGAATATGATGCATTAAAAGTTGTTTTTCAGAATTTCATAAAAACGATAAACATCTGTAAATCCGCAATACAAAGGTGCAGGTGCCACTCTGATGACGCCAGGTTCTCTGTAATCCACTATGATTCCGCTTTCAATCATCTTGTTGTGAATTTCCTTTCCCTTCTCCTTAAAGAAAAGAGATAATTGTGCCCCCCTTTGTGCAGGATCTGAAGGAGTGATGATTTCAAAATTGATATTGGTTAGCTGCTGCAATAAGTAATCCAAATAGTTTGTCAGCATTATGCTTTTTTCTCTTAAAGCATGTATGCCGGCCTTGTCTATTATTTCAAGAGAGGCTTTGAGTGCAGTCATATTGAATACCTGTGCCGTACTGATATTCCAGCCACTGGCATCCAGTTTGGGAATAAATCCTTTTTCCATTTTAAAACGGGTAGATTCATCATTACCCCACCATCCCGCTAAACGGTTGATGGATGGATGGGCCAGGTGTTTTTCATGAATAAAATACCCGCCGGTTGCCCCAGGACCTGCATTCAGATATTTGTAACTGCACCAGGCAGCAAAATCTACTTCCCAATTATGTAGATCTAACGGAATATTACCTGTTACATGCGCAAGGTCAAAAGCGGCAATGGCACCCACTTCATGTGCTGCTTTGGTAATAGAAGAGATGTCAAAAAATTGTCCGGTGTAATAATTGATGCCCCCAAAAAGTACCATGGACAGCTGATTGCCGGCAGTTTTAATGGCATCTGTGATTTGATTCGTGGTTAATGTTTTGGAACCGGCTAATGGATGAATTTCAATAATGGCTTCATCCGGGTTTAATCCAAAATGGCGAACCAGGGTTTCTGCCGCATATTGATCAGATGGAAATGCACCGGCCTCCATAATGATTTTAAAACGATCCGGTGTTGGTTTATAAAAACTCAACATTAATAAATGGAGATTCACTGTAAGTGCATTCATTGCACTTACTTCTTTTTCTTTGGCACCTACCAGTTTTGATAATGCTGGTTTTAAGTACTCTTGATAATACAACCATGGATTGGCTCCTTTAAAATATCCGCCAACAGCCATTTCCTTCCAGGTCGTCAATTCAGTTTCGAAAGCTTTTGCCACGTTTTTGGGCTGTAAGCCCAATGAATTTCCGCAGAAATAAATTACATCTTTTCCATCCTGTTGTGGAAAATGGAATTCTTTACGGTAATCATGCAGGGGATCTTTCTGATCCATTTCATTAGCATAGGCCAGTGTTGCCTGAAAGAGATGGTGCATTGTCCTTTTTTACCGCAAAGTAAAGCTATCCACCGATTATTTGATAAATGGTTTATTATTAATCGGTTAAAGAGTTATTTTGGGTTTCCAAATCCAATTATACGAATATGAGACTATTTCAATTCTTAGTGTTACTGCTTTTCAGCAGCACGCTATTGGCACAACAGACACCGGTAACCAAAGCCAATTATGAATTGGCTGCCAGGTTTTCTCCCAACAAAGTTCAGAAAATGGTTTTTAGCTTAAATGTGGATCCGCATTGGCTAAAGAAATCTGACCGTTTCTGGTATATGTACGAAACCAGTGAGGGCAAAAAATGGTACATTGTTGATGCAGCAAAAAGTGAAAAAAAATTATTGTTTGATAATGCAGTGATGGCAGCAAAGCTGACTCGCATTACAGACGATCCAATGGATGCGCAACACCTGAATATTGATAGTATGAAGTTTATCCGTGATGAAAACTGGATCAGCTTTGAAGTGAAGACCACGAAAGATGTGGTGAAAAAAGATACGGCAGCAAAAAAGGGAACGCCTCCGGTTATGGAGAAAAAAGTATTCTACTTTGAATACAATATCAACAGTGGAGAATTGGTTCAAATTACAGACCCGGTAAAAACCAAGCGCAAACCCATGTGGGCCAGCATTGCTCCAGACAGTTCCATCGTCGTTTTTGGACGCAATAATAATTTGTGGTCAATGGATTGGGCCAGTTATAAAAAGGCGCTTGTGAACGACAAGGATTCTACCATTGTAGAAACACAGCTTACCAAAGACGGTATAGAAAACTTTGGGTATCACAACAACGGAAATGGAGAAACCAATGTTGAGAAAGAAAAGAACAAGGGAATCAGAAGACCTGCATTCATTTTATGGTCACCAGACGCTAAGTATTTTGTAGTTAATATTACCGATAGCAGACGGGTAAAGGATTTATGGGTAATCAACAGTATAGCAGATCCAAGACCAACTTTAGAAACGTACAAATACTGGATGCCAGGCGAAAAGGAATCTCCTGTAGAATACATGCGTTTATTTGATGTTGCAACCAAGTCAATGAAGGAAATCAATACGGGCATGTACAAGGATCAAACGGTAAATGTCTGGAGTTCACCTGCCAAAGTTAGTAGCAGAGATGATGAAGACAGACCCAATACCTGGTTAGGAACTGCTGATAAGTTTTATTTCAGCAGAACCAGCCGAGATCTGAAGAGAATTGATATTGGTGTGGTAGATGTAAAATCAGCAACTGCTAAAACGCTGATCCAGGAACAAATGAACACTTATGTGGAAATCAGAAGGATCGGTTTGGTAAACGAAGGAAAGGAATTGATTCAATGGAGTGAAGATGACGGCTGGGGACATTTTTATCTGTATGATGAAAATGGTAAACTGAAGAATCAAATTACATCCGGCCCATGGCATGCAGAAGACATTTTGGCCATAGATGAGAAAGCACGGGTATTGTATTTTACTGCAAACGGTAAAGAAGCAGGTGAAAATCCATACTACCTGCATGCTTATCGTGTGAACTTTGATGGAACCGGACTTAAATTATTAAATCCGGGTGATTTTGATCATAGTGCCTCAATGGATGACAATAAACGTTATTTGGTTAATAATTTCTCTAGAGTAAATACGGTACCAAAATCGGTGTTATTGGCAGCGGATGGTAGAAAAATCATGGATCTGGAAACTGCAGACCTGAGCAGTCTTTTTGCAGCGGGTTATAAATTTCCTGAAATTTTCAAAGCCAAAGCTGATGATGGAATTACAGATCTATACGGAGTTATGTACAAACCATTTGATTTTGACAGTACCAAGAAGTATCCCATTGTAGAATATGTTTATCCTGGTCCGCAAACAGAAGCGGTTAACACAAGCTTTAGCAGAGGCTTCGACAGAACAGACAGACTCGCTCAATTAGGAGTGGTTGTAATCACTTTAGGAAACAGAGGTGGACACCCAAGCAGAAGTAAATGGTATCACAACTACGGATATGGCAACCTGAGAGATTATGGATTGGCAGACAAGAAAGCAGTAGCTCAACAACTGGCAGACAGACATAAATTCCTTGATATCAATCGTGTGGGAATTCATGGACATTCTGGTGGTGGCTTCATGAGTACAGCAGCCATTCTGGTATATCCCGATTTCTTTAAAGTAGCTGTTTCTTCTGCGGGTAATCACGACAATGCCATTTATAACAGATGGTGGAGTGAGAAGCATCATGGAGTTAAAGAAATTATTAGTGAAAAAGGAGATACAACATTCCAGTACAACATTGATAAGAATCCGGAACTGGCAAAAAACCTGAAAGGTAAGTTGTTGCTATTCCATGGTGAAATTGACAATAATGTGCACCCTGCCAATACTATGCGTGTTGCCAATGCATTAATAAAAGCCAACAAGCGTTTTGATATGAAAATATTACCAACGCAAAGACATGGCTTCGGAGATATGACTGAGTATTTCTTCTGGGGTATGAGCGACTATTTTGCCAAGTACCTGATAGGAGATCCAACTGAACGTCCGGTTGATCTGGAAGAAATGAACCGTGATATACCACAGAATAACAAAGCTGGTGGTAGCGGAAGAAGACAGTAATTCTCTGTTCTGTATCATAAAATCCCCGATTATTTATAGTCGGGGATTTTATGTTGATGGTATATATTCAACCGGATTTGAACCCTTAGGCAAAACTTTTTTGGGGAGTCAATTAGTAGTATTTTTGCAATATTATTTTAGACTTAAACTTCAACCATGGCTGCCAGAACAGATTTATTTCAATCACCTGATTATTATCAATTAGATGAATTGTTAAGTGAAGAACACAAATTAATCAGAGATACCGTTAGAGCGTATGTAAAGAAAGATATTTCTCCAATCATAGAAGATTACGCTCAGCGTGCTGAATTTCCTGAGCAGATTGTAGCGCAGTTGGGAGAATTGGGTTGTTTTGGACCCACTGTTCCAACACAATATGGCGGTGGTGGTTTGGATTATATCAGCTACGGATTAATGATGCAGGAATTAGAAAGAGGAGACAGCGGTGTCAGAAGCACCGCATCTGTTCAGGGAAGCCTGGTGATGTATCCGATTTATGCCTACGGAAATGAAGCACAAAGAAATAAATACCTTCCAAAATTAGCATCAGGAGAATGGTTGGGTTGTTTTGGATTAACAGAACCTGATCATGGAAGTAACCCTGCAGGGATGACGACCAATATTAAAGATGCGGGTGATCATGTTATACTGAATGGAGCCAAAATGTGGATCAGCAATGCTCCTTATGCAACAGTGGCAGTGGTTTGGGCCAGAAATGAGCAAAATGAAATTCAAGGCGTAATTGTTGAAAGGGGCATGGAGGGATTTTCTACGCCAACCACACATGGCAAATGGAGTTTAAGAGCCAGTGCTACCGGAGAACTGGTATTTGATAATGTAAAAGTTCCCAAAGAAAATATTTTACCCAATGTAAAAGGATTAAAAGG
The DNA here is from genome assembly GCA_039805185.1 of Bacteroidota bacterium. Classification (GTDB taxonomy): domain Bacteria; phylum Bacteroidota; class Bacteroidia; order Chitinophagales; family Chitinophagaceae; genus Sediminibacterium. The sequence goes on from JBDLUU010000038.1 coordinate 115,495, forward strand.
GCCGCTGGGTTGCTTAACCAAGGCCCGTTATGGCATTGCCTGGGGAGCATTGGGGGCTGCTATGGATTGCTACGACACTGCACTGCGTTATAGTATGGAGCGTCAGCAGTTTGACAGACCTATTGGCGGATTCCAGCTACAGCAAAAAAAGCTGGCCGAAATGATTACAGAAATCACAAAAGCGCAATTGCTTGTTTGGAGATTGGGCGTTTTAATGAACGAAGGTAAAGCCACTCCGCAGCAGGTAAGTATGGCTAAAAGAAATAGCTGTGAAATTGCAACCAATATTGCGCGAGATGCTCGTCAGATGTTGGGAGGAATGGGTATTACAGGCGAATATAGTATCATGCGACATATGATGAACCTGGAAAGTGTTATTACCTATGAAGGTACCCATGATATCCATTTGCTGATTACCGGTATGGATGTTACAGGATACAATGCCTTTAAATAATGAAAGTCTTTTTGCTTGGGTTGATGGGCAGTGGAAAAACGTTCTGGAAAAATGAACTGGCTGCTAAACTTAAGTTAACCGCTTACGATTTGGATCAGTTGATTGTAGCAGTAGAAGAGGCCAGCATCCCAGAAATATTTGAATCTTCAGGGGAAGTTTATTTCAGAAAAACAGAAGCCAAAGTGCTCCGATGGTTTGCTGAAAAAAAGTCTTTTGTACTCGCAACAGGCGGTGGCGCTCCCTGTTTTCATCACAATATGGAATGGATGAATCAACAGGGAATAACCATTTGGTTAGACGAACCCGTTTCGGTTTTAACAGAAAGATTGGAAAATGAAACTGCCAATCGTCCATTGTTGAAGAACCTTGATAAAGAGGGTCTGAAACAATATTTGGAAAAGCAATTGGAAGAAAGAAGTACTTTTTATAATCAGGCAAAGATCAGGGTAAGAGGAGATCAGATTAACCTGAAAAACCTAATGTCAAAAATTAAGGAATATGCATAAGGGGTTTATCATCACCGCATCTATATTGGGCGCTATGGCAGTGGGGTTGGGAGCTTTTGGCGCACATGGATTGAAGAATCTGGCTACACCTGCTCAGCTTAACACCTATGAAACAGCAGTTAAATATCAGTTTTATCACGTTTTTGCCTTACTAATTACCTCTTTACTGTATGCGTATTTTCCAGTGAATGGGGTTGTTTTAAGTGGCAAAATGTTTATTGCTGGTATGGCCATTTTTTCAGGCTCACTTTACCTGCTAACTTTTCTTCAGATAGCAGGCTACACACAATTCAACTGGTTGGGTGCTATTACCCCTATCGGGGGATTATTACTGGTTTTTGCATGGATCTGGCTGGCCTTATCCATCTATCGTTTCAACGGATAGTGGAAAACTGAGAAAGCTTCAGGCATTTTTGCACATTGCTGGTCAACTAACAAGAAAAGGGTAGGCAAACAGTATATTTGATACATGGCAAATACCCTAAGAAAAAAGACGCCACCACCTCCAGATCCGGAAGAATTGAATCCCGATAAAGATGCCACTGTATCTGTGGCAGAAGTGGTAAAGGATGAAAGAACCGAAAAGATCATAGGATCTGCATGTTTATTACTGGCGGGATTTTTATTTATTGCTTTTACTTCCTATTTATTTACCTGGCAGGAAGACCAGGATAAAGTTCAGCAGTTCGGTGTTCAGATATTTTCAACCGATGATGTTCGGGTCAATAATTTACTGGGTGTATTGGGTGCATATATATCTCATAGTTTATGGTACAATGGATTTGGGATTGCGTCCTATTTATTCTGTACTGTTTTTTTTGTGGTTGGGGTTAATCTCTTATTTAGCAAAAAAGTATTCCGACTTTTAAGAAATGGCAAATATGTACTGGTAGGTCTTGTTGTGTTTAGTATGGCCAGTTCATTTATTTCTAAGGGAGCTGAATTTTCATGGGGTGGGGCTGTAGGTGAATACCTGAATGAGTGGATGGAGAAATGGGTTGGCAGGATGGGAACCGGAGCCCTTTTATTGCTTACTGTATTCAGTTATTTTATCTGGAGATTCAATCCTGTATTTTCTCTTCCCGAATGGAAATGGAATTTCAGTTCGGCACCTGATGATACAATGGTTAAAAATTTGGCAGCACATGCAGATATGCCAGCATCAGCAATTGATGAAACGGATGATACTGATTTGTCCATTTCAGAAAACTTAACCGAAAATCCATCGGATGAGGAAGAAGAATTGCTAGGTAGTAAAAACAAGCTTAAAAATGAATCCAGCGCTGTTTCCGTAATTATGCCAGCAGCTGAACAACCCAGTCATCCGATGCATCAGTTTGATGTGGTGGAAAAAGACCCGGATGCAGAGGGAGAATCCATGCGTTTAAACCTTGAACCCTCAGCTCCCGAAGAATCTGTTCTTGATGAAGAAGAAGCCGATGAATTTATAGAAGAAGAGCTGGAAGAAGAAATAATTGAAGATGAGGAAATGGCTGAGGAAGAAGAAGCGCAGGATGAGACGGATGAGCTGGAACTGGAAATAAAAGAACAACCAATAGAAGTTACAGAAGCAGAAGCCGAGAGTATTGCTGCAACTGTAGGCAGTCTGGCAACCAAATATGATGTTACACTCGATTTAAAAAATTATAAGTATCCGGGTCTGGATTTGCTGGAAACGCATGGTAGTGAAAAAATTGTACATGATCCTGCAGAACTGGAAACCAATAAAAACCAGATCATAGCCACCCTTAAAAACTATGATATTGCCATACAGCGGATTGCTGCAACCGTTGGGCCAACTGTAACATTATATGAAATTGTTCCGGCTCCGGGTGTTCGTATCAGCCGTATTAAAAACCTGGAAGATGATATAGCCCTAAGTCTGGCAGCGCTGGGAATACGTATCATAGCACCCATCCCCGGAAAGGGAACCATTGGTATTGAAGTGCCTAATGTTAGAAAGACAGTGGTTAGCATGAAAACCTTGCTGGCCAGCGAGAAATTTCAGAATAGTAATTTTTCTTTGCCTATTGCCATTGGTAAAAAAATTGACAATGATAATTTTATTGTTGATCTGGCAACCATGCCGCATTTGTTGATGGCGGGTGCAACAGGTCAGGGTAAGTCAGTAGGACTAAATGCCATTTTGGTTTCACTACTTTACAAGAAACATCCGTCTCAACTAAAGTTTGTATTGGTGGATCCCAAGAAAGTGGAATTGAGTCTGTATCGTGTTATTGAAAAACATTTTCTGGCCAAATTGCCAGGAGAAGAAGAGTCAATTATAACGGACACCAAAAAAGTGGTATACACATTAAATGCTCTATGCATTGAAATGGATAACCGTTACGACCTTTTAAAAGAAGCGGGCTGCAGAAATATCAAGGAATACAATGAAAAATTCACTGCGAGAAAACTGAATCCCGAAAAAGGACACCAGTATCTGCCATTCATAGTTTTAGTGGTTGATGAATTTGCAGACTTGATTATGACAGCCGGGAAGGAAGTGGAAATGCCCATTGCCCGATTGGCACAGCTGGCCAGAGCCATTGGAATACACTTAATCATTGCAACGCAAAGGCCATCCGTAAATATCATCACAGGTACCATTAAAGCCAATTTTCCTGCCAGAATTGCATTTAAGGTGTCCAGTAAAATTGATAGCCGTACCATATTAGATGCTGGTGGAGCTGAGCAATTAATTGGAAAAGGAGATATGCTTGTTAGTTATAATGGAGAAATTACCCGACTACAGTGTGCTTTTGTAGATACGCCCGAAGTAGATGCAGTTTGTGATTTTATTGGTAATCAGAATGGATATCCACAGGCATTCTTATTGCCGGAGTACACGGATGAAAAAGATATGGAGGGAAGGGATTTTGATGTGAATGACCGGGATCCGCTATTTGAAGATGCAGCCCGATTGATTGTTAGCAGCCAGATGGGTTCTACTTCATTGATTCAACGGAGAATGAAATTAGGCTACAACCGGGCCGGCAGACTGATGGATCAGCTGGAAGCAGCAGGGATTGTAGGTCCCAATCAAGGGAGTAAAGCCAGGGAAGTTTTGTTCAAAACAGATTCGGAATTACAAGGTTTCCTCGATACGATGATGTAGGATTTGTCTAATTATGCTGCCATTTTACCGAAACTTTAATATCTCTGATAAAGCTAAATCGGTCGAAACTGTATATTTGCAGCCTAATTGACTTACATGCGCAAATTTTACATAGCTACATTATTTAGTTTTTGTAGTTTCTTTTTTACCAAGGCTCAAAATGATCCTAATGCAAAAAAAGTGATTGATGCATTTGGTTCCAAGGTAAAAGCTTCCAAAGGTATTACTGCCTCATTTTCATTGAATTCTTTTACCAGTAAAGGGAAAGCCAATGGAAACAAAGCATTGTCCTTGTCTATGCGAGGGGAGAAATATGTATTGAAGCAAGGTAAGACCGAAATTATCTGCGATGGCAAGAATGTCTATAATTATGATGGCGCCAAAACCATCACCAAGTCTGCTGTTGAAGAAAGCAGCCAGACCCTAAGTCCTCAGAAACTGCTTGCAGGATCCTATGATAAAGATTTCTCCTATAAACTGGTAAACAGCAGCGGTAACTTCAATGAGATAGAAATGGTTCCGTTGGATAAACGTAAAAATTTTCAGAAAGTAACTTTGTTTTTCAATAAGAAAACCAGTCTTATATTTAAAGCGAGAATCGTAGATAAAAGCAATAATATAACAGAACTTGGGGTTAACAATATTAACCTGAATGCAAAACTGGCTGACGCAATTTTTGTTTTCACCCGTTCTAATTACCCTAAAGACGCTGAAATTCTGGATTAATAAAAACAACAGACACCCTTCAATGGGGTAATTTCTGTTGGCATTTACCTGATTTTTTTAAAGCCCCGTGTTAATCATGGGGCTTTAATTTTTCTTAATTTTAAAATATGAGAAAGTTTGTATTGATTCTGATGATTGCTTGCAGTTCAACACTGATGGCACAGTATAGTGCAAGGTTTGTGTTGACCAGTGTGGCTACCTGTGGTAACGAAGATATTTATCTCTCCGGTACTTTTAATAACTGGAATCCACAGGACCCACAGTATAAGTTAAAGCCATTTAGTGGAGGAAGAAAAAGCATCGTATTGATTAATATGGCACCGGGTACTTATGCGTTCAAATTTTCAAGAGGGCTAAATAAGCAGGAGTCAACGGCAGATGGCAGAGATATAGCTGAACGAATCATTGAAATCAATGGAGACGTATCCAAGGAATTCGTAATTGAAGGGTGGAAGGATGATTATCCGGAAAAACCGAAGGCTTTCACTGCCAGCCCACGGGTTAAATTACTGGATTCGGCTTTTGTAATTCCACAACTGAATACCAAAAGAAGAATCTGGATTTATCTTCCCAAATCCTATGCTTTAAGTGATAAAAAGTATCCTGTTTTGTACATGCAAGATGGGCAGAATCTTTTTAATGAAAAGACAGCATTCGCGGAAGAATGGGGTATAGATGAATGTCTGGACAGTTTACAAAGTAAAGGACTAAAAGAGTGTATCGTTGTAGGCATTGAACATGGGGGCAATAAACGAATCAATGAATACAATCCATATGATCATTTTCAATACGGCAAGGGGCTGGGTAATGAATATCTTCAGTTTATAGCAGGAACACTAAAGCTCTATATTGATAACAAATACAGAACACTTAAGGGCAGAGATTATACTTATTTGGCAGGGAGCAGTATGGGAGGGTTGATCAGCTGGTATGGTCAATTGAAATATGCTTCTGTATTTGGCGGCGGGGCCATCTTCTCGCCCTCTTTCTGGATTTCACCTCAGGTTGCCGTTGATGCGCAACAATGGGATGGCATGGAAATGCTCAGGATGTATTTTTATACAGGGGGCAAGGAAGAAGCCAATGCGGTTAATGATTTAAATAAGATTGCTGGTATCATGCAAAAAAAGAAAAATGCACAAATCAGAACAGTAATTAATCCATTGGCACAACATAGTGAAAAATACTGGCGGCAGGAATTTGCTTCTTTTTATATTTGGATGATTAATAACTGGAAAGAATGAAGCAAATAATAATTTTCCTGGTAAGTGTTTTTATTTTTTTTATCAATATACATGCGCAATATAGAAATCCCTTACCCAGCAGTGCTCAATTAAAATGGCATGAGGATAATTATTATTTTTTCATGCATTTCGGCCCCAATACATTTACAGGAAAAGAGTGGGGAGATGGAAAAGAAAAAACATCCCTATTTAATCCGTCTCAACTGGATACAGATCAGTGGTGCAAAATTGCCAAAGAGGCCGGCGCAAAAGGGATTATTATAACGGCTAAGCATCATGATGGATTTTGTTTGTGGCCAAGCAAATATTCTACCCATACCGTTCGTGAAAGTGCTTACCAAAAAGATATTCTGGCTTTGTTGTCTGCTTCATGTAAAAGAGCAGGTCTGCTTTTTGGTGTTTATCTTTCACCATGGGACAGAAATCATCCCGATTATGGAACAGACAAATACAATGATGTATTTGTAAACATGCTGGGTGAAATTTTTCAGAACTACGGACCCATCTGGGAACTCTGGTGGGATGGTGCAAACGGGGAAGGGCCAAATGGGAAAATACAGCAGTACGACTGGAAGAGATATGAGCAATTTGTAAGAAAGGTTTCACCTCAAACAGTTATTTTCAGTGATATTGGCCCTGATATCAGATGGGTAGGAAATGAAAGTGGTTATGCGGGAAACACAAACTGGAATCTACTCGATACAGCCGGATTTAAGAGAGGACACGGTGCTCCGAGTCAGGATACTTTAGAGTCAGGAAATTATAGGGGCGCTCACTATATCCCTGCTGAAGTGGATGTGAGTATTCGTCCGGGTTGGTTTTACAGAGATACCGAAAATGATAAAGTGAAAACAGCCAATCAGTTATTTGATATTTATCTGAAATCAGTTGGGAGAGGGGCTAACTTACTTTTGAATGTTCCTCCTGATACAAGGGGGCTTATCCATGAAAATGATCAGAAAGCATTGTCTGGAATGAAGCAAAAAATAGATGCCTTGTACCAGACAGATTTGTTAAAGCTTGCCATTTTAAATGAAGCCGGACCAGATAAAAATAATCTGCAGAAAAAATATACCTGGTTTTATTTACTGAAATCTCCGGTTAGTTTTAATGGCATCATCTTAAGTGAGCAACTTAAATACGGCCAGAAAATTGCTTCTGCTACCATCAGTTTTTCCTTGCATGGAGAACTGATTCATCAGGAAAAAATTACTACAGTGGGTAATCAGCGGATACTTACATTGCCAAAGCCTATGCAGGTAACGGAAGTAACAATTGTTGTAAATGAATCCAAGGGGATGCCGCTGCTAAAAAGAGCAAAAGCTTTTTAATTATATTATAAATGTTACCCCCTCAATGGCCAGCTGTGTATTAGGGAAGACCTCCAAAGCTTCTTTCAGGTAGTCGTGTAATTCTTCAAACTTGCTGCTGAAGTGTCCCAATAGTAAACCTCCTGCATTAGCTTTTATGGCAATGGTGGCAGCCTGAGAAGTGGTACTGTGAAACCTGGCGGCAGCTCTGTCTTCCATCCCATTTAAATAAGTGGCTTCATGATAAATCATCGTAACATCTTTCGCAATGGTTGCCAGTCTTTCATCATATAAAGTGTCAGCACAATAGGCATAGCTTCTGGCAGGGCTATTGGCAAAAGTCACCTGGTCATTGTATATAACCGAGCCATCTTTGGCTGTGTAATCGTACCCTGCTTTTAATGATTGATAGTAGGCAGAGGGTATATGATACTGAACCGCCTTATCCTTGTCAATTTTTCTGGGCTCTTTTTTTTCCCTGATCAGGAAGCCCCAGCAAGGTATCCTGTGCTGTGTCTGAAAAGTTTCTACCGTAAATTTTGTTTCTTCCAAAATCAAGCCTTCTTTTTCCAAGGGATGGAAAATTAGGGGGAAGGGAAGGGTAGTAGAAGCTACTTTCAGTTGTAGCTGAATAATTTCTTCTAATCCCGGCGGAGCAAATAAATGCAGGGGCTGTTCCCTGTTCAGTAATGCCATGCTGCTAATCAGACCAATCAATCCAAAATAATGATCTCCGTGTAAATGAGAAATGAAAATATGGTTGAGTTTTCCTCTTCTGATTTTATACCTCGTCATTTGCATCTGTGTTCCCTCTCCGCAGTCTATTAACAATAATTGGTCGTAAATGGTAACAATTTGCGCACTTGGGTGCCGGTCATAGGCTGGCAAGGCAGAATTGTTTCCTAAAATGGTTACTGCGAACATAAACGGGTTAGTAGAGATATTACAGAGGGAAGATACACAAATTATTATTTTTTACCCTGCATAACTGCATTAATTTATGCCTGTTTGGTGCTGAAGTTCCCGTATCGGTTCCCATGCCTCGAAGGGTTATAAAAAAATACATATAATTTGTGTGTTTTCAGGAAAAATGGTACTTTTGCACCGAAAAAAAGAAAGAGTCTAATTCCGGAGTCTATTTAAAAATTTAGAGATGCCTTATTTAACTACAGAAAAGAAAGCCAGCATTTTTGCTGAATTTGGAGGAAAAGCTACTAACACAGGTTCTATTGAAGCGCAGATTGCTCTATTAACAGAGCGCATTTCGCATATTTCAAAGCACTTGCAAGCGAATAAGAACGATCATTCAACTCAGCGTGGTCTGATGATGATGGTAGGTCAGCGTAAGCGTTTATTGTCTTACATGCAAAAGCACAACCTTACAGGATACCGTGCACTAATCGAGAAATTAGGTCTGAGAAAATAATTCTGCAGACATGTTATAAAGCCATTCCCAACTCACAATTTTTTGTAGTTGGGAATAGTTGTTTTATCCTGTATCTTACATTTTACCAATCAAACAGGTGATGGGCAATAAAGAATGCCCGGTCAACTACATTTTAAAGCGTATGTTATCACAACCAATAAGTGTTCAATTTAACCTGGACGAGAAGCGTCAGGTAACCATTGGAACAGGTAAGCTGGCTCGTCAGGCAGACGGAGCAGTAACTGTTCAGCAGGGAGACTGCATCATTATGGCAACCGTTGTTGCCAACAAAGACCCTAAGGAAGGGCAGGACTTTTTTCCATTGAGCGTGGATTATCAGGAGAAGTTTGCTTCTGCCGGCCGTGTTCCCGGATCCTTTTTCAAAAGAGAAGCCCGTTTAAATGATTATGAAATTCTAACAAGCCGTTTAATCGATAGAGCTTTAAGGCCTTTATTTCCTGAAGATTATTTCTGTGATGTTCAGGTACTAGTTACTTTAATTTCCAGCGATGCAGAAGTAATGCCGGATTCTCTGGCTTGTTTGGCTGCATCAGCGGCTTTGGCTGTTTCCGATATTCCAGTAAAAGAAATTATTTCAGAGGTAAGAATTGCCAAAGTAAACGGAGCTATTGTTATCAATCCAACCCGTTCAGAATTAGCCAATGCAGATTATGAATTTGTGATTGCAGCTACCGAGAAGAACCTGATGATGGTGGAAGGTGAAGCGAAAGAATGTTCAGAAGAAGAATTGGTAAAAGCTTTGGAAATTGCGCATGAAGCCATTCGTGTACAAATCAAGGCACAGGCTGAGTTGAGAGATAAAAAGGGTGTTACCGGAAAGCGTGATTATAAAAAACCAGAGCAGGACGAGCAAATCAAGGAATTGGTTTACAGCTTTGCTAAGGACCGCGTTTATCAAATCTCCAAAAACGGATCAGCCAAGCACGAACGTTCAGATGCTTATGCAGCATTAAAGGACGAACTAATGGCTTCTCTTCCTGAAGATACTACAGATTTACAAAAGAAGTTGGCTAAGAAATACTACGAAGACCTTAAGTGGGAAGTAGTAAGAAATATGATTTTAGAAGACCGTATCCGTTTGGACGGACGTCAGTTGGATCAGGTAAGACCACTGGCGATGGAAGTTGAACCACTTCCCACTCCGCACGGATCTGCTTTGTTTACCAGAGGTGAAACCCAGTCGCTGACGACGGTTACATTCGGTACCAAATTAGACGAATTATTGGCGGAAACTGCTGCCAAATCAGAATATTCCAAATTCTTCCTTCACTACAATTTCCCTCCATTCTCAACAGGTGAGGTAAAAATGATGCGTGGTGTGGGTAGAAGAGAAGTGGGGCACGGTAATCTGGCACAGCGTTCATTAAAACAAATGATGCCTTCTTCTTTGGATTTCCCTTACACAGTTCGTATTGTTAGTGATATCCTGGAAAGTAATGGTTCTTCTTCAATGGCTACTGTTTGTGCGGGTTCACTGGCATTAATGGATGCAGGTGTACCAATGCCTAAACACGTAAGTGGTGTGGCAATGGGATTGATCACCCGCGAAGATGGCAAGTATGCCATTCTAACCGATATCCTTGGTGATGAAGATCATTTGGGTGATATGGACTTTAAAGTAACTGGAACCCGTGATGGTATCTGTGGTGTTCAGATGGATATAAAAGTAGACGGATTGAGCATGGAAGTAATGCGTGAAGCATTGGCACAGGCTAAGAAAGGTCGTCTGCATATTTTAGATGCCATGTATGAATGTATACCTGCGCACAGACCGGAAGTGAAGCCTCATGCACCAAGAATGGTGAAGTTGATTATTGACAAGGAATTCATTGGAGCAGTGATAGGACCAGGTGGTAAAGTAATTCAGGAGATTCAGCGTGAAACTGGTGCAACCGTAAATATTGAAGAAGTGGGCAATATGGGTGAAGTAAGCATTTTCTCTGCATCCAAAGACAGTCTGGATCATGCAGTAAGATGGATCAAAGGCATTACTGCAATACCTGAAGTGGGAGATGTTTACGAAGGACCAGTAAAAGGTATCAAAGAATTTGGTGCTTTTGTTGAATTCATGCCAGGCAAGCAAGGCTTGTTGCATATCAGCGAAATCAGCTGGAGCCGTCTTGAATCTATGGATGGCTTGTTCAAGGAAGGAGATATGGTGAAAGTTAAGCTGGTAGGTTTGGATCCGAAGACCGGCAAGTTCAAGTTAAGCCGCAAGGCCTTAATGCCTCGCCCTGAACAGAAACCAAAAGAAAATAATCCGAATAAGGAAGCTTAATCGATTCATTTGAATAATACAATGGCCCGTAAGGGCCATTGTTGTTTTGATCTAAATGCAGTTTATGACAGATAATAAATACGTTGAAGTTGCTATTCCCCTAAAAGGAATGCATGAGAATCAGTCAGATATTTTCATAGCAGAATTGGCAGGCATGGGATATGATGGATTTCAGGAAGAGTCCGATTCTTTAAAAGCGTATATAGCGGCAGAAGCTTTTGATGAAAAGGCTTTGGAAGAAATTAGTAAGTTGTATCAATTTCATTTTACCTTTTCCACCATTGAAAAGCAGAACTGGAATATACTTTGGGAATCCAATTTCAGTCCTATGCAGGTGGATGATTTTGTTGGGGTAAGGGCGGGATTTCATCCGCCGTTTAAGGGAGTGAAGCACGAATTGATTATCACTCCAAAAATGAGTTTTGGAACCGGGCATCATGGTACTACTTATTCTGTTATGAAACTGATGCAAGCCATAGACTTTAACAATAAATCCGTATTTGATTTTGGAACCGGAACCGGCATTCTGGCCATACTTGCCGAAAAGCTGGGAGCAACCAATGTGCTGGGCATTGACAATGATTCCTGGTGCATAGAAAATACAGAAGAGAATATTAAGGTTAATGATTGTAATCGGATTCGGGTTGAATTAGCAGACCAGTTAAAAACAACCGAAACATACGATATTGTGATAGCCAATATCAACAGACATATTTTGGAGCAAAATGCTGAAGCAATGGCAAAGGTCACCCAAAAAGGAGGCGTGCTGATCATTAGTGGTTTACTATTATCAGATGAAAATGATATGGTAAAATTATTTAATGAAAAGGGGTTTCAGTATCAAAAAAACCAGCAAAAAGATGGCTGGGTGGCTATACAATTTTTAGCCCGATAAGTTCGTTTTTGTGTTAAGAAATCATTAACTTAGATAATTAGTTTACCTTTGTGCATCCAATTATACGTACATGAACGAAGTTTTATTGATTTTGTTGGCTTATTTAATTGGTTCAGTGCCAACAGCCATTTGGATTAGTAAGTATTTTTTCAAGATAGATATCAGAGACTATGGCAGTGGTAATGCCGGAGCTACCAATACTTTTCGCGTATTGGGTTCCAAATGGGGTACCATTGTTATGGCGGTAGATGTGGTTAAGGGAATCATTGCTACTTCATTGTACATTTTATTACCTTATTATTTAACAGACGAGTGGGATAGAACCAATTTTATGATAGGATTGGGGCTAGCTGCAGTTCTAGGACATATATTTCCAATTTGGGCTGGTTTCAGAGGTGGAAAAGGGGTGGCCACTTTACTGGGGATGGCGGTAGCCATTCAGCCATTGGTTGCTTTGTGCTGTGTAGGTGTTTTTCTGATTGTCCTGTATCTTACCAGGTTTGTTTCTTTAAGTTCAATCTTGGCAGGGATATCTTTCATGGTATTTATCTTGTTCATTTTCAATGAGAAAGAAACTTTATATCGAATTTTTGCTGTATTGGTAGCCTTGATGGTTATACTCACACACCAGAAAAATATTGGCAGAATTTTAAAAGGAACAGAAAGTAAGATCCCCTCATTCAAATTAAGGGATAAAAATCGGAGCGGCAAGTAATTGTGTATACAAGGATGAATGCATGAAAAAATATTTTTGGACAATTGCCATAATAACTTTGTTGTTGACTGGCATTACGGGCTGTCAGCGAAATGCGATAACCGGTAGAAAGCAACTAAGTCTGGTGCCGGAATCAGAAGTCCAGTCTCTCGCGGCTTCTCAATACAAGTCTTTCATACAAATCAATCAGCTGGTAGCCGGAACTGAGGATGCCCTGATGGTAAAGCGCGTTGGTGAGAAGATTGTAAATGCAATCAAAAATTATTATCAGCAAAAAGGATTGAGTCAGGAGTTGGCTGACTATACTTGGGAAATTAATCTGGTTAATGACAAGCAGATGAACGCCTGGTGTATGCCGGGAGGCAGAATTGTAGTGTATACAGGTATTTTGCCTGTTACCAAGAATGAAGCTGGATTGGCAGTAGTAATGGGGCACGAAATAGCCCACGCATTAGCCAGACACGGAAGTGAAAGGATGAGTCAGGGACTATTGCAACAGGGATTGGGTGCAGGTTTGTCTATTGCTTTGTCCAATAAACCTCAGCTAACACAGGAAATCTTCAATACATCCTATGGAATTGCTTCAGGTACCATCATGCCTGCTTTTAGCAGAAGCAATGAACTGGAAGCGGATCGTTTTGGTCTGATGTTCTCTGCTTTAGCCGGCTATGATCCCAGAGAAGCCATAGCTTTTTGGAATAGAATGTCGTCTGCAACAGGCGGCGGAAGCACCCCTTCTTTGCTCAGCACACACCCAAGCGACGCTGAAAGGATTGCTGCACTTGAGAAAGTCATGGCCAGCACCCTTCAGAATTACTATAAAAAGTCGTAACATTTTTTTAACTTTGCAATCTTTATTGTAACAAAACCTTCCATGCATGTCGAATCAAACGCTACTCGAAAAACTTCAGCTTAAAGACGAGAAAAATCTCTTGATTCAAGGTTTACCCTCTTCCATCGAAAAGCAGTTTGCTAAACTTACTTATGCCAAGAATGTTACTCCTTTATTAAAAAGCAAGAAAGTTGATTTTGCGCTGGTTTTCGCCTTGAGTGAACAGCAGTTGAAAAATGTATTGAAGGAGGTATTACCTGCCTTGCATAATGACAGCAAACTTTGGGTTGCCTATCCTAAAAAGACCAGCAAAATTGCATCAGACCTAAACAGAGATTGCAGTTGGGATTGCTTAACCAAGCATAACTACGAGTGTGTTCGTCAGGTTGCCATGGATCATGTTTGGAGTGCCATGCGATTTAAAAAGACAGACCAGATACCCAATAAAGACAGAAATTTTTCAGAAGCCAAATTAGCAGTGAATGGAGTCGATTTTGAAAAACGGCTGGTGAAAGCGCCTGTCGAATTGGATCGCTTGTTTACAACGCATGAAGAAGCCAAGGAATTCTTTACTTCTCTTTCTTTTACCAATCAAAAGGAATATGTTACCTGGATAGAAGGGGCAAAAAAAGAAGAAACCCGCAAAAGAAGACTGGAAACAGCTTTGGAAAAATTACTGGCTGGTAAGCGGAACCCTACAGAAAAATAATTTAGACTTTGTTCTCCAGTTCCATCACTGTTTCAAACAAAGCTTCATATTGCTGATTGAGTTCAGTAATTCTGTTTTTGACAGACTTATAAGCTCCTTCCAGTTCTGCAAATTTTGAAGCATTGGTATAAGTATCCGGATTAGCAAGGTCTAATTCAATTTGTTTCTGCTCTTCCTGTGCCTTGTTTAAATCTGTTTCAACCTGAGAAAGCTTTCGCTGATTCTTTTGCAATTCTTTTTGTAATTCCTTGTTAATCGGTTGGGCAGGTTTACTTACAGGGACTTCCACTACTGGCTTAGGGGTTTCTTTTACCGGAACGGATTGGGCTTTTTTCTGCTTCTCCATTCTTTCGTTCCAATCTACCCATTCCTGATAAGTGCCTTTGAACTCTTTAATCTGGTGATCCACAATTTCCCAGATTTTGTTGGCTGTCATTGAAATAAAATAACGGTCGTGACTTACCAGGATATAAGAACCTTCATATTTATTCAATGCTTCTGCCAGTAATTCTACAGAATGCATATCCAGGTGGTTGGTTGGTTCATCCAGAATTAAAAAGTTGCCACGGCTTACAATGGTTTTGGCCAAAGCAACCCTTGCTTTTTCACCTCCACTCAACACCCTTATTTTTTTATCAACGTCGTCACCGCTGAACAAGAAAGAACCCAGCAGACTTCGTAATTCAACATCTGTTTTTTTACTGCCACATTGTTGTAACTCTTCTAAAATGGTATTGGATAAGGTTAAGGCTTCCAGCTGGTGCTGTGCATAAAAACTCTCTTCTACATTGTGTCCCCAGATTCTTTCGCCGCTGAATGTTTCTGTGCCGGCAATCATTCGAAGTAAGGTTGACTTACCTTTTCCGTTTGCACCAATCAGCGCAATTTTATCTCCTCTTTCAATTTCTGCAGAACCATGTTCAACAATGGTTAGTTCTCCAAACTTTTTGGTTACATCTTTCAGCGTTACCAATATTTTGCCTGGTACTTTTTCCAGCTGAAAGTTGATGCGCATATTGGGTCTTTCCAATTGAACGTCTTCAATTTTATCTAATTTATCCAAACGCTTCTGAACACTTTGAGCCTGCGCTGCTTTACTGGCTTTGGCTTTAAAGCGCTCAATGAATCTTTCCTGCTGGCGTATGTAATCCTGCTGATTCTCAAAAGCCTTTTGCTGCATTTCAATTCTAATGGCTTTTTCTGTTTCATAGAACTCATAGTTGCCTGAATAGATATGCAGTTGCTGTTGATACAATTCAACAATCTTATTGACCATTCTATTTAAAAAGAACTTATCGTGGCTCACAATCACTACACTTCCCTTATAATGTACCAGGTATTTTTCCAGCCATTCAATAGAGGGAAGATCTAGGTGGTTGGTAGGTTCATCCAGCAACAGTACATCGGGTTGCTGGAGGATCATTTTTGCCAATAATACGCGCATTCTCCAGCCCCCGCTGAATTGCTGATAAGGCTTTCCCAGATCTTCATTGGAAAATCCAAGGCCGTGCAATACTTCTTCTGCTTTATGATGAATATTGTACCCGTCCAAAACATCCATTTCATGGAGGCTGTCTGTGTATTTTAACAGCAAGGCCTCATCTTCCGGATTTTTTTCGAGTTCAATACCCAATTGTTCTATCTCTTTTTCGAGTTGTCTTACTCTTTCAAATGCACCCAGTGCTACTTCCGTAATAGAGTCATGAGTATCAAAACTTAATAAATCCTGGTGTAAGTACCCAATCGTGGTTTCCTTGCTTTTTTCAACTGTGCCTTTAGACGGGGTGTATTCTCCCACCAATACTTTTAAAAGGGTTGATTTGCCGGTTCCATTGTAACCCACCAAACCAATTCTGTCTCCTGGCTGAATATGCCAGGTAGCATCGGCCACGATTGTTCTGGCCCCAAACTCAAACGTTACATTCTGAAATCCAATTAGCATTTACCCTTATTTTGCGTGCAAAGGTAATTGGATTGAACTCCCAAATGAAATTGCAGTAGATTTGTTTCTAAAGTCTTTTATATGAAATATTTGGTTTTTGTCTGTGTAGCATTCGTTTTATTTGCCTGTGGAGAAAATATGGAAGGGGCTGAACAACAGGCTGCTCCTGTTGCTGCCAGCAGCAGATCCAATCTCTCAGAAACATTTAATATGTCTTTTAAGGCTTCATTAAATGCCTATTATGCTTTGAAGGATGCTTTTATTGCCGAAAATATCCAGCAAGTGGATACCGCAGCAGCCCTTTTTTCCAAAACGATTGCTGCTATTCCGTTCAGTGAAATTGGTTCAGATAGTGTAAGATCAGCAGCCGGTATCTTAGCAGAATCGATGCAGGCAGAACTGATTGGATTGAAAGGAGAGACTTTACTGGAAGAAAAGAGAAAGGCTTTTCAGTTATTAACTGAACAAATGACGGCCTTGATTCATAAAGTACAATACGACAGGGAAGTAATTTATTATCAGTATTGTCCAATGGCAATGGATAACAATGGTGCGGCATGGTTAAGTGCCAGCAGTGAAATTAAAAATCCCTATCTGCCTACAACCATGTTGGAGTGTGGTGAGGTAAAAGATACTTTAAATGTCGTTCGGGATTAATCATTCAGCTTGCTGAACCATTGCACTTACTGATTGTTTAATAAAACATGAAACAATTCCTGCTGTGTATTTTGCTGGTGATAGGGGCAGTTGGTGTTCAGGCACAGGAAAAATTTACCCTGAACGGCTATGTTAAAGACAGCCTTTCCGGCGAAACCCTTATTGGTGCCACTATTACCATTCGCGAACTGGGTAAATCTATCAGCTCTAATAATTTTGGATTTTATTCTATTACCTTACCCAAGGGCAACTATCAGCTTGTTATCAATTTTATTGGTTATCAAACTAGGGAGACCCGAATTGACCTGAATCAAAATAAAGAACTCAATCTGTCTTTGCAGTCTAATGCAGCCGTGGTTTTGCAGGATGTAACGGTAACAGCACGTAAAAGGGACAATAATGTGAAGACAGCTCAAATGGGAAAACTCGATTTGTCTGTTGCAACTGCCAGGGCTTTACCGGCATTCATGGGGGAAGTAGATATTCTGAAAACATTGCAGTTAATGCCGGGCGTCAGAAATGCCGGTGAAGGGAATGCAGGTTTTTATGTGAGAGGAGGAGGTCCCGATCAGAATCTCATCCTACTGGATGATGCAGTTGTTTACAATACCGGACATTTATTTGGTTTCTTTTCGGTTTTCAACTCAGATGCTATTAAAAACGTCAACCTGATAAAGGGAGGTATGCCTGCGCAATATGGCGGTCGTTTATCTTCTGTTGTAGATATTGCCATGAAAGAAGGCAACCAGAACAAAACCCAGATTGATGCTGGTATTGGCCTGATTGCTTCCCGATTCTCTATACAGGGGCCAATCAAAAAGAAGAAATCTTCTTATATTTTTTCGGCCAGAAGAACCTATGTGGATGCCATCACCAAACCGCTGATTTCCAAGACAAGTGATTTCTATGGATCGGGATATTATTTCTATGATATCAATGCTAAAATGAATTTTCAGATATCTGAGAAAGATCATCTTTATATCAGTGGTTATTTCGGGAGGGATAAATTCACTTTTAATAATGCTGCACGTTCTTTCCGAACGCTTATTGACTGGGGCAATGCAACTGCTACGGTCAGATGGAATCATGTCTTTAATAAAAAACTATTTTCAAACACTACATTGGTGTATAATGATTACCATTTTAATTTAACAGGAAGCCAGAATGATTTCAATATCAGTCTTTCTTCCGGAATCAAGGATCTGACTGCCAAAACAGATTTTGATTGGTTTGCTAGTCCTTCTCACAAATTAAAATTCGGTGCCTTATTTACCCGTCACCGGTTTCTGCCCAATATAGTGGCAGGTAATCAGGACAGTGTGGTTTTCGCGCCAAATAATGCCCCCACTAAAATGGCTAATGAAGCTGCTTTGTATCTTCACGATGATTGGGATATCAGTAACAAGTTGAAGCTCAATCTTGGCTTGCGTTACAGTGCATTCAGTCAGTATGGGGGCATTGAACCAAGGGCTACTTTCCGATATACATTGAACGAAACCAGCTCGCTTAAATTGGGTATTACCAGAAACATCCAATACATTCACCTGGTAAGTAATGCAGGAACAACATTGCCCACCGATTTATGGGTGCCAAGTACTGCAAGGGTAAAGCCACAGCTAAGCTGGCAATATGCGGCAGGATACTTTAAGAATTTCAACAACGGTATGTTTGAGACCTCTATCGAATTGTATTACAAAACCATGCAAAATCAGATTGAATACCGGGAAGAATACACTCCTTCTTTAAAGGATCCGGAAGAAGAATTCGTTTTTGGGAAAGGATGGAGTTATGGTGCCGAAATGTTTATCAATAAAATCAAAGGAAGACTGACAGGTTGGGTTGGCTATACACTCGGCTGGACATGGCGTAGATTTCCTGATTTAAATATGGGTATGAAATATCCCAGTCGCTTTGACCGCAGACATGATCTGTCTGTAGTAGCTAATTATAATTTTAGTGAAAAGTGGAAATTGTCAGGAGTATTTGTTTATGGAACAGGCAATGCCGTTTCTGTTCCGGAAAGATTTTATTTTATTGGGGGCGTATTGTCTCAGCAGTATGGTACAATCAATGGGTACAGGATGAATGCTTACCACCGGATGGATATAGCCGCCACCTATACGCCAAAACCCAAAAAACAAAGAAAGTACACCAGTAACTGGGTATTTAGTCTGTACAATATTTACAGCAGGGCCAATCCCTATTTCCTGTATTTTGATCAGGAAGGCTCAGCTGCTGACGGAACTTTAAAAGTTGCAGGTAAGCAGGTTTCCTTGTTCCCCATTTTGCCATCTGTAACCTGGAATATCAAGTTTTAATTTTTCGGAACAAATTCAATGACGACTTTGGCATTTCTGCTTTCGTTGGAACTGAGAAATACCTCGTAACGTTTTTTACCAGCGGTGATAACCATTAGGGCGGTGTTAGGGGGTATTTCTCCAAGGTTTTCCGCAACCACTACCAGTTCATGCATTTTATCTTCAGTGCTGCATTTTATTTTAAGAGAGATTGGATTAAAGGAAAGCCTTCCGTGTTTGATGACTAATTTGTTATTGTGGAAAACGCTGATGGTATCATTGTCAATGGTGCCATTATCAAAAAGGTCTACCTGTATATTTTCCTCTTCTACCTGAATGGTTTTTATTAACTTATTTTCACGCTCAATCAGTACTTTGGGTAATGGAATTTGCTTTTTTTCTCTGGCTTCTTTTTCTGTATTTTCTCTTTTATTCTGTGTAGCATTGTGTTCATCTGATCTTCTCTGAGGCATGGTCTGTAATACGTTTTGTTCACCCGATTTCGGTGCAACCGGAGTTAGGTTTACAGATAAGCTCTTTGTTGTAGGATTGCCTGCTTTTGGACTGCTTCCTTTGGGACTGGTTGAAGATTTGCTTCCAGTTTGCGGGTTGGCAGGCGTTTTTACAGTGCTGCTTTTATTGGTAATTGGATCTTTGGGTTTATTCAGCCTTGCGGTTTCAACTGTTTTATTTGCGGGTTCCTGATTGCCAGTTTTTGGTTTGGTTGTTGTACTCTTTTTTAAAAAATCTTCTATTTCAAAATCTGAGTCAGGTACTTTTTCCAGATAAACTTTTCCATTACCGCAATCTCCTTTGTCTTTGATATTAATAGAGATAAATGTGCCTTGTAACACTTCCAGTTTACCCATCTTGGTATAATCCAGATAGCATGTCATCAGGCAGGGCTCACTTTTGTCGCCAATTTTTAAATCTACCAAACCTGTTTCCTTCAGGATAATGGTTTTGGATTTTACATTGTAAATGCCCTGAAAAGTAGCTTTTCCGTAGAAAACGGTGGTTTTGTAAGAATAGGTTACGCCCTTGATTCCATTATTGGGTTGCTGGTCAATTTGAATTTCATACTTATACATTTCATCCTGAATGCCTTCTCTGTAAAGCCCATTGCTAGAACTGAAATATCCTCTCCAGATCCCTGTAATGGATTGGCCCTGGGCATTCAATAAAAAGAGTAAACTGTAAATGAATGTAAAAACCAGACGCATTTTACAAAAATACAGTCAAGACCTGATAAAAAACAGTTAAGGTTTTGCTTAATACGGCTGGCTAAATACTACCTTTGCAGCCTGTATTTTAAAGATTATTGTAAATTATGATTAGTATTCGTTTTCCGGATGGAGCAAGCAGAACGTACCCCGTTGGTACTACCGCCATGGATGTGGCTAAATCAATCAGTGAGGGCTTGGCCAGAAAAGTATTGGTGGCCAGAGTGAATAACAAGGTAGTGGATGCAAGCACAACGATAACGGAAGATGCAACGATACAATTTTTAACCTGGGATGATGCTGATGGAAAGAATACTTTCTGGCATTCATCGGCTCACTTAATGGCAGAAGCGGTTGAAGCCTTATTTCCCGGTGTGAAGTTTTGGGTAGGCCCTGCATTAGACAAAGGGTTCTATTACGATATGGATTTGGGCGACAAAAAAATATCAGAAGACGACTTGCTTGCCATAGAGAAAAAAATGAACGAGCTGGCAAAGAAGAACAGTCAGTATATCCGCGAACAAAAAGCCAAAGCAGAAGCGATTACCTATTTTACTGAAAAGGGCGATGAATATAAGCTGGACCTATTATCCAATCTGGTAGATGGAGAAATCAGTTTTTATACCCAGGGTGCTTTTACCGATTTATGTCGCGGCCCGCATATTCCCCATACTGGATTGATTAAGTCAATTAAACTAACCAGCATTGCCGGTGCTTACTGGAAGGGTGATGAAAAAAATAAAATGCTTACCCGAATTTACGGGGTTACATTTCCTACCCAGAAAGAAATGGATGAATACCTGCTGATGCTGGAAGAGGCCAAGAAAAGGGATCACCGTAAACTGGGCAGAGAATTGAGCATATTTACAATGGACGATGATGTTGGCCCGGGTTTGCCTTTGTGGATGCCAAACGGTACCATCATCATTGAAGAGTTGGAAAAGTTAGCAAAAGAAACAGAAGAAGCTGCTGGTTATAAGCGTGTAGTTACGCCACATATTGCTAAAGAGAGTATGTACTTAACCAGTGGGCATCTGCCATATTATGCAGATAGCATGTTCCCTCCAATGGAACTGGATGGCACAAAGTATTACCTGAAAGCCATGAACTGTCCGCATCACCATAAGATTTTTGGTGCGGAACCAAAAAGCTATAAGGATCTGCCATACAGAATAGCGGAGTACGGTACCTGTTATCGTTACGAGCAAAGCGGTGAATTGTTTGGCCTGATGCGAGTAAGATGTTTGCACATGAATGATGCGCATATCTACTGTAACAGAGAGCAGTTTGCACAGGAATTCAAGGCTGTGAATGAAATGTATTTGAAGTACTTCAAAATTTTTGGGGTAGATAAATATGTAATGCGTTTAAGTCTTCATGATCCGGCAAAACTGGGACAGAAGTATGTAAATGAGCCGGAACTTTGGAAAGAGACAGAAGAAATGGTGCGAAAAGTTTTGATTGAAACAGGTACGCCATTTGTTGAAGTGCAGGACGAAGCAGCTTTTTACGGGCCTAAGATAGATGTTCAGATCTGGAGCGCAATCGGAAGAGAGTTTACATTGGCTACCAATCAGGTAGACTTCAATTCCGGCAGAAAGTTCCAGCTGGAATATACCAATCAGCATAACGAATCTGAAATTCCTTTGATTATTCACCGTGCTCCACTGGGGACACATGAGCGATTCATCGGATTTCTTCTGGAGCACTATGCAGGTAAATTCCCGGTATGGTTGGCACCGTTGCAGGTAAAAGTGTTGCCCATCAGCGATAAGTTTATGGACTATGCACAATCGGTTAAACAAGCACTTCGTCAGGCAGGGGTTAGGGTTGAAGTGGACGACAGAAGTGAAAAGATTGGTAAAAAAATCCGTGATACCGAATTAATGAAAGTGCCATATATGCTGATAATAGGAGAGAAGGAAATGAACGAACAACAGTTATCTGTGAGAAGACAGGGTAAGGGAGATCTGGGAACAGTATCACTGCAATCTTTCATTGAAAGTATCAAAGAAGAAATACATCAGCGTAAATCGGGCGAATAGTTCATAATATCGTATATCTTTACCAAAATTTTTAACCAAACAAGTTTTAATGGCATTACCACCCAAAGGAAGATTTAATCCTAGGTTCAACAGGCAACCAGAGCCTGAACATCGCATCAACGAAAGAATTCGTGCACAACAAATCAGATTGGTAGGAGACAACGTAACTGTTGGAATTTATTCCGTTCAGGAAGCGTTAAAAATTGCCCAGGAGCAGGAACTGGATCTGGTAGAAATTTCCCCTACTGCAGATCCGCCAGTTTGTAAAATCATTGACTACAAGAAGTTCTTATACGAGAAAAAGAAGAAGGAGAAGGAAATGAAAGCCAACTCCAAACAGAGCGAAATCAAGGAGATCCGTTTTACGCCCAGTACGGATGACCACGATTTTAATTTTAAAGCCAAGCACGCAGAAGGTTTTCTGAAAGATGGCAATAAGGTAAAAGCCTATGTTCAGTTCAAAGGTAGAGCCATCATGTTCCAGGACCGCGGTCAGTTATTACTGTTGAAATTTGCAGAAAGACTGGCAGAAGTTGGTTCATTGGAAAGCATGCCCAAACTGGAAGGAAAGCGAATGTTTGCCATTTTTACACCAAAAACAGGTAAAAAGAAGTAATATTTTGGTGTTTTCCTGCAAAAATGATACTTTTGCAATCCAAAATTTTCCCGTAAGGCCTAAACAAGTTTCCACCCGGTGGTGGAACGCCAGCAGGGAGTAATCTTTTAGAGATTATTATATGCCAAAAGTTAAAACAAACTCCAGCGCAAAGAAGCGTTTTAAAGTGACCGGTACCGGAGAAATCAGTTTCCAGAAGGCGTTCAAGCGTCACATCCTAACCAAGAAGTCTAAAAAGCGTAAGCGCGCATTAAGACAAAAAGGTATTGTTGGATCTACCAACAAGGATTTCGTTCTACGTTTATTACGCTTGAAAGGCTAATCAGCCCCGCTTAAAAAAACCGATTATTAACCGTTAGCTCCGCTAACTTCAAAACATTTAGTATGCCACGTTCAAAAAATGCAGTTGCATCAAGAGCAAGGAGAAAGAAAATTCTTGACCAAGCCAAAGGATATTACGGTAAACGTAAAAACGTTTATACCGTTGCCAAAAATATTGTAGAAAAAGGTCTTACCTATAGCTATGTAGGTCGTAAGTTGAAAAAGCGTGAATACCGCCAGTTGTGGATTGCACGTATCAATGCGGCTGTAAGAGAAGAAGGAATGACTTACAGTCAGTTCATCAATAAGTTGTCTGTTAAAGGCATCGATTTGAACCGCAAGGTGTTAGCTGATTTAGCAATGAATGAACCAGCTTCTTTCAAAGCTTTGATTGCCTCAGTTAAATAATTGAGCAAATAAAAAAATTAAAGCCGGTTGCAACTGCATCCGGCTTTTTTTATTTTCAATCTCCGCAACAAGGACTATTTTTACATTCTCATTTAAAAGGAAATTTCGGCTGATGAACAATACCTATACGTCTCTCGTTAACCAGACATTCCACTTCCCCCAAGAAGGTTTTGAAGTTAGTGATAATGGATACTTAGAATTCAATGGTGTAGATATCAAGAAATTGATTGATAAGCACGGAACTCCTTTGAAACTGACCTATCTGCCGAAAATTGGAATGCAGATTAATAAGGCAAAAAACATGTTTGCCAATGCATTCAAAAAACACAAGTACGAAGGGGAGTATTTCTATTGTTATTGTACCAAGAGTTCTCATTTCTCTTTTATAGTAGAAGAAGCACTAAAGCATAATATCCATCTGGAAACTTCTTATGCTTATGATATTGAAATTATCAACAGACTTTACCAGCGCAGAAAAATAAACAAGGATACCTTTATTATCTGTAATGGATACAAGCAAAAACAATATACTTCCCGAATTGCCAAACTGATTAATTCAGGATTCAAAAATGTCGTTCCTATTTTAGATAATAAAGAGGAACTACAGGCTTATAAACGAAGTGTAAGAAGTAGCACGCCATTTTCTCTGGGGATCAGGGTTGCGGCAGAAGAAGAACCTAATTTCCCTTTTTATACATCCCGTTTAGGCATCAGATCTAAAGATATTCTTGAATTTTATGTAGATGAGATTGAAGGATATGAAGATAAGTTCCAGTTGAAAATGCTGCATATCTTTTTAAACAAGGGGATTAAGGATGATATCTATTACTGGAGTGAATTGAATAAAATCATTAACCTTTATTGCCAGTTAAAGAAGATTTGTCCTGAACTAGATTCCATCAATATCGGCGGTGGTTTCCCAATTAAACATTCGCTTGGTTTTGAATACGATTATCAGTTCATGATCAATGAAATTGTTGGGAATATTAAGAAAGCTTGTAAAAAAGCTAAAGTTCCTATGCCTAATATTTATACTGAATTCGGCAGTTATACAGTAGGTGAGAGCATGGCGCATATTTACAGTGTAATCGGACAGAAAATTCAGAATGATCGCGAGTGCTGGTACATGATTGACTCTTCCTTTATTACCACATTGCCTGATACCTGGGGTATTGGAGAAAAATTCCTGATGTTGCCTGTTAACAAATGGGACAACGAATACCAGCGGGTGGTATTAGGGGGAATAACCTGTGATAGTCATGATTATTATGATTCTGAAGAACATATTAATGAAGTGTTCCTGCCCAAAC
The DNA here is from genome assembly GCA_039805185.1 of Bacteroidota bacterium. Taxonomy (GTDB): domain Bacteria; phylum Bacteroidota; class Bacteroidia; order Chitinophagales; family Chitinophagaceae; genus Sediminibacterium. Next base: position 140,548 of record JBDLUU010000038.1, read on the forward strand.
TAACTACAACAGATAAGAAGGAAGAAGAGTCCAATAAGGAACCGTTGTATGTAGGCTTTTTCCATACAGGTGCGTACCAGGATCAGATCAGCGGATATGGTGGAATTAAGCATTGTCTGATACCTTCTCCCAAACATGTAATTGTGGAATACGATAAGAATGGCAAATTGATTGACTGGGTATATGCAAAGGAGCAAACTGCGCAAAGCATGTTAAAAATTCTCGGGTACCTATAAAATTATTAGGATAGCTGTAATTATTGATCTTACAACTCATTTTATGAAAAAGTTTTTCCTGTTTTCCGTTTTGTTTACATTGTCATTTTCAGTGAATGCTCAATCCTCAGAAGACTCTGTGAAAGCAACCATAAGAAAAATGTTTTTTGCTATGATTGAAGCAGATGGTGCCATGTTGCAGGATTGTTTTGCAGACAATGCAATCATGCAAACCATAACCACCAATAAGGAAGGAAAGTTGATAGTGAGAACTGATTCTGTATCTGCTTTCGTTAAGCAGGTTTCCAATATGCCTAAAGGATTGGCAGATGAAAGAATTTTTTTTGAAATGGTTAAGATTGACGGTCCTTTGGCAACCGTCTGGACGCCTTATAAATTTTACCGCCGGGCAGATTTTAGCCACTGTGGTGTAAACTCATTTCAACTGGTTCGCACTACTGATAAATGGAGAATCCAGTATATTATTGATACGAGAAGGAAATCTGGTTGTGCAGAATAAGTAAGTCCTTACTCCTTTAATTCTGACAGTAGCTTCTGCAGTTGCTGTATATAATTTCCATACAATTTTTTAATATACCATTTGGTAAAATATACCAATGCAATTAGTGTAACAACTATATATGCGATGATGATAGCTGAATAGAAATGCGTTAGCCCCTTCAGCTTCAGGTATATTTTCTCCAGTTCTTCAATGGGTTCTTTCTGCTGATAGCCCAGGGCCATTGCCAGAAAAAAGCAAACCGGTAACAATGCCATATTGAACTGGAAATAGCGTTTTGCAAATAGACTAAGCAGGTCAATCAGTTCTTTCAAATTGGTTTTTACAGGTAATACCAGGTTTTCAAAAGCAACTATTTTTTTAAATAAGTACCATAGCACCCATATGAATGGAATAAAAATGATTCCGAAAATACTAAAATAGACGCGTATGGCTGTTTCGTGATAAATAATTGAAATGGATGCAAAGCCAATGATGCCAATAATACAACAAGCTATTTCAAAAAGAATACTCTTCTTTATTTTACACAATAATGAGCAGGCTTTGCCCTTCATTAATTCTGCCAGTTTGTTTTCGGGTTTATTTGAGAAACCACTGAGCAGCTGCTGATTCAATTGTCCTTTCAGATCATCTAGTTCCATGATTTTTCATTTAAACGGTTTCGATTTTTTTTAATGTCGCTTCCCTGAGTCTGCCTTTGATTCTATTCATTTTAACGGCAATATTGTTGGCTGTAATGCCAATAATATCGCTGATTTCAGCATAGCTGTAATCTTCCAGGTAGAGCATCACAATGGCTTTGTCAATTTTAGATAATTCTCCAATGGCTAAATACATGGCCCTTGTTTGTTCTTCAATTTGGTCTTTCTCAGAAGCAAGCTGCTTGTCTGGAATTTCTGAAACGGTGTCAATAAACGATTGTCTCTTTTCTTTCCTGAAAAAAGTAATGGCCGTATTTAATGCAACACGATACAACCAGGTAGAGAATTTGGCATCTCCTCTGAACTTATGATATGCTTTCCAGGCTTGCAGTGTAACTTCCTGAAATAGGTCTTCCTTGTCTTCAGGAAAATGCATATACAAATTGCACACTTTGTGTATGATTTTCTGGTGTTCATTTAACTGATGTAGGAATTCCTTTTCTGATTCGCTCATGAGATCAAAGTGCTAATGGTTTAAGTTGGTATCCTTTGTCTCTAAGCAAGGCCAATACACCTTCTTGCCCACCCAGATGTCCGGCTCCTACTGCAAAAAAAGCAGGGGTGTCATGAATGGCAGAAATTATTTTAGGAATCCAATTCCTGTTTCTCCTGATAAGCATATGCTGCTCAAAATCATTCGACATGGATTGATTTTTCATGTAAGCATAAATGCTGTCGGTATGATTCAGTTGGTAAACCCTAACGAGTTCTCGCATTTCTTTTTTTGAAAAATCAAAATCCAGTACCATTTTCTTAAACGCATTGATTTGACTATCTAAGGGCTGAGCGTTAATAGCGGCTACCTGATCAGCAACCGATTCCAATCCCTCTATACCTATTTTTTCTTTTTTAGCTATTCCAGATAAAATCGTTTCCGGTTGAATCTTGTCCGGACAATCCAGGGTTCGTAAGGTAAGCATGCTAGTGCTTACAAATGGTTTGAATTGCTTAAACATATTCAATGAAATGCCGGTAATTTTCTGAAATGCCTTATCTACCTGTTGAAAATCAGCACCCAGTTCTTTGTCCAGTGAAGTTTCAGTAAGCTTCATTTGCGTCATGAGTTCCTGTTGTATTCCTGGTTTTGTTATATCTACTTCAAGATACAGTTTTCTGGTGCTAAGCAGTTTTTGTTTGATGACTTCGCTTATTGTATAGTCATTTGCGCAAAGCATATGAAATGTTCCGTAGAGATAAGAAGGTTTAGTAAGCCCGTTCCCGCTTATTTCCCATAATAAACTACTGCCAGATGACTGTGCAGATGTTTTCATACTAAACACCCCAACCAAAAAAACAATCAACCATTTCATTGAACAGAAATTTTAGTATGAGTCCACAAAACAATGCAAATATTACAATGCTATATTTTAAATTATACGTAAATTCAGAAAAACATATTGTATGAAAAAGAATATGGGTTCTGCTGATAAAACAATTCGCATCCTTATTGCTGCCTTGGTTGCAGGATTGTATTACAAGGAAATTATTTCAGGTACACTGGGTATTGTTTTATTGGTATTAGCGGGTGTGTTTGTTTTAACAAGCCTGATTAGTTTCTGTCCGCTCTATACTTTGTTTGGCATCAATACCTGCCCCAAAGAGTCGTAGCAGGGAAATAAAAAAGCTCCGAACATATTATTCGGAGCCTGTAAATATTGAATTAATTCCGTGCTTAATTAATTGAAATTAAGCGAGGTGATATTTTTACTTCTTCTTTTTTAGGAAGTAATAATTTCAGCACACCATTTTCATAACTGGCCTGAATGGCTTCGCTATTAATTTTATCGTCCACAGAAAAACTTCTTTTAAAGCTTTTGTAAGTGAATTCCCTGCGAACGGTTCTGTAATTTATTTCTGCCAGTGAATCTTTCTTTTCGTAAGAAATTGTCAATAATCCTTTATCAACCTGAATAGAAAAGTCTTCCTTGTTTCTGCCGGGCGCATTCAATTCCAGATGAAATGCATCGTCTGTTTCATGAATGTTTACTGCAGCAACCGGATATCCATTATGAACTGGATTTACAAAACCGGAAGGTAATGCATTGAATAACTCGTCAAATAAACTGGTGTTGGTTTGTTTTAAAATTGCCATGGTTATAATTTTTTAAAGGTTTACGTATTTTCTGTTATACCAGCAAAGCGTATTCCACCCCGAAAAATCCAACAATTTGGCACCGATGGGTATATAAAAAATGTCACAAAGGCATAATAATAATTTCAACATGCCATTCTGACTGTATTTTTGATTTCTCATTGGTAGATTTGATGCATTGTTGTAACTTTGGTGTCCAAAATAGAAATTATGTATCCAGCAGAAATAGTATTGCCAATGAAGGCAGAGTTAACAGATGAGGGTTTTGGCGAATTGCTAACTGCATCAGAAGTAGACCAGACTTTACAACAGGAGGGAACTACACTTGTAGTAATTAATTCTGTTTGTGGTTGTGCAGCAGGTGCCTGCAGACCTGGAGTTTTAATGGCTGTTCAGAATGCAACCAAGCGACCAGATCGTTTAATGACCAGCTTCGCGGGATTTGATGTTGAAGCCGTTAATAAGATTCGTGAGCATTTATTACCACATCCTCCTTCTTCACCAGCTATCGCTTTATTTAAAAATGGTGAGTTGGTAACCATGGTTGAAAGACACCAGATTGAAGGAAGACCAGCGCAAGCAATAGCTCAACATTTAATTGCAGCATTTGATGCACATTGCAATTAATTTCGTAATTTGTTTATAGATGGGTTAGTAAGTATGGGCCTCACTTTTGTGAGGCCTTGCTTTTTTTGGTATTTTCTGATTAACATTGCACTATATCTTATCGCACTACATTATGTATCCCAATTTATACTACGCTTTCAAAGATTTATTTGGTATTGAAATCAACGGTCTTAAGCTCATCAATAGTTTTGGTTTTTTTGTAGCCCTCTCTTTCATCCTTTCTGCCTGGATTTTATCTATGGAGTTGAGAAGAAAACAACAGCAGGGATTCTTTCAATTTACAGAAGAGAAAATCAGAATAGGAGAACCCGCCAGCCTTACTGAGTTGATCATGAATGGTATTATGGGCTTTTTATTTGGCTATAAAATCATTGGTGCTTTCACTATTAAAGATGCATTGGTAGATCCTCAGGCTTTTATTTTATCGGGGGATGGAAACTTTCTGACTGGTATGCTTGCTGCATTGGGTTTTGGCTTGCTGAAATGGTGGGAGAAAAAGAAAGATCAACTGGAAACACCAACAGAAAGAATTATTCGTATCTGGCCACAGGACAGAGTGGGAGATATTGTCATTTATGCAGCCATATTTGGTTTTCTGGGAGCGAAGATTTTTCATAACCTGGAAAACTGGAATGAATTTCTAGCTGATCCAATTGGATCACTAATTGCATTTAGCGGACTAACATTTTATGGTGGTTTAATTTGCGCTGGTGCAGCCATCATTTGGTATGCCCGTAAAAATAAAATTGCTTTAATTCCATTATTGGATGCATTTGCCCCCACTATGATGTTTGCCTATGCATTCGGAAGAATTGGGTGCCAGGTAAGTGGGGATGGAGACTGGGGTATTGCCAATCCCTCTGCCAATCCGTTTAAGTGGCTGCCAGACTTTTTCTGGTCCTATACCTATCCCCATAATGTGGTTCAGGATGGCGTTCCTATTCCGGGTTGTGTAGGGCCTTATTGTAATCAGCTATCCGTACCTGTTTACCCAACACCTTTATACGAGCTTTTAATCTGTTTTGCTTTATTTGGTGTATTAATGTTTTTGAGAAACAAGATTAAAGTGCCCGGGCAATTATTTAGTATTTACTTAATATTCAATGGATTAGAAAGGTTTTTTATTGAAAAAATCAGAGTAAATACTGAATATGATCTTCCATTGAATCCAACACAGGCTGAGCTTATATCAGCAACATTGGTAATAGCAGGAATCATCAGCTGGCGATATTTCAACAAACTTCGGTTTATAAAGTAGGTAAACCTTCATTCACTTTTTGATCCTTTGATGTTTTAAAGGAATATCATCATTTCTTGACGATTCTTTGCAACATTTGTTTCCCGTTAATCCATTAAGGAATACCATTTAGCATTTCTATTAACCGCCCGTGTTAAAACAATGTACTATGTAAAGCACAGTAGTTAGTTTTGTTTTGTAATAATTAAAACATAGAACTAACTAATAAATAAGTGCAATGAGAAATTTATTCAAATCTGTTTTACTGTTGAATCTTTCCTGGGTAGCCATCGCTTCCAATGCTCAACAGAATAGCCCTGAGTTACAGGGAAAAGTCAACAACAAACAACAACCGGTGGAATCTGCTATCGTAAGTTTACTGCTAGCCAAGGATTCTTCGGTAGTAAAAACGACACTTGCCGACAAATCAGGCTTGTATCGTTTTCAACAGGTTGGCAGTGGCAAATATTTACTACAAGCCAATATGGTCGGTTTTGAAAAAGCTTATTACGGGCCCTTTGAATGGAACGGATCAGCAACGAAAATGTTACCGGATATTCAATTAACTGCAAAAGCCAGTGGTTTGGCAGAAGTAACAGTAAGTTCTAAAAAGCCATTAATTGAACAAAAAGCGGATCGGACGATTGTAAATGTGGAAGCATCTCCAACCAATGCCGGAGCAACGGCTATGGAGATTCTTGAAAAATCTCCTGGTATATCTGTAGATAAAGATGGTAATATTAGTTTAAAAGGCAAAGAAGGGGTGGTTATATATATGGATGGCAGACCTACTTATTTGTCAGGCTCCGATCTGGTAAACCTATTGAAAAATACCCAGGGCAGTCAGCTCGATCAGATAGAAATAATGACCAATCCACCAGCCAGATATGATGCTGCGGGTAATGCTGGAGTTATTAACATCCGAACCAAGAAGTCTAAAGTTGTGGGATTCAATGGCTCTGTTACAGCTGGATACGGCCAGGGAGTATATGCCCGTAACAATCAGAATTTTCAATTGAATTATAGAAAAAACAAGCTCAATTTCTTTGGAAATATCGGTAGAAATGAAAGGATTGGATTTCAGAATATTGCTATCGACAGAAGGTTTATTGATGGGAACAGCAAACAGATTGTGTCCTTCTTTGAACAGATTACCGACAGAAGCACCTATAATCATTCCTACAATGGTAAACTGGGTCTTGATTATTTTGTGAGCAATAAAACTACCATGGGATTGGTGTATAGCGGATTCAACAACAAGGGTGGGGGATATTCAGTAGGAAATATAGATATATTCAATGCACAACATACTTTAATAAATAAAACAGTAGCCATCAATGGAAATGCAGATAGCTGGAAGAATAGTAGCTTAAACTTTAATTTAAGACATCAGCTGGATTCTGCTGGAAGAGAATTAAGTTTTGATGTAGACTACCTTACTTATAACGGCAATACCAATCTTTACCTAAACAATGCCTATCAAAATAATCTGGGACAAACTATTGCCAAAACAGATAGTCTATTGGGCAGATTGCCACAGGTGATTGATATCTATTCAGCTAAAATTGATTATGTACATCCTTTAAAAAACAATGCCAAACTGGAAGCGGGTATTAAAACCAGTTTTGTAACCACAGACGCAAATGCTGTATACGATACAGTATCAAATGGTGTAATCATGAGAGATTATAACCGCAGCAATCATTTTGTATACAGAGAAAATATCAATGCTGCTTATGTGAATTACAACAAAGCCCTTAATAAAAAATGGAATCTGCAATTGGGGTTAAGAGCAGAGCAAACACTTGCCAAAGGTGATCAGAAAACAACCAATGTACAGTTCAATAGAAATTACGTTCAGGTGTTTCCAACTGCCTATATTCAGTTTGCTGCCAATGAGAAAAACAGCTTTGTATTAAATTATGGTAAAAGAATAAGAAGACCTGATTATCAAAGTCTTAATCCGTTTGTTGAATTCCTTGACCGATACACATATGAACAAGGTAATCCTTATTTAAAACCTCAGTTCAGCCATAATATTGAATTGAGCCATACTTTCAAAGGATTCCTTACTACCACTTTAAATTATACCAAAACCACCGATATGATTCAACAAGTAATCATGCAGGATG
>JBDLUU010000039.1:0-14666 GCA_039805185.1 Bacteroidota bacterium
ATCTCCTCCATTTTAAACACATAATCCAGGGTATCATCATTGTAAAAATGAATTACAGGAATTCTTCTTAGCTGGTGTTTCATTTTATCGGCCAGTTCCTTTTTAATTTCCCAGGCTTTGGATTCTATTTTCTTCATTACAGCTGCTTCGTCTTTTACCTGAAACAAACTCAGGTACACCCTGGCTTCCAGTAAATCCGGTGTTACTTTTACATTGGATATAGACACCATTCCTCCATCTATCATAGCAAGGTTTAATCTTCTGAATATATCATTGAATTGCTCCTGCAATGCCCCTGCTACCTGTCTTTGTCTTTTTCCTTCCTCCATATTATAAGGTTTATGGGTGTAAAATTAGTTACTTTGCCTTGTTTCACCATTTATTCCTGTATGAAGCGTTTTGAGCGGATCCTTTTTTACCTGCGTAGCCAGCGGAAAAACATTGTATTATATGCACTGTTTAACCTCTTGTCCATTGCATTTTCATTGATTTCACTGGTGATGCTGGCTCCTTTTCTGGGGCTGTTATTTGCCAAGGAGAAATTAATTACAACCAAACCCACATTGCGTTTTCCGCAGGACGGTGCCGATGCGGTACTGGCTCATTTAAAATATTACCTGAGTGTATTGATTCAGGAACAGGGTGAAGTATATGCATTGGGCGCTATCTGTATAGTGATTATTGTTGCCATCTTTTTTAAAAATGCCTTTACTTATTTATCGTTCAGGGTACTGGCCCCTATGCGCAACTACGTAATGACCAAACTGCGTTCCGATTTATATGCCAAGATTCTGCAATTGCCCATCGGCTTTTTTACTGAACAGAAAAAAGGGGATATCATCAGCCGAATGAGCAATGATGCCAATGAAATTGAATGGAGTGTTATGAGTACGCTGGAAGGATTAATCAGAGACCCTTTGAATATTCTGATTATCCTGAGTGTGCTGGTTTACATCAGTCCGGTGCTATCTGTTTTCTTGCTGGTACTGCTACCATTAACAGGCTTTATCATTGGAAGAGTAAGCCGTTCCTTAAAGAAACAATCCACTGCTTCAGCAGAAGAACTGGGAAGCTTAATGAGTATTCTCGACGAAACCCTTGGAGGCTTAAGAGTTATCAAAGCATTCAATGCAGAAAAGATTTTACGCAACCGTTTCTTTACTACCAATAACAACCTGAATCATATCCGTAATAAAATGAATTTCAGAAAAGACCTGGCATCGCCCATGTCTGAATTCATGGGGGTGATGGTACTCAGTTGTATTTTATGGTTTGGCGGAAGACTGGTATTGAACAATGAAGCAGGACTGGAAGCCACCGGCTTTATCAACTACATCGTAATATTTACACAGATCATCAATCCTGCCAAGTCATTGTCTACTGCCTTTTATAATGCACAAAGAGGCAGTGCAGCGATTCAGAGAATTGAAGAAATTTTACAGGCACCGATTCTCGTTACCGACGAACCCGATGCCAAAGAACTTACCAGCTTCAATCAATCCATTGAATTCAAAAACGTAAACTTCTCTTACAACGAAACACCAATTCTGAAAAATATCAACCTGACAATTGAGAAAGGCAAAACCATTGCCCTGGTTGGATCTTCCGGCGCTGGCAAAAGTAGCCTGGCCGATTTGATTCCGCGTTTTCATGATGTTACCAGTGGTGAAATTCTGATTGATGGCATTAATATTAAAAACTACTCCCTGCACAGCATTCGCGCATTAATGGGCATTGTTACACAGGAACCCATTTTATTCAATGATACCATTGCCGGTAATATTGCACTGGGGGTAGACAATGCCGGTCAAACAGATATTGAACAGGCAGCCAAAGTGGCCAATGCACTTGATTTCATACAAAAAAAAGAAGAAGGATTTGCCACCAATATCGGCGACAGAGGCAGCAAACTAAGCGGTGGAGAAAGACAAAGGGTAACCATTGCAAGAGCGGTATTGAAAAATCCTCCTATTTTAATTTTAGATGAAGCTACTTCCTCTCTGGATACTGAAAGTGAAAGACTGGTGCAGGATGCCATCAACAATATGATGCAGAACAGAACATCCATTGTGATAGCGCACCGATTAAGCACCATCCGTCATGCCAATGAAATCATCGTATTGCAAAAAGGAGAAATTGCAGAAAGAGGAACCCATGATGAACTACTGGCCAAGGGGGGCATTTACAGGAAGCTGGTAGATATGCAGGAGGTAAAATAAAAATCCCGGTTACTTTGTAACCGGGACATTTCTTATTATTTGAATTGCTGTTATTAGTCCTGATTAGGCTTTACCAAACCCAGCTTTGCTTCCAGGCTTAAGGTAGCATGAGGAACCGCACGCAATCTTGCTTTGTCAATTAAACGACCGGTAACTCTGCAGATACCGTAGGTTTTGTTTTCAATACGCATGATGGCTTTTTCCAGATGATCAATATAGGTAATCTGACGGCTGGCCATTTGACTCAACTGCTCTTTTTCCATGCTCATGGTTCCATCTTCCATGGTCATGTAACGTGCATCATCATTATCACCACCCATTTCATCTTTACGGGTAATTAAACCTTGTAAGTAAGCCAATTCCTTTTTAGCAGCGTCCAGTTTTTTGTTGATCAATTCTCTGAATTCTGCCAGATCAGCATCACTGTATTTTACCAATGGACCCTGTGGTTTTGGTGCTTCCACTCTTTTTTCCAATGGAGTATATCCTGGGTTATAGGCAACACTGGACTTGGTATTGATTTTAGGAACTTTTACCTCTTTAATTGGGCCAGGCACTTTTTTTACAGGCTTTACAGGAGGAGCAGGAGGTGCTTTAGGAGCAGGCTTCTCTGCAACAACTGGTTTTGCCGGAGCCGGAGCAGGTTTTACTGCAGCAGGTGCTGGTTTAGCTACGGATTTCGCAGCAGGTTTGGCTACGGGTTTCGCAACAACTTTAGCCGCTGGCTTTGCAGCTGGTTTGGCCCCCACTTTCACTGGTGCCTTTTTTGCAGGAGCTTTGGCAACTGGTTTCGCAGCTGCTTTCACTGGTGCCTTTTTTGCGGGAGCTTTGGCAACTGGCTTTGCAGCCGCTTTAACTGGTGCTTTTTTCGCAGGTGCTTTGGCAGCTGGCTTTGCAGCCGCTTTTACCGGTGCTTTTTTCGCAGGTGCTTTGGCAGCTGGCCTTGCAGCCGCTTTTGCCGGTGCTTTCTTCGCAGCAGCTTTAGCTGGTGCCTTTGCAGCAGGTTTTGCTGCAGCTTTGGCTGGAGCCGCCTTTACAGCTTTTTTGGGAGTTGCTTTGGGGGCTGGTTTCTTTGTAGCCATAGGTCTTATCCTTTTTTGTTTACAACCACGTTCAGCGCAATGTCATTTACTTCTATGGGTGTACCATTCTCAATTTGGTTCTTCCATTCAATGCCATCTGCGAGAATTTCGCGGCAAATATAATCGTTAAATTTAATAATTGAAGGCTTAAGGGGGGAACCTTCGGGTAACTCTACGAATATACGGTCTGTTAATTCAAATCCGTTTTCTTTTCTAATATTTTGTATACGATTGACGAATTCACGGGCTTCTCCCTCCAGTTTAAGGTCATCTGTCAGGGTAATATCCAGAGCAACCGTCAGTTTTCCACGGGAAGCCACGCTCCAGCCAGGGATATCTTCAGCTGTTATTTCAACGTCGGCCAGTTCAATGGTAAAATGATCATTGGATAAAGCCAGTTCGTATTGGCCATTTTGCTCCAGATTGGCAATCTGAACCTGCGTAAATCCTGCAATCAAACCTGCCGCTTCTTTCATAGATGCACCCAGTTTGGCACCAAGTGTCTTGAAATTGGCTTTTATTTTTTTGCTGATCACGCCCTGTGTTTCTGTCAGGTATTCTATCTCCTTTACGTTGACTTCTGCTTTAATCAATTCTTCCATTTTTTCCAGCTGGGCTTTCATTTGAACGTCCAGTACCGGAATCATCACTTTCTGTAAAGGCTGGCGAACTTTGATATTCACTTTCTTTCTTAATGACAACACCAGTGAGCAGGTTTCCTGCGCCAGTTCCATTCTCTCTTCCAAAGAAGCATCTACCATATCAGCATTGTAAAAAGGGAAGTCTGCGTGGTGAACAGAACCTACATCAAATCTTTTGGTTACTGCATTCAAATGATTGAATACGGCATCGCTGAAGAAAGGTGAAATAGGTGCAATCAATCTTACGATGGTTTCCAGACATTCATACAAAGTTTGGTAAGCGCTGATTTTATCTGCTTCATATTCTCCTTTCCAGAAACGTCTTCTGCACAAACGCACATACCAGTTACTCAACTGCGCATCCAAAAAATGTTCAACGGCTCTTCCCGCCAATGTGGGCTCAAAGTCGTTCATGTAATCGGTTACTTCTTTTACCAGACTATTTAAAGAAGATAAAATCCAGCGATCAATTTCAGGTCTTTCCGCCAGCGGGATCGGGGCTTCCTTGTATGCAAAGCCGTCTACATTGGCATAGAGACAGAAGAACTGATAGGTATTGTAGAGTGTACCAAAGAACTTTCTCTGAACTTCCTGAATACCTGCTAAGTCGAACTTCAAATTGTCCCATGGTGAGGCATTCGTAATTAAATACCATCTGGTTGCATCTGCTCCGTATTTTTCAATGGTTTCAAATGGGTTCACCACATTGCCCAGGCGCTTACTCATTTTGTTTCCATTCTTATCGAGCACCAGACCATTACTCACCACTGCTTTGTAAGCCACATTATCAAACAACATCACGCCCAATGCATGCAGGGTATAAAACCAGCCGCGTGTTTGATCCACCCCTTCTGCAATAAAGTCAGCAGGAAAAGCTTCTCCTTTGTCAATTAAATCTTTATTCTCAAATGGATAATGCCACTGTGCATAAGGCATGGCACCACTATCAAACCAAACGTCAATCAAATCGGGTACGCGCTTCATGGGTTTGCCAGAAGGACTTACCAGAACAATTTCATCTACGTATGGCTTATGTAAATCAAGAATACCCTGATGTAAATAATTCTTATTAATATCTCCACCCAAAACCTCATTTGCTTTTCTGATTCCATCATTCAATTCAGCAATAGAACCAATGCAAATTTCTTCACTGCCATCTTCTGTACGCCATACAGGCAAAGGCGTTCCCCAGTAACGGCTTCTGCTCAGATTCCAGTCTACCATGTTTTCCAGCCAGTTTCCAAATCTTCCTTCACCGGTAGATTTTGGTTTCCAGTTAATGGTTTTATTCAGCTCAACCATTCTGTCTTTTACTGCAGTGGTTTTAATAAACCATGCATCCAGCGGATAATACAAAATAGGTTTATCGGTTCTCCAGCAATGCGGATAACTGTGTTCGTATTTCTCTACTTTAAAAGCACGGTTCTCTTTTTTCAGATGCACACAGATGTCTACGTTTACGTCTACATAATTCGGATCATCCTTGTAATTTTTTACATAGCGATTGCTGAATGGCCCCAAACCGTCTACAAATTTTCCTTCCTTATCTACCATCGTTAAAATACCGATGTTGAACTTCTTTCCTACTTTAAAGTCGTCCGCACCAAATGCAGGTGCTGTATGTACAATACCGGTTCCATCTTCTGTGGTAACAAAGTCACCGGTGATTACCCTGAATGGTTTGGCATCCGGAGTGATGGCCAGAATTTCATTCAAGGAATTGGCTTCATACGGCAGTAACTGCTCATATTCAATGCCTGCAATATCAGTACCCTTAAACTGGGTTAGCTCTACCCATGGCAAAATTTTGGTTTTTTCATTGATGCCTTCAAAAGATGCATTCTCCCCTTCTGCTTTAAAATACTTACCCATCAAGGCTTTGGCAAGAATCACATTCACTGGTAAAAGGGTGTAGGGATTAACTGTTTTTACCAGCACATAGTCAATATTAGGACCTACAGTTAATCCTAAGTTAGAAGGTAGTGTCCATGGCGTAGTGGTCCAGGCCATAAAGAAAACTTCTTCTGTTGCAATAGCCGGGTATGAACTTTGCAATTGCTGATACCAGGCAGCGCTATTCAGCGATGCTTGTGTGGCTTTGAACATAGCCACTGCAGATGTATCTTTTACTTCTTTGTAGGTACCTGGCTGATTCAATTCGTGGGAACTCAATCCTGTACCTGCTGCAGGCGAATAGGGCTGAATACTTACACTCTCATATAGATACCCTTTTTTATACAGGGTACTTAAGATCCACCAAAGGGTTTCAATATAGTCGTTTTCAAAAGTAACATACGGTTTCTCCAGATCTACCCAATATCCCATTTTGGTAGTGATATCGTCCCATTCTTTCTTGTAACGTAGTACCGCTTCCCTGCACTTTTTATTGTAGTCTTCAATGCTGATTTTCTTTCCAATATCTTCCTTGGTAATGCCCAATTCTTTTTCAACTCCCAGTTCTATGGGCAAACCATGGGTATCCCATCCGCCCTTTCTTTTTACCTGAAACCCCTGCATGGTTTTATAACGGCAAACCATGTCTTTCAATGTTCTTGAAATTACGTGGTGTATACCGGGCATACCATTCGCACTGGGTGGTCCTTCAAAAAAAACAAAGGGCTTTTTCCCCTCCCTTAAAGCAATACTTTTCTCAAAAGCGGCATTGGCTTTCCAACCGGCCAATACTTCTTTTTCAATCAAGGGTAAATTCAATCCTGAAAATTCTGCATACTTCGCACTCATAGTATTCTGCAAATAAGGGTTTAAAAAATTCGGGCGAAGGTACGAATACTCACACGAATAATAACAGCTATCGGGGCTGCACATGGGCTTTCTGGGCTATATTTGGATATGAAAATTGTTTTTTTTAGTTCCCAGCCTTATGACAAACAGTTTTTTACCCAGTTCAATCAGCAGGGGTATGAATTGGTTTTTCATGAATCAGCCCTAAGTGAACAATCTGTGAATCTGGCAGCAGGTGCAAATGCCATCTGCGTTTTTGTAAATGACAAGGTCAATGGCGCCATTATTGAACAACTGGCCAACATGAAAGTGGGGATTATTGCCCTACGTTGTGCGGGGTTCAACAATGTAGACCTGGAAGCCGCCAAAACAGCTGGAATCAAGGTTTGCAGAGTCCCGGCCTACTCCCCTGAAGCCGTTGCGGAACATGCGGTAGCCATGCTCCTGACCCTGAACAGGAAAACCCATAAAGCCTATAACCGGGTAAGAGAGCAAAATTTTGCCCTGCAGGGACTGCTGGGATACAATTTATTTGGCAAAACCATCGGGGTAATCGGTACCGGTAATATTGGAAAAGCATTTTGCAAAATCATGCTGGGTTTCGGTTGCAAAGTGGTGGCATTTGATCTAATTGCCAACCAGGAATTAATGGCAGCAGGGGTAGATTACCAGCCGCTGATGGAAGTACTGAAAGCAGATATTATCTCTTTGCACTGCCCATTAAATGATCAGACCAAACATATTATTCAGAAAGATACCATAGCGCTGATGAAACCAGGCGTGGTGATTATTAATACCAGCAGAGGTGGCCTCGTTAAAACAAAAGATGTTATCCATGCGTTGAAGTCTGGCCATATCAGTGCTTTAGGCATTGATGTGTATGAACAGGAAGAAAAAATATTTTTCAAAAACCTGTCGGAAGACATTATTCAAGACGATGAAATTCAGAGACTCATGAGCTTCCCGAATGTATTGATTACTGCCCATCAGGCATTTTTTACGCAGGAAGCTTTGAAACAAATTGCTACAACAACGTTAAATAATATTCAGCATTTGAGTGAAAATACTAACTTACTTTCTCAGGCTGCGTTATTGACCTAAATTTTATCTTTACAGGAATGAAAGGATTGTACAAATTGATTGCTTGGTTGGGAATCATTTCCATTGGATTCGCTTCCTGTTCAAAGGAACTCAGTTCAGAAGGCCCGGGATTTGGGGGGATTGCAGCCGGCACTTTGCTTGACAGTCTGGGCAATTGCCAGACCGCTGTAGTAAAAGGTCAATATAAAGAACTGGAAACCTTAACGGACAGTAACTATATCCTGGTTAAAGTAAATTTTACGACCCAGGGCAAGTACACCATTTATTCTGATACAACCAATGGCATGTGGTTCAGGGATTCCGGATTCGCTTTTGTACAAGGGGCCAACACCATCAAATTAAAAGGAAAGGGACAGCCCATTTTACCAGGCACATTTACTTTTCAAATCAACTTTGGCAACAGTGCTTGTCTGGTGAATATTACAACCATTGGCAGCGTGAACAATGGCTCATCCACCGCTGACTATCTTCCTACCAGAGCCAATGGATATATTGATTACGAATTGAGTCCGGCATTTCCAACAACCAACGGAAACCTGATACCGGAATTCAGGGCAACGATTGCCAGCGATTTATCACAGGGGATGTACAATAATGTAAGCAGGACATACACCAGATATACCACGAATATCGGAGATCAGTTATTGGCCAGAAAAGATGGCACAGGCAAATATTATCAATACGGAACTCCTGAGTTTGATTACTTATACATTTATGACACCATTGTTAACAATGAAAGAATGGACTTCGTATACCTGGATGAGTCCAGAAACCCGGGTCAGTTTTTTGATACGGATAGTATAAGGGTTGGTTTATTTGACAATAACACCAACGCGATGGTATACGGCTGGGCCAAACTTAGAATCACTACCTTATACAAAGGAAGACAAATGTCTTTACTGGGCACTTTATATACAGATATCATTACCGTAAAAAGAGAGCTGTATTTTAAACCCGATGCTGCCGGTAGTTTTTCACCACTCAACCTGGTGGCAGAACTTTCCTATGCCAAAGGAATAGGATTGGTAGATCAAAGAGTATTTGAAGCTACTGCTTCCGGCAGTACGGTACAATCCATTACCATAAAGGGCTGGAACGGTTTGTAATAAAAGGGAAGCATTATTTCAAAAGCTCACAAGGCTTGAGGCCCGTATGCTTTTTAAATGCCGCAGAGAAATGGGAGATGGAAGAGTAACCCAAAAGAGCGGAAACATCTGTTACACTCAGGCTTTTTTCGTACAGCAGGTATTTGGCGTGTTCCATTCTCTGCTGCTGATAAAAATCAAATATAGTGGTGCCAAAAACTTCCTTGAATCCTTTCTTCAGATAGCATTCGTTCATCGCAACTTTACGGCTGAGTTCCTTGATGGTAATTGGATCACCAATATGTTGCAAAAGAATATCTCTTGCCTGGTAAATTCTTTCCTTACCACTGTCATCAGCCAGAAACTTACAGGCAAATCCTTCCTCTTTTTCGTGTACTAGACAATCCATGCTGTACAAAAGCAACTCATGGACTTTGGCATTCACGTAAATATTTTCCATTGAACCTGAATAGCTATGATTCAATAGAGCGTCCAATACATTTCTGTTTCTTACACAAAGCGGGAAAAGCTTGGTAAAAGCATGGGGGTGCTTAAAGGCCAGCACTTCGTCTTTACGGTTGGCCAGCTTAATATTGTGAACAAACTGCTTCAGGAAGCTCGCCGTAAAATGGAAGGTAAACACATCCATAGTATGCATTTTACCGCTGCAATTCATGGTAGGCAACTCGTTACAGGATCCACAGCTTCTTTCTGCACAATATTTGTTTCCGGAAATACAAAAACGGAGTTCCAGGTAATTTTCACGGGGCTTTTGCTCGTTGTAATGGTACACCAACATGCCACTGTCGTCTGTAATCCAGGCAGGCTGGGCATAATAGCGCCGAATGGTATATTGAATAGAACCCGGGATATTTTGCTCTTTTTTATAAAGCAGGTCCATGCCAGTATCCAATCCGCCTTTTTGCGCCTGTTTTAATATGTCCATTACCGTATTCATCCAACGACGAAATTAATGTATAAACATTTATTTGGCAAATCCCGGGTGCTCATTAGCAAATATTTTGCATTTCCAAAGTTGAATCAGCCCTGGTTTCATCCATAAAAATGGGGAAAACTCGGTCTGAAAAGCGGTCATAATCCCCCCGAAATCGCCTACATTTGTAAGCTTGCAAAAAATAACCAAAATGCAAGTGAGACAAGACTTTATGAGCGAAGAATTAGAACAACAACAAGCTGCAGAAAATAAAAATTACGGAGCAGATAGTATACAGGTTTTAGAGGGATTGGAAGCGGTTCGAAAAAGACCGGCCATGTACATTGGCGATGTGGGTATTAAAGGGTTGCACCATTTGGTTTATGAAGTGGTTGACAACTCCATTGACGAAGCCCTTGCCGGATACTGTAAAAATATTTTTGTCACCATTCACGAAGACAATTCCATTAGTGTTCAGGATGATGGACGAGGCATTCCAACTGCCATGCACTCCAAAGAAAAAAAGAGTGCACTGGAAGTAGTAATGACGGTCTTACACGCAGGTGGTAAATTCGATAAGAATACCTACAAAGTTTCCGGTGGTTTGCATGGTGTGGGTGTGAGCTGTGTAAACGCGTTGAGTACCAAACTGCATGTAACCGTTCAGAGAGAAGGAAAAATATTTGAGCAGGAATATTCCATTGGGGTTCCTAAATATGCCGTTCGTGAAATTGGCACCAGCGATATTACCGGAACGAAAGTTCATTTCTGGCCAGATGCTAGCATATTTCAGGAAACAGTGTATCGCAAGGAAATTCTGGAAGGTCGTTTGAGAGAACTGGCTTATCTGAATCGTAAAATCAATATTACACTTACCGATTTAAGAGAACTGGACGAAGCAGGAAACCCTTACAGCAACCATTTCTACAGCGAAGGTGGTATTATTGAATTTGTGGATATGCTGGACAGAAATGCCAACAGAAATCCCATTCTGACAGCGCCCTTATTCGTAGAAGGTCATGATGAAGCTACGAATGTAGCGGTGGAAGTTGCTTTAACCTACAATGATGATTTTAAAGAGAATATCTTCTCTTATGTAAACAATATCAATACCATTGAAGGTGGTACGCATGTAACGGGTTTCCGTCAGGCATTAACCCGTGTGTTCAAAAGTTATGGTGACAGAGAAGGATTGTTCGAAAAAGCGAAAGTTACCGTTGAAGGGGATGATTTCAGAGAGGGTTTAAGTGCCATTATCTCTGTAAAAGTTCCTGAGCCACAATTTGAAGGACAAACCAAAACCAAGTTAGGGAACAGTGAAGTTAGCGGGGTAGTTCAAACAACTGTGGCGCGAGCATTGGAAGCCTATCTGGAAGAAAACCCCAAAGAAAGCAAGCAGGTAATTTCCAAAATTATTCTGGCAGCACAGGCAAGAGTGGCCGCGAAGAAAGCCCGGGATATGGTACAAAGAAAAACTGTATTGTCTGGAGGTGGCTTACCGGGAAAACTGGCAGACTGCAGCGAGAAAGATCCTGTTAAATGCGAACTATACCTGGTGGAAGGAGATTCGGCTGGTGGTACCGCCAAACAAGGCAGGGACCGCAGTTATCAGGCCATTTTACCTTTAAGAGGTAAAATCCTGAACGTGGAGAAAGCCATGGAACATAAGATTTACGAGAACGAGGAAATTCGCAATATGTATACAGCGCTGGGAGTTACCGTGGGTACTCCTGAAGATCCCAAGGCACTGAATACATCCAAACTCAGATACCACAAGCTGATCATCATGACGGATGCCGATGTGGACGGATCGCATATTGCCACATTGATTCTGACTTTTATCTTCCGTTATATGAAGGAATTGGTAGAGCAAGGCTGTGTGTATATTGCCCAGCCGCCTTTGTACCTGGTTAAAAAAGGAAAAGAACAGGAATATGCCTACAGCGAAGAGCAAAGAAAAGCATTGATTGAAAAACTGGGTGGTGGCAAAGAAGACAGTGTAACCATTCAGCGATACAAGGGTCTGGGTGAGATGAACGCAGAACAACTCTGGGAAACCACCATGGATCCATCCAGAAGAACCCTGAAAAGAGTTACCATTGAAAGTGCCGCAGAAGCAGACCGTATTTTCAGTATGCTGATGGGAGACGATGTGGCTCCGAGAAGGGAATTTATTGAAAGTCATGCCAAATACGCCAGAATTGACGTTTAGGCAAAAAAGCAGTATCTTGTTTACCTAACCCAAACCCTATTCATTAAAATTAAATTCAACAGACAATGGACACTTCAAAAATGATTAAAGCATATTGCCTTAAAACAAAGGAAAAAAACGTACCCATGCACGATGCCGTTATAACCAAAACTGCTAAAGGCGGTTATATGGCAGGCGGACACGATGGTAAGGGTAACAAAATGGCGGCTATCCTAAGTGAAGCAAAAGCTTTACAGGCAATCGCTGATGGCGTTGCTAAAAAAGGATTCTAATTCCTGATGTAAAAAAGAAACTGAACCCCGGCTTGTCCGGGGTTTTTTATTTGGCCTCCGCTTTGGCTAAAACAGTATGATGCATATGCGTCAAAAAACGATGCATTTCTTCCATTCCTTTTACAGGTTCAACCACTAATTGAAACACTTTCCCTGTTTGTTTCAATCTTCCTTTATTGGTACCCGTTTGCAAATAAGCCAGTACATTTTTAAAAAGGTCTGATTCAAAATACGGAGAATCGGGCTTGTTGATGAAATAGCAACGAAGTACTTCGTCTTTCATTGTCATCTTTTCAAAGCCCATGTCTACCGCCAGCCTTCTGCATTTAACGGTGGTAAATAAGTCTTCCACAACAGCAGGTACCGGACCAAAACGATCTTGAAGTTCATGGTGGAACTCCGCCAATTCATCATCGTTTTCACAATTATCCAATCTTGTATATAAGGATAGCCTCTCCGTAATGCTCTCCACATAACTATCCGGAATCAATATTTCCAAATCCGTATCAATGGTACAGTCACTAACAAAATCGTCCTGCTTGCTAATCTCTTCCTTGAATAAATCTTTGAAAGAAGAACGCTTCAACTCTTTGATGGCTTCTTCCAGAATCTTCTGGTACATTTCAAAACCAATTTCAGCCATGAAACCACTTTGCTCCCCACCCAGCATATTCCCCGCTCCTCTGATGTCCAGATCGCGCATGGCAATCTGAAATCCGCTACCCAGATCACTGAATTGCTCAAGGGTCTGCAATCTTTTTCTGGAATCAACCGGCAAAGTACTCATGGGCGGTGCAAGCAAATAGCAGAATGCTTTTTTGTTGCTTCTACCTACCCTTCCCCTTAACTGATGCAAATCGCTCAAACCAAATTGGTGCGCATTGTTAACGATAATGGTGTTTACATTCGGAATATCTACGCCACTCTCAACAATATTGGTACACACGAGTACATCGTATTTACGTTCAATGAAATCCAGAATTTTTTCTTCGAGTTCATGACCTTCCAGCTGACCATGTGCGTATCCGATACTCAAGTCCGGACATAGTCCCTGAATTAAGGCACTCATTTCTGCCAGTCCCTGAATACGGTTGTGTATAAAGAAAATTTGTCCGCCTCTTTCCGTTTCAAAATAAATGGCGTCTCTGATAAAATCGTGATTGAATACCTGTACTTCCGTCTGAATAGGCTGGCGATTCGGAGGTGGTGTATTAATAATGCTTAAATCTCTTGCACCCATTAAACTGAATTGCAGGGTTCGGGGGATAGGCGTTGCTGTTAATGTTAAACAGTCTACGTTGGTTTTAAGCGTCTTCAGTTTCTCTTTGTGGGCCACGCCGAATTTCTGCTCTTCATCAATAATCATGATGCCCAGATCCTTGAAAGCAACTTCTTTGCCTAGCAAACCATGGGTTCCCACAATAATATCAATCTTTCCTTCCTTCAGTTTCTGCATGGTTTCTTTCTTCTCCTTGGCCGATTTAAACCGATTGATAAAATCAACGGTTACAGGAAAATCCTTGAGTCGATCCTTGAATGTTTTATAGTGCTGAAAAGCAAGAATAGTTGTTGGCACCAATATAGCTGCCTGCTTCCCGTCTACCACCGATTTAAAAGCCGCCCTGATGGCAATCTCTGTTTTTCCAAATCCCACATCCCCGCAAACCAGTCGATCCATGGGTGCTTCCTGCTCCATATCTCTTTTTACATCCGCAGTTGCCTTACTCTGATCCGGTGTATCCTCGTAAATGAATGAAGCTTCCAGTTCAGTTTGCATATAATTGTCTGGCGCATGGGCAAACCCTTTCTGCGCTTTGCGTTGGGCATACAGTTTTATCAGGTCGAAAGCAATCTCCTTTACTTTTGCTTTGGTCTTCTCCTTTAACCGATTCCATACATCACTGCCCAGTTTATTAATCTTGGGAACAGTACCTTCTTTTCCTGTGTATTTAGAAATCTTATGTAAGGAGTTGATATTGACATAAAGAATATCACTGTCTTTATAAATGATTCTTACTGCTTCCTGAATTTTACCATTCACTTCCAGTTTCTGCAACCCACTATAGGTTCCTACCCCATGATCAATATGGGTTACATAATCCCCGGGTTGTAAATCACGAAGTGTTTTTAAAGTAAGGGCTTTGTTTTTATTGTATGCCTGCTTTACACGGTATTTATGGTATCGCTGAAAAATCTGGTGATCGGTATAACAGACCAGCTTTAATGCATGATCAATAAATCCTTCATGTATGCTGGTACCAATGGGCGTAAACTGAATCTCTGTTTGCAAATCCGTAAAAATGGTATGCAATCTTTCTAGTTGTTTTACCTGATCGGCAAATATATAAATGCTGTAACCCCCTCCCTCCAAAGATTTC
>JBDLUU010000040.1:0-4531 GCA_039805185.1 Bacteroidota bacterium
CGTCTCCAAACTCCCAATTCCATGCAACAATGGACCTTCCTGAACCAGTAGACTGATCGGTTAATTGTACAGGAGCCGCAACGCAACCTGAATCAACGGAAGCAATGGTAAACTTTGCCACCGGTGCTTCTCCAACTACAATATTATCCGTGATTTCCTGCTCATTGGTATTACTGCAACCATCTGATTGTGGAGACAAGGAAGTAGTGGTGAATTTTACCGGATAAGTTCCTGCCGCTGTAAATGTATAGGACTGAGGTATTTTATAAACGTAATAGGTTTTACCGTTGGATGTGTATGTGGAATCGTATGAGCCTGATGACGGATCATAAGTTAAAACTGGAGGCCCTGACAGTGAGTTAGCACTTCCAAAATCCAAAATTATTCTAGTCGGCTCGTAACTTAAAGCAAGCTTAAATGAAAAGCTGGTTCCGACACAAGTTGCTGAATAGTTAATGTTAGCGATACGAGGAAACTCATTTTGAATATTAATTGGGGGATTCAGGTCTACAATATTGGTACCTGCATTGTATCCGTATGATTCCAAGTCATTACCACCAGTACCCATCCCATAAGCAATAGCAATAAAACCACTATCTGCCATAATGTTGTGACTAGGATTAATTAGTGTACTGTTTGTTACATCCTCTCTTAAATATGAGTATGGAGAATTAGGAATTTGTGTCCAAGATGATGTTGGAGGTGCTCCATCAATTTTTAATGATGAAATGTTTGATGTTTTCATCAATATGTTTATGAAATGTGCTTTTATGTTTGTTAGTGGCGGCGTTAAGTCTCTTCTGGCTGATATAACAGTTACATTATTAATTGTTTGTTCAAGAGGATTAATTGTTATCATTTCAGGATCACCGCTAATACCAGCATCACAACTTTGTGATGTCATGTATTGTATCACCAATATGGGCTTATCTGCAGAAATTATGTTAGCTTGTGAACTTTCAAAATCATAATAACTATTTTGTTTAAGGGTATTGGGATTTAATTGGACTCCATTTAGAGTAACTAATGTAGTAGGATCTTTAACAATGATTCTATATAAATCTAATTGCTTTCTTGCAAAAGGTGCAGTAATATAATTTCTACCCCATGCATTAGAAGGAAAAACTTGTTGAAATAAGTTATCAGCACCACTTCCACTTGTCCTTGTTGGTGAACAAAAACCTGTCCAAGTTGAACCTGTAAAAACTGCAATTGGCTTACATGATGAGCCTGCATTTGCAATGCTTCTAATTGATGAACCTGTTAAATCAGTTAAAGATTGAATTTGGTATACATCCCCTTTATTTAGTTGAACAGTGTATGCTTCACCAGCCTTACGAATAGGTGATGTATAACTATCTGCCTTTAAAACAAGTTCAATAGTGGTATTATCTTCAGTGGCTAAAACAGTAATTTGACTTCTGCCATTTTGTGTTGGGCTATTAGGGTTCTGGATGTACTGAGTATAGTTTAAAGAAACATATTCCTTCCCCAATACATTTGTTGGAAATACTAAAGTCGAACCTGATCTTGCAGCATTTAAAATATGAGCATATAATACAATGGGCTTTTCGGATGTTATATGTATTCCTTTCCCCACTCCTGTTCCATCTGCTTGTGAATTATAGACTTGATAGAATGCCGGAGAAATCTGTACGGTAGTAGCCTGATTGGCTGTAACGGAAAAAGGAATCGTCCTACCATCCAATTCAACTACTCCATTGGTATTTTCAGTAGATGAAATGTACAATGCCATTCGGGATGTAGTTCCATCTATATGGGCCGGATAAGCCAACCAAAAATCCTTCCCTTTATTCGAAAAATCCTGAGCGCTTGTACCATTAAAAGCAAACAACCATATAAAAAATAGAAAACAAAATTTCTTCATCAGTTCGGGGGGGGCTTTCTCCATTCAGCAATTGAATAACAATAATACTCCAATAAAGGCAAATTCTAAAACCATAAGCTATTAAAATCGGCTATTGCTGCTTTTCAATAGACCAGCAGAGGCAGGTCCATTACAAAAAAGTAAATCGAGTATACTCATATTGGGCTTGAATCCAATTCTGTCTTTAAAAACCTGATCGTATTCGGGAACGGACAAATCCAATTCCTGACCTGGTTCCTTACCAGGTAAAACAATATTACGGGCATCAAATATTCCCCCGTCTAAGGGACGGCTATACACTTCCGTAGCAGAAATGACCGGTTTATGCTTTAACATTTTCAACACCCATACAACCAATTTCTTATCCAGTGCCATCAGATCGGTTTCCTCCTGACTTAGTAATTCGCGGATGCCATCCCGGTAAAATTCATAGAAAGGCGCCCGGTTATAACAGGCGTCCAGAGCTCGCATATGCTGAACCATCCATTTCTCACGGTAATCAATTTTAATATCCCTGAACAGGGCTTTCTGATCTCGCCCTTTCTGGAGAGGCACCGATAAATTGATTACCCCATTAGCACCCGGAATGGGTGTTCGGTTGCGAAAACTCCCTTTTTGATAGCTTTCATATTCTTCAAATTCAATATTTGAAAACTGAAACAAAATTTTATAGTAATTAACTGTTCCAAAATATTGATAATCAATTATTAATTTGCTCATTTTTTATTCTGTTGAAGATTGCTATACCGATGGCGATTTGATTAACAAACCAAGCATAATATCTACATATTTTAATTCAATTATAATTTATAATTAATTTAATATCAATCAATTAAATAAATAAATATTCGCTAAAATATTTATCACAAAAAATCCAGCAGTTTTTTGCCTTTTTTGCTAAATAGATTAGCCTACAAGTTACAAAATTTTAACTCGCTTCAGACAGAAAATCACCTATTTTCGAAGAAAAATCATCGGCATTGAAATCACTCCCACTCTATTTTTTTTTAGCCATTCTTTTTGTTGGCTGTGCTGCCCCCAAAGAACTGGAATACCGGAAAGTTCAAAACATTGAAATCAAGCAATTGGGTTTTAATCAATCCAAACTGAATTTTGAGCTCGTATATTTCAACCCCAATAAATTTGGATTAGACCTTAAAAAAGTAGACAGTGATGTTTATATAGATAATACCTATCTGGGTAAGTTTCAATTGGACACTTTAATGCGGATTCCGAAAAACAGCGAATTCATTCTTCCCTCGTCCATTGCCATTGATATGCAGAATTTATACAAGAATGCAGCCCAATTATTGTTCAAGAAGGAATTGACCATCAAGGCCAAGGGCAATATAAAAATAGGTAAAGGGGGGATTTTTAAAACCTTTCCCTTTACCTATGAAGGAAGACAGGAATTGAACCTGTTTAAATAAGATTATTGAACCGGTGGAATATGACAGGGTTTGGGGGGCTTGGGACCACCACCATCTTCGGCTCTTTTGCAAATGGGGGGTAATTTGGCATAGGATTCCGGTACCGCTTTTTCCTCATTGGCATCAAAACCCGCATTATTCAATGCAGCTTTGATCATGGATTCATCGGCTCTGTCGGGCCAGAATTGAACTTTAATCTCCCCTTGCAACAGATTGATTTTCCATTGAATAAGACCAGATTCCATCGTGGATTTATTGGCCTGTACCAAGTATTTTTCCAAAATTACCTTGCATTCCCAGCACTTCAGATTATCGGATTTAATGGTTACCCATTGTTGTTTGGGCTGCTGTGCAATAGCCTGCAAAGAGAAAAATAATGATCCTGCCAGTAATATTTTTTTCATCATAGTATCTATCCATTTAAGGGATCAAGCTAAATAGCCCATGCTACTTTGGGTGATTCATTGCAAATAGTATACCATGTATCCTATCGTCCCCAGTTGGCCGGATCCTGGCTCCATTGCATCAGGGTCTCTTTGGTATCTGCCGTTACCAATCCCTTCTCAATAGCCAATTCAATCAAAGTTGGATAATTGGTCAGGCTGCTGGTTTTAACCCCTGCGGCTTCACAAGCTTCTTTGGCTGTATGAAAACCGTAGTTAAAAATAGACACCATTCCTACAATTTCTGCTCCTGCAGCGCGTAATACATCCACTACCTGCAAACTGCTCTTTCCGGTAGAAATAAGATCCTCAATTACCAATACCTGCTGCCCCTTCTCCAGCGAACCTTCAATCTGATTACCCAGACCATGTTCTTTGGGTTTGGGTCTTACATAAACAAACGGCAGTTTCAGCTGATCTGCAGCCATGGCTCCCCAGGGAATACCTGCAGTGGCAACACCTGCCAGTACGGTTGCTTCAGGGAACTGCTCAAAAATAACACTACACAATTCACTCTTTACAAAATCGCGCACATAAGGAAAAGACAAGACCTTTCTGTTATCGCAATAAATAGGGCTTTTCCAGCCACTTGCCCAGGTAAAGGGCGCTGCAGGACTCAATTTGATTGCCTGCACCTGTAGTAATTTTTCTGCTACTGCTTTTTCGTTTGTCATGCTACAAAAGTAATTCCTATTTTCATTGCGTAAAGATGGAAATATGCACAGGATACAGGGAAACGAAATGAAAGTAATAGTTGCAGGGGGTGGATT
>JBDLUU010000041.1:0-42086 GCA_039805185.1 Bacteroidota bacterium
TTCAAGAATAAAAACGAAAGTGCTCAGGAAGCCCACGAAGCCATCCGACCTACTTATATGAGTAATCATACAGTGGAAGATGAAGAATGCAAGCGCTTGTATGAGCTCATCTGGAAAAGAACCATTGCTTCGCAAATGAGCGATGCGGCATTTGAGAAAACAACGGCCAAAATTGAAGTAAGTACCAACCACGAAATACTGACAGCAACAGGTGAAGTGATGCAATTCGATGGATTTTTGAAGGTATATATGGAAGGCAAGGACGAAGAAGATGAGGAAAGCACAGAGGGAATGTTGCCTCCGATTAAAGTGAATGAGGTACTCGATTTTCAGTACATGAATGCGAGTGAAAAATTCACCAAACCAGCAGCCAGATACACGGAAGCTTCCCTGGTAAAAAAGCTGGAAGAATTGGGCATTGGACGCCCCTCTACCTACGCCCCTACTATTTCTACCATCATGAAAAGGAACTACGTAGAAAAAAGGGACAAGGAAGGAATCAGAAGAGCAGCCACCATATTGAAGCTGACTGCCGGCAATGAAATTGAAAAAGAAATTATTCAGGAAAATACCGGTACTGAAAAAGGAAAATTGTTTCCTACCGATTTGGGGATTGTCGTAACTGATTTTCTAAAACAACATTTTAATAAAGTCATGGACTTTGGCTTTACTGCTAAAATAGAAACTGAATTCGATGAAATTGCAGAGGGCAATTTAAAATGGAATAATATGATTGATGGTTTCTACAAACCCTTTCATGAAACCATTGAACATACCCTTGAAAACGCAGAAAGAGCCAAGGGTGAAAGAGAACTCGGAATTGACCCTGCCACTGGTAAGAGAGTTATCGCCCGTATGGGAAGATATGGTCCCATGGTACAAATTGGTGATACCAGCGATGAAAATGAGAAAGCCCGTTTTGCTAAATTAAAAGCATCTCAGAGTATAGAAACCATTACCATGGAAGAAGCCATGGAATTATTTTCCCTGCCAAGAACCCTGGGTGAATACGAGGGAGCAGAATTATCGGTAAACCTCGGCAGATTTGGTCCTTATATTAAATTGGGTGAACAGTTCATTTCCATTCCAAAGGGCGAAGACTTACATGAAATGGATCTGAACAGAGCCATTCAGTTAATCAAAGAAAAACAAGAAGCCGACGCCCCTATTGCATTTTACAATGAATTACCGGTAACTAAAGGCAAGGGCAGATTCGGCCCATTCATCAAATGGAACGACTTGTTTATTAATATTCCAAGAGCCTATAATTATGATGCTTTAAGTGCGCAAGACATTAATGAATTAATAGAAAAGAAACTAGAAAAAGAAGCCAACCGTTTCATACAGCAATGGCCTTCAGAAAAAATTGCCATAGAAAATGGCCGATGGGGTCCGTTTATCCGCTTCCAGAAGAAAATGTTGAAACTCGGGAAACTGGCCGATGGAACCAAACCTACCGCAGAAAGTCTGGCACAAATCAGTTTGGAAGAAGTGAAGAAAATGATTGAAGATCAGTTACCAGGTGCATTCACCAAAAAGACTGTTGCCAAAAAAGCGGCAAGTAAATCAGCTGTGAAGAAGGCTGCACCCAAAAAGGCAGCTGCTAAGAAAACGGCAACAAAGAAAACAGCCGTCAAAAAATCGGCTCCTAAAAAAGTAACGAAGTAGTTCAGCGAAATTTTTCGCCTGCTATTGGAATAGCTGCCAGTAATTACAAATTACAGTTATAGCCAATTTCATTCCCATAAAAAAACTCCGACATTGGTCGGAGTTTTTTTATTTAAAAGATCGCATTTGCAAATCGAATGAATTTTAATTCTTATGCATTTGTTAATGCCTTTATTAATTCTGGCTAAGCCCTACCCATTTCCCTTAAGAAGCGAACATGGGCTACAACCGCTCTGCGCATGGTAGGATACTCGATGTATTGCAACTGATATTCCTGACAAACCTTTTTGACAATCTCACTAATGGCAGGATAATGCACATGAGAAATCTTAGGGAACAAATGGTGTTCAATCTGGAAATTCAATCCTCCCACTAACCAGCTAATCAATTTATTCTTGGTAGCAAAATTGGCAGTGGTTTTAATCTGGTGAGCAGCAAACTCGTCAGGTAATCTGTGAGAATCAACATCCGCTACCGGGAACTCCGTGTGCTCAACTGTGTGAGCCAACTGGAATACAATACTCAACACAAAACCTGCAAATAAACTCATGGTAAAAAATCCAATCACCCAATTTACCCATCCTACTACTACAACAGGAATAACAATGAATACTGCAGCATGATATACTTTTACAGCCCAGAACTCAATATGATCAGAAACACTCATTTTCTTTAAAGGAACGTTTCCGATTTTTTGTGTGAAGTATTTCTTATAGTCAGTAAAGAAGATCCAGAATACATACAATAGCATATATAACACCCAGAAATATAAATGCTGAAAACGATGAGCTTTCATTCTTTTCTGGGTAGGTGCCATACGCATCAGAATACCAATTTCAATATCATCATCTACACCATCCACATTGGTGAAACTATGGTGAATCATATTATGTTTCATATTCCACATAAAATGATTGGCTCCTAACAAACTAATAGAGGATGCAGCAATTTTATTTACCCATCTATTGGTACTGAAGCTGCCATGACTGCCGTCGTGCATTACATTAAAACCGATACCGGCTACAAGACCACCCAGGAGAATACATTCTGCAATGGCAAAATACCAGGCAGGTGTAAAAAACACTAAGTGTGTGTAAACAATTACAAACGCAACTACCATGATAATTGCTTTGGTAAATAACTTGGGAGTCCCTGTGGCATCAATACCACGTTCATCAAAATAAGCCTGTACTCTTTTTTTTAACTCTAAATGAAGGGATTGCTTTACAGCGGGAAATTTGGGGATAGAAAATGTACTCATTCAAAAAAATTGATAATATCAAAGGTAGAAATTAACGGCTAGAAACAACTGTTAATATTACTAATTTATGCAGAAAATGACAATACAACGACAGACTGTTTAAATTATTATGCCGCAAATTCAACATATATCCACAAGGTTTGAATAACTTATCCTTGACCTTTTCATAAAAATGAATTTAGTTTGATATTGAATACAAGCAACTATGCAGGAGACTAAAGAATTAAATGCCCTGTTTACCCTTATTGACGATCCGGATGAATTAGTCTATACCAGCGTTACCGAAAGGCTGGTAGCTTATGGGAAGCCGGTAATACCCAATCTTGAACATCTGTGGGAAACCACTCCCAACCAGGCTATTCAGGAGAGAATTGAAATGATTATTCATCGCCTGCATTTTACCGATTTACAGCAAGATCTTACTGAATGGAAAAACAGCGCCTGCCCCGATTTACTTTTTGGTGCTTTACTGGTGGCAAAATTTCAATACCCCGAATTACAAACCACGCTTGTTATACAGGATATTGAAAAAATAAGAAGAAATGTATGGCTCGAATTAAACAGCTTTTTAACACCACTGGAACAGGCAAATGTTTTAAGTAGCATCATTTACAACTACTACCATTTAAAAGGAATAGAGTTAAAGTACGACAATCCGGATGAGTTCTTTCTTCACAAAGTGCTTGAATCCAAAAAGGGCAATGCCATAGCCAATAGTATTATTTATCAGGTAATTTGTGAGAAACTGGAAATCAACGCCAGATTGATTCAAATACCTAAGCAATCCCTGATTGCCTTTTTTCATTCAGATACCGACTTTGACGACAAGAGTCAATATTACAGAGATCAGATACATTTTTTTATTGATGCCACCAACGGACAGGCATATTCACTTAACGATATAGAGACCTATTTAAACCGTCTGGGTAAAACAGCTGATCCCAATTACTTCAGACCCAGATCTAACAGGGCTATTATTTGCAGATTAATTAAAGAACTATCCAAATGCTTTACCAATCCCGATCATCAATATAAACAGGAAGAATTAATTCAGTTATCCAATATACTGGAAGCATAATGATTAGCTGGCAAGACTTTGAAAAAATTGACATCAGAACAGGCACGATTCTTTCAGTAGATTTATTCCCTGAAGCCATCAAACCCGCATATCAACTCCGTATCGACTTTGGTGAATTGGGTATTAAAAAATCATCTGCACAAATTACTGCCCATTATAAACCGGAAGACCTGCTCGGCAAACAAATCATCGCAGTGATCAATTTCCCACCCAAAAAAATTGCTCACTTCTTTAGCGAATGTCTCGTGCTGGGGGTATATGACCAGCAAAACCAGGTTATTTTACTGGAGCCCAATCTGCCCGTAATGAATGGGGCGAAAATTGGGTAAGCAATCGTTTTGTTCTGTATATTTAGAATGATAAATATGGCCAATGGGTGAATTGCATTATACGTATTATGAGAGTCCGGTTGGACTTTTACAGATAGGTGGCAATGACCAATATATTGGTGAACTCAGTTTTGTCGACAACAAAGATCAGCTGCAGCATGGTGCACCGGGAATAACTGAATTAATGCACCAATGTACCGAACAATTAATTGAATATTTTCACGGGAAAAGAAAACAATTTGATTTACCCGTTCATCAGGATGGTACTGATTTTCAAATCAGGGTATGGAACAAACTGATGGATATTGAATTTGGAAAAACAATTAGCTACATGGACCTAGCCAAGAAATTGGGTGACCCAAAAGTAATCAGGGCAGCAGCAAATACAAATGGCAAAAACAAAATTGCGATTATCGTTCCTTGTCATAGGGTAATAGGAAGCGATCGGTCTTTAACCGGCTATTCAGGCGGCATGTGGCGAAAAAAATGGTTATTACAGCATGAATTTAAAATTGCACATGGTGTACAAACCTTATTTTAAAATATGGATTGGTTTCCTGCTGGGTTTATGTCTACTCATGTATTCCGGTGTATACGCAGAGCCCTCTCCTATCAGAGTTATCATCATTGGAAGCAAACACAACGGAAATAAGTTATTAACCGTTAACAGCATGTGCAATGCCATCAATACAGTATGGGGAGCACAAACAGCTGAATGGCTGGGGATCTGGAAAAATCTCATTGAATTCAGGAAAGTCAGAAAATACCAAAAGAAAAATAAACAGGTTTGCATTTCCCCCTTTGATGTGTTTATACCCAACCAAAAAGCATATATATCTTATAACCGTGCTATGGAAAAAAGCCACCAGGAGACTTTGTCCAATGTTTACCAGGGAAGTATTGAACAACACAGAGTCTGCAGAATATGAAAAGTATACTGAAATCAACAATGCTTTTTTACAAATACTCGACAGCTCTCTGGTTCAAATGAACAGAGCTTTACTCACAGATACCATTGAGAATATTCTGTACAGAGAAAAACATTTTTAACGAAGAGTTACGCTTCAGTATGGTGCCCTTCAGCCTTATGCCAACTGGCACAACGGACAGCTTGATTTCTGGGATGAACGAAGTGCAGATATTGAAAAATTCCTGCAAAAAAAGAACTGGTTGCTTCATGTAAACTGATCAATCTTGAAGAAGCGCTGATGAATCCTCCTGTTCCGGATTTCTAACACCTTTTCTGAAATAATCCAATTCAGTCTCTAACTGCAGATAAGGATACTGCTCCAAAAGTCTTTGCGTTACGGATGCATATTTATGCAAAAACTGATGATGTTGCTGTGTAGAAGGATTAAAGGGTTTATGCTGATATGCCAGTTTAATTTCCCGTATGGTTTTAAACAACTGTGCACTAGATTCATCAATACAGGCATTTACAAATTTTTCCCAAACATATTGTGTTGCCTGATAGTTCGGATGCACCAGATCTTCCGCATAAAATCGGTAATCTCTCAAATCATCTATAACCAACTCATAAGAGGGGAAATAATATAAATGATCAAACTGATTTACAAGGTCATGAACCGATTGAATTAAAACCGCCTTACTTCGGTTATTTTCTATTACGCCTTCACGCAAATGCCTTACCGGACTGATGGTAAAAATGATTTTGAGAATAGGGTTAAACTGCTGTAAAGATGAAATAAGCCCCAACAACAAAGCTTTAACTGCATCTGCATCTAAGAGTTTGCGATTAAACCAGGAAGCCGGTGCTTTATGGTTATTGGCAACTACTGTTCCGGTTATTCCACAGGCAGCATCTGTTAATTCGTAAACCCAGGAAGAACCAAGGGTTACAACCACATAACTGGCTGTCTTTAAAAAATGATGTGCTTCATCAATACTATGATTCATTTTTGCAAGCGTATCTTCTTTTGAAATGCCAGAATACCTACTGTGAAATTTCCAATGATGCCAGGTTTCGTTTAGCTGAAACAAATCTTCTTCCTTGACCCTATATTTATTGATATACGATTGAATGGCATCGGTAACACTTACAGGATTAAACAATATACCATTCGGATTTTCCAGAATCTGAAACGAATGATTCCTTAAATACTGGCCTATGTTTTCCGTAAAACAAGATCCCATCATCAAAATCCGGTGATGATGTGCTATGGGATAGTCCATTTTTTTTATCGGAAAATCAAAGTGGAATTTCATGAACTTATAATTGAAAAATATGAACAGCCATTGCACTGCAAGATTGCAGTGCATCAACATCAATTGAAATTTCTATTTCCTTTTCTGCAAAAAATCCAATCATTTTTTCGGTATCCATATTACCTACCAGCTCATCCTGCGCCATCGGACAGCCTCCGATGCCTTTGATAGCACCGTCAAACCGATGGCAGCCTGCTGCCAAAGCTGCTTCCATTTTGGGTTTCCAGTTCAGGGAATCTGCATGCAGATGCACCCCGAATTCAACCTCAGGATAAGCGGGAATCAAACTTTGCAATGCGCTGCTGATTTGATCAGGGGTTGCTACACCTACTGTATCTGCCAGTGAAATAATCCTGATCCCCAATGCTGTCATTTGATTGGCCCAATGAAACAATATTTCTTCACCGTAAGAATCTCCATAAGGATTCCCAAAACCCATGCTTAAATAGATGACCAGTTCTTTCCCATATTTCTCACACATTGCGTGTAAAGTTTTAACCCGCTCAAAACTTTCTTCCAATGTACTATTGGTATTTCGCAACTGAAAACTGGGTGATATGGAAAAAGGAAATCCGAGATAACGAATGGCATCAAATTTTACCGCTTCTTCAGCACCTCTTTCATTGGCAACAATCACCAACAACTTAGTAGCCGATTCCTTCCAATTCAGACTGGCAATTACTTCCGCTGTATCTGCCATTTGAGGAATGGCTTTGGCTGAAACAAAACTTCCGCAATCCAGCACATCAAAACCTACCTTGAGCAAAGCATTGAGATACTTAATTTTATCCTGTGTGGGAATAAAATGCTTCCAGCCTTGCATGGCATCTCTGGGACATTCAACCAAAGTGATTTTCTTTTCTTTCATCAGACTGCTACTTTTAAAATCAGCATTACTGTTTTTCAGAATACAATAATTTAGGATGCATGCATTCGTTGTTTCATGCCCTCATATAAAATCATACCCGTAGCTACCGACACATTGAGCGAATCAAATTTAGCCGCCATCGGTATTTTAAAAAATGCATCTGCGGCCTTAGCTAGATAAGGTTGTACCCCTCTGCCCTCATCTCCCATGATTACACAGCAGGGAACAGAGAAATCTAAATCGTACACATTTTTATCAGCGCGCATTTCACTGGTATAAACAGCAATACCATTCAGATGCAAATCATCCACTGCTTTCAATAAACTATTCACTCTGCAGATATGAATTTTCTCCAGCGCACCCGCACTGCTTTTCATGGCTTCTTCATTTAATGCACCTACGCCTTTATCTGGTATGATAATGGCCTGAGCACCACAGCATACAGCCGTTCTGGCTATTGCACCAATATTTCGCACATCTGTTACGCCATCCAACATCAGGAACAAAGGCACATCTCCATTGGAAACCACATGATCTATCACTTGTTGTAAATCGAGATATTGAACCAGTGCAACAAATGCAATGACGCCCTGGTGATTGGCTTTGGTAAGCCCGTTCAATTTTTCAACAGGTACCAGTTGAATGGGAATATTATGCTCTCTGGAAAGTGATCTGATTTGCTGCACCACTTCTCCACTGGCATTTTTCTGTAATAAGATTTTATCGATTGCTTTACCCGATTGTAATGCTTCTACCAGTGGCTGCCGACCAATGATGATGGATGATTTTTTAATAGCCATCTGCAAATGTATTTAATTCAATTTGCCCTGAAGCAATAAGAGCTGAACTTTATATACGGCGGCTACTGTCATCGAATCTGTGATTTCGCCTTTTTCCACCATATCAAGCATCACTGCAAATGGAATTTTCTTCACTTGCAACTGCTCAGTCTCCTCAGGCTCAGCTTCAAACTGCGTTAAATCTCTGGCCAGATATATAACACCCAGTTCATCAGAAACCGAATTGGACAAATGCATTTCAAATAACCGGGTCCACTCTTTCGCAACTAGGCCTGTTTCCTCTAACAATTCACGCTTCGCGCTTTCCAGCGTGTCTGATCCCACCGGACACCCCCCCTCAGGCATTTCCCATGAATAGGCATTCAATGTAAACCGGTACTGACCTACCAGATAGGTATTCAAATCCTGGTCAAGCACCAGCACACCTACCGCAATATTTTTAAAATGGACTTTCCCGTAAATGCCCTTCCCGCCTCCGGGGTTAATGACATCATACTCTGTAAGAGATATCCAGGGATTATTGTAAACCAGTTTTTCAGCACTAATTTTCCAGGGATTGGCTTCCATCATTTGTTTTTATTGAAGAGATAAATGGTATACTGATTACAATATACAGTATAACCACTATCAACAATAAAAATTTAGCACCTGCACACCAATTGGTGAACATCAGGGTGGTATCGGAAAAGCTTCCCGCAAAGCTATCCAGCATGAATTTATTTTCGATTAAGTCTAAAACACCTGCAACATATACAGCCTTTGATAGAGATTTCCCCGCATGTTGCATGGACAAACTTTTCCAGGCATTTGAACAGGCAAGGGCTGCTGTTGAGAAAAATAAACGTAAAAGGGAATAAAAACAAAATCTATATAAATACTTGCCTTCACATCGGCATTAGGCCAGCCAACCAAAGACGATTAATCTGGTTTTTATTATCCTTATGTAACAAAAAATCCCCCGTATTTCTACAGGGGAATGACTAAATTTTTATATTTAAGGTTATTTCAACCCAAAAGCCTTTTTCACTTTGGCTACATAATCCAGCTTCTCCCAGGTAAATAGTTCCACTTTTACCTTCTTCTCCTTGCCGTCAGGAGATACGAAAGTCTTGGTAACCACTTCTGGCTTGCGACCCATATGTCCATAAGCAGCAGTTTCGCTGTAAATAGGGTTTCTCAGCTTCAGACGCTGCTCAATAAAGTAAGGACGCATATCGAATAAGCCCTCTACTATCTTTGCAATCTGGCCATCGGTAAGGTTCACTTTGGCAGTACCATAAGTGTTTACGTTGATAGATGTAGGCTGAGCTACACCAATGGCATAGGAAACCTGTACAAGAATTTCATCGGCTACTCCTGCAGCTACCAGGTTCTTCGCAATATGACGCGTAGCATAGGCCGCAGAACGGTCTACCTTACTGGGGTCTTTACCGCTGAAAGCACCACCACCATGGGCTCCCTTACCACCATAAGTGTCTACGATGATCTTACGGCCGGTTAAACCTGTATCTCCGTGTGGACCACCAATTACGAACTTACCCGTAGGGTTAATATGGTACTTGATGTCTTTGTTAAATAGTTTCGCGTATTTCTTGTACTTCGCTTTTACTCTTGGAATCAAGATCTCGATGATGTCCTTCTTGATTTTGGCCAACATCTTCGCTTCCGTATCAAAATCATCGTGCTGGGTAGATACCACAATCGCATCGATTCTTACGGGTTGATTGTTATCGTTGTATTCCAAAGTTACCTGGCTCTTCGCATCAGGTCTCAGGTATTTAATGGCTTTGTTCTCTCTTCTCAAAGCAGCCAGTTCAATCAGGATCTTATGCGCCAAATCCAAAGCCAATGGCATATAATCTTCGGTCTCGTTGCTCGCATATCCAAACATCATACCCTGATCACCGGCACCCTGCTCTTCCTTCTTCTTCTTATCTACCCCCTGGTTAATGTCTGCACTCTGCTCGTGAATGGCGGATAAAATACCACAGCTGTTCGCTTCAAACATATACTCGCTCTTGGTATAACCAATCTTACGAATCACACCACGCGCAATCTCCTGTACGTCCAAATAGGCTTTAGACTTCACTTCACCGGCCAATACAACCTGACCAGTCGTAACCAAAGTCTCACAAGCCACTTTACTCTGCGGATCAAACGCTAAAAAGTTATCAATCAACGCATCTGATATCTGGTCCGCTACCTTGTCCGGATGTCCTTCAGATACACTCTCAGAAGTAAATAAATAAGGCATATTATAGTTTTTAAATGATGTAAAATTAAATCCGCGAATAAACAATTCTCAGGCGCATTCTGAATCTGCTATGTGATCCTCCACCTAAACGAACCCGACCATTGGCCAGCTCATTGCCCTGTGCAGGACTTAAATAGTACATCTGAGAAACAAAATTATTCGGATATGGGGGGAAGTAATTCAATGAATCATTTGATGGGGCTGATAATCGCAAAGTAAAAGAAGTATCTTTTCTTGTTACGATTCCCTGTACGTAGCGGCTAATAACAAAATTATAAGCTGCTACCCTGTCATAACCATTGATCGTTTTGAAAGTTCTAAATCCACCAAAATCTACCGTGTTTGGGCCCGATGAGCCTACCATATAGTCGTTGGGGATACTCCTTTTTTGATTTTTAACAGAATCAAAAGCACTTAACAATAATAATCGGGGAGCCTGAAAATAACGGTCAAGGGTCAAAAGATTATTATCATCCGGTATCTGCTCGGCAATCAACTCAGCGCGATGGATAATCCGGTTGTTAAGATTTTGTAAACCAGGAATACGAATGCGCACATAAGTACCCGGAGCACTTTGTACATAAACAATAGAATCTGGTCTGGAGGTGGTAGTTATGCGATTATTGATTTCGGCACCCGTTGTATTTCTGGTTACAAAATTGGCATATCCGCCAAATGCAGAATTGAATTTAAAATAGATAACCGAAGTGTCTCTAACCGTTGCTCCTGTAGTGCTTGTATTATAATATAAAGCCAGCTTGGTATTGGTATCCAGCAAATTCACATAGAGCAATGCGTTGGCAGGATTGGCCGATTGTACTTTTACTGAGAACCCTTTGAAATAGGATTGGAATGCACTATCATTGAGGTAAGCATTCGTTGAATCATAATCTATCAGGAATCTGCGGGCTACATCCATACGCAATGGAATCCTGATTTGATTATTGGAATTTTCAAATCTGTTATTAACAGAATCACCTAAGGTCCTAATATCTATTGGAATGGTATTTGAAAGCGCACCAATTGTTCTGACAGGCTTTACCGATGGGAAGTTAACTGGATAATTGTAAAAAGGATCCAACGGAGTTGTTGGACTGATTTCATGAACAGTTACATTCAATGGCTGAGTAGAATCGCCATAGTATCCTTTGTAACTTAAAATCAAAACGGCAGAATCAACCACCAGACTGTCCTTGGTACCCGCTACTTTAAAAGGATAAAAAGAGGGCTTTAGTTCAAAATTCAATTCGGCCTGTGTTGTGCCAAAAATAGGGTCATTGGTGATTGCCCCAATAACCATGTTATTAGCATTGTAGATCCGGGTTGTATCAGACTCATCGAATGTGTCTGTCTGCAACTCCATTATGGTATCAAAAGTATTTACCCCGTCTACTACAGGAATTAAACCTGCTCCCAGTTCAGTGGTGGTAATTCGGGTACATGCTGCTGAGAAAATTAAAAAAACAAAGAAGAAAATTCGCGCAAAATGCATTTTAAAATTAGCTAACATGTTCTGGTTTTACTTACCCGCAAGGTCGTTGTACAATTCTAAATACTCTGTTAAATCAGAATCCCATCCTTTAAATGGAATTACCTTTTTGCCTTTCACTTTGGAAAATTCGTCCACCAGTTTTTTATCAATTACATCGGAACCAAATGAAATGGCGTCAGCAAAATGAGCACCCCCTTTAAAAAGGGCAGTATTATTGCTTTCTTTAAACACATCCAGGTCTTTATCTTTCACATTCACATTAATCACTGCGCGCTTCAGAAATTCAGGTCCCAGACTTTCTTCAAATGTATTCTGGCCAATAGTAAAAATCACTTTACTGTTTCCGAATACCGGTTCTTTTTTATAAGCAGTTTTAAGATAGGCTGGTATCAATCCGCTCATCCATCCGCTACAATGAATGATATCAGGAGGCCATCCGAATTTCTTAACAGTTTCCAGTGCCCCTTTACAAAAGAATACGGTTCTCAAATCATTGTCTTCGAACCAGTTTTCTTCATCATCGTGAAAAATTTGTTTCCGTTTGAAGAAGTCTTCATTCTCTAAAAAATATACCTGCAAACGTGCATTAGGCAGGGAAGCCACTTTAATTTGTAAGGGATGATCGTCGTTATCAACTGTTACATTGATTCCAGATAATCTAACAACTTCATGTAACCGGTGTCTACGTTCATTAATTACTCCGAATCGGGGCATGATACAACGAACCTCGAGACCACTGTCATTGCTTTTAATAGCCAATTTGTTGATGACTTCTGCAAACTCCGTTAATTCCAGATACGGAGACATTTCAGTAGCAATGAATAATATCCTTTTCTTTGTAGACATGAGCAATTTGTTTAGAACCTGACCCTTAATAAGTTTGCAAAGTTAAGAAATATAGCGCGAAATTCAAGAGTAGAGGGGTTTTTGATTGATGACCGGCTGTTAAAATGACCTTAATAGCAAAAAAACTATCTTTGGAAGATGTTAAAAAAGGGGATTGCCGTCATTCAATATGCCATATTTCTGGGTATTGGTATATTTCTCGTATGGTGGAGTATGCAGCAAATACCCCCTGAAAAATGGGAGGATTTCAAAAAATCCCTGCAAAATGCCAATTATTGGCTGTTTATTCCGGTTTTTTTGATTTTGACTGCCAGTCATTTTATTCGGTGCCTTCGCTGGAAAATCCTAATGAAACCAATGGGTTATACGCCAAGGGCAGGAAATGTTTTTTTTGCTGTCATGGTAGGTTACCTGGCCAATCTGGCCGTACCTAGATTAGGAGAAGTTTTAAAATGCACATTACTGGCCAAATATGAAAAAATACCTGCGGACAAATTAATAGGAACCATTTTGATAGAAAGAGCTTTTGATGTGATTGCGCTGGGTCTGGTATTTTTAATTGCCCTTATCAGTCAGTTTGAAGTAGTTGGCGATTATGCGGCGCAATTAATGGCGCCGTTAATGAGTAAAACAACGGACAATGAAAGTATTTTTAAATGGGGGATTGTTGTAGGGATATTAGGCATCATTATCTGGGGTTCCTGGTTTATTCTTAAAAAAATCCCACACCACCCTATTATACAGGTATTTTCAAAAATCCTGTCTGGTATCTGGGAGGGATTAAGCAGCATCAGGCAATTAGAGCACAACGGAAGGTTTATCTTATACAGCGGACTGATTTGGTTCCTCTATATTGTAGGTACTTGGATTGGACTCATGGCTACCGAAGGTACCAGCCATCTGAGTTTTACTGTAGCCATTTCAGCATTGGCATTTGGCAGTATAGGCATGATTATTACGCCAGGGGGTATTGGTGCTTATGCGTACTTTATTGCCAAAGTGCTCGAAAAAAATCAGATTGGATTTGAAATTGGATTTGCCAACGGAACGCTACAGTGGTTTGCACAGTTTATCATTGTGTTAATGGTTGGTTTTATCAGCCTTGGATTATTACCCTGGTTCAACAAAAACAGAAAGCAACATGAAAGCAACTCAGCCCATAAAGAATAAAATTTTTACGCTTAACAATCTGCAAAAGCAAGTGGCAGCTTGGAGAGTTTCAGGTAAAACCATTGCATTTTCGAATGGGTGTTTCGACATATTGCATGAGGGGCATATTTATTCGTTAAATCAGGCAGCTGCAGAAGCCGACATACTGATCATTGGTCTGAACAGTGATGCCAGTGTAAAAAGATTAAAGGGTCCTGAACGTCCGGTTAATAATGAAATCAGCAGAAGCATTGTATTGAGTAATCTGGCCGTTGTGGATGCTGTAGTTGTTTTTGATGAAGACACACCCTTACAACTCATACAGGCCATTATGCCTGATGTAATTGTGAAAGGCGGAGACTATACCATTGAACAA
This sequence comes from Bacteroidota bacterium, assembly GCA_039805185.1. Classification (GTDB taxonomy): domain Bacteria; phylum Bacteroidota; class Bacteroidia; order Chitinophagales; family Chitinophagaceae; genus Sediminibacterium. Next base: position 14,348 of record JBDLUU010000041.1, read on the forward strand.
ATAGTAGGCGCCAAGGAAGTGATTGCAAATGGAGGTCGGGTTGTCATAAACGAATTGGTTGAGGGGTTCTCAACAACTGGTATAATCGCGCATATTAAAAAATCTTATTCCTGATAAGATTGATCAGCATAAACGTTCAACAAAGACTTAACATAAAAGCTTTATCCTAATACATATATTTGAATATGTCTAAGAAACATTTAATTCAAAGAGATATCAGCTGGCTGAGTTTTAATGCAAGAGTTTTACAGGAGGCGAACGACCCTACCGTTCCGTTGAAAGAAAGAATTAAGTTTCTGGGTATCTTTTCAAACAATACAGATGAATTTTTCAGAGTAAGGGTTGCTACATTAAAGCGCATGATTGAGTTTGCTGAAAAAAGAAAAAAACTCAACATGTATATGGAAGATGATCCGCAAAAAATTCTGGATCAGATTCAAATGACGGTTCTCCAGCAGCAAAATGAATTCAACAGAATCTGGAATGGCATACAGAAAGAATTGAAAAAAGAAAAAATTGCTATTCTCACCGAAAAGGAGTTAAATAAAACACAGCAGCATTTTGTAAGAAAATTTTTTGACGAACAGGTACGCGCTAATATCATCCCTTTGATGATAGAAAGTTTACCCCAGCTCCCCTACCTGAGAGATAAAAGCATTTTTCTTGGAGTAGTAATGCGCAAAAAGAATTCTGCCTATCAGCAGAAATATGCGCTGATAGAAATTCCTACCAAAGCAGTAGGACGCTTTATCCTCCTTCCTAAAGTGAAAGATGAACAAAACATTATTTTACTGGAAGATGTCATCAGATTCAACTTGCCGGTTATTTTCTCCTACTTCGGATACGATATATTCGAAGCGCATGTTTTTAAAGTAACCAAAGACGCAGAAATTGATCTGGACAACGATATCAGCACCAGCTTTGCAGAAAAGATTGAAAAAGGAATTAAAAACAGAAGAAAAGGGAAACCTGTTCGGTTTGTGTATGACAAGGAAATGGATCCGGGTCTTTTGGAGTTTTTAATCAGAAAACTCAACCTGAACAGAAAGAGCAATATTATCCCGGGCGGTAGAATTCATAATTTCAGACATTTCATGGATTTCCCGGATATTCTTGCAGACAAGAGTACAAGAAGAGCTTCCTTTATACCTCGGTCACTTCAAACAGCATTGAGAGTGACAGATGTAATTCTAAAAGAGGATGTTTTATTGCATTTCCCTTATCATGCTTTTGATCCCATTATAGATTTATTGAGAGAAGCAGCAATGGATCCGGATGTAATTTCCATTAAAATAACGGCCTATCGCCTTGCATCTAATTCAAAAATCATCAATGCACTAATCAACGCTGCCAGAAATGGCAAACAAGTGGTTGTGATGCTTGAATTAAAAGCCAGATTTGATGAAGAAGCGAATCTGGAGTGGAAAAAAATTCTGGAAGAAGAAGGGGTTAAAGTTTTACTGGGGGTTCCCAAAACAAAGATTCATGCAAAACTCTGTGTAATCAGTAAAAAAAGTGGAACCCGATCCAGACAATATGGATTTGTAAGCACAGGAAACCTCAATGAAAAAACGGCAAATGTATATGGCGACCATTGTTTGTTAACCTCCAATAGAAATGTCATGAACGACATTAATAAAATTTTTCGTTATCTGGAAAACTGGAAAGATGGTGCAAATATTTTGAAGTCGTGTAACACATTAATGGTATGCCCTACCAATATGCGCAATGAATTATATAAACTCATTGAAACAGAAATAAAGAATGCAAAGGCGGGAAAACCTGCAGGCATCATTTTAAAAGTAAATTCACTTAGTGATGCCAGCTTAATTAATAAATTATATGCTGCAGGTGCTGCAGGAGTTAAAATAGAAATGATTGTACGGGGTATTTTCTGTGCAGAAATAGATAAGAAAAAGTTCAAACAACCTGTTAAAGCCATCAGCATAGTAGATGAATACCTAGAACATTCCAGAGTTATGATTTTTCAAAACGGCGGCAATGAAAAAGTATATATTTCTAGTGCCGACTGGATGGTTAGAAACCTGAATCACCGGGTAGAAGCTGCTGTACCCATTACCAACCACATTCTTAAACAGGAAATTATTGATATTATCCACATTCAGTTAAAAGACAATGTCAAAGCCAGGATTCTGAATAGTGAATTAGCCAACAACTATGTACCTTTCACGGGTAAAAAGAAAATCAGGTCTCAAATTGAGACTTATCATTACCTGTTCAGAAAAAATTATGTAAAGCGTGAGGCTAGCAGCAATTGACATTGGAAGTAACGCAGCAAGACTATTGATTGTAGAAGTAAGCTATGATTCAAAAGGAAACCCACTTTTCAACAAACTCAATCTGGTAAGGGTACCTCTGAGATTGGGTTTTGATGTATTCGAAAACGGAGAAATATCCAGGTCGAAGCGAGGAATGATTCTTCAGACAATGAAAGCCTATAGTCATCTTTTAAATGCCTATGAAGTAAAAGATGTTATTGCCTGTGCTACCAGTGCCATGAGGGATGCAGCCAATTCTGCTGATATTATCAGAAAAGTAAAATTAGAAACCGGTCTCAACATTGAAATTATCAGCGGAGATCTGGAAGCATCCATCATTTATGAAAACCATATTGCCGAGAACATGGATGTAGCCAACAGCTATCTCTATATAGATGTTGGAGGTGGCAGTACTGAACTTACTTTCTTTGCAGACGGAAAACTGAGTTTTAAAAAATCATTCAATATCGGAACCATTCGCCTCCTGAAAGAAATGGTTACCACTAATCAATGGGATGAAATGAAAGATTATATTAAGTCAGCTACCAAAGGACAGAAAAAAACGATTGCGATTGGTACGGGAGGTAATATCAATAAAGTATTTTCATTGAGTAAGAAAAAAGACGGAAAGCCTTTAAACATTGAATTACTGAAAGATTATTATAAAGAGTTATCCAGTTTCAATTTGGCAGACAGAATGCAAGTATACAAATTAAGAAACGACCGAGCTGATGTAATCGTCCCTGCCCTTCAGATTTATATTAACGTAATGCGATGGGCAGATGCTGACGAAATATATGTTCCTAAAATAGGTCTGGCGGACGGCCTCGTCCAGCATTTATTCGCCAAAATTCACCGATGAATCACCCCTTTTCAGCCCTTTTTTTCCTAAATCAGGATGAGAGCGCTTAAATTTGAAAAGATACAAGTGCACTTATTGGTATGATTCCACCCATAACAGACAAAAACAGAACTGTACAGTTTATTGCGCACCTGGCTGCATGGCTGTGTTTTTTCTTTCTACCCTATCTGGTCTTTTTTCCAAGATTAAGAGACTTTAGTATGAGCAACCATATGCTCACCGTAATCATTCTCAACAATATTATGTTAATGGTATTTTACTATTTAAATACCATGGTATTGATTCCCCGTTTGTTGATCAGGGAAAAATGGGTACTCTACATACTTAGTCTAATTGCTTGTCTCATATTTTTCCTTTATGTGCCCAGAACACTGGCCATGATGATATACCCACCTGAGATACCCGCAAGTATAACAGAAAATACAAGAGGAGTAAGATTAAATAGTAATCGCATCGGAAGAATCAGAAGAAGGCCTTATGCCGACTTCTTTAATACCGTTTTATTTTTGTTAGTCATCACATTCGGCGCCTGCATTGAAGTGGTAAGAAGATGGTTACAGACGGAGCAAAACCGGAAAGAGTCTGAACACGAAAGAATCAATACGGAGTTGTCGTTTTTGAAATCGCAGGTTAATCCCCATTTCTTTTTTAATACTCTGAACAATATTTACTCGCTGGCCATTGTAAAAAGTGAAAAAACCGCTCATGCGGTTTTAAAGCTTTCTGCCATTATGCGTTACATATTAACAGAAACAGAAAGAAAGCTTGTACCACTTGAAAATGAAGTTGCTTTTATTCACAATTATATAGAATTGCAGCAGGTTCGTCTTACAGATAAGGTACAGGTTAATTTTGCCATCAAGGGAGATACCGATCCATTACTGGTTGCACCATTGCTCTTTATCCCTTTTGTGGAGAATGCTTTTAAATACGGAGTAAGTACCAAAGAACAAAGCACAATAGATTTTGAGTTAACTGTTGAAAAAGATATGATTCATTTTTATGCCAAAAATTATATAGTACACAGTGAAAACAATATGATGGAGAATACTGGCATTGGCATTAACAATGTTAAAAGAAGATTGGAATTATTATACCCTGAAAAATATACACTCAGCAACCAGACTGAAAACGGGTATTATATTGTAAAGCTAACTATCAACACACATTCATGATTAAATGTATTGCAATAGATGATGAGCCGCTAGCACTTCAGGTTGTACAGGAATACTGCAGTAAAATTTCTTTTCTTAGCCTGGAAAAAACTTTCACAGATACAGATGAAGCCAGGGCTTATTTACAGGAAAACAAAGTGGATGTTTTATTTCTAGACATTCAGATGCCAGATATCAATGGACTGCAGTTTTATAAAAGCTTAGCAGTAAAACCTGTTGTAATATTCACAACCGCATATAAAGACTTTGCAGTGGATGGGTTTTCAGTTGATGCGGTAGATTATTTGCTGAAACCATTTGAATACGACCGTTTTTTAAAAGCATGTTATAAAGCAAAAGAATATCTTGAATTTTTAAGTTCACAGGAATTGCAGCTGAATTCCATATTTGTAAAAGTGAACTATGAAATCATGAAAATCAATTTAAAAGACATTGAATTGATTGAAGCACTGGACGATTACATTAAAATTTACATTAAACCCTCTCCTGTTTTAACCCTGATGACTTTAAAAAGTATCAGCGATAAACTACCTGCCAGAGATTTTCTGCGTGTGCATCGCTCATTTATTGTACCTGTTCACAGAATAGAGAAATTCAGCAAATCAAAAATCTTGGTTTCAGGAAAAGAAATACCCATTGGAAGCAGCTATAATCAGGTATACGATCAGCTACTAACCATCTCAAAGCTTTCATAAACCCGAGATTCCATTTTTTGGATGTACCTTTGTAAAAAATACATTCGACATGGAATTTTTGCAGCAACTGGGATTACAACAAAAAAATCAAGGTGTTTCAACCGGAACCAAATGGCTATCTGCTAATGGTAGTACAATCAAATCTTTTTCTCCTGTAGACGGAAAAGAGATTGGTGAAGTAAACAGTGGTAACCAGCACAGCTACGAGCAATTGGTTCAAACCAGTTTAGCAGCTGCAAAAGAATGGAGAAACTGGCCTGCTCCCAAGAGAGGGGAAATCGTTCGTCAGATTGGAGAAGCATTAAGAGCCAAAAAAGAACCATTAGGCAAATTGGTTAGCTACGAAATGGGAAAGAGCCTGCAGGAAGGATATGGGGAAGTTCAGGAGATGATTGATATATGTGATTTTGCAGTTGGCTTATCCCGTCAGTTATATGGTCTTACCATGCATAGTGAAAGGCCGCAGCACAGAATGTACGAACAGTGGCATCCATTGGGAATTGTTGCCATCATTTCAGCTTTCAATTTCCCTGTTGCTGTATTCAGCTGGAATGCAGCGCTTGCATGGATTTGTGGTAATACAACCATCTGGAAGCCCAGTGAAAAAACACCATTATGTGGTGTTGCTGTACAGAATATCATTGCAGAAGTGTTTGCAGCCAACAATGTTCCTGAAGGCGTAAACTGTTTAATACAAGGAGGAAGAGAAATAGGCGAATGGTTAAGCCACGATACCCGAATTCCACTGGTTTCAGCAACCGGATCTACCAGAATGGGTAAGGAATTGAGCAAAGCGGTTGCAGGCAGATTAGGCAAGAGCATTCTGGAATTGGGTGGAAACAATGCCATCATTATTTCGAAAGAGGCGGATCTTGACATGTCATTGATTGGTGCTGTATTTGGTGCAGTAGGAACGGCTGGTCAAAGATGTACCACCACAAGAAGATTAATCATTCACGAATCAGTATACGATGCTTTTACTCAGAAAATTGCCAAAGCTTATGCGCAATTAAAAATCGGAAATCCGTTGGATGCACAAAATCATGTAGGACCATTGATTGATAAAGACGCAGTGGCTATGTACTTGAATGCCATTGAACAGTGTAAGACGCAGGGAGGAAAATTCATTGTAGAAGGCGGCGTTCTTTCCGGAGCAGGATTCGAAAGTGGCTGCTATGTAAAACCATGTATAGCAGAAGTTACCAATGAACTTTCCATTGTACAACACGAAACATTTGCCCCTATCTTATATGTAATGAAGTACAAGGATCTGAGTGAAGCCATTGAAATGCAGAACAATGTTCCGCAAGGTCTTTCTTCAGCCATCATGACGCTAAATTTAAGAGAGGCTGAATTATTCTTATCGGCTAATGGCAGCGACTGCGGAATTGCAAACGTTAATATTGGTACCAGTGGTGCTGAAATTGGCGGCGCATTTGGAGGAGAAAAGGAAACCGGTGGCGGCAGAGAAAGTGGAAGTGATGCCTGGAAAGCATACATGCGCAGACAAACCAATACCATTAACTACGGAACCAATTTGCCTCTGGCTCAGGGAATCAAATTTGATTTCTAGAAGGTTTTACCCGAGATAGATAAATTCAACGTGAATTGGTGAAATACTTTTTGCTGATAGAAACCCGTTGCGTAGCGGACATGTAGTTTTTTGTGCAGAAACCCTGCACCTGCTGTTAGTCCGTTTAAGCCACTGGCCGTATTAAAAACATTCAGATCCTGCCTGCGAAGGAAATTGTATCCAAGGGTTGCTTCCAGTTTATCGCCAATATAAAACTGTGCAGAGAGTATCAGGTGCGCAAAGGCTTTCTGAAGAAAACCAGCTGTTCTTAAATCTCCTTCAGAAGCATTGAAAGCAGTATCATTGTATAAAATACGCAGGCGATGCAAATTATGCGCCGTTAAAGAAAACTGAATCGGCGCATTCGCCAGTCGTTTGCTGATTCCAGCCTGTACATCAAAGGGAAGCTCTTCTTTAAGTCCGCCCCCATAGGTACTTAATTGGGTACCCATATTTTTAATAAGGACTGCTGCCTGAAATTGATTTACGGTATCCTGATAGGTTAATCCAACATCCACTGCAATGCCGGAAGATCGGAATGGGCCATAATTGCTTTGTATAAATTTTATGGTTGTTCCAACATGAAAGCGCTCACTGTATTGCTTGCTTGCCATCAGGTGAATGGCAAAATCGCGTGGCCGGATGGTACCAAATATGGTTCCAGCTGCATCTGTTTGTGTAATGGATCCGTAGTCGAGAAACTGCACACCAGCTCCCCAGGTAAAAGAAGATTGCCGAAATGCAGTAACAGCAGAATAGTTATTGATGCCTGCTAAAAAACCATTGAAAGAAGTAGCCACCTGATGATGCATCGTACTTCTAAGCAAGGCAGGGTTGCTTAATCCCAAAGAAACATCATTGGACTGATGACTGATATTGGTACCACCCAACGCGGCTATCTGTGCACCGCCAGGTTGTGTTAAAAAATTATATACCCCATTGCCACCAAGCGTTTGTGATTTAAGCCCGGTGGCAATGAAGATTAATAATGGTATCAGTATAACAGGAATGCGCATGCAGTATAAAAATACAATTATACCAATGCATAATCAATTACCTGTTGCATTGTTTTTACATAGTGAAAATGCAGGCCTTTGATGAAGCTGCTGTCAATTTCATCTACATCTTTCTGATTAAGATGACAAAGCACAATTTCCTTTAATCCGGCTCTTTTTGCAGCCAATACCTTTTCCTTAATACCTCCTACTGGTAATACCTGCCCCCTTAATGTAATTTCTGCTGTCATTGCCAGGAAGGGTTTTACTTTACGGCCAGTAAAGGCAGAAGTGATAGAAGTGAGCATGGTTATACCTGCACTTGGGCCATCCTTAGGAACAGCTCCTTCCGGCACATGTATATGAATATTTTTGGTCTTGAATAATTCCGGATCAATTCCCAGCTTTTTATAATTCGCCTGAATATAGCTGAGTGCAGTGGTTGCACTCTCCTTCATTACATTACCCAGATTACCCGTCAATTTCAATTCTCCTTTTCCTTCACTCAATATGGTTTCAATAAACAAAATATCACCACCCACATAAGTCCAGGCCAATCCCACTACCACACCGGGCATATTGGCTGTTTTATAAATTTCGTTACTGTATCGCTGCTGACCCAGAATCTTTTCAACATCACTGGCACTCAAACTCATTTTCACCTTTCCTTTCAATGCCATTTCCTTTGCCTGATAACGCATGATAGAAGCAATTTGTCTGTCGAGTTCACGTACCCCACTTTCCCGGGTATATTGTTCTATTACTTTTTCTAAAACCTTATCTGCAATTTTGAAATTCACTTTTCCTAAACCATGTGCTTCCTTTTGTTTAGGAACCAAATGACGCTTGGCAATCTCCAGTTTTTCTTCCACTGCATATCCGCTCAAATCAATGATTTCCAAACGATCTCTTAATGCAGGTTGAATATTCTGTAAATTATTGGCCGTGGCAATAAAAAGTACTTTGCTTAAATCATATTCCAACTCCAGATAGTTGTCATAAAAAGTATGATTTTGTTCCGGATCCAACACTTCTAATAAAGCTGAAGAAGGATCTCCCCGATGGTCTGCTCCAATTTTATCTATTTCATCCAGAATCATCACCGGATTGGAGGTCTTTACTTTTCTGATATTCTGCAAAATCCTTCCGGGCATAGCACCAATATAGGTTTTGCGATGCCCTCTGATTTCACTTTCGTCGTGTAAGCCACCTAAGCTAAGTCTAACATATTTTCTACCGATGGCATGTGCAATCGATTTTCCCAAAGAGGTTTTACCAATACCGGGAGGTCCTAAAAAACAAAGGATTGGACTTTTCATATCTCCCTTCAGTTTCAAAACTGCAAGGTATTCAAGAATTCTGCTCTTGATTTTCGTCATGCCATAATGGTCTATATCCAGCACTTTCTGTGCATTCTTTAAATCATAATTGTCATTCGTATATTCTTCCCAGGGAAGATCCAGCATTAAATCGAGGTGGTTATATACCACCGAGTAATCCGGCGTAGACGCATGCATTCTTTCCAGTTTCTGTATACCGGTATTGAAAGCATTCTTAGCAGCTTCAGGCCATTTTTTGGACTCGGCCTTTTTCTTCATTTCGGCTATTTCCCGCTCATTGGTATCACCCCCTAATTCTTCCTTGATACTTTTGAGCTGCTGTTGAAGAAAATAGTCTCTCTGCTGCTTATCCAATTCTGTTCTGGTCTTATTAGTTACCTTGTCTTTCAACTCAGCAAACTGCAATTCCCTTTGCAGAATCTGCACCAGTTTTATGGCACGTTCAGTGATATCATTAATTTCAAGTAAGGATTGCTTTTCCTGTATATCACTGTTTAAATTATTACTTACGAAATTAATCAGGAAACCAGGATTCTCAATATTCTTTAGGATAATTGAAGCTTCTGTAGGCAAATTGGGAGACAGCTGAATAATCTGAGCAGCCAGATCTTTAATTGTGCTTACATAAGCCTTAAAATCGTCGGTGACAGGTGCTTCCTCTTCATTGAATAAACGAATACTTGCCTTGAAATAAGGGTCGTCACTGATCATTTCCAGCCATTCAAATCTTTTCTTTCCCTGAATAATGATGGTAGTCCCTCCATCCGGCATTTTAATCAGTTTCACAATTTTGGCAACCGTACCAATTCTGCACAGATCCTTGGGCTCAGGCTCTTCAATATTTGCATCCGTTTGAGCAATTACCCCAATTAATTTATCAGACTTATAAACATCACTAACCGCTTTGATGCTTTTATCTCTCCCTACTGTAATCGGTAACACAACACCGGGAAACAGAACTGTATTTCTTAATGGCAGAATGGGAAGTTCATTGGGAATTTCCAGCGCATTATCCATTTCTCCATCCTGTTCCCCTATCGGCAGAATCGGCATAAAATCCGTTTCGTCCTCTGCCTTAAATAATAATTTTCTCTTATCCATAATTTCCTTTAGTCAAAATGTCACAAAATTGATCAGACCATCCATTTTTTGGCTGGTCTGATTAAGGTACAATATTGATGCCATCTGCCAAACACGCCATGAAATAGTACAAACTGACACAAAAAAAAATCCTCCCGATTTCTATCGGGAGGACCTTCTTGCAAGAAGTAATATTAGTAACGAGTACTTGTATTTACTATTTCTTGGTTGTGTCTACAGCAGCAGCAGTTGTATCAACAGTTGCAGCAGTTGTGTCTACAGTTGCAGCAGCAGTGTCTACGGTTGCAGCAGCAGTGTCAGCAGTTGCTTCAGTTGTTTCAGCGTTGTTACAAGCAGTCATTAAACCTGCTACAGCCAGGATTGCGAATACTTTTTTCATTGTAGTTGTTTTTGGGTTTTATTTGGTCGCAAAAATAGGGGTAAAAAACCATATATGCCAAAATTTTCTTAAATTTTTATTTCTTTCGAAAGAAAATTCTTATCGGCACCCCTTTAAAGTTAAAATGAGCCCTTAATTGATTCTCCAGGTAATTCTTATAGGGCAATTTAATGTCGTCCGGGAAATTCGTGAAAAAGGCAAAAGAAGGGACTGGAGTAGGCAACTGTGTTACAAACTTGATTTTAATGGAATGTCCCCTAACCACAGGTGCATGATAGTTTTCCACCGCCTTCAGCATCACTTCATTCAATTCAGAAGTAGCTACTTTTCTGTTCCGGTTTTCAAAGACTTCCAAACCAGTCTCAATCGCTTTGAAAATTCTTGTTTTTTCTACCACAGAAATAAACAGGACTGGAACATCCGTAAATGGCGCCATTTTCTGCTTTAGTACTTTCTCATAATCGCGGGCGGTATTGGTTTCTTTTTCAATCAGATCCCACTTATTTACCAGCACAACAATTCCTTTTCCTTTTCTGGCAGCCAAACTAAAAATAGAAATATCCTGGGCTGTTATCCCTTTATGGGCATCAATCACCAATAAACAAACATCTGCCTCGTCCATGGCTTTAATGGCCCGTATAATAGAATAGAATTCAAGGTCGTCTTTTTCTTTGCTTTTTTTACGGATACCCGCTGTATCAATCAGCATGAACTCTTTCTGGAATAATTTATAGTGCGTATGTATGGTATCCCGGGTGGTTCCGGCAATATCGCTCACAATGGTTCTCTCCTCTCCAATTAATGCATTCAAAAGAGAAGACTTTCCCACATTAGGTTGTCCAATAATAGCAAACTTAGGCAGTGAATTATCGGCTGCTTGCTCTGCTCCTTCTTCTTCAGAAATATTGGCTGCCACCCCATCCAGTAAATCTCCTGTTCCACTTCCGGATATACTACTGATGAAAAAAGTATTTTCAAAACCCAAACTATAAAACTCAGTGGCTTCCAGTTCACGGGTACCGTTATCTACTTTATTTACTACTACAAATACAGGCTTACTGGTTCTGCGAAGTAAATCTGCCATCGCTTCGTCCAGATCCGTAATACCAGTTGACACATCCACCATAAAAATGATGGCATTGGCTTCTTCAATTGCAATTTTAACCTGCTTTCTGATTTCTACTTCAAATATGTCTTCACTTTGTGGAACAAATCCGCCGGTATCAATCAGGTTAAAAGTTTTTCCATTCCAGTCTGCCACACCATACTGGCGGTCTCTGGTAACGCCGCTGATATCATCTACAATAGCTTTACGCTGCTCTAACAAGCGATTGAAAAAAGTACTTTTTCCTACATTGGGTCTGCCTACAATAGCAACAGTGTAACTCATTTTAATTTAATTCGGGTTGAGGTAATCAGCCACCATTACTGGTAACCATATTCTTTTAACTGAAGGTCGTTATCGCGCCACTTGGGTCTTACTTTAACGAACAACTCCAAAAATATTTTTTTCTGAACAAATGCTTCTATATCCTTTCTTGCTTTAATTCCAATCTGTCTGATCATGATTCCCTTTTCACCCAATATGATTGCTTTCTGGGTTTCGCGGTGCACAATAATATCTGCTTGTATTTTGATAATATTTCCCTTGTCTTTGTACTCATTCACCATGACTGCTGTATGGTAAGGAATTTCATCAGCAAACAATTCATAAATTTTTTCCCTGATTAACTCAGAAACAAAGAAGCGGGTAGGCAAATCACTCAAATCATCTTCATCGTAAAATGGAAGACCTTCCGGCAGGTTTTCAACTATTACTTTCAATAATTTATTTAAATGTAATTTCTGCAATGCCCCTATTTTAATCAGTTGTTTACAATAGGGTTTGTTGGCAAAAAAGGCCTCTGCCTCAGCAATTTTACCGTTGCCGGCAATATCAATTTTATTCAATAAAACCAAGGCCGGAACTTTCAGCTTCAATGCAGAAAAAATGGCATCACAGTCTGCAAAGTTATCATTGGCATCTACCAGCAACAAAGCCAAATCCGCATCTTCCAGCGCTCCTTTTACAGAGTCCATCATTTTCTGATGCAGTTTGTACTTTGGATCAATAATACCTGGTGTATCCGAAAAAATTATCTGGTATTCACCCGGTTTATTTAAAAAAGCCTTGATACGATGACGGGTTGTCTGAACCTTTGGAGAAACAATAGCCATTTTCTCCCCAATTAATGCATTGAGAAGGGTGCTTTTCCCGGCGTTCGGTTTTCCAAATATGTTTACAAATCCTGCTTTCACCTTTTGAATTTACTTATTATCTGGTCAAAATTTAGTCCAGCTTTGGGTAGTTTAACGAAAAAAGGCCCCAAAAGGGCCTTTGAGTGTTGCGAGAGAAGGGATCGAACCTCCGACCTTCGGGTTATGAGCCCGACGAGCTACCGCTGCTCTATCTCGCGATGTAATGGACTGCAAAATTACGTCTTTGCAAGTCTTTTTCCAAATAATATTTAAAATTAGTCATTCTTTCTTTTAACGGAAGAGGCTCCGCTGCTGTTAAAATCCTTGATAATAGCTTCGCCTTTATATTGAATACTGCTTGCTCCACTGGCTTCCGCACTTATTTCCTTGGCTACATTTACACGAATAGAAGAAGCTCCGCTGGCATCAATCTTACAATAATTACTCACTAAATCAAATGACCTAATTGAACTGGCACCACTGGCAATCATTTGTGCTTTCTCAGCTTTCCCCTTTATATTGGCTTGGGATGCACCGTTTACATCAATTCTGAGATTACCCAAATCTACCTCACCGGTAAAATCAGAAGCGCCGGACAACTGAATTTTGAGTTCATCCAGTTTCATTGTACCAGCCGTCTTGATATTACAAGCACCGGAAGCTTCCAGTTTGGTTAATTCATCAAATGTAACGTAGGCTTTGATTCCAGTGTTTCCCCATTTTTTCCAACTCATTCCCCGGGTGTCCAGAGAAATATATAATACATTGTTTCGAACAACGGTTCTTATCTTTTCCAATAACTCAGCATTGCTGGCACTTACCGCTACCGCAGATTCCTGCCCCTGTGACAAATACAAACTGATTGCCCCTGATATTTCAATACCAGAGAATGACCCTACCGACCGGGGTTGTGCATTTGCATCGAATACCAGCTTTTTTTCTTCCTGTGAAAAAGCCAGAAAAGCCCAACAAATACCTATTAGGAATAATATATGTTTTTTCATTACTGCTATTTTGAATAAAACGGTTTAACAAAGTAAAAGTTACAAACCATTTAAAAAAGATTGATTTACTTTTGCGTCGTCCTCGGGGTGCTCAAGCATTTGCTTTGGCTGAGAAATACCCGTTGAACCTGAACAGGGTAATTCCTGCGAAGGGAAGGTGAAATTTACTGCACAACCTCTCCTATTGCATTTCCCTGTTCCCATTTTTTAACCTTAAATCATTCAAGTAATGAAGAAAAAAATCATGGGAACAACCGCGCTGGTGATCATTAGCCTTTTGGCTTTTGCACAGCAAAGTCCCCAAGTCATCCTCCAAACAGGTAAAGTAGTTGAAAAAGGAAGTCTGAATCCCATTGCAGGGGCAATTATCAGTTGGGGGAACCAGCAGATACTCTCTAATGAGCTGGGCCTTTTTTCCATTCCGGTCAACGTAAAACAGGGATTCAATATTAGTAGTCTGGGCTATGAAACATTGCGAATTAGCACAATGGATTTATCAAAAATTAGTGTTTCCGGAACCCAAAAAAGAGAGCTTGTTTTTGAGCTGGCCCCCATCCCGCTATTCCTTCAGCCATTGGAAGTAAAATCTATCCGGGCTGCTGATCGCGCCCCATTTACCAAGACCAATCTGAATAAAGCGGCCATCGAAAAAACAAACCTGGGTACAGATATCCCATTTCTCTTAAATCAGACCCCTTCTGTTGTGATTAATGCAGATGCAGGCAATGGAATCGGATATACCGGAATAAGAATTAGAGGAACCGATGCAACCCGCATTAATGTTACGCTAAATGGCATTCCATACAATGATGCAGAAAGTATGGGAACTTTTTTTGTAAACCTCCCCGATTTTTCCTCGTCGGTAAACAGTATTCAAATACAAAGAGGTGCAGGTACTTCTTCCAATGGAGCCAGTTCATTTGGTGCTACTTTGAATATGTCTACCAATGAATTCAATAGCAAAGCCTATACGGAAATCAACAACAGTGTCGGCTCATTTAATACGATTAAAAACACACTGAAATTGGGAACCGGTTTACTGGGAAATCATTTTACCCTAGATGCAAGGCTTAGCCGGATAACCAGTGACGGATTTATAGACAGGGCCAGCAGCGATCTTCGTTCCTTCTATGTAAGTGCAGCATATTTAAATAAAAAATCCTCCATTAGACTGAACGTTTTTTCCGGTAAAGAAAAAACCTATCAGGCCTGGTATGGTGTAGCAGAAAACTTATTAAAAACAGACAGGACCAACAATCCTGCTGGAACAGAAAAAGCAGGAGCACCATACGAAAACCAGACGGACAATTATACCCAAACACATTATCAGCTGTTTTACAATACGGCAATCAATGATCACTGGTCTTTTAATACTGCTTTATTTTATACCAGAGGAAAAGGATATTACGAAGAATACAAAGCCAATCAACGATTCTCCAGATACGGCCTACCGAATGTAACGCAGGGAGGCAATACCATTACAAGAACAGACCTGGTGAGACAACGCTGGCTGGACAATCACTTTTATGGCCAGATTTTTTCACTGCAATACAAAAAAGAAAAGCAGGAACTTACTTTAGGTGGAGGCTGGTCTACCTATGATGGTGTTCACTTTGGAACCATTCCCTTTATTGCTATTGGTTCTGTTCCTGCCAATTACCGTTACTATGATTTACCCGCACTTAAAAAAGATGCGAACCTGTATGCCAAGTGGCAAAGCAATATTACCAGTCAACTTTCTGTTTTTGCCGACCTGCAATACAGATGGGTAAAACATAGAATGGATGGATTCAGCGACAACCCTACTTTGAAGGTGAACAGAAGTTTCGGCTTTTTTAATCCAAAGGCAGGAATCGTATTCAATGCAATGGGATGGCAATCTTATGTAAGCTATGCAGTTGCAAGAAAAGAGCCGAACAGAGATGATTTTCAGGCAGGAATAAACCGTCAACCCACTTACGAAACACTTCATGACTGGGAACTGGGAATTGAAAAAAAGACTACGAAATATTCAATTGGAATTACAGGCTATTATATGAAATATAATAACCAGCTTGTGCTGACTGGTGAAATCAATGATGTGGGTGCGTATACCAGAACCAATATTCCCAATAGCTACAGAGCGGGTGTTGAAATACAGGCAGGGGCTAAAATAAATAAATGGCTAAACTTCTCGGGGAACACGAGTTTAAGCAGAAATAAAATCAGCAGTTTTACAGAATATATAGATGATTATGACAATGGAGGTCAGATTGCTTTTGTTCACAAAAACACCGATATATCCTTCTCTCCTTCCATGGTATCAGCACTTACAATCAACTTTGTCCCTTTGCAAAACTGGGAAATCAGTTTGTTGAATAAATGGGTAAGCAAACAATATCTCGACAATACCCAAAATGAAAACCGAAAACTGAACGGATTTTATACGCAGGATTTTAGAACAATCTATACCATTAAATACAAGTGGATTAAGGAAGCACAATTGATTTTTCAGCTGAATAACTTATTTGATAAAAAATATGAACCCAATGGCTATACTTTCAGCTATGTGGCCGGAGGATCAGTCATAACAGAAAATTTCTACTACCCTATGGCGGGCAGAAATTTCATGGTTGCACTGAATATTAAACTATAACTGGCTTGCAAATTTTTCAGATACAGAAACAGTCAGCTGAGAAAATAAAACAAATACAAAAAAGGGTAAGCCGGAAGGCTTACCCTTTTTTCTTGAATGAATTTTTAAAATAAAACTGATTATTTTCCTGCCAGAAATACCGCATTGGCAATTAATAAATAGCCATTCTCCCAGAAATTTCTGAACAAAGGATCTTCAGCTATATACACTACGGTACCCGCACCCATATCCTGAACGCCGAAAAGCATACCGTCTTTAATTCCTGGCTTCAGTTTTGCTCCCACAAAACCGGTAACATAGGCATCCTTCTTTATTGTACCGACATTCCAGCCATCCTTCATGAACTCATAAACATTTCCGTCCTGCTTAAGTGTATAATAAAAATCAGGATAACCAAAGCCCAATGGATGGGTATTATCTAAATCCACTTTAAAAATAGCTCCTGGAATAGAGTTGGTTAAATAATCGTTTTCACGATTCCCGTATTTTTTAACAGCGTCCGATTTTTCATCTTCTTTTCCTTCTTTTAATTTAATTCCCCAGTCGCCTCTGCTCATTGTTGCCATTGCATTCTCCAGTGCTACAATTTTACCACCGCCCCGAACAAAATCTTTCAGTTTATCAGAAACAGACTTATCGCTTAACACACGATAATTACCATCCGGTATAACCAGTACATCGTAATTTTTAAGATTATATCTGGCCACATCAACTGCGTTTAGCAGTGTGATGGGATATTCAAGAATCTTATCAAAGTAATGCCATACTTCTCCGGCTGCCAGAGAAGAAGATTGTTCTCCTGTTAACATGGCCACTTTGGGCGTAGCTGCAATATTCTTGATGTCAGGAGAACCAAAGTCTGCTCCCTTATCCATATAGCCCGTTTCAACCGCATCCGCCTGAACATTAAATTGCTTACAGGCTGCATTCAATACAGATTGCCACTCTGGTGTATTACTTGTTTTTAAGACAACCAGTGTTCCTCTGTCGTAGCTTTTGTTTTTATAGGTGAAAGGTTTCTCTACAAAACGCACTTTAACGCCATGCTTCAATAAATAAGCAAGAACCTTGGCACTGTTAAATGAAGTGTAAGGTATCAATGCCCCGTAATTGCTATTCACCGGTACAACGGAAGCTGAAACTGTATTTTCCGGATTCACTGCCAGTCTTTCTTTTACTGCATATGCTTTTATACCATAAGCATAAGCAGCTGCCCATGCAGTAATATCATAGGTATTGGAATCTGTAACAATCGTTCTTGGCTCCAGCAAAACTTTAGCCATTACTGCTCTGGGCTGAAATGCACTTACGGCAATATGATTTCCTTCATCTGTAAAGGCATCGTCTTTGCCAGTAAAATAATTGAAGCCGCGGAAATTCTTATTATTCAATACGCCAAATTCAATTCCATTCTGGCTCAACAACTTTTTGAGTGCAGCCATTTTGTTTCCATCTTTTGCCGTGAAAACATAGGTTTTATACTCCCCAATCTTACCCGCCCTGCTATCATCAAAAAACTGTTTAAACTCAGATAATAATCTGCTCTTGTTTTTAGAAGCGATTTCAATCGTTGATAAACCGGTGGTGAAATGATGTGCAGCCCTGTCCACTAAAGTAAGGGTATCATTGTCCTCATTTAGTATTGCCAGTCCTGCACGTATACCTCCCTGCTCATAAGTCATACCAATTGCACCATTGTATACCGGATAAGTATCTCCATAACTTGGGTACAACAAATCAAATCTTTCTTTGGTAAAAAACAACCAGTTATTCTGATCAAAATACTTTGCATGATTTCTTCCAATCATATCCTGAAAGTCTCTTTGCCAGGGAGTAATAACCTCATGAATTGGTTCAGCGGCAGGGGCAAAATAATAAGGTTCATTAAATCCCTGCTCATGATAGTCCACATGCACTTGTGGCATCCATTCATTGTATTTTTTTATCCGCTGCTGGGTTTCAACCTGTGTTTGCCAGGCCCAGTCTCTGTTCAAATCAAAATTATAATGATTACTTCTTCCCCCTGGCCATGGCTCCGCATGTTCTCTTGAAGCAGGATCTGCATTGTATTGTTTTCCTACAACGGAATTATACCAATTAATATAGCGGTCTCTTCCATCAGGATTGATGCAGGGATCCATGACAACTACCGTATTTTTCAACCATTCCTTGGTGGCTTTATTGTTAGGATCCGTTAAAGCATGAATGGTTAGCAAAAATGCTTCTGAGGAGGAAGCCTCATTGCCATGTACATTATAACTCAACCATACAATAGCAGGGGCATTATCCAATACAGGCGCTGCCTTATCCTTTGCAAGGCCTGCCATTCTTAAATTATTCATTCGGATTTGCTCCAACTGCTGTATGTTCTCGGGAGTACTAACAAACACCAGCATCAATTCCCTGCCTTCATTGGTTTCCCCGTATTTCTCCAGTTTAACCATATCGGGTCTTGCGACTGCAACCGATTTTACATATTCCACAATTCGATGGTGACGGGTAAAACGGGTACCCACTTTGTAACCCAAAAACTGCTCAGGACTGGGAACAGACTGTGCTTCTGAAAGCATAGTAACGCCCAAACAAAATAGCCCAAATAATAATTTCTTCATAAGTTTAATAATGAACTATGAAAGTAGGAATAATGGGAAATAAAACCCCATAAAATTGTAAATTGTACTATGAGAAAGTATTTATCAGGGATTATTCTTTTGGGATCAATTGTTGCTGCCAATGCACAGCATGTCTCCTCCATTGTAGGACCTAATAAGGAAGTAGACCCTTACAACTATTCAGTTGTAAAGCGGGGAAACTTTAAACAAGCCGCTGTTAGTAGTGCCCACCCATTGGCCAGCATGGTTGGAGCTGCCATCATGAAAAAAGGCGGAAATGCATTTGATGCAGCCATTGCTACTCAGCTGGTACTGGCTGTTGTATTTCCGAATGCAGGAAATTTAGGTGGCGGCGGATTTTTGCTTGCTCGGAAAACCAATGGAGAATTGATTGGTATTGACTACCGGGAATCGGCACCCGAAAAAGCCTCCCGGGATATGTATCTGGATAAAAATGGTAATGCACAATTAAACTTATCGCAGAATGGACATCTTGCATCGGGCATTCCCGGTACCGTTGCCGGATTGTTTGCTACACATGCGTATGCCAAACTACCTTTTGCAGAATTAATACAACCAGCCATTGATATAGCAGCAAAGGGATTTGTACTGACCGAAAAAGAAGCGGCCAGCATCAGTAGCGTAAAAGATGCTATTGCCCGTTTTAGCACACAGCCTACTGCATTTTATAAAACTACCCGATGGAAAGTTGGTGACACACTCATTCAAAAAGACCTGGCCCATACTTTGGAAAGAATTCAGAAAGAGGGTGCCATGGGATTTTACGGAGGAAAAACAGCTGACCTGATTACGGCAGAGATGGAACGAGGAAGAGGTATTATCTCTCACTCAGACTTGAAAAATTACACCGCCAAACTGAGAGAGCCTATTGTATTTAATTATAGAGGACATGAAATCATCAGTTTTGCTCCCCCGAGTAGTGGTGGCATTTTAATTGCACAAATGATGAAGATGGTTGAAAAATATCCTATGAGCAACATGGGATTTCAAACACCACAATCGGTACAATTAATGATTGAAGCAGAACGCAGGGCTTTTGCCGACCGGGCAGAACATATGGGCGATCCTGATTTCTGGAAAGTTCCTGTGAAAACCCTGATCAGTGATGATTACCTGGAAAAACGCATGGGCGATTACGCACCGGATAAAGCAGGCAGCAGTAAAGAAGTGAATGCCGGCATCATTCAGGAAAGCGAGGAAACAACACATCTTAGCGTAGTGGATGCCGCAGGAAATATGGTTGCTGTTACCACCACATTGAATGGAAGTTATGGATCAAAAGTGGTAGTAGGTGGTGCAGGCTTTTTATTAAATAATGAAATGGATGATTTCAGTGTGAAACCCGGTGTGCCCAATATGTTCGGTGCGGTGGGTGGAGAAGCCAATGCCATTTTCCCCGGAAAGAGAATGTTGAGTTCAATGACCCCTACACTGGTATTGAAAAATAAAAAACCATATATCGTTATTGGCACTCCGGGAGGGACTACGATTCCTACTTCTGTTTATCAGGCACTGATTAATGTAATTGACTTTAATAAAAACCTTGGCGACGCGATAGACGCACCCAAATTTCACCACCAATGGCTTCCGGATGAAGTCATGATTGAGAACGGATTTGATGGAAAAACCAAAGAAGCCCTGCAGAAAATGGGGTACATACTAAAAGACCGTTCGAGCATCGGCAGAACAGATGGTATCCGGATTTTACCTAATAAAATAAGAGAAACAGCAGCTGACAAAAGAGGAGACGATTCGGTTGCAGGTTACTAGCTAATGAAAAGATAAAATAACCATAAGTTATATAACCCTAATACTTTATATAATTTTCATATTAGTTTTGTTTCTCTATGCATAATCTAATAAAGCAATTAATACCCCCAACATTTAAAACCCTTTACTGGTATAGTTTTAAATACGGCTGAAAAGGCGATTATGAAAGTTTTGATGCTGCCAATAAAATAGCCAGTAGATATGAGTAACAGAATATTCTTGAAAAAATCAAGGAAACAACCGGCAAAGTAGTAAGCGGCGAAGTAGCGTAAAAAAGAGATGGAATTGTTTATCACAAACCCAAAATGAATTTCAGTATGTTGGCTACTTTGCTGACTGTTGCTGCTGAAAATAATTGTAATTTGACTGTATTGTTGAGCAACCCAATTACCTGGAGGCCGGCAGAAAAGAATTTAAACACGAACGACTGCACTTTTATTATTCACTGGAGGAATTCCTTCAGCATCACAAACCAGACATCATTATTTTCTCTGGCGTAATACAGTACATTGAAAAAACTTATGAACTACTGGACCAAATTGTATTAAGTGGCGTGAAATATTTATACATCGATTATATACCATTCAATTATGAAGACCGGGATAGAATTGCTATTCAGCATGCTCCTCCTGTATATTATGGCACCCCGGCATCTTATACCTGCTGGTTCTACAGTAAGCCAAAATATTATCAATTCATACAAGAACGATACAATCTGGTATATGATTTTATTGCAGATCACAATAGCTACTATATACAGCTAAAGCCTTTCATTTATAAATACCCCACCTTAAACTGAGTAGCTGCATAATCAGCAGCCCTTGCTGTAAGAGCCATATAAGTGAGTGATGGGTTCTGATTTCCAGTTGATGTCATACAAGCCCCATCTGTCACAAACACATTCTTACAATGGTGCAATTGATTGTATTCATTCAACAAAGAGCTTTGCTCATCCCTTCCCATTCTGACTCCCCCCATTTCATGAATATCCAATCCAGGCGCTTGTTTACTATCCCAGGTATTAATTTGTGTACAGCCAGCTTTTTCAAGCATGGCCTTACCTTCTTTGAAAAAATCCTGTAATAGTTTTTCATCATTCTCGTCGTAATCTACATTCACTACAAGCTGAGGTATACCCCAGTCATCCCGTTCATACTCACTTAAATACACTTGATTAGTTTCCTTAGGTATAGTTTCTCCCTGCATCATCATATATACATGCCATGTTCCCGGCTCTATAATGGCATTCTTGAAATCAACACCCACACCGGATACTCTTGGCAACCCTCTTGCTGCACTAAAATGGACCATGTATCCTCTTAAAAAATCAGTCTCCTGTTTATATACATTTTTAAAACTGGGCATCATCAGTTGCGTAGGTCTTCTACCATAATAATACCGATCCATTGGGCCATCAAACTGAGCAGTGATATTGCCCCGGTAATTATGAAATGCAATGAACTTGCCTAAAAGACCATTTTTATTCCCTAACCCGTTGGGGAAAAAGTTGCTTTTTGAATTCAGCAGAATTAAGTTGGTATTTAAACAGGAAGCATTTACAAAAATGATGCTTGCCGTATATATTTTTACTTCATGCGTTAGTGCATCTACTACTCTTACTCCTGTTGCCTTACCCAGCTTTTCATCATAGATGATTGAATCTACCACAGCATGTGTTTGTATGTGCAGATTACCTGTTTTTTCTGCAGCAGGCAAAGTAGAACTATTGGAACTGAAATAAGCACCAAAAGGGCAACCCCTTGCACAAAGATTTCTTGCCATACACTGTCCCCTTCCTTGCGATAAATGTTCTGCACTGGGTTGTGTTAAATGCGCACATCTGCCCTGCACCACATGTCTCTCAGAAAATGCTTCCATAATTTTTTCCTGAATGATTTTTTCTGCACAATTCATTTCCCAGGCGGGCAGAAATTCACCATCAGGCAAAGTATCCAAGCCATCTTTATTACCACTGATGCCAACAAATTTTTCTACATAACTATACCATTCAGACAAGTCATTGTATCGTATTGGCCAGTCTACAGCAAAACCATCGCGTAATGGCGCTTCAAAGTCATAAGGACTCCAACGCTGTGTTTGCCTTGCCCACAGCAATGATTTTCCTCCAACCTGATATCCCCTGATCCAGCTGAATGGTTTTTCCTGAACATATGGATGATCCTTATCTTTTACAAAAAAATGTTTCGTATCCTCTTTATATGCATAGCAGTTGCTAACGATTGGATCTTTATCCATTTCCGGAGGCGGAATTTTACCACGGTGGGGCATATCCCAGGGATGATAATTGGCAGTTGGATAATCTTTTTTATGTTCTACCATCCGGCCTCTCTCAAATACAATCGTTTTTAGCCCATTTTCACAGAGTTCTTTGGCAGCCCATCCTCCACTGATTCCTGAACCAATTACAATTGCATCAAAGTCGGTATTCTTTTCTGACATAAAAGCTAATCGTTAAACCATTCTGCAAATTTTTTCAAATCCACATTACCACCCGTTAAAATGATTCCAATTTTTCTTCCCTTAAAATGTTCTTTGTTTTTAAGAACTGCTGCTAAAGGCACAACACAACTGGGTTCAACCACAATTTTCATTCTCTCGTAAACCAATCGAAGTGCTGCTTTAATTTCGGGTTCAGTTACAAGAAATATATCAGTCACATGCTTGCGAATAATAGATAAAGTTCTCTCGCTAAGTGTGGTTAATAACCCATCGGCAATAGTATTAACATAGGGAGCTTTTTCTACTTTACCAGAATGGAAGCTCAGGATTGCATCTGCAGCACCGGCTGGTTCTCCTGCGTATACTTTAACCGATGGTTGAAAATAATGTGCACCCAATGCAGTACCCGACAACAAGCCACCTCCCCCAACTGGTGTAAAAACAACATCAAGATTAGGGACAGTTTCCAGTAATTCCTTAACACATGTTGCCTGTCCGGTAATCACCCTTTCATCGTCATAAGGGTGAATGAATTCAGCGCCCATTTCATCCACTATTTTTTGAAGTGCTGCTTCTCTGGCAGCCTGATTGGGCTCACAGAAAATCACTTCTGCTCCATATCCTTTCACCGCATTCACCTTGACCGAAGGAGAGTTGCTAGGCATAACGATGTATGCCTTAGTATCCAAAGTCTTTGCAGCAAAGGAAATAGCCTGTGCATGATTTCCTGAAGAATGGGTAGCCAACCCTTTAGCCAATTGTTCTGGTGTTAAATTCAGAGAAGCATTCATTCCTCCCCGTATTTTGAATGCACCGATTTTCTGAAAGTTCTCACATTTAAAAAACAATTCGGCACCCGCCATATCATTTATACTGCTGTTTGTTAAAACAGGTGTATGATGAATAAACGGTTTAATCTTTTCATGTGCTTTTTCTATCTGTTCTTTCGTAATCATGGTTTATTTTTTTCTCTGATTAATTTAAATTCAGAGCCTTCTTTCCAAATTGGAAAGCTTGTTTCAAAAGACATTTGTTTTGAACATAGTAAATATATTTTAAATAAGAAAATATTATTGAATAATCTTATCAATCGCATGTTTTAATTTTTGATTTTATCAGCACGTGCAATTAAATCCAAATGAATCAATTCTAATTTCAGTACCATATCTTTCACAGTTTCTTTATACTCATTTAAAATGAGGGGGCTGCATATGTAGTTGATAAGCGGATGTATTAGCATAAATTTCCAATATAGTAATTTGAGATGAATCTTTTTTGTCAGCAACTGCATGATAACTCAATACACCCGGTTCCTTTTTAAAAGCTTCCTGCATCTGAGCCTTCAATGCATTATTATTTTTATCCAATTGCTCAGGAGCTACTTTTATCCTAGCTATTCTCACCATTTGCTTAGCCTACTGCAAAGAATCATACAGAGACAGTTGTTAAATTACCGGAACCAGTTGGCTTTTAGCCTCTTGTGCTATTAATGGATTATAAGTATTGAATAATAAAAAACAAATAAATATTGGTAACATGGCGCTGATCTTAAGGCTTACCAAATTACAATAAAGAATTTATCAAGGAGGAATCTTGATGGTTTTTCTTACAGTATCTGCACAACCGTTTCCAAAGCTCCACTGATAGGAATCAATGGTACTGGTAGGGATGGTGGATTTGCTATTAAACGACCAACGCTATGTAGTGCGATAATCCCATACATGGGTTTATTCAAAATTGGCATTGGGTTTGGGATTCTCTCCTTTGGCATTCACCAGCTTATTCGTTCTGTAAATTTCTCTTGCATTGAGTTTAACACTCACGATAACATCATAATCATAAGGGAATTTGTACTTATACATAATAGGATTGCTTGTTCTTACACCTGTCCCATCTGAAAGATCTCATTCATAAACTGCACCGGTCGGTACATTTTCCGCCTCGGCGGTAAACAAAATTCTCTCGTTGGTACAGGCATCAAATTGTTCTGCAGAAAAATTGCCACTGATATTACAAGAGGCAGGAACAAATACATTCAATGAAGCCCTATCTCTACTACCGGAATTGGCATTTACAATCATCTTAATATTGTATGTTTTATCTTCCGGAACTTTTGGAAAATTCTTGGGCATGAAGGAGTTGGAACTATTACTGGTTATACCATCATCCGAATCCCAGATTTGGACTACAATCGTTCCGTTAGGTACGATAGACCTACTGGTAAATGTTATATTGTTCAGGGAATTTATATCAGGCAAAGCGCTGGAGAAAATAGCTATTGGTGGTACTTGCAGGCCAAGAGCTTTTACTGAAAGGCAGCCTTATGAAGCAATACATATGCAAAATTCTTAATCTGAAGTGTGATTATATAGGTAGCAGGGTTTCTGTACATATTTCTCACAATCGTACCCGATAAAGATTTTACATCCCCGAACTCCCGGATATATTTGGCACCAGCAGGTATACCTGCAGCGGAAGCTGTGAAAGAAAAAATCTCATCGCTGGGAATACAAGCATCAGACTTGGCATAGGTTATGGTTGCACCACCAATAGGCGGACTATTATCTTCTGTAGTTTCCGTTTATCGGCAGGCTTGTTTACGTCTTTTTTACATGACTACAGCAAGATTGCAGAAGTAAATCCGAATACTATGAACAGATGACTGTATTTAATGGTAATTGCTTAAGCTTAACTAACAAGTACAACGAAAAAAAAGGCGTTTTATTGTAATAATTATGCATGAGAAGCCAATCCTCGCTTGTAAAAACATTTTTTGACATTCAGTACCTGCAACTTACATTTGCAACTCGCGGGGGGTTAGCTCAGTTGGCTAGAGCGCTTGCATGGCATGCAAGAGGTCGTCGGTTCGACCCCGATACTCTCCACTCAAAGCCCCGAATGGGGCTTTTTTATTGAATTCATCCGCCATGTCTAACATCCAGCAAGCATACAATAGTTGGTCTGAGCAATACGACACCAACGAAAATAAGACCAGAGACATAGAAGCTATTGCATTGAGAAATGCATTAAAAGGAAACTCGTATGAAAATTGTCTGGAAATTGGATGTGGTTCAGGGAAAAACACCCAGTGGCTAACTTCTATAGCCAAAAATATTTTAGCGGTTGATTTATCTGAAAATATGCTTGCAAAAGCCAAAGAAAAAGTTACAGATAAGCATGTAAAGTTCATCCATGCAGATATTACCAAAGACTGGCATTTTGCAGCTGAACAGAAATTTGATATAGCTACATTTAGCTTAATGCTCGAACATATTGAAAATCTGGAATCAATTTTCCAGAAATTGAGCAAAGTAATGCAACTGGGAGGCATTGTTTATATAGGTGAGTTACACCCTTTTAAACAATATAGTGGTTCTAAAGCACGATTCGAAACTGAAGATGGAATACAAGTTGTTACCTGTTACAATCATCATATTTCTGATTTTATAGACGCCGCAAAAAGGAATCATTTTCAACTAGTAGACTTCAATGAATATTTTGATGACGAGAGCAAATCTAGCCTCCCCAGAATCTTACAATTAACATTTAGCTACAATAGCTAAAAAAGCCCGACCAAATAGTCGGGCTTCAAAATATTCATCAAGCTAATCAAACCTTATTAACACTTACTCCCAAATCTGATCTTTTCCTTCTAACCACAACTTCACAGACTCGGTAGTTACCGATTTTGGTCTTTCCAATGGGAAGCCCAATGCTCTGTCCCAACATAAGCTGGCCATTACACCCAATGCACGGCTAACAGCAAATAAAACGGTGTAGAATTCATACTCTACAAAACCATAGTGCACCAACAATGCGCCGCTATGCGCATCTACGTTCGGCCAGGGATTCTTGATTTTTCCTAAAGATTGTAAAATAGGTGGTACTGTTTCGTAAATATTCCAAACCGTATTCACCAGTTTATCATCCGGCATATGTTTCTTACCAAATTCCATTTGAGCAGAGAAACGTGGATCGGTCTTACGCAATACAGCGTGACCATAACCCGGAACTACTTTACCAGAAGACAAAGTATCCTGCACATATTGCGCAATCTGCTCCTTGCTTGGATTATCTGTTCCTAATTTTTCCTGCATTTCAAAAATCCACTTAATCACTTCCTGGTTAGCCAGACCGTGTAAAGGACCAGCCAGACCATTCATACCTGCAGCATAGCTAAGGAACGGATCACTCAATGCAGAACCCACCAGATGCGTGGTATGAGCAGATACGTTACCGCCTTCATGGTCTGCGTGAATGGTCATGTACAATCGCATCAATTCCTTGAAGCTCTCATCTTCATATCCCATCATATGAGCAAAATTGCCCGCCCAGTCCAATAATCCATTGGGCTGAATATGTTCATTATTCTTATACTTTCTTCTGTAGATATAAGCTGCAATTCTGGGAAGACGTGCAATCAAATCCATTGCATCATCATAAGTAGCATCCCAGTAGTCTTTCTTATTCATTCCCTTCGCATATTCCTTGGCAAAATTGCTTTCGGTTTGCAAAGCCATCACACCTACCACAAACATAGTCATAGGGTGTGTATTCATTGGCAATGAATCGATGGTGGCAAATACATGATTGGGAACAT